>JAVHMA010000020.1 GCA_031081715.1 Armatimonadota bacterium | reverse complement strand
GCCACAACGCTCGCGGCTGCGAACAGTCGGATCACCATGGACGTCACCCCCACGACACGTGGTCCTGCCGACCCTTGCATGTTACGGCAGGTGTGTCACGAGCGTATCATGAACCACCTATCCCACGCCGCACGCCGGGACCGCGCGCAACACCCAGGCCCACGTCGAGGTGACCGACATCGTGGCGCTCATGGCCGATCTGCGCGCGCGCGGCGTCGTCTTCGAGGAGTACGACGTCGGGGAGATGGGGAAGACGGGGTAGACACCATCGAGCTCGCGCAGCGGCCGCCGCGCGGCTAGCGCGGTTCCTCCCCGGCCGGGGCCTTTGCAGCGGGCTGGAGCGCGTAGGCTACCAGCTCCTCGGCGGACATGGCGCGGCCGGCCTCGATGTCCGCCGCCAGCGCCGCCTTGTCGAGGGCCACGTCCCCGACCCTCCAGCGCTCCATGGTCTCGAAGAACGCCTTCAAGTCGGCGCCGCCGGTGTTCGCGACGCCGGCGGTGCCGCCGTGCAGGCGCGCCGCGCGCCGCACGTCGCCCTCGAGCAACGCGAGGTTGGAGAAGTCTTGCAACAGGCCCGCGATGCCGGAGACGTCGCGCGCGTCGGCGAAGAGGCGGAGGGCTTCGGTGAACACCGCCCGCGCGGCGTCCAGCTCCCTGCGCTGCATCCGCGCCAGCCCGGCGCTGTGAAGGGCCCACGCCAGGCCGAACCGGTCCTGGAGCTCCCGGAAGATCGGGATGCACACCTCGAGGTGGCCGAGTGCCGTATCGGGGTGGTTGGCGAACGCGGCGCTGGCCATCCCCCAGTGGACCTTCGCGATGCCCGTCTTATCCCCGAGCTGCGCGTAGAGGGCCAGCGCTTCCTCGAGCTGCGCGCGCCCCACGTCTATGCCGGTCTGCGGCACGATGTGGGTGAAGGCCAGGTTGTAGAGGGCTCCGGCCACGTCGGCCGGTCGCCCGGCCGCGCGCGCGATCGCGAGCTGCTCCTCGTAGTAGGCGCGGGCTCCCTCGAAGTCGCCCTGCCAGTACGCGATGCCGCCCGCGGCCTCCACGGCCGCGGGGTAGGCGGACGCCTGGCGGGCGTCGGGCATCGCGAGCACCGCGCGCAGCCGCTCACGACCTTCGTGCACGTGCCCGCGCATCTGCCAGAAGCGCCACAGCGCCGCGCCCAGCCGCAGCGCGGTCTCGGCGTCGCCCTGCTCGAGGGCCCAGCCGATGGCGGCGCGCAGGTTGTCGTGCTCGCGCTCGAGGCGGTCGAGCCACCCGGGCGCCTCGGGCCGTACCAGGCGCGGCGCCGCCGCCTCGGCCAGCGCCAGGAACGTCGCGGTGTGCCGACGCCGGATCGTCGAAGCCTCGCCGCTCGCTTCCAGGCGCTCGGCCGCGAACTCGCGGATCGTCTCGAGCATGGAGAAGCGCGGCTCGCCCGCGACCTCCTCGTGCCGGAGCAGGCTGTGGTCGGCGAGCGCGGCCAGGCCGTCCAGCACGTCGCGGCCGAGCTCGGCCGCCGGGCCGCAGACCGCCTCGGCCTCCTCCAGTGTGCAGCCACCGACGAACACCGAGACCCGCCCCATCAGGCGCTTGGAGGGCTCGTCGAGCAGGTCGCAGCTCCACGCGATGGCGTCGCGCAGGGCTTGCTGTCGGGTCGGGAGGTCGCGCGAGCCGGCGGAGAGCAGGCTCAGGCGCCGCGACAGCCGCGCGAGCAGCGCCTGCGGTGGCAGCAGCTTGACGCGCGCCGCGGCGAGCTCGATCGCCAGCGGCAGCCCGTCCAGCCGCGAGGTGATCTCGGCGATGGCCGGCGCATTCTCGTTGGTGACCGCGAAGTCCGGCTTGGCGGCCATGGCGCGCTGGATGAAGAGCGCGACCGCCTCGTATTGCGACAACGACTCCAGCGACGGGAGGTGCTTCAGGTCAGGCAGGGCGAGGGGCGGGACCGGGAACTCCTGCTCGCCGTAGACGTGCAGGGCGGCCCGGGTCGTGACCACGATCTTGATGTTGGGCGTGCCCCGCAGCAGCCGGCTGACGAACGGCGCCGCGGAGAGGATCTGCTCGAAGTTATCCAGGATGAGCAGCAGTCGCCGTTCGCCCAGGAACTCGACCAGGTGGTCGATCTGGGCGCGGCCGCTGGCCTCCTGGAGGCCGAGCGCCTGGCCGATTGTGGACGGCACGAGCTCGGGATCGGCGATCGGCGCCAGCCCCACGAAGAAGACGCCGTCCGGGAAGCTGTCGATGACCTCGACGCCGAGCTGCAGCGCCAGCCGGGTCTTGCCGGTGCCGCCCGGGCCTGTCAGGGTGAGCAGCCGCGTGCCGCCCAGCAGCCGTCGCGCCTCGGTGAGTTCCCGCTGGCGGCCGATGAAGCTGGTGAGCTGGGTGGGCAGGTTGTTGGGCGCGCGGTCGAGCGTGCGCAGCGGCGGGAAGTCCGCGGGCAGGTCGGGCGCGACCACCTGGAACAGGTGCTCCGGCCGCAGCAGATCCTTGAGCCGCCGTTCCCCCAGGCCGCGGAGCGTCACGCCGGGCGGCAGCGCGCCCTCCACGAGGGCCCGGGTCGAGTGCGAGACCAGGACCTGGCCACCGTGCGCCGCCGCGCAGATGCGCGCGGCCCGGTGGACATCCAGGCCCACGTAGTCGCCGGCGATCGGGGTGCCCTCGCCGGTGTGCAGGCCCATGCGGACCCGGAGCACACCGTCGGCCGGCCAGGCGAACGCGCCGAGCGCGCGCTGCGCCGCCACGGCCGCGACGATGGCGCGCGGCGCGCTCGCGAAGACGATGAAGAACGCGTCGCCCTCGGTGTTCACCTCATGGCCGCCCTCGGCGGTCACGGCCTCGCGGATCAGGCGGCGGTGCTCCTCGAGGAGCTCGTCGTAGCGCGGCCCCAGGCCCTGGAGCAGCCGCGTCGAGCCCTCGATGTCCGTGAAGAGGAACGTGACCGTGCCGCCGGGCAGCGGCCGGTCCAGACTCCTGGTGGTCACGCTACGCCTCACCCCTCAACGCGTGTGCCGTCCCGCGCCGGGGCGGTCCACCCGTAGACTGCGACCCCGGCGGGTGATCTTCCTGCGCGGGCCTCTGGCGGTGCGCCCGGGCCCCCCGACCCGTCCCTACCCGAACCTATCGCCCCTTCGGCGCGTAGCGGTGGTGTCGGACGCCGCGCGGGCGGGGGGCTGCGTTGTGCACGCCGGATCGCTCATCGTCTTGGCCGGGCTCGCGGTGGTCGCGATCGCGGCCGCCGGCGGGGGGCCGGTCTGCCTCGATCCGCCGGCACCCGCAACGCTGGTTCACGCCGCGGTCACGCAGGTCATCGACGGCGACACGATTCGCGTTCGGCGCGGCCTCGGCGCCTCCGAGCGGGTGCGCCTAATCGGGATCGACGCGCCCGAGGTCTACGCCGGGGCGCACCTGGATGAGGTCGGCCGGCGCACCCACCGCAGCCGTGCCGAGATCCTAACCCAGGGACGGCGTGCCCGGGCGTTCGCGCGCCGGCACCTCGCGGGCCGGACGGTCGGGCTCGAGTTCGACGTCGAGCGCCTGGACCGTCATGGCCGGACGCTCGCCTACGTCTGGCTGCCCGACGGTACGATGTTCAACGTGCGCATCGTGCGCGAGGGCTACGCGCAGGCCCTGACGGTCCCGCCAAACGTGCGGTATGCCGCGCTGTTCGTCGCCTGCCAGCGCGAGGCGCGCGCGGCGATGCGCGGCCTCTGGGCACGGTAGGCGCGTAGAGCAGGGGTTTGACGCCGCCGGCCGAACGTCGGTAGACATGCACGGGCCGCAGCCCGCCCCAACTCCGGCCGCGGCGCCGGCGGCTGTCTGCCGCGCGGCGATCCGCGGTCTGGGGGTCTACGTTCCGCCGCGGGTGCTCACCAACGATGACCTGTCGCGGATGGTGGACACCTCCGACGCGTGGATCGTCGAGCGCACCGGCATCCGCACGCGGCACATCGCCTCACCGGACCAGGCGGCCTCGGACCTCGGTGTGGCGGCCGCCCGAGCCGCGCTCGTGGACGCGGGCCTGGAAGCCGGGGAGCTCGACCTGATCATCTGCGCCACCACCACGCCGGACATGCTGTTCCCCGCCACGGCCTGCCTGATCCAGGACCGGCTGGGCGCGCGGCGCGCGGGCGCCTTCGACCTGCTCGCCGCGTGCTCCAGCTTCGTCTACGGGGTCATCGCCGCGGCGCAGGCCATCGAGGCCGGTGTGGCGCGGCACGTCATGGTCGTGGGCGCCGAGGTGCTCAGCAAGCTCGTGGACTGGACCGACCGGTCGCTGTGCGTGCTCGTGGGCGACGGCGCCGGCGCGGCGGTCCTCGGGCCGGCCGAGGGCGGGGGAGGCGTGCGGGCGGCGGTCGTCGGCGCCGACGGCGGGGCCGGCGACATGCTCAAGCTGCCCGGCGGCGGCAGCCGCATGCCTTACTCCGACGAGGTCCTGCGTCAGGGGCTCCACTACCCGCGGATGGACGGCCGCACGCTGTTCAGGCTGGCGGTGCGCGTCGTGCCCGACGCGATCGCCGAGGTGGTGCGCCGCGCGGAGTGGTCGCTCGACCAGGTGCGGTGGATCGTGCCGCATCAGGCCAACCAGCGCATCCTGGAAGCGGTGGCCCGGCAGATGGGCCTGCCGGTCGAGCGGTTCGTCTCGACGATCGAGCACTACGGGAACACGTCGTCGGCGTCGGTGCCGATCTCGCTGTGGGAGGCGCGGGGCGACGGCCGCATCGCAGACGGCGACCGCCTGGTGCTCGCGGCGTTTGGGGGTGGCTTCACCTGGGCGGCGTGCGCGCTGACCTGGGGCCGCTGACCGCGGATGCCGGGCCCCCTGACGGTCAGACCATCGTCAGCCCGCCGGAGACCGACAGCGTCTGCCCGGTGATGTACCCGGCGTCGTCCCCGGCCAGGAACAGGACGGCCGGCGCGACGTCTTGCGGCCTGCCGAGCCGGCCGAGCGGGATGGCGCGCGCCAGGCTCTCGGCGAGCTTCGGGTGCGGCTCGATGACCTCGCGGCGAAAGAGCGGGGTATCCGACGGGCCGGGGCAGATGCAGTTCACCGTGATCTGCCACCGCGCGAGCTCGCGGGCCATGGCCTTGGTGAAGGCGATCACCCCACCCTTGGCCGCCGCGTAGACCGCCTCGCCGGAGGAGCCTACGCGGCCGGCGTCCGAGGCGATGTTCACGATGCGGCCGTAGCGTTGCGCGATCATCGCGTCGAGGACAGCGCGGGTGCAGACGATCGGACCCTTCAGGTTGATCGCGAGCAGACGGTCCCACAGCTCCTCGGTGGTCTCGACGAACGGCATGACCCGGTCCCAGCCGGCGTTGTTGACCAGGACGTGCACGGCGCCCCAGCGGGCCAGCACCGCCGCGATCGCGGCGTCCACCGCGGCCTTCTGCGAGACGTCGGCCTCGAGCGCGAGCGCCTCGGCGCCACCGGCGGTGAGGGCCTCGGCGGTCTCCCGCGCGCCGGTGGCGTTGCGGTCGATCAGCGCAACGCGCGCGCCTTCACCGGCCAGCCGCCGCGCGATCTCGCGGCCCATGCCGCCCGCCCCGCCCGTGACGACCGCCACGCGGTCACGGAACCTCACGGCCGGTCAGCCGGCGGCCGCGCGTAGGGGCCCGTCAGCGTCAGCCCGCCGTCTGCCACGATCGTCTGACCCACGATCCACGCCGCGTCATCCGAGCACAGGAAGGCGATCACGCGCGCGATGTCCTCCGGCTGCCCCAGCCGGCCCATGGGCGTGGCGGCCGTGGCCGCCTCAACGAAGGCCGCGTCGTCGCCGCGCGCGTACGCGCCGATCGACTCGGTGGCGACCACGCCGGGGCTCACGCCGTTGACCGTCACGCCGAGCGGCGCGGCCTCGACCGCCAGGTAGCGGGTGAGCGTCTCCACCGCGGCCTTCGCGGACGCCAGCAGGGCGTAGTCGGGGAGATAGCGCGCGGTCGGGAAGCTCGACACGGTGACGATGCGGCCCCGCCGGCCGGCCATGAGCGCCATCGCGGCCTGCGCGGCCTGAACGAACGCGAACACGTTCGCCTGGTAGGTGCGCGCCAGGTGGTGCGGCCGCAGCGCCGCGAACGGTCGGAACGCGGTGGCCGCGGCGTTGGCCACGAAGATGTCCAAGGCGCCGAACGTCTCGCGCACGCGGGCGAACAGCGCGTCGATCTCCTCGGGCCGCTCCAGGTCGGCGCGCACCGCGACCGCGCGCCGGCCGCTGGCGGCGATCGTCGCGGCGACCCCGCGCGCCGCCTCCTCCGAGGTCTTGTAGTGCACCACAACGTCGGCCCCGCGCTCGCCGAGCAGGAGCGCGGTCGCGCGGCCGATGCCGCGCGACGCACCGGTGACCAGCGCGACCTTGCCCCGCAGGTCCATCAGTCCATCACCCCGTCGTTGCCGCGTCCATCGTCAATACCACCCGCACGACGTCCGGCGGCCGGTCGCGCAGGATCGCGACCGCCTCGTGGATGCGCGCCAGCGGGCGCTCGCGCGAGACGCTGCGGCTCAGGTCGAGGCGGCCCGAGGCCACCAGCCCGATCACCACGTCGATCTCCTGCGGGGTAGCACCGAATGCCGCCCGCAGCTCCACCTCGCGGCGGACCAGGTAGGACGAGCCCGGCAGCGCGAGCGGTTCGTCGGCGACGCCCACCAGCACGACGCGGCCACCGATCCGGGTCGCGCCGATGCACGCGCGCACGGTTTCCGAGCGGCCGACGAAGTCCACGCTCAGGTCGGCGCCGAGACCGCCGGTGAGCCGCCTGATCTCGCGCACCGGGTTCGTGGCGGCGTCGGCCACGACCACCGTGGCGCCGAGCGCCCGCAGCCGCCCGGCGACGGCCGGCCGGCGGACCACGACCACGACCGGGTGCGCGCCGAGCATCTTGGCGAAGAGCACGCCGTGCGTGCCCACCCCGCCCGCCCCGAAGATCGCCACGCTCTGCCCGGGAGCGAGCTCGCCGCGCGTCACCAGCGCGTGGTAGGGTGTCGCCACGGCGTCGGGCAGGATGGCGCCTACCGTGTAGGGCACGCCCTCGGGCAGGCGGAACAGGTTGACCCCCGGGACCGCGATCTTCTCCGCGAAGCCGCCGAGCCGGGTCAGGCCGATGAGCTCCGGCGCCAGGCACGCGGACTGGCGGCCATCCAGGCACGAGCGGCACCGGCCGCAGGCCACGTACGGGTGGACCACCACCCGGTCGCCGGGCCGCCACGGGCCCGCGTCCTCGCCCGCTGCCGCGACCTCGCCCGCGACCTCATGGCCTGGCACGATCGGCCACGGCACCTCCGGCGGCAACCGGAGGCCGTCGAGCATCTCGAGGTCCGTGCCGCACAGCCCGGCGGCCCGCACCGCGACCACGACCTCGCCGCGGCGGGGCGCCGGGTCGGGAATCGACTCGAGCACGAGCCGGCGCGGGGGACCGCTGTCGTAGAGCCGCGCGGCCAGCACCGGTGTCGTCTATCCCTGCTCGCGGCCGCCGAGCACCGCGCGCGCGATGACGAGCTTCTGGACCTCCGCCGTGCCCTCCTCGAACCACAGCGCGCGCGCGTCGCGATAGAGCCGCTCCACGGGGTGCCCGCGCAGGTAGGCCGGGCCGCCGCAGACGCGCAGCGCCGTGTCGGTGACGCGGCCGACCATCTCGAGCCCGAACAGCTTGGCCATGGCGGCCTCCGTGGTGCACGGCTGTCCGGCATCCGCGCGCGCCGCGGCGTCGCGGACGAGCAGGCGCGCGGCGTGGACGTCGAGCGCGGCCTCGGCCAGCGCGAACCGGACCGCCTGGCGTTCCGCCAGCGGTTTGCCGAAGGTCACGCGGCGGTGCGCGTGGTCGGCGGCCAGATCCAGCGCGCGCTGCGCGAGCCCGACGCAGCTCGCCGCGATCGAGATGCGACTTGTATCGAGGAAGCCGCGCAGGACCATGCGGAGGCCCTCGCCCTCGCGGCCGAGCAGCGCATCGGCGTCGAGGCGGCACCCGTCAAACGTGAGGAGCCCGTGGCCCGTGCCGGCCAGCCCCATGCCGTCGGGCTGCGGGGTGATGTGCAGGCCGGGCGCGTCGCGCGGCACGATGAACGCCGAAATCCCCTCGGCCCCGCGGTCGCGGTCGGTGTAGGCGACCACGATGAAGGCATCGGCGACGTCCGCAAAGGTGATGAGCCACTTGCGGCCGTCCAGCACCCAACCCCTGCCGTCGCGGCGCGCCGCCGCGCGGATGTCGGTGCCTGTGCCGGCGTCGGGTTCGGTGAGCGCGAAGGCCATCTTGACCCGGCCGGTTGCCCACCCGGGCAGGAAGCGCGCCTTCTGCGCCGCTGAGCCGTAGCGGTCCAGCAGCCGCCACAGGCCGTTGTGGACGTGCACGATCATCCGCGCCGAGCCGTGTGACTGCGCGACCAGCTCGAGGATCGGGAGGTACTCCTGAAAGGACAGGCCCCAGCCGCCGTGCTCAACGGGCAGCGTCAGGCGCAGCAGTGAGCGGTCCGCCAGGCGCGCCCAGAGCTCGGGCGCGCTGATGCCTCCCGCCGCGAGCGCCTCGCAGGTTGCCTCCAGGTCTTCGAGGACGAAAGCGCGAAGGTCTTGGACGAACGTCGCCAGGGCGCCGGGCGTCGGGTGCATCGCCGGAAGGGGTTCGCGGCGTCGGGGAGGGGTTCCTCGATCGTGCGTGTGCGGCGCGCGGCGGCCGTGGTCGCCGCGCTGGTCTGTGCGATGCTGGTCATCACCGCCGCCGCGCCGGGCGCGGCGGGCGCGGCGCGGGTGCCGCGGCGGGCGTTGTGGATCGAGACGTCGGCGAACCTGCGCGCGCTCAGCACCCGCGAGGGCATCCGCGCGGTGGTCGCCCGAGCGGCCGCGGCCGGCTTCGACGTCCTCGTGCCGGAGGCGAAGAACGCGTGGGGCTTCGTCATCTACGAGTCCGACCTGGCGCCCCACATCCGGACCTCGCCCGTGGCGCGCGCGGCCTATCCGGCGCCGGTGACGTGGTTCCCAAGGGAGTTCGACCCGCTGCAGGTGCTCATCGAGGAGGCACGCGCGGCGGGGCTGCGCGTGCACGCCGCGGTGAACTCGTTCGGCGAGGGGCTGGCGCTCTCGCCGCGCGGCCCGGTGGTGGGCCCCGCCGCGCAGCGTCCCGACTGGGTCAGCGTGCACCTGCGCGTCGGGCCGGACGGCGCGCCGACCTTCGTGCCCTCCACGCAAGCGATCCAGATCGTCTTCGTCAACGCCTCGCATCCGGAGGTGGCGGCCTACGAGCTCGGGGTGATCTGGGAGGTCGTCTCGCGCTACGACGTGGACGGTATCGTGCTCGACCGCACGCGCTACGCGGGCGTGGACGCGGACTTCTCGACGCTCAGCCGCCGGCAGTTCGAGGCGCGGCTGGGCGCGGTGGTCGGTGCCTGGCCCGAGGACGTCCTGCGGCCCGAGGCTGACGGCTTTCGGCCGGGCCCGTTGTTCCCGGCGTGGATCGCCTGGCGCGCCTCGGTGATCAAGGGGTTCGTGCGTGCTGCGAGCCGCGTGGTGCGCGGGGTCCGGCCCAACCTCCCGGTGGGAATGTACGTCGGCGCCTGGTACCCCTCGATCCACGAGTTTGGCCAGAACTGGGCACGGCCCGACGCCCCGCCCCTGGTGCCGGGTTGGAGCCCGGCCTGGGCGGAGGCGAGCCTGCTGGGCGAGCTCGACTACCTGATGATCGGACTCTACCACCGCACCGTGACACGCTGGGACGCGCTGCGGCAGGGTACCTCCCCGTTCGTCACCGTGATCGGCAACGGCCTGCGCGGCCGCGAGCTCACGCGGGGGACGCCGCTACTGGGCGGCGTGTGGATGGACGTTTACCGCGGGCGCCGCGCTGAGGGCGCCGGCGCGGTCCGCGCCGCCGAGGCCGTCACCGACGGGCTGATGGTGTTCGACCTGTCCAACCTCGACGACGGCGACTGGTGGAGCATCTTCAGGCGGTAGCGAGCCGCGCGGCCACCGCGTCGAGCACCGCGCCCGACCGCACGAGCCCGGCCGCCGCGGCCAGGTCGTCGGCGAGCACACGGTCACCGGCCAGCGGGGGGATCGCGGCCCGGACGGCCGCGTGCGCGGCCGCGGTGCCGGCGCCCATCTGGCCCGCACCGAACTCGAGCGCCTGCGCGGCCACCAGCATCTCGATGCCGATGACCTGCTGGCCGTGGCGCAGGATCGCCGCGGCCTTCCGCGCGGCGTGGGCGCCCATGCTCACGTGGTCTTCCTGGTTGGCCGAGGTCGGGATGCTGTCCACGCTGGCGGGGTGGGCCAGCACCTTGTTTTCGGCCACGAGCGCCGCGGCGGTGTACTGCGCGAGCATGTAGCCCGAGTTGAGGCCGCCGTCCTGGGTCAGGAACGCGGGCAGCCCTGAGAGCTGCGGGTTGACCAAGCGCTCGATGCGGCGCTCGCTGATGCCCGCGAGTTCCGCGACCGCGATCGCCGCGTAGTCCAGCGCCAGCGCCAGCGGCTCGCCGTGAAAGTTGCCGCCGGAGACGATCTCGCCGTCGTCGGGGAAGGCCAGCGGGTTATCGGTGGCGCTGTTGATCTCGATCGTGAGCACCTCGCGTAGGTGCGCCAGCGCGGTCCGCACCGCGCCGTGGACCTGTGGCATGCACCGGAGCGAGTAGGCGTCCTGGATCCGCGTGTAGTCCTCGCGGACCACCCGCTCGCTGCCCGCGAGCAGCCGCCGCAGGTGCCGCGCGCACGCCGCCTGCCCGGGATGCGGTCGCGTCGCCTGGAGCCGCTCGTCGAACGCGGCGTCGGTGCCGCGCAGCGCCTCCAGCGTCATGGCGCCGGCCACGTCGGCCTGGGCCGCCAGGCGCTCCGCGTCGAGGAGGAAGAGTACGCCGAGGGCCGACATGAACTGTGTGCCGTTGATGAGCGCCACGCCTTCCTTCGCTTCGAGCACGAGCGGTACCAGGCCCGCGCGCCGCAGCGCCTCGCCGCCGGGCAGCCGCGCGCCCTCGTAGACAGCCTCGCCCTCGCCGAGCAACACCAGCGCCAGGTGGGCCAGCGGCGCCAGGTCGCCGCTGGCGCCGAGCGAGCCCTGCTCGGGCACCACGGGATGCACGCCGCGGTTCAGCAGCTCGAGCAGGCGCTCCACGACCGCCGGGCGCACGCCCGAGTACCCGGCGGCCAGGGCGTTCGCGCGGAGCGCGAGCATCGCGCGCACCGCCGGTTCGGGTAGCGGGGCACCCACGCCTGCCGCGTGCGAGCGCAGGACATTCTGCTGCAGCGCCCGCGCGTCCTCGGCGGAGATGACCACCGTGCAGAGCTGGCCCACGCCGGTGGATACGCCGTAGACGGCCCGGCCCTCGCGCAGGACGCGGTCCACCACCGCACGCGAGCGGTCGATCCGGCGCCGGGCCTCGGCGGTCAGGCGGACGGGCGCGCCGCGCGCGACGCGCTCGACCGCCTCGGGCGACAGCGTTCGGCCGTCGATCTCGATCATGGGGGACCGGGGACCCGAGCCGACAAGGATGTCACGGTGTGTGGGTCGTAGGTGAGTCGTACGACAGTCCTGCAGACGATCCCTCCCGGAGCGTGCGCACCATGACCGACGGGCTCGCACCCGGCGTCGTGCGCGCCCCCCGCGGTCCAACCCTCTCATGCCGCGGGTGGCCGCAGGAGGCCGCGCTGCGTCTGTTGATGAACAACCTCGACCCCGAGGTCGCCGAGCGGCCCGCCGACCTCGTCGTCTACGGCGGCACGGGCAAGGCGGCCCGCAACTGGCCCGCCTTCCACGCGCTGGTGGCGGCGCTGCGCGCGCTCGGCGACGACGAGACGCTCGTCGTCCAGTCGGGCAAGCCGGTGGGCGTCTTCCGCACGCACCCGTGGGCCCCGCGCGTCGTCATCAGCAACGCCATGCTCGTGCCGGCGTGGGCCACCTGGGAGCGGTTCTGGGAGTACGAGGCCCTCGGTCTCACGATGTACGGCCAGATGACCGCGGGCTCGTGGATTTACATCGGGACCCAGGGCATCCTGCAGGGGACCTACGAGACCTTCGCGGCGGTGGCGCGGCGGCACTTCGGCGGCTCGCTGCGCGGCCGCCTGGTGCTCTCGGCGGGGCTCGGGGGCATGGGCGGCGCCCAGCCGCTCGCGGTCACCATGAACGACGGCGTGGCGCTCGTCGTCGAGGTGGACCCCGCGCGCATCCACCGCCGGCGGGCGCAGGGCTGGGTGGACCGGACCACCGATTCGCTCGACGAGGCGCTCGCCTGGACCGAGGCGGCCCGGCGCGGCGGCCAGGCGCTCTCGGTGGCGCTGCTGGGCAACGCGAGCGAGGTGGTTCCGGAGATCGTGCGGCGCGGGGTGCCGGTGGACGCCGTCACCGACCAGACCTCGGCGCACGACCCGCTGGGCGGGTACGTGCCGGCTGGCGTCTCGGCCGAGGAAGCCGCAATCCTGCGGCGGGAGGACCCCAGGGGTTATGTGGCCCGCAGCCGCGCGTCGATGGCCAGACACTGCGAGGCGATCGTGGCGCTAATGCGCGCCGGCGCCGTGGCGTTCGATTACGGCAACAACCTGCGCGGCCAGGCGCGCGAGGGCGGGTTCGCCGACGCGTTCGCCTACCCGGGGTTCGTGGCGGCCTACGTGCGGCCGCTCTTTTGCGAGGGGAAGGGGCCGTTCCGCTGGGTGGCGCTCTCCGGGGAGCCGGCCGATATCGCGGTCACCGATGCCGCGGTGCTCGAGCTGTTCCCGCACGACGAGGCCCTGGCGCGGTGGATTCGGCTCGCGCAGCAGCGCGTGCCCTTTCAGGGGCTGCCGGCCCGCATCTGCTGGCTGGGCTACGGTGAGCGCGCCGCGGCCGGGGCGGCCTTCAACGAGCTGGTGCGCGCGGGCCGTGTGCGCGCGCCGATCGCGATCGGCCGTGACCACCTGGATGCGGGCTCGGTCGCCTCGCCGCTCCGCGAGACCGAGGGCATGCGCGACGGCTCGGATGCCATCGCGGACTGGCCGGTGCTGAACGCGCTGCTCAACACCTGCGCCGGCGCCACCTGGGTCGCCGTTCACCACGGCGGCGGGGTGGGCATCGGGTACGCGATCCACGCCGGGCAGGTGAGCGTGGCCGACGGGTCCGACCTGGCCGCGCAGAAGCTGCGGTGCGTGCTAACGACCGACCCGGGGCTCGGGGTCATCCGCCACGCGGATGCGGGTTACGAGACGGCGCAGGCCGCGGCGCGGCGGTGGGGGCTCGGTCTCGGTGCCTAGCCCCGGGGCGCGATTCGCGCTCGCCACCATCTGGTACGAGGGCGCGGCCGTGCCGGTCCTGGTCGCGGGCGACCGGTTGATCGACCTCCGCGAGGCGCCGGTCCGCGCGCGCCGTGTGCTCGACCTGCTCGCGGCCTGGGAGGACGCCCTGCCCGCGCTCGAGCGCCTGGCGGCCTCGGCGGCGCCGGGGCTGGCGGTCGGCCCGCTCCGATGGCTCCCGCCGGTGCTCGGCGCGGCGTACGTCTTCTGCGCCGCGGCCAACTACCGGTCGCACCTCGAGGAGATGGCCGCGGTGATGGGCACCGCGCCGCGGCCAGCGGCCGAGCCGTTCTTCTTCGTGAAGACCGCGCGCAACGCGCTCCTGGGCGACGGCGAGCCGATTCGCCTGCCGGCCCGCTCCCGGCTCGTGGACTGGGAGGTGGAGCTGGCCGTGGTCGTCGGCCGTCGGGGGCACCACATCGCACCGGAGCGCGCGATGGACTGCGTGGCCGGCTACACGGTCTTCAACGACGTCTCGGCCCGTGACCTCAACCGCCGGACCGACGGGCAGTTCCCGCACGACTGGCTGAGCGGCAAGTGCGCCGACACCTTCGGGCCGTGCGGCCCCGTGTTCCTGCCCGCGCGGTTCGTGGAGGACTGGCGGGCGCTGCGACTGCGCCTGTGGGTGAACGGTGTGCTCAAGCAGGACGCGCCGGCGGGCGAGATGCTCTTCGGCATCGCGGAGCAGATCGCCTACCTCTCGCGCACGCTCACGCTTGAGCCCGGCGACCTCATCGCCACCGGCACGCCGGCCGGGGTCGGAATGGCGCGCGGCGAGTCCTTGCGGCCAGGCGACGTCGTGGTCACCGAGGTAGAGGGCATCGGCCGGCTGACCAACCCGGTCATCGCCGAGAGGCCCGTCGCGTGAAGCGCGTCTGTGTCTTCTGCGGCGCGAGCCCGGGCCTGCGGCCGGTCTACGCCGAGGCGGCGCGAACTCTTGGGTACCTGCTCGTCAGCCGCGGCGCCGGGCTGGTCTTCGGCGGAGGCCGCGTGGGGTTGATGGGCGTCGTGGCCGACGCGGTGCTCGCCGCCGGCGGCGAAGCGGTCGGGGTCATCCCTCGCGCGCTCGTCGCGAAGGAGGTCGCCCACGAGGGGCTCACCGCCCTCCACGTGGTGGATACGATGCACGAGCGCAAGGCGCTGATGGTGGATCTCGCCGACGGGTTCGTGGCGTTGCCGGGTGGGGTGGGCACGCTCGACGAGCTGAGCGAGGTGCTGTCCTGGGCGCAGCTCGGGCTGCACCGGAAGCCCTGCGGGGTGCTCAACGTGGACGGCTACTTTGACGCGCTGCTGGCCATGCTCGACCGCGGGGTGGCGGACGGGTTCATCCGGGCCGAGGACCGCGCGTTCCTGCTCGTCGACGACGCGCCCGCGTTGTTGCTCGACCGCATGAGCGCGCACCGGCCGGCGCCCGTGCCCCGGTGGGTGCGGCGCGAGGAGGTCTAGGCCCGGGCCGCGCCGTCCCCGTAGGTCTCGCGAAACGCTACCTCGGCCAGCGGCCGCCGGTCGATCCTGGCGAGCACGGCCTCCGGGCGGGCCGCCCGCGGCGGGCGCCGCTCCCCGGGCGCCGGACGGCCCATCGAGAGGATCGTGGCGACGGTGACGTCGTCCGGCAATGCGAGCAGCCGGCGGACGTCCGTGGCGTCGGTGGGCGTGTTGGGGCAACTGCCCACGCCCAGCGCCCACGCCGCCAGCATCATGTTCTGTGCCGCGCGCCCGCCGTCGAACGCGGCCTCTGGCGAGGTGAGCGCGATGACGATCGCCGCGGCGCTTGCGAGCAGGTTCGACGGCCGGCTCACGCAGGTGCTCAGCGCGTTCAGTCGGGCGCGCTCCGTGACGAGGATGAACCGCCAGGGCTGCCGGTTGCGGCTGCTCCCGGTCGCGCGGCCCGCCTCGAGGATGCGGGTGAGGACGTCCTCGGGCAAGGGCTCCGCCCGGTACCGCCGGACCTCGCGCTTGCTCACGATCGCTAGATAGGCGTCCACCGCGCACCCCCGGTGACCGCGCCGGCAGCGCGGCCGTGCTCTCAGGGTAGCCCGCCGCGCCAGAAGAGGCAACCCGCGCTCGCGCGAGAACTCTCTTGCCTGTCGCCCTCAGGTCGGCGCCCGATGCGCGGCCCGCGGGCTCGTTGCTAGCGTGGAAGTGTTGACCATGTCGCGAGGGGAGTGAGGTCCCATGCCACCAGCGGGGTTCTCGCGCGAGGACGCGCTCGACTACCACACCCGCGGCCGGCCCGGCAAGATCGCGATCGCGCTCACCAAGCCGTGCGCCACCCAGCGGGACCTGACCCTGGCCTACAGCCCGGGCGTCGCGGAGCCGGTGCGCGAGATCCACCGGGCGCCGCTGGAGGCCTACACCTACACGAACAAGGGGAACCTGGTGGCGGTGCTCAGCAACGGCACCGCGATCCTGGGGCTGGGAGATCTCGGTGCGCTCGCCAGCAAGCCGGTGATGGAGGGCAAGGCGCTGCTGTTCAAGCGCTTCGCCGACGTGGACGCGTTCGACATCGAGGTCGATGCGACCACGACAGACGAGATCGTGGCTGTGGCCCGGGCGATCGCCCCGACCTTCGGCGGCATCAACCTGGAGGACATCAAGGCGCCGGAGTGCTTCGAGGTCGAAGCGCGCCTCCAGCGGGAGCTCGACATCCCGGTCTTCCACGACGACCAGCACGGGACGGCGATCATCAGCGGCGCCGGGCTGCTCAACGCCCTCGAGCTGGTGGGCAAGCGTATCGACGAGGTCCGCGTGGTCATCAGCGGCGCCGGCGCGTCGGCGATCGCCAGCGCCGAGTTCTACGTCCGGCTCGGCGTGTCGCGCGGGAACATCGTGCTGTGCGACACGAAAGGGGTCATCTTCGCGGGCCGAACCGAGAACATGAACCCCTACAAGGCGCGGTTCGCGGCAGACACCCCGGCCCGCACCCTGGCGGAGGCGATGGCCGGCGCCGACGTCTTCCTGGGCCTCTCGGGGCCCAACCTCGTCACGCGCGAGATGGTGGCGAGCATGGCGCGCGACCCGATCATCTTCGCCATGGCCAACCCCGATCCCGAGATCCCCTACGAAGAAGCCAAGGCGGCACGGCCGGACGCGATCGTGGCGACCGGGCGCTCGGACTACCCCAACCAGGTCAACAACGTGCTCGGTTTCCCGTTCATCTTCCGCGGCGCGCTGGACGTCCGCGCGCGGGCTATCAACGAGGAGATGAAGGTCGCGGCGGCGCGCGCGCTGGCGGCGCTCGCGAAGGAAGAGGTGCCCGAGAGCGTGCTGCGGGCCTACGGCCTGAGCGCGCTGCGCTTCGGGCGCGACTACATCATTCCCAAGCCCAACGACCCTCGGGTGCCGCTGTGGGTCGCGCCGGCGGTCGCCGAGGCCGCCATGCGGACTGGCGTCGCGCGCACACCGGTGGACCTGGCGCGCTACCGCGAGCGGCTGGCCGCGCGGCTGGTGCCGGGGTACGAGGTGATGGGCGCGATCGTGCGTCAGGCGCAGGCCTCCCCCCGACGGATCGTGTTCCCCGAGGGCGAGGACCCGACGATCATCCGCGCGGCGGTCGTGGTGGCCAAGGAGGGGATCGGCCGGCCCGTGCTGCTCGGCCGCGCCGACGTCGTGCGGCAGCGGCTCGAGGAGATTCGTGTGACCGTGCCGCTCGAGGTCATCGACCCGGAGCAAGCGCCGCAGCGCGACGCCTACGCGGAGACGCTGTTCCACCTGCGCCAGCGCAAGGGCGTCACGCGGCGCGAGGCGGCCGCGCAGGTGGCGCGGCCCACCACGTTCGGGGTGATGATGGTGCACCTGGGCGACGCCGACGCGTGCGTGGCCGGCGTCACCCAGCACTATCCCGACGTGATCCGGCCGGCCCTGCAGATCGCCGGGGTGGCTCCGGGATTCCGGAAGGTGGCGGGCCTCTACCTGATCCTGCACGCAGGTCGCGCGTTCGTGTTCGCCGACCCGACGGTCAACATCGAGCCCACGGCGGAGGACCTGGCGGAGATCGCGATCATGGCCGCCGCGCGCGCCGAGGAGTTCCAGCTCTCGCCGCGCATCGCGATGATCTCGTTCTCGAACTTCGGTTCGACGCGTCATCCTCTCCAGGAGAAGGTGCGGCGTGCGACCGAGCTCGTCCGCGACCGGCGGCCCGACCTGATGGTCGACGGCGAGATGATGGTCGAGACCGCCCTGGTGGAGGCGATTCGCGAGGCGGACTACCCGTTCTCCGCGCTGCGGGGCGAGGCGAACGTCCTGGTCTTCCCAAGCCTGGAGGCGGCCAACGTCGCCTACAAGCTCGCACAGTACCTGGCCGGTGCCACCGCGATCGGCCCGATCCTGATGGGGCTCGGCCGGGCGATCCACGTGCTGCCGCGCGGCGCCGACGTCGACGCGGTCGTCAACATGGCGGCCCTGGCGGTCGTGGACGCGCAGCGGCTGGAGTGGCGCCCGCGCCAGGCCGCGGCGGGGAGCTGATCCGCTCTCGGCTCCGCGGTCCGCGCCGCCATGGCCCGCGCGGGAGGCTGAGAGGGAAAGCCCCGCGCGCCCGCGAACGGGCATCCATCGGCACGCACGTCGAACTACAACCAGCAGGATGGCGCCGGCGGCGCGAGGACCGCACGCGGCCGGCGGACGCGGAGAGGAGGCCGACATGGACCGGGCAGGTCGGTGGCGCGTGAGGGTTACAGTCCGAGTCGTGATCCTAGCGCTCGCGCTCGCGGTGCTCCTGGGGAGCCTGCCGGGCGGCGGCGCGCCGGCCGCGGCGGCGCCCCGGCCGGCGGTGCTCGCGATCTTGCACTTCAGCGTCATCAAAGGAACGACCTGGTCCGGCGCGCACCACCGCGCCGGTCAGCGCATCGCGCAGAAGTACCCCAACGTGCGGTACGTCTACCGCGAGGAGGTCGGCCCGGACCTGACCGTGCCCTACGCCGAGGAGCTCATCCGCCAGGGCGCCACCATCGTGGTCGGCAACGCCGAGTTCATGGGCCTGCCGCTCAAGGACCTGGCGGACCGGTACCCGAACGTCTACTTCGGATCGGTGGTCGCCAGCGACGTGACCACCAAGCGCAACTTCATCCGGTTCTTCCCCCGGCAGTACCAGGCGCTCTACCTGGAGGGACTCATCGCGGCGGCGCTCACGCGGACCGGCAACGTCGGCATCGTGTCTGCCTTCCCCAACGTGCAGGTGCTCCGCCGGACCGCGGCCTTCTACCTGGGGGTGCAGGAGGGAGCCCGGACACTCGGGCGGCGCGTGAACGTCTACGTCAAGTACGTCGGCGACTGGTACAAGCCCACGGAAGAGCGCGAGGTCGCCACGACGCTGGTGCGCCAGTACCGCGTGGACGTGATCACCCAACAGACCGACTCCGGCTCGCCCCTGGACGTGGCCCAGGAGCGGAAGATTTGGTTCGTCGGCAAGGACATGGACGTCGTGGGGTTCTACGGCTGGTCGAGCACCGACACGGTCGCGGTCTCCTTCGACACGCGCTGGGAGGTGCTCTACGACCGCATGGTGCGCGACTGGCTGGCGGGCAACCAGAGCCCGCGCACGCTGCTCTACCTCGGCATGCGCGACACCATGACGCTCGCCGACGGCACGGTCGAGCCCACGGTGGACATCATGAACAACAAGCGGGTGGGCGTGGACGCGATCAGCCCGAAGGCGCGGCCGCTCATCGCCGCTTCCATCCTCCGGCTGGTGGCCCAGCGCCGCGACCAGATGATGAAGGGGCAGTGGGATCCGTTCCAGGCGCATGCGTTCGTCAGCAACGGCACAGGGCTGGCCCTCAAGGACACGCCGATCCCCGCCAAGGGCACCGTGGTCAAGAAGGCAGGGGAGATGCCGTCCGACGAGTGGCTGCTCGGCAAGTTCAACTTCGACCTGGACGGGATGACCATTCTCAGGTGAGGCGGACGCGGGCGGCGGCCCGCGGCGCGGCCCGGCCGTGACCTAGCGCCCGTGGAAGTCGTCCTCGCGGCCCGGGGCATCACGAAGCGCTTTCCGGGCGTCCTGGCCCTCGATCGGGTGGATCTCGAGGTCCCCGGCGGGGAGATCCACGCCGTGCTGGGACAAAACGGCGCCGGCAAGACCACACTGATGAACGTGCTGTTCGGCCTGGTGCAGCCGGACGAGGGCGCGCTCTTCCTCCACGGCCGCCGCGTGGAGTTCCGGTCCCCCCACGACGCGCTGACGCACGGGATCGGCATGGTCCACCAGACGCGGCGGCTGGTGGCCGCCCACACCGTCCTGGAGAACATCGTGCTCGGCCATCCCCGGGTGCGTGGGGTGCTCAGCCTGCGCGACGCGCGGGTCGAGGTGGCCGCGCTGTGCCGCCGGTACGGTGTCGGCCTCGACCTGGGCGCGCGGGTCTGGCAGCTCTCCGAGGGCGAGCGGCAGTGGGTGGAGATCCTCAAGGCACTCTACCGGGGCGCGCGCGTGCTGATCCTGGACGAGCCGACCTCCGTGCTCACGCCGCCTGAAGCCGCGGCGCTGCTCGCTGGATTGCAGGCGATGGTCCGCGGCGAGGGGGTCACGGCGCTGCTCGTGACCCACAAGCTGCCCACGGTGATGAGCGCCTGCGACCGGGTCACCGTGCTGCGCGCGGGGCGCGTCGTGGGGCGCCTGCGGACGGCCGAGGCGACCGAGGACCTCCTCGTCCGCTACATGGTGGGCCGCGACGTCGCGCCGGGCCCGGCTGGCCCGTCCGGTGCGCCCGGCCGTCGGGTGCTTGAGGTCGAGGACCTGGCCTGTCTCGGCGACCGTGGCGTCGCGGCCCTGCGGGGGGTCTCGTTCGCGCTGCGCGAGGGGGAGATCCTCGGGATTGCCGGCGTGGCGGGCAACGGCCAGGAGGAGCTGGCCCAGGTGCTGGCCGGCCTGCGTCCTGCGACGGCCGGGCGCGTCCGCCTGGACGGCCGTGACATCACCCGTCTCCCGCCGGTGGCGCGCTGGGCGCTGGGCGTCGGCTACATCCCGGCGGAGCGAACCGAGGTGGCGTCCATCGGTGCCTTTTCGCTGGTGGACAACACCGCGCTCACCTACCACTTCGACCCGGCGTACGTCCGGCGCGGTCTGCTCGACGACGCCGGCCTCGCCCGGCTTACCCGGCGCATCATCGACGGCTTCGACGTGAAGGTCCCGCACCCGTACGCCCGCGCGCGCCAACTCTCGGGCGGCAACCTTCAGAAGATGATCCTGGGGCGCGTGCTCTCTCGTGCGCCGCGGGTGCTCATCGCGCACCTCCCCACGCAGGGCCTCGACGTGGAGGCGACCGCGTTCGTCCGCGCGCAACTACGCGAGGCGGCCGCCGGCGGCGCCGCGGTCGTGCTCATCTCCGAGGACCTGGACGAGATCGTCGCGCTGGGCGACTGGGTGGCGCCCATCTACGAGGGCCGGTTCGTCGCCTGGCTCGGCCGGGAGCAGGCCGACCCGGAGACCGTCGGCGCCATGATGGCCGGGCGGCGGCGCGAGTGGGCTGCGGCCCGGTGAGGCTCGGCCGTCACGAGCTCACCCTCGAGCCGCGCCAGGCGCCGCCCGCGGGCTACACGGTGCTCACCGCGGTCGCAGCCATCGTGGCCGCGCTCGCGCTCGCGAGCGTGCTCTTCCTGTCCGCGGACGCGTCGCCCGCCGCGGCGTACCGCGCCATCTTCTCGTACGCGTTCCTCAACCCTCACGGCCTGGCAGCCACTGTGCACCGCTCCATCTACCTGCTGTTCTGCACCTACGCCTTTCTGGTGCCGCTGCGGGCCGGGCTGTGGAACATCGGCCTGCCCGGGCAGGTGTACGCGGGCGGGCTGGCCGCGTTCGCGGTGCCGCTCCTGCTGTGGCGCGAGCCGCCGGGCGCCCCGGCGCCCGCGGTTGTGATCGCGCTCATGATCGCCGCGGCGGCCGCCGCGGGTGCGGCGGCGGGCGGGATCGCCGGGGTCCTGCGCGCGCGCTTCCAGGTGAACGAGATCCTGGTCACGATGATGCTGAACTCGATCCTCTTCTGGGTTGTGGCGTACATGGTGAAGGAAGGTGGGCCGTTCATGGGCGCGACGGCCGAGGGCGAGAGCTTCACGCTGCCGGCACCGCTCCGCGCCCCGCTGTGGTGGGGCGTGCCGTTCACCGCGGCGGCGGCCCTCGGCGCGGCGGCGCTCCTCGACCTGCTCTTCGCCCGCGCCGCGCTCGGCTACCGCATCCGCGCATTCGGCGAGAGCCCGGCCGCGGCCCGCTACGGCGGCGTTAACCCCGCGGCGACCTCGCTGCTCGTCTTCCTGCTCGGTGGCGCGTTCGCGGGGCTGGCCGGCTACCACAACTTCGCGGCGATCCCCGGCGTCTACAAGATTCCGGGGAACTACGGCTACTACGGCGACCTTGGCTTCTACGGCATGATCTCCGCGCTGATCGCCCGCGGGTCGGCGCTCGGCGCGGTCCCGATCGCGTTCCTCTTTGGCGGCCTCTCGCTGGGTGCCCGCTTCGCGCAGGGCGCCCTGCGCCTGCCCTTCGGCGTGGACTACGCGCTGCTGGGCCTGCTCATGATGACGTTCATCGGGTCGCACGTGCTCCAGGCGTTCCGCGTGGTCTGGCGACGGCGCGCAGCTGCGGCCCCCGAGGCCGTGGTGGGCGGGCTTCCCGGCGCGTAGGTCGATGTGGGAGCTGGCCGTCCGCAGCCTCGAGGTCTCGGCGATCCTCCTGCTCGCGGCCCTGGGCGAGCTGGTCGGTCAGCGCTCGGGCGTCCTCAACGTCGGGCTCGAGGGGCTGATGCTGTTCGGCGGCACCGTCGCCTTCATCGCCACGCAGGCCACGGGGAACTTCCCGCTGGGGTTCGCCGCCGCGCTCGCCGTCGGCGCGCTGCTGGGGTGTGCCCACGGATTCTTCTCGATCACGCTGCGCGGCGACCAGGTCGTCAGCGGCATGGGCCTGTGGATCCTGAGCTTCGGCCTCACGACGTTCCTCGGCAGCCCCTACGCGGGGCCGCTCGGGCTGGGTCGCATTGAGAGCCCAGCCGGCCTCCCGCCGTTCTTCGTGCTCGGCGTACTGCTGGTCGCCGCCGCGTGGTTCCTGCTGTACCGAACCGGCCCGGGGCTGGCGATCCGCTCGGTCGGGGAGAACCCGGCGGCCGCCGAGGCCGCGGGCATTCCGGTCGCCGCGATCCGCTATCTCTGCGTGGTGGCCGGCGGCGTGCTGGCGGCGCTGGCGGGCGCGGCGTACACGCTGTCGTATAACCCGGTGTGGAACTACAACTTCATCATGGGCTGGGGATTCGTGAGCCTCGCGCTCGTGTTTTTCTCGATGTGGAACCCCTGGATCTTGCTGGCGGGGGCGTCCTTGTTCGGCCTGATGTGGCAGCTCTCGCTGAGCCCGGAGCTCGTGCTTCCCGGCATTCTCTCGCGGTACGTGTGGCGGACGCTGCCGTTCGCCATCACGATCCCGATCCTGGTGGTCATCTCCACACCCTGGTTCCGGACGCGGTGGGGGTTGGCGAAGCCCGAGGCGCTCGGCCAGCCGTACGCGAAGGGCTGAGCCTGCGCCGCCGCGCGCAGGACGGATCAGGTCCTAGCGCCGCTCCGGCTCCCAACCGTAGACCGGCAGGATGTCCACCGGCGCGTAGTTGTCCGTCAGCAGCGGCACGCCCTCGGTCGCCACCGGGCGGTCGTAGTAGTCGCGCGCGTACCGGTCGAGCGGCAGCGTCACCCGGCGGTCGGCGCGGAGCCGCTGCGCCGCGGCGACGATCTGCTCGGCGCTGAGGCCCGCCCGCGCGGTCGCGACCAGGATGATCGTGCGCGTCTCGGTCGGGTTGCGCGACAGGCCGAAGGCCGTAGGGAAGGGGTAGAGGCCCGGGAAGACCACCCCGTAGGTCCGGTGCAGCGCGCGGTAGAGGTGGCTGTTCGGACCGTCGAGCGCGCCGATGATGTTCGAGACGACCACCCCGCCTGGGGTCAGGCGCTCCCGGACCTGCTCGAGGAACTCTTTCGTGGCCAGGTGGAAGGGAATCCCTTCCGCGAAGTAGGCGTCGAGGATTACCAGGTCGTAGCGCGCCTCGGCCCGCCGCACGAACACCCGGCCGTCCTGGACCGCCACGCGGTGGCGCGCATCCTCCCGCACCTCGAAGAAGCGCTTCGCCACCTCGACCACCGCCGGGTCGAGCTCGACGCTGTCCACCGTCACCTCGGGGTAGTCGCGCGTGAAGCGCTTGGGGATGGTCCCCGACCCCAGGCCGATCATCAGCACGCGCCGGATGCCCGGGTGGAAGACGTGGGCCAGGTGGGCGTAGGACGTGTAGAGGAAGGGGCTCTCGAACGGGTCGCGCAGCACCATGCCGCCCTGGAACGAGCGGTTGAAACGCAGGTAGCGGTTGAGGCCGTCCTCGAGCACGCTGATCTGGTGGTAGGCGCTGTCGCGCTCGTAGACCACGCGCTGCGTCGGGAGCCGGATCGGGCCCGCCTCGCCCGGCGGAGGGGCGAGCAGCGCGAGCAGCAGCACCGCCACGCCGAGTGCCGGCCGGGCGGCGCGGCCGTAGGCCGCGACCAGCAGGCCGGCGAGCACCAGCAGGCCGCCGCCCAGCAGATAGAGGATGGCGCGCACGCCGAGCGACGGGATCAAGAAGAAGGCCGTCGCGATCGTGCCCGCGATGCTGCCCGCGGTGGAGAGCGCGTACAGGACACCCGCGCTGGCGCCGACCGTGGCCAGGTCGCGCGCCACGAGCTTGATCGCGAACGGCGAGGTCGTGCCCATCAGCACGCTCGGGGCGGCGAAGAGCACCACCGACGCGAGCAGCGGGCTCAGCCGCGGCCCCAGGTCCCACGCGTCGAAGGCCAGCAGCACCGGGCGGGCGATCACGTTGAGACTCAGGATCGCGATCCCCGCCAGAGAGAGCAGCCCGGCGAGCACGGTGGCGCTCGGCCACCGGTCGGCCATCGTCCCGCCCAGGTAGTACCCCAGGCTGAGCGCACCCAGGAAGATGCTGATGAGCGCGCCCCACACGAACACGGAGCTCCCGAAGAACGGCGCGATGATCCGGCTCCCGACGATCTCGAGCCCCATCAGAATCGCTCCGCTGCCGAAGACGACGACGCGCAGGACCACCGACCCACCCTCCTCGACGCGTGGTCTGTTGACCATTCTCCCCGTCGCGCGGCCGGGCCTTCTGCGCGCCGTGCGACGTTGCTATACTGCGTCTGGACTCCCGATGGCCGTCGCGCGCCGCACGAAGATCGTCGCCACGCTCGGCCCCGCGCTGGACGATCCGGAGCGGCTCGGCCGCCTGGTGGCCGCCGGCGTCGAGGTCGTGCGCCTCAACTTCTCGCACGGTACGCCCGACGAGCACGCCCGGCGCCTCGAGGCCGCGCGCCGGGCCGCGGCCGCGCGCGGCCAACCGCTCGCGGTGCTGCAGGACCTCCCCGGTCCGAAGCTGCGGGTGGGGGCGCTCCCCGGCGGGGCGATGACCCTGGCCGGTGGCCAGGAGGTGGTGCTGGCCTCGGGCGGCGGCGCGGGCGACGGTCTCATCCCGATCGCCTACGCGCACCTGGCGGACGACGTGCGGGCCGGGGTGCGGATATTCCTCCAGGACGGCGAGATCGCGCTCGAGGTCACCGCGGTGGACGGGCGGCTGGTACGCTGTCGGGTGGAGCGCGGCGGCCGGCTGCGTCAGCACGCGGGGCTGAACGTGCCCGGCGTCCCTCTCAGCGTGCCGGCGGTTACCGACGACGACCTGCGCTGCCTGGAGTGGGGCATAGCGCACGGGGTGGACTTCGTCGGCCTGTCGTTTGTGGAGCGCCCCGAGGAGATCGCGCGTGTGCGCGGGCTGCTCGCCGCGCGCCGCGCGTCCTGCAAGCTCGTGGCGAAGATCGAGCAGCGCCGGGCCCTGGACCGCATCGAGGAGCTCGCCGCGGTCGCGGACGCCGTCATGGTCGCCCGAGGCGACCTGGCCGTCGAGACATCGATCGAGGACGTGCCGGTCGTGCAGAAGTCGATCATCGCGCTCTGCAATCGGCTGGGGCGGCCGGTC
This sequence comes from Armatimonadota bacterium, assembly GCA_031081715.1. Classification (GTDB taxonomy): domain Bacteria; phylum Sysuimicrobiota; class Sysuimicrobiia; order Sysuimicrobiales; family Humicultoraceae; genus Fervidifonticultor_A; species Fervidifonticultor_A tertius. The sequence continues at coordinate 38,997 of JAVHMA010000020.1, read as the reverse complement.
ATCACCGCAACGCAGATGCTCGAGAGCATGATCGAGAGGCCGCGGCCGACGCGAGCCGAGGCCGCCGATGTGGCCAACGCGGTTTTCGACGGCACTGACGCGCTCATGCTCTCGGGTGAGACGGCGATCGGCGCCTACCCCGTCGAGGCCGTGGCCACCATGGCCGCGATCGCGGAGCGCGCGGAGGCGGCCCTGCCCTACGACCTGATGTTCGCGGCGCGCGCGCGCGAGCGGACACCCGAGACGGGCGAGGCCATCGCCCTGGCCGCGTGCGAGGCCGCGGAGGCGATCGACGCCGCGGCCATCGTGGCGGCCACCCAGTCCGGCAGCACGGCGCGCCGCGTCTCCCGGCTGCGGCCGCGCCGGCCGATCGTCGCGGTGACCCACGACGCGGCCACCGCCCGGCACCTGGCGCTTGTCTGGGGGGTGCGGCCCGTGCTGGTGGAGCCCGTCAGGGACATCGACGAGCTGATCGCCAGCGGCGTGCGGGCGGCGATGGCGCTCGGCGTCGCCCGCCGCGGGGAGCAGGTCGTGGTGACGGCGGGGGTGCCGATCGGCCGGTCGGGCACCACCAATATGCTGAAGGTCGTCACGGTCGAGTGAGGAGGACGGAATGGCGGTCGCGGTGGACCTGCACCAGCAGTTCCCCCGGCGGTTCGTGCCGGCGGAGGCGGACATGGGGGTCTGGAGCCAGATCGAGCCGCTGTTCCGAACGTTGCTCGACGCACGGCCGGAGAGTCCCGCGGCGCTGGAGCGCTGGCTCGAGGACGTCAGCGAGCTGTTGGCGGCGATCGACGAGGAGCGCGCGCGGCGCTACGTCGCGATGACCTGCCAGACCGACGACCCGGAGCGCGAGCGCGCGCACCTGTTCTACGTGACGGAGATCGTCCCCAGGGTGAAGCCGCTGGCCCACGCGCTCGACGAGGCCTACCTGACCTCCCCGCACCGGGCGGCGCTGCCGGCGCGCTACCGCGTGCTCGACCGGCAGATCGCCAACCGGGCCGCGCTGTTCCGGCCAGAGACCGTCCCGCTGGAAACCGAGGAGGCGCGGCTCAAGCAGCAGTACCAGAAGCTCACCGGCGCGATGACCGTGGTCTTTCGCGGCCGGGAGCACACGCTGCCGCAGATGGCGCGTTACCTGCAGGAGACGGACCGCGCGGTGCGCCAGGAGGCCTGGGAGCTCGTGGCGCGGCGCCGACTGGCCGACCGCGAGGCGCTGGAGGAGCTCTTCGACCGTCTGCTGGACCTGCGGGCGCGGATCGCGCGAGCCGCCGGGTTCCCCGACTACCGCGCGTATGCGTTCCGCCAGCGCGAGCGGTTCGACTATGGCCCGGAGGATTGCCTGCGCTTCCACGACGCGGTCGACGCGGCGGTGCTGCCCCTGGTCCGGCGCATCCACGCCGAGCGCCAGCGCCGTCTGGGCGTCGAGACCCTGCGGCCCTGGGACCTGTCGGTGGACCCGCTCGGCCGGCCGCCGCTGCGGCCGTTCGAGGGCGGCGAGCAGCTCGCCGCCGGGGTGGAGGAGATGGTCGCGCGGGTGGACCCCGAGTTGGGCCGGCAGTTCCGGTTCCTGCGCGAGCAGGGCCTGCTCGACCTGGACAGCCGCAAGGGCAAGGCGCCGGGCGGTTACCAGAGCACCATGCACGAACGGCGCGTGCCCTTCATCTTCATGAACGCGGTCGGGGTGGACGACGACCTGCGCACCCTGCTGCACGAGGGCGGCCATGCCTTCCACATGCTCGCCGCGCGCGACGAGCCCATCGTGGAGTACCGCGAGGCCCCGATGGAGTTCTGCGAGGTTGCGTCGATGGGCATGGAGCTGCTGGCGGCGCCCTACCTCGACGTCTTCTACCGCGACCCCGCCGACCTGCGACGCTCGGCGCGGGAGGCGCTGGAGCGGGTGGTGCTCATCTTTCCCTGGGTGGCGACCATCGATGCCTTCCAGCACTGGCTGTACACGCACGAGGGACACTCCCGCGCACAACGCCGGGCGGCCTGGCTGGAGGTCTTCCGGCGGTTCGGCGCGGGCGTGGACTACTCGGGCTACGAAGAGGAGGAAGCCGCGCTCTGGCACCGCCAGCTGCACCTCTACCTGGTGCCGTTCTACTACATCGAGTACGCCATCGCCGAGATCGGCGCGCTGCAGGTGTGGCGCCGGGCCAGGCGCGACCGCGCGGACGCGGTGCGCCGCTACCGGGCTGCGCTGGCGCTCGGCGGCCGCGAGCCGTTGCCGGCGCTGTTCGCGGCTGCGGGCGCGGAGTTCGATTTCTCGGAGCGGACCCTGCGGCCGCTCGTGGCCGAACTGGCCGCCGAGATGGAGACGCTTGCACCCGAGGCCTGAGTGGTCCTACCGCGCTGCGGTCAGCAGCGCCCTCCAGGCGGCCTCGCGCCGGCCCGGCACCAGGTCTTCGTAGGGCGCCACTCGGTCGGCCAGTTCACCGTACTCGGCGCGCAGCCGGGCGCCCACCTCGTCGGGGGAACCCCACAGGGCGCACGCGTCCAGCAGGCCGTCGGGGACCGACGCCGGCATCTCCTCCCACGCGCCGCGCGCGGCGAGCCGGCTGAGCCGCTCGCCGACCTCGCCCCACCCGTGCAGGTCGAGCACCGGCCGGTAGGCCGGCGTGGACGCGTAGAACGCCACGTGCCGGCGGACCGCGGCGAGCCCCGTCGCTACCTCGGTGGGCGTGCCCGTGGCGACGAAGACGCTTGCCATGATCCGCACGTCGCCTCGCGCCCGGCCGCGGCGGGCCCGGCCGGCCGCCAGCTGCGGCAGGATGACCTCGCGGAGGTACCGCCGCGTGTGGAAGGGGTGCACGTGGAACCCGTCCGCGATCTCGCCGGCCAGCCGGCACATGCCCGCGCCCACGCCCGCGATCTCGACGCGTAGGCCCGCAGGCGCCGGGCCCGGGGGGGTGAAGAACGGCGTCATCAGCGTGAGCGTGACATGGCGGCTGCGGTAGTCGAGCGGGCGGCCCTCCGCCCACGCCGCCCACACCGCGCGGATCGCGCCCACGACGTCGCGCAGTCGCCGCAGCGGCCGCTCCCACGTGCCGCCGAAGCGCCGCACCACGTGCGCGCGCACCTGGGTGCCCAGTCCGAGCGCGAAACGCCCGGCCGTCAGTTGCGCCAGGTCCCACGCGGTGTGCGCCAGCACCGTGGGGCTTCGGGTGAAGGCGAGTGCGATGGCGGTGCCAAGCTCCAGCCGCGTCGACTGCGCCGCCGCGAGCGCGAGCCCCAGGAACGGGTCGTGAGTCGTCTCGCTGGTCCACAGGCCGTCGAAGCCCAGGCGTTCGGCGGCCGCGGTGATGGCCGGTACCTCGTGGAGCGTGTCGTACACCAGGCGCGCGTCCACGCGCATGCCCATACCTCCCCCCGCGTGGCCACTGGCGACCCCGGGGAGATTCGGGGCGGGCAGGAGTTCCTCCCACCGCGACGAACGAGCAGGACTTACGGGAGAGGCACGCGGGGCAGTTAAGGCCTGGGGAGGGTGGTCGGCGCACCGGAAACGGTGCTGCATGCGAGGAGTCGTTCCGTGGACGCTGGCGCTCGTGCTCGCGGCGGCGTGGCCTGCCGCGGCCGAGCCCGGAGTCCGGGTCATCGTGAATGGCGTGCCGGCGTCGCTGGCCGCGCCTGCGGTTACGCAGGCCGGCCAGTTGATGGTTCCGGCGGTGCGTGTCTTCGAGCACTTCGGCGCCGCGGCGGTCTGGCGTCCCGCCGACCGCACGATCCTCATCACCAACCGGACCGGTTTGGCGATTCGCCTGCGTGTGGGCGAGGCCACGGCCGACGTCAACGGCCGGGCGCGGCCCCTGCCGGTCGCGCCGGTGGTCATCGGAGCGGTGCCCTACGTCCCGGCGCACGCGGTGTTCATGCTGCTTGGCGCCTGGGTGCGCCACGACGACGACGCGCGCGTCCTGCACGTCGCCTCCCAGATCACGGCGCTTCAGGTGCGCCGCGCCGACGGCGCGGTGCGGGTCGTGCTGGAGGCGACCGGGCCGCTGCGCGCCGAGACCCGCCGCTTGCCCGACCCCGAGCGCCTGGTGGTCGACCTGCACGGCGGCGCCTTTCGCCTGCCTGACCAGGATCATCCGGTGGGCGATGCCGGCGTCGTGCGGGTGCGTGCGGGCCAGTTCCAGACCAAACCCTACGTCACACGGGTAGTCTTCGACCTCGACCGCGCCGTGGACGCGCGGGTGCTCGCCGCGCCCGACTCGTTCGCGCTCCTCCTCGAGGTGCGCCCGCTCGGTGCGCCCGCGGCGCAGACCCGGCCGCCCGCGCCGCCCGTGGCCGCGCCCCAGCCTCCGCCGCCGGCGCCCGATGTCGCGCCCTCGCCGCCCGTTGCCGCGGGGCCGCCCGCGATCACGCCGGCCCAGGAGCCGCCCTCCACGCATGAGGCGCCCGTGGCGCCCGCCGAGCCCGCCCCCGACGACGGGCTCCCTCGAATCCGCCAGGTGCGCGTCGAGCAACTCAGCGCGCGATTCCGCGTCATCGTCGAGGGGACCACGCCGCTCACCTACACCGTGCGCGAGCTGCCCGAGCCCGACCGCATCGTGGTGGACGTGGCCGACGCGATCTTCGTGCCGGTCAAGCAGGAGATTCCGGTGGCGGGCGCGGTGGTGGAGGAGGTGCGCGCGGCGCAGTTCCAGACCGAGCCCAACGTGACACGCGTGGTGGTGGTGCTGCGCCGGAAGACGGCCTACACGGTCTTTGCGGGCGGCGATGCCGGTCAGTTCCTGGTCGTGGAGATTCCCGAACCGTCGCTGCGCGCGCACGTGGTCGCCATCGACGCCGGCCACGGCGGCCGTGACCCGGGCGCGATCGGCCCGACCGGTCTCCAGGAGAAGGACGTGGTCCTCGACATCGCGCAGCGCGTACGCGAGCTGCTGGTGCGCGCCGGCGTCCGCGTGGTCATGACGCGCGAGACCGACACCTTCGTGGACCTCCCGGACCGCCCGCGGGCCGCGAAGCAGCAGGGCGCCTCGGTGTTCGTGAGCATCCACGCCAACGCCTCGACCCGGCCGGCGGTGGCCGGGTCGGAGACCTATTACCTGTCGCCGCAGAGCCTGGTCCTGGCGCAGCTCATCCAGGAGGAGCTCGGTCGCGTGCAGGGCCTGGCCAACCGGGGCGTGCGCACCGCGAACTTCCTGGTGCTGCGCGAGGCGGACATGCCCGCGGTGCTCGTGGAGGTCGCCTACCTCTCCAACGCCGACGAGGAGGCGCGCCTGCGCCAGGCCGCGTTCCGGCAGCGGCTCGCCGAAGCGGTGAGCCGGGCGGTGCAGCGCTTCCTGGCCGTCTACCCGGTCCCGGCGCACTAGGCCAGGAACCCGTCGCGGCCGCCGCGAATCCAGCGGCGACGCCACGCCGCACTCACCTGGAGCGCACGCATGTCGCGAGCCGACGGTCGCCGTCCGGATGAACTCCGGCCGGTCGCCATTACCCGCAACTTCCTGCCGCACGCCGAGGGCTCGGTCCTGATCGCGCTCGGGCAAACGCGCGTGGTCTGCACCGCGTCGGTGGAGGAGCGGCTGCCGCCGTGGCTGCGTGGCTCGGGCCAGGGGTGGGTGACCGCCGAGTACGGGATGCTCCCGCGCTCGACCCAGGAGCGCACCCCGCGTGAGCAGAGCCGGCAGGGCGGCCGCACTCACGAGATCCAGCGGCTGATCGGCCGATCCCTGCGCTCGGCGGTGGACCTCCAGAAGATCGGCGAGCGGACGATCACGGTCGACTGCGACGTCATTCAGGCCGACGGCGGGACGCGGACCGCGGCGATCACCGGCGCGATGGTGGCGCTCGTGGACGCGCTCATCCTGTTGCGCCGCAGCGGCGCGCTGCGCTGGTGGCCGCTGCGCGAGTTCGTCGCCGCCACGAGCGTCGGGATCGTCGAGGGCGAGTCGTTGCTGGATCTAACCTATGCTGAGGACTCGCGCGCGCGGGTGGACCTCAACCTGGTCCTCACCGAGTCGGGCCGTTTCGTCGAGATCCAGGGCACGGCCGAGGGGGAACCGTACAGCCGCCACGAGCTGCTGGCGCTGCTGGCGCTGGGCGAGCAGGGCGTGCGCGCTCTGGTCGCGGCGCAGAAGGCCGCGCTCGGCGACGCGCTGGCGGCCATTCCGCACTGACCGGCGCCGGCCCGATGGCCGACCGGACGCCGTTGGTCCTCGTGCTGGCGACCCGCAACCGCGGCAAGGCCCGCGAGCTCGAGGCGCTGCTCGCCGACCTGCCGGTACGCGTGCGGACGCTCGACGACTACCCCGACGTGCCGGTCTTGCCTGAGGTCGGCCGTACCTTCGCCGAGAACGCGGTCGGCAAGGCCGTGGCGGTCGCGCAGGCGACCGGGCAGGTGGCCCTGGCCGATGACAGCGGGCTCGAGGTGGACGCGCTCGGCGGCGCGCCGGGCGTGGACTCCGCGACCTTCCTCGGGCCGGCGGCGAGCGACGACGACCGCAACCGGTGGGTGCTCGCGCGGTTGCGCGGCCTGGCCGAGGGGCTGCGCACGGCGCGCTACCGCGCTGTGATCGCGGTCGCCTCGCCGGGGGGCGCGGTGCGCACGTTCGAGGGCGCCTGCGAGGGCCGCATCGCCGAGGGACCGAGGGGCGAGGGCGGCTTCGGCTACGATCCGATCTTCATCGTGCCGGCCTACGGCCGCACGATGGCCGAGCTTCCCCCCGAAGTGAAGAACCAGATCAGCCATCGCGCGAAGGCGCTGGCTGCGGCGCGCGCATACCTGGTCGAGCTGGCGGCCGGGTGAGGTGCGCGGCAGGAAGACCTTCGCGCGGCGACCAAATAGTCGCACGACGGGCGAGACGGAACCGGGGGATCGGATGGACTTCGGAGCCTTCCTGCGCTACTGGGCACTTACGTTCGCGGTCTTCGTCTTCTACATCTTTGCGTTTATCGTGGCCTCGCTGGACACGTTCGCGAGCGCGAGCGAAGCTGCGAAGAAGCGTCGCGCCGAGCGCAAGCCCTCGGCGCTGGACCCGAACCCGCTCGCGGGCCGCTCGGTGGCCGCCACGATCTTCCCCGGACCCGGCCAGGTGGCGGAGGGGAAGCGGGAGTGGGTTGCGCGCGTCGCCGAGGACCTCGTGCGGCGCCTGGGGCCGTCGCCGCCGGTCTCGGTCCTGGTGCTCGAGGACTCCAAAGGCCATCCGCTGGTGCACTTCAGCAACGGCACGCGGCTGGAGTCCTACCGGCTCGACCGCGACATCGTGGCGGCGGCGATGGCCGGCGATCAGGCCAGGTTGAGCGAGGTCGCCGCGGTCCTCCAGCGGCACCTTGCCGCGGACTTCCTCGGCCGTGAGCAGGTCCGGCCCCCGCGTACCACCGAGCTGGCGCGGGAGGCCGCGGCCAAGACGCCGGCGGCTCGCCCGGCGGCGCCCGCGGCCCAGCCGGCCGCGGCGCAGCCCGTCCCGGCACAGCCCGAGGCCGGCCCCGAGACTCCACCCGCACCCGCGCGGCCCGAGCCCGCCGCGGCGGCGGCCGCGTCCACCCCGGCGCCCGACGTCGAATCGATGAGCCGCGAGGAGCGCCTGGCCGCGGCCCGGGCCAAGGCCGAGGCGCTGCGCAAGGCCCGCCAGAAGCAGGAGTAGTCGGCTACAGCGCCGGGCTCGAGGCGTCGGCCAGCAGCGCCCGGCGCGCGAGCGGCACCGGAGGCGCACCAAGCGCCACGAGCCGGTCGTGGAACTCGCGGAGCGCAAACGCCGCGCCGCGCTCGGTGCGGTAGTCGTCGCGCAGCCGGCGCATCATGAGCTTCCCCAGCGTATAGTTCAGATAGCCCGGGTCGAAGGTACCGCGCTCGGCCTCCTTGCGGGCGGGCAGCGGCTCCAGGAACGCCCGGGTCTCGAACAGCCGCGCGGCCTCGTCCACGCGCATCTCGCCGGTGTGCATGCCGATCGCGACCAGGTAGCGCACCGCGCGGACCAGCGCCTCACCCAGACAGGCGAGCCGGAACTCCGGGCGTGGGTCGACGCCGGCCTCGAGCATCATCTCCTCCGTGTAGTGCGCCCAGCCCTCGACGAACGAGTAGGCCGTCATCACCCGTGCGACCGCGGACGGCGCCCGCCGCACGTGCATGAAGTGGACGAAGTGCCCAGGGTAGGCCTCGTGAATGCTCACGGCCTTCAGCGTCGCGTAGTCGAACTTCGAGAGCCACTCCTCGCGCCGTTCCGGTGGCCAGGCCGGCTCGGGTGGCGTCACGTAGTAGAACGACTCGGTGGCCGTCTGCTCGAACGGGCCGGCGGTGTCCATCATGGCGAACGCCCAGCGCGCGAACCGCGGTGTCTCCTCGACGATCGGCCGCACCTCGCCGGGCAGGGTGATGATCTCGCGCTCGACCAGGAACCGGCGGAGCTCGTCGAGCAGCGCCCGGACCTCCACGAGGAGCGTCGCTTCGCTCGGGTGGTGGCGGCCGAGCCGCGCCATGACCTCGCGCGGCGATGCGCCGGGGTCGACGCGCGCGGCGGTCTCGACCAGGTCGGCGGTCAGGCGCGCCATCTCGGCCTCGCCCAGGCGCTGGAGCGCGTCCAGCGGAACGTCCACCATCTCGCCGGTCCGCAGCATCTCGGCGAACGCGGCCTCGCCGATGGCGAAGCCCCCGTCGGCACGGTCGCGGAGGCCGGCGAGCCAGTCGCAGGCGTCGCGCACCGCGTCGAGGGCCGCGGCGTGCGCGGCCTCGAGCCGCGCGCGGACGCGCGGGTCGTCCGCCCCGGAGGCGTACGCGGGCAACTCGTCGGCGTAGAACGCCAGGTGGCCCGAGAACACCTCGACCGCGGTCTCGGCGATCGGCCTGGCCAGCGGCCGCCGCAGCGCCGCCCGCATCTGTTCCAGCACGCGCGGCGTTTCCTCGAGATGGGCCGCGAGCGCGTTCAGCCGCTCGACCAGCGGCGCGTAGTCGCGCTTCAGGTAGTGCGTGAGGTCGAGCAGGCCGCTCCACCAGATCGGGTTCCACTCGTGCTCGCGCAGTGTCTGCCAGCGGAACCGCTCCTGGGCGATGGTCAGACGGATCAGGGCGGCGTCGTGGACCGCCTGGCTGTCGGAGGGCGGCGGGTCGAGCGCGGCCAGCCGGCGGTCCCAGGCGTCGAGCGTGCGCAGGAACGCGTCCACCGCAGGCGGGCCGAAGTCGCCCGGTCGGCCGTCATAGACGTGCAGGCCCAGCCAGGCGCCGGTCGCCGGGTAGAACTCGAGGTAATCCGCCAGGAAGCCGTGCGCGAGCTGCTCGAAGGCCTCTGAGGTCATCGCCGGGTCACCACACCAAGGGGATGCCGGTGAGTTCCAGGCACCAGGCGGGGCGTCCTCCCGGCCGGCGGCTCCCAACCGGGCCTTGGCCCCTGGCCGGCGGCGCAGGCTTCTGCTACGATGCGGGCGTCGGGGCGTAGCGCAGCCCGGTAGCGCGTCTGGTTTGGGACCAGAAGGTCGCCCGTTCGAATCGGGCCGCCCCGACCACCTAGCGCGCCCGGCCCCGTCCAGCCCGCATTGCGGCCACCCGCTCCGCCAGCGCCACCAGCCACCGCAACTGCGCCGCGGCCGCCTTGTGCTCCTGGCGTAGGGCCGCTATCTGCTCGCGCTCGCTCCGTAGCGCCGCGCGGTGCGCGTGCCGCGCGCCCTCGACCACCGCGCGCTGGCGCGCCCGCTGCCGTCGCTCCGCGTCCAGCGCCGCCCGGTGCGACCGCGCGAGCCGTTCGCTTGTGCGCAGCGCGCGCCGCAGACCCTGCCGGTGCTCGTGTCCCACGAACATGCCACGCTCCCTCCGCCGGCGCACCTCGCGGTGGCGCTCGGGGGCCGCGAGGCGGCAGGAGCGCCTGCAAGATCAGCGCACTATCGGGAGCAGTCAAACGCTGGGGTCGTACGGAAGACCCGGCTTGCTGCGAGGAGCCCGGCGCGATCGTTGTAGACCAGAGGCTTCTTGGCTCGCCTGTCGGTACCATTATGCCACGGCGTCCGCGCCGGGTCCACCGCGCGCGCGCCGGGCTCCTTCCGATGCGCATGGCGCGCGATCGGGCCGGCACGCGGCGGCGGTGTGCCGCAAACTTCCCCGGGAGTTGCCTTGACGGGGGCCGCCAATGACGCCCACAATAGCATGCAAGTTCTGGAGGCAATGATGCGCAGGCGTCGCTCGTCGCTGGTCGCCTGGCCTGCGCGGAGCCAGTGGCGAACCCGGCCAGATCGTCTGGTCGGGTTTTCTGTTTTCTGCGGCGCCGGCGGGCCGCGCCAGCGTGCTCCGTCGCGCAAGGGGGGCCAGTCTATGGACAAGCAGAGTATGTGGAAGGCCGCAGCCATCGTCCTTGCCGTGACGTTCTTGCTCGTGGCGACGGGATGGCCGTTCGGCGACGACACCAGGCTGGGCCTGGCCGCGGACCCGGCGCCGACTGCAACGCCCAAGGACGGCGCCACCCCGACACCCAAGCCGTCCGACCCGACGCCCACACCCAAGCCGCCGACACCGACGCCCACCGCCCGGTTCGGGGGTTGCACACCCGGCTTCTGGAAGAACAACACGCAGGCCTGGGGGCCGACCGGCTACGCGCCCGGCGCAACGCTCGGCTCGGTCTTCACCTTCCCGGCCGGCTTCTCGAGCTTCGGGAGCGCGACGTTCCTGCAGGCGCTCGGGTACGGCGGCGGCGCCGGTCTTGACGGCGCGGCCCGCATCATGCTCCGGGCCGCCGTGGCCGCGCTGTTGAACGCCGCGCACCCGGGCGTGTCCTACGCGTACTCGACCTCGCAGATCGTCGGGGCGGTGAACACGGCCCTGGCGAGCAACTCCCGCGAGACGATTTTGACGCTCGCGACGAACCTCGATACGGCGAACAACCAGGGGTGCCCGCTGTCTGCGGCGTTTTCCAGGTAGGCGGCAGACGCCCGGTCTACCCGGGCGTGCCCGGCGCGACGCGGGGAGGGCCAGTGGCCCTCCCCGCTGTCTTGGTCAACATCGGTCGTCGAACCGATGGGCGGTCCCGTTCCCCCCGTGATACGACATGACCGGGCCCGCAGGCGCCTGGCAGCACCGGGCCCGGAGCGGAGGTGGCCGACGGTGGAGCGGGTGCGACGGGTCGCGGCGGGTGGGGCCGTGCGGATGTCCACACCGGGGAGACGCCGGCCAGCCGGGCCGCGCCGGCGGGCGTGGCACTTGGACCGCCAGGAGTTCCGCCGGCTGCTCCTCGACGAGCGGCGCCGCCTGGCCGGTGAGATCGCCGTGCTCGCCGTCCGGGCCGCGCGCGCGGGCGACGCGCCCGCGCCGGGCGGCGGTGACGACGACGCGCTCGCCGACGCCGCGGCTGAGACGATCGAGCGCGACCGCGACTCAGCCGTCGAGACGAGCCTCCGGACCATCATGGAGGAGATCGACCAGGCGCTGCGACGGTTGCGCACCGGGACCTACGGGACCTGCGTGCGCTGCGGGTACCCCATCAACCCGCACCGGCTACGGGCGATCCCCTACGCGACCCTCTGCGTGGCCTGCAAGGCTGCCCAGGAGCGGGGCGGCGGGCTCGACCGCCACGTTCCCTTTCGCGAGTGGCGCGTGCTCAAGACGACCTGGGGCGCGGACGACGACGAGGACGGTCAGAAGTAGTGCTCGTCCGCGCTCGCGCCGTCGTCGAAGACGATCGACCGCGGCGTCCGGCCCGTCGGCAGGATGAAGACGACCGAGCAGGACTTCGCCTCGCCGGGCCGCACCATGAGGGTCGAGCGGCACGCGTCGCCCTGCGCGAACGTCGAGCGGTCGTAGCGGTAGCGTTGTCCTTCGCGGTCCACGAGCACCAGGTAGTTCGGGTTGAGGACCTTGCCGGCGCGGCTCGCGTTCTTGAGGGTGACCACGACCGTGGCGGTGCGCGCGGACGCGCCGCCGGCGGCCGTTGTCGCCTCCGCGAGCCTCGGGGCGCGCGCCGTCAGGAAAACGTCGCGCGCGGGGCGCTCCTCCGCGAGAATGGCGCGCACGAACTGGCTGGGGTCGTAGACCCCGATCCGCACGATGGTGCCGCCGCCGGTGATCACCACCAGGCCCGCGTCGTCGAACCACAGGATGCTCGCGTCCCCGCCCCGTGATGCCGGGCCGTAGGCCGAGGCCGCCGCCGCCGGCTGCCCCACGGCAAGGCCCTTGTCGGTGCGGAAGCGCTCGCTGGTCGTCAGGATGAGGACCACGCTGCTCTCGCGCACCGCCACGGTGACGCCCTGGCGGCCGTAGGTCAGATAGGTGATGGATCCGGCTGCATGGGTGCGATCCGGCTGCCCGAACCCGGGCGTCTGGTAGAGCGCGCCGACGCCGGTGCCGAGGCGCAGCGTCCCCAGCGACTGTCCGGGGACGATGAGCGTGGGCCCCGGCGGCGCGGCCAGCAGCGGAAGCACCGCCCGCGGGAGCAGGGCCGTCAGCAGCAGCGCCGCCGCCAGCGGCAGCCGCGCCGTCAGGAACATCAGGCGCCGGTCACGTCGTTTCATAAGCAATGTTGACCCGCTTCTCGCCGCGGTGCTAACGTGAGCATGATACCACCCGTGCACAAGGGAGGAAGCCCCGTGACCGTCCCGCTCGAGACCTTCCAGCAGGCCTCCGCGACCATGCGCAAGGTGCTCTACGAGGTCAAGCGGGTCATCGTGGGGCAGGACCTGATGCTCGAGCGCGTGCTCGTCGCGCTGCTCTCGCGCGGGCACGTCCTCATCGAGGGCGTCCCGGGCCTGGCGAAGACGCTCGCGATCAAGAGCACCGCCCGCGCTATCGACTGCGACTTCAAGCGCATCCAGTTCACCCCCGACCTGGTCCCCGCCGACCTGGTGGGCACGCGCATCTTCAACCAGCGTACCAACGCCTTCGACATCGAGCTCGGCCCCGTGTTCGCGAACTTCGTCCTGGCCGACGAGATCAACCGCGCCCCGGCCAAGGTGCAGTCCGCCCTGCTCGAGGCGATGCAGGAGCGGCAGGTGACCATCGGCAAGCAGACGTTCCACCTGCCGCAGCCGTTCCTCGTGATGGCGACCCAGAACCCGATCGAGAGCGAGGGCACCTACCCGCTCCCGGAGGCGCAAGTGGACCGGTTCATGTTCAAGGTCGTCATTGGCTACCCGAGCTATCACGAGGAGGTGACCGTCGTCGAGCGCATGAGCGCGACGCCGCCCGAGGTCCAGCCGGTCATCTCGTCCACCGAGTTGAATGACCTCCAGGTGGTGACGGACGCCGTCTACGTGGACCCCAAGATTCGCGAGTACGCGGTGCAGCTCGCGGCCGCGACGCGCAGCCCGCGCGAGGTGGGGCTCGATCGCCTGCAGCGCTACATCGCCTACGGCGCGAGCCCGCGCGCCTCGCTGAACATGGTGATCGGCGCGCGCGCGCTCGCGTTGTTGCGCGGTCGCGACCATGTGCTGCCCGACGACATCCGCGACCTGGCGCCCGAGGTGCTGCGCCACCGGCTCGTGCTCTCCTACGAGGCGCTGGCCGACGAGGTCGGTCCCGACGCGATCATCGAGCAGACCATCAACGCCGTGCCCGCGCCGCGCGTCGCCCTGGGCGACCCCTACGAGCGCCAGCGCGTGGTCGCCGGCGAGCCGCCCGCGGGGGCCTGAGCCCGGTGCCCGCGGCCACCCAGCAGGACACGCCCGAGCGCCTGCTGCAGCGGCTGCAGTTCACCGTCGTCCGGCGCCTCGACGGGTTCCTCTTCGGGGACTACCGCGGGCTCTTCTACGGCCCCAGCCTCGATCTGGCCGAGGTGCGCGAGTACCAGCCGGGCGACGAGGTGCGCCGCATCGACTGGAACGTGACCGCGCGCATGAGCCGGCTGTTCGTGCGGCAGTACCTGGAAGAGCGCGAGCTGACCGCCTGGCTGCTGGTGGACCTCTCGCCGTCGATGGCATTCGGCACGCGGCGCCGGCTCAAGCGCGAGCTCGCCATCGAGTTCGCCGGTGTGGCGGCGTACGTGGTCACGCGGCATGGCGACAAGGTCGGCGCGATGGCGTTTCCCGATGCGGGCATCCCGGTCATTCCGCCGCGCACCGGCCGGCGGCACGCGCTACGGCTGATCCACACCCTGCAGCGTGGCGAGCCCCGGGGTACCGGCGCGACCGACCTGGCGGGCGCGCTGCGCGACGCCGCCGGCATGTTCAAGCGGCGGCACCTGGTGTTCGTCGTCTCGGACTTCATCGCCCCGCCGGGGTGGGAGGCGCCGCTCCGCGAGCTGGGGCGCCGGCACGACGTCATCGCGGTCTGGATCCGTGACCCGGCGGAGGAAGCCCTGCCCGACGTGGGCATGATGCCGGTGCGGGATCCCGAGACGGGCGCGCACTGCTGGGTGGACACCTCCGACCCGAGGGTGCGCACAGCGTTCGGCGCGCTCGTGGCGGCCCGCCGTGCCCGCGTGACCGAGGCATTCCGCCAGGCACGCGTGGACCCACTCGAGCTCACGACCGCGGAGTCGATGGTCGACCCGCTGGTGCGGTTCGTCATGCGCCGGAGGAGGCGCCGGTGGAGTTCACCTGGCCATTGATGCTGTCGGCGGTGCTCCTGGTTCCGATCCTGGCGATCGGGTACCGGTGGCTGCTCCTTCGGCAGCGGCGCGCCGCGGAGCGGTTCGCGGACGCGCCGTTGTTTGCCCGGCTCGTCGTGCGGCCGCCCGCGTGGCAGCGCGCGGTCCCGGTCGTCTGCTACCTGGTGACGGTCCTGCTGCTGGCGGTCGCCCTCGCCCGGCCGGTGGCCGCGCTGCCGTTGCCGGTGAACCGGGCGGCCGTGGTGATCGCGATCGACACGAGCAAGAGTATGGTCGGCACGGACGTCGCCCCGAGTCGCTTCGAGGCCGCGAAAGCCGCAGCGCGCGCGTTCGCCAGCGCGGTCCCGCGCACCACCCGGATCGGCCTGGTGACCTTCAGCGAGTATGGCACCGTGCTGCTCGTCCCCTCGACCGACCGCACTGCGTTCGCGGAGGCGCTGGAGCGTCTGCAGCTGCAGTCGGCGACGTCGGTGGGTGCGGGCATCCTGGAGGCGGTCCGCGTCCTGCCGGGCCGCGAGGCGTTGCTGCGCGAGCGGCTGCACCGCCTGCTGCGGCCGGGGACGCCGCTGCCACCGGCGAACCCGCTCGAGCCCGTCCCGCGCCTCGAGGACCTGCCGCCAGCCTCGATCATCGTCTTCTCCGACGGCGTGGACAACTTCGGGCCCAATCCCTACGAGGCCGCGCAGGTCGCCCGGGACGGCGGGGTGCGCATCTACGCCGTGGGATTGGGAACGCCAGGTGGGGTCGTGATGCAGGTGGAGGGCCAGACCGTGCTCGTGCCGTTCGAGCCCTCCGGGCTGCAGCGCATCGCTCAGATGACCGATGGCCGCTACTTCCCGTCGGCGAGCGATGAGGAGCTGCGTCGGGTCTACCAGCAGCTCGGGCGCGTCATCGGCTGGGAGCGCACGCGAACCGAGGTGGCGTTCCTGCTGCTGGGCGTCGGCGGGCTGTTCCTGCTGACCGGTGGGACCCTGTCCATGATCTGGTTCAGGCGGGTGCCGTGACGTTCGAATGGCCGTCGGTGCTGTGGGGCCTGGCGCTGTTGCCGGCGCTGGCGCTGCTCTACCGGCGCCTGCTGCGCCGCGAGCCGCGCCGCGCAGTGGTCATCCCGAACCTGGAGATCCTCGCACAGGCCGCCGCCTATCACGGGCGGTGGCGCCGTTGGCTACCCGCGGCGCTCTACCTCGCCGCGCTCGCCGCGGTGATCGTCGGCCTGGCCCGGCCCGTGGCGCCGCTACCGGTGCCGGCGGCCGAGGGCGTGGTCGTCCTGTCGATCGACACGAGCCGCAGCATGCTGGCCGAGGACCTGCCGCCCAACCGCATGGAGGCCGCCAAGGTCGCCGCGCGCGACTTCGTGCAGGCGCTGCCGCGGGGGTTCCGCGTGGGCCTGGTGACGTTCAGTAGCTACGCCACGACCGTGGTCCCGCCGACGACCGACAAGGCACGGGTGCTGGACGCCATCGACCTGCTCGCTACCGAGTTCGCCACCGCGATCGGCGACGGGCTGATGGAGGCGGTCTACAACCTGCCCGGCCGGCCGCGGCCGGCCTACCTCGGTGCGCCACCGCCGACGCCCACGGGGCCGCTGCCGCCCGGGGTCGTCGTGCTGATGTCCGACGGTCAGAGCAACCGCGGCGTGCTGCCGCTGGAGGCCGCCCGCATGGCGCGAGACCTCCAGGTAAAGGTGTACACCATCGGCGTGGGCACTCCGGAGGGCACGTTTCTCAGCGTCGGCGGCCGCAGCATCTGGGTGCGGCTCGACGAGGAGACGCTGCGCGGCATGGCCGAGATCGGCGGCGGTGCGTACTACCGGACGACCAGCGTGCGTGAGCTGCGCCGGGTCTACCGACAGCTCAGCCGTGAGATCGGCTGGGAGCGCCGGCCCACCGAGGTCACCGCGGTCGCCGCGGGCGCGGCGCTCGTGCTGGCGGTAGGCGCCGTCGTCGTGTCGATGCTGGCGGTGCATCGCATTGTGTAGGGCATGAGCACCGCCGCCGCGCCGCCGGTCCCGGCCGCGGTCCGGCGCAACACCTGGTTGCTCTTCCTCGCACAGGCGTCGCTGTCCACCGGGCTGGCGGCTGGCGCACAGCTCGGCAGCCTGATCGCCTTCGATCTGAGCGGGACCGCCTCGTTCGCTGGCGTGCCCACGGCGATCACGGCGCTGACGGTCGCTGTCGTCGGCTACCCCGCGGGCCGCCTCATGGACCGCCGAGGCCGGCGACCCGGCCTGATGCTCGGGTTCGCAATCGGCGCGCTCGGTGCGCTCCTGATGAGCCTCGCGGTCTTTGCGCGCGCGCTCGGGCCGTACTTCCTGGCGGTCGCCGTGTTCAGCGTGGGCGTGGCGATCGGCCAGCTCACCCGCGCGGCCGTGGCGGACATGTACCCGGCCGCGCGGCGCGCGGGCGCCGTCGGCCTGGTGGTAACGGGCGGGCTGGTCGGTGGGCTGGGGGGCCCGATGCTCGTCGCGCTCGGCCAGCGCCTGGCCCAGGCGGTGGGAACGCCCCCGCTGGCCACGCCGTGGCTGTTCATGGTCGGCACGTTCGGCGCGGCCGCGGTCGCGCTGGCCACCCTGCGGCCCGACCCGCGGGAGATCGCCGCGCGGCTGCCGGAGTTCTTCCCCAACACCGGGGCCGCGCCGATTCCGACGCCTCACGCCGGGCATGCCTGGCCAGCGCGCGCGCCCACCGTGCGGGAGCTAGCGGCCTCACGGTCGGCGCAGGCCGCCATGATCGCGCTTGCCTGCGCCCAGGCCACGATGGTCATGCTGATGGCGACATCCTCGCTCATGCTCTCGATGCACGGCCACGGCATGGACGTCATCTCGATCGCGCTGATGGCGCACGTCTTCGGCATGTTCGGCCTGTCGGTGCCCATCGGGCGGGTCGCGGATCGTGCAGGCCGGCGGCCCGTGCTCGTGGGCGGCGCGCTGCTGTCGGCCTCGAGCGGGCTGGTGTTCACGACCGGCGTGCACTCGGCGGCGATCGCCGTGACAGCGTTCCTGCTGGTCGGCCTGGGGTGGTGCCTGGCGTTTGTCGCGGGATCGGCGCTGTTGGCCGATGTGGCCACCACCGCGACGCGCGGGCGCCTGGTCGCACTGAGCGACGTGCTCACGCACGCCTCGGCCATGGTCGCCGCGCTGCTTTCGGGGGTGCTGCTCGCCCGCGGCGGTGAGCTCACGGTCGGCACGCTGGCGGCGGTCCTCGGCTCGGTGCCCCTGCTGGCGCTGGCACGGGCCGGGCGCGCTCCGGCACCGGTGCCCGTGGCCACGGTGGCCGGCGGCAGGTAGGCGGTTAGCCGCCGGCGGGGCGCTCCGCGCCCTGCGCGGCGCTCAGGTCCGCCGACCAGTGGCGGCGGACCTCCTCCAGGTAGCGCCGTCCCTCGCTGTGGTCCACCTCAAGCCGGTCAAGGCTGTGCCGGACGATCGTGAGCGCCGCCTCGACCTCCGGCAGGATGACCTCGGTCGCGCCAGCGGCCAGAAGGTCGGAGCGCGCGGCCTCATGGGTCACCCGGACGATGATGGGCAGATCCTCGCGCATCCGCCGTAGCGCCGAGACGCACCGGTAGGCCGCCTCGTCGTCGGGAATCGCGACCACGGCCAGGCGCGCGCGTTCGGCGCCGGCCCGGCGCAGGATCAGCTCGCTCCCCGCGTCGCCGAAGACCGCCGGTACACCGCGGATCTTCGCGGCGGTCGTGCCATCGGGGTCGAGGTCGATCACCGTGTAAGGCGCGCCGAACGCGTCCAGGGCGTCGGCCACCTGCCGGCCGACCCGCCCAAAGCCGCAGAGGAGCGCGCGGCCGTCGGCCGGGACGCCCGCGGGCTCCGGCTCCGGCGGGCCGACGCGCCCGGCCAGCAGGCGCTGCAGCCACGCCGGCGTGCGCCTGAAGAGAAGCGCGTTCGCCAGAATCGTGACCAGTGACGTCGCCAGGATCGCGTCGTAGACCGCCGGGCTCAATAGGCCGTGGAGCCGGCCGACGCCCGCCAGCACGTACGAGAACTCGCCGATCTGGGTCAGCCCCAACCCGGCCATCGCGGCGGTGCCGGCCGCGTAGCCCGCCGCGCGTACCACCGTGGTCCAGACGGCGAACTTGACCACGATCACCACGAACACGAGCGCGAGGACGGTCGGCCACTCGGCGAGCAGGCTCGCGGGGCGCACGAGCGTGCCGACGGAGACGAAGAACAACGCCACGAACAGGTCTCGCATGGGCAGGACCCGCGAGAGCGCCTCGTAGGCGAACTCCGACTCGCTGACGACGAGTCCGGCCAAAAACGCCCCCAGGGCGACGGACAGCCCGAGGCTCGCGGTGAGCGCCGCCGTGCCGATCGCGACCGAGATCGCCACCAGCAGAAACAGCTCCATGTTGCGCGTCCGTGCCACACGCGAGAGCAGCCGCGGCATCAGGCGGCGCGCCAGCCAGAGCAGCGGTGCCAGGACCAGCGCCGCTTCCAGGAGCCCGCGGCCGAAGAGCCGGAGGCGGTCCTCGGCGCCCGTCGCCAGCACCGGGACCAGGATCGTCAGCGCCACGACCGCGAGGTCCTCCATGAGGGTGATGCCGACGATCGCCCGGCCGTGGGGCGAGTGGAGCTCGCGGCGCTCGAGCAGGAACTTCAACAGGACCATCGTGCTGGCGACGCTCACCGCGGCGCCGACCACGAGCGACTGCGCGGTCGGCCATCCGAGCAGCCCGCCCACCGGCAGCGTGAGCAAGACGATGAGCACGATTCCGGCGGGCGCACCGTAGAGGGCCACCTTTCCGGCGCGCAGCAGCTCGGTGATCGAGAACTCCACGCCGATGGTGAACATGAGCAGCACGACGCCGATCTCGGCAAAGAGCTGGAACGAGTGCGGGTCGGAGATCGTCGGGCCGGGCGTGAACGGCCCGACCAGGATACCGCCCAGGATGTATCCGACGATCAGCGGCTGGCGGAGCAGTTGGGCCAGCGCCCCGCCGAGCAGGGCGCCGAGGAGGACCAGGCCGAGATCGACGAAGAACCGGGTTTCGTCCATGGGAACCTGTGATTCGAGGCTGGCGGGCCCGGGGGGAGTCGAACCCCCAACCGCACAACTTAGAAGGTTGGCGCTCTGTCCGATTGAGCTACGGGCCCGACGATCCTCCTCAGTATACCGCATCGCGTCTCGGGCGTGGACGAGCAGCCCCGCTCCAGCCGCCGCGGGCCCCTCAGGGGGCTCGGCGCGCCCGTGGGCCCGGCGCCGCGGCAGGAGTGCTCCCTGCCGGCGTGGTACCCTAACGCACCTGCCGTCCCACCTGAAGGCCGCAAGCGACGGAACGTGCTCGTCCGCATTCGCGCGCAAGAGGAAGGGAGGGCCATGATCCCCGCGGCTTTCGAATATCACGCACCTGCCTCGCTCGCCGACGCGGTCAAGCTGCTCGGGCAACACGGGGACGAGGCCAAGATCCTCTCCGGCGGCCAGAGCCTCATCCCGTTGATGAAGCTTCGACTCGCCACGCCCCGGCATGTCGTGGACATCAACGGCATCGCGGGCCTCGACTATCTCAAAGAGGAGGACGGGGTGTTGCGGATCGGGGCGCTCGTCCGCGAGGCCGATCTGGAGGACTCGGAGTTCATCCGGGCGCGCTACCCCTTGCTGCACGACACCTCGCGAGTCGTCGCCGACCCCCTGGTGCGCAACCTGGCCACGGTGTGCGGCAACCTGGCGCATGCCGACCCGGCGAACGACCATCCCGCGGCGATGCTGGCACTCGGCGCCGAGGTCGTGGCGACGGGGCCGCGGGGCGAGCGCCGGATCGCGATCACCAGCTTCTTTACGGGTCCGTTCGCGACCGCGCTTCGCGGCGACGAGGTGCTCACCGAGGTCCGGGTGCCTGTCCCGCTGCCGCGCAGCGGCGGAGCCTATCTGAAGCTCGAGCGCAAGGTAGGCGACTTCGCCACGGCCGCGGTCGCCGTGCAGGTCGCGCTCGACCCGGCCGGGACCTGCGTGCACGCCGGCGTCGGCCTGACCAACGCCGGCACCGTGCCGATCAAGGCCCGGCGGGCCGAGGGGTTCCTGCGCGGCAAGCCGCTCGACGACGCCACGGTTCGCCGCGCCGGGGAGCTGGCCGCGGAGGAGGCCGATCCGGTGGACGACGTGCGGGGTTCGGCAGCATACAAGCGCGACCTGGTGCGGGTGCTGACGGCGCGTGCGCTCAGGCTGGCCGCGGGGCGCGCCGGCGCGGGGAGGTGAAGATGATGCGCGTCCAGCTCACGGTCAACGGCGAGCGCCACGAGGTCGAGGTCGAGCCGCGGCTGCTGCTCGTGCACCTGCTTCGCGACGTGCTCCGGCTGACGGGGACGCACATCGGATGCGACACGACCCACTGCGGGGCCTGTACCGTCCTCCTGGAGGACCGGCCCGTCAAGTCGTGTACCGTCTTCGCCGTGCAGGCCAACGGCAAGCGCCTCATGACCGTGGAGGGGCTCGAGCGGAACGGCACGCTCCATCCTATCCAGGAGGGGTTCGTCCAGGAACACGGGCTGCAGTGCGGCTACTGCACGCCGGGCATGATGATGACGAGCTACGCCTTCCTCAAACGTACCCCGAACCCGTCCGAGGATGAGATCCGGCACGCTATTTCTGGCAACCTGTGCCGGTGCACCGGCTACGTGAACATCGTGAAGGCCGTGCAGTACGCCGCGGCGAGGCTCCAGGAGGGAGGCGCGTGATGGTCCCCAGGACACCACCCGAGGTCGGCGGGATGGGCCACTCGGTGAAGCGCAAGGAGGACGCGCGCTTCATCCGGGGCAAGGGTACCTACGTGGACGACATCCAGCTCCCGGGCATGCTCTACCTCGACATCGTCCGCAGCCCGCTGGCCCACGCGCGCATCACGAAGATCGACACGTCCAAGGCCCTGGCGATCCCGGGCGTGCTCGCGGTCATCACCGGGGCCGATCTGGCGAAGTACAACCTCCACTGGATGCCCACGCTGATGTCCGACACGCAGATGGTGCTGCCGGTGGAGAAGGTGATGTACCAGGCGCAGGAGGTCGCGGCGGTGCTCGCCACGGACCGGTACATCGCCGCTGACGGCGTGGACGCGGTCGAGGTCGCCTACGAGCCGCTTCCGGTCGTGGTGGACCCGATCAAGGCGCTCGCCCCCGACGCGCCGGTGCTCCGGACCGACAAGACAGACAAGAAGGACAACCACATCTGGCACTGGGAGTGGGGCGACCGGGCGGCGACCGACCGGGCGTTCGCCGAGGCGGACGTCACCGTCAGGCAGGACATCTACCTCCCGCGCATCCACGTGGCCTCGATCGAGACGTGCGGCTGCGTCGCTCACTTCGACAGGGTAGCCGACAAGCTCACCGTGTGGATGACCACGCAGGCCCCGCACGCCATCCGCACGGTGTTCGCGCTGGTGGCCGGGCACGTGGGCCTGGCCGAGCACAAGATCCGGATCATCTCGCCCGACATCGGCGGCGGCTTCGGCGGCAAGGTGCCGGTCTACCCGGGCTACGTCATCGCCGTGGCCGCGTCGGTGCTCACGGGGAAGCCCGTCAAGTGGGTGGAGGACCGCATGGAGAATCTCCAGGCGGACTCTTTCGCGCGCGACTACCACATGACGTGTGAGCTGGCCGCGCGGAAGGACGGCACGCTGACGGCGCTGCGCATCAAGACCATCGCCGACCACGGCTACGCGGACGCGGCCGCGAACCCATCCAAGTTCCCCGCGGGGCTGTTCCACATCTGCACCGGCTCGTACGACTTCCAGGCGGCCCACGTCGAGGTGGACGGCGTTTACACCAACAAGCCGCCGGGCGGCATCGCCTACCGGTGCTCCTTCCGCGTCACCGAGGCAGTCCACGCGATCGAGCGCATGACCGACCTGATGGCGCACCACCTGGGCATGGACCCCGCAGAGTTCCGGCTGAAGAACTTCATTCGACCCGAGCAGTTCCCGTACCGCTCCGCGCTCGGCTGGGAGTACGACAGCGGCAACTACGCCGCGGCGCTGCGCAAGGCGATGGACCGCATCGGTTACGCGGAGCTGCGCCGCGAGCAGGCCGAGAAGCGGCAGCGCGGCGAACTCATGGGCATCGGCATCTCGAGCTTCACCGAGATCGTCGGCGCCGGGCCTTCCAAGCACTTTGACATCCTGGGGCTCAAGATGTTCGACAGCGCCGAGATTCGGGTCCACCCGACCGGCAAGGTCATCGCACGGTTCGGGACGCGCAGTCAGGGGCAGGGCCACGAGACCACCTACGCCCAGATCATCGCCGAGGAGCTCGGAATCCCGGTCGCCGACATCCAGGTGGAGGAGGGGGACACCGACACCGCGCCCTACGGGCTCGGTACCTATGCCAGCCGCTCCACGCCCGTAGCGGGCGCGGCGGGGGCGATGGCCGCGCGCAAAATCCGCGACAAGGCGCGCAAGATCGCGGCCTACCTGCTCGAGGCGGCCGAGGACGACCTGGTCTGGGAGCCGGGCCGGTTCTCGGTGGCAGGTGCCCCTCACCGCTTCAAGACCATCCAGGACATCGCGTTCGCGGCCTATACCAACCACCCGCAGGGGATGGAGGCCGGGCTCGAGGCCGTATCCTATTACGATCCCCCGAACCTCACCTACCCCTTCGGGAGCTACATCTGCGTCGTCGACATCGACAAGGGCACCGGGCAGGTGAAGGTGCGCCGCTTCGTCGCGGTGGACGATTGCGGCAACATCATCAATCCCATGATCGTCGAGGGGCAGATCCACGGCGGCCTCACCATGGGGCTGGCCCCCGCCCTCTACGAGGAGATCGCCTACGACGAGAACGGCAACATCCAGGGCGGCAGCTTCATCGACTACCTGCTGCCCACCGCGGTGGAGACGCCCCGCTGGGAGACCGACAAGACCACGACGCCGTCGCCGCATCATCCGCTCGGCGCGAAGGGCGTTGGCGAGTCCGCGACCGTGGGCGCGCCCGCCGCGATCGCTAACGCGGTGGTGGACGCGCTCTGGCACCTCGGCGTGCGCCACGTGGACATTCCGATCACGCCCGCCAAGGTGTGGAAGCTGCTGCGGGAGAAGGGGGTCAGCGAGTAGCGCGTGACCGACGACCTGCTTGCCCTGGCCCACGAGCTCGCCCGCCGCGGGGAGCCGTTCGCGACAGCCACGGTCGTGCGGGCGGTACGGCCCACCTCGGCCAAGCCCGGCGCCCGGGCGCTCGTGCGCATGGATGGTAGCCTGCATGGATGGGTCGGTGGGAGCTGCGCCGAGCCGGCGGTGGTCCGCGAGGCGCTGGGCGCGCTCCGTGACGGCCGGCCGCGCCTGATCGCGCTGGTGGGGGAGGGGAGCCCCGCGCGGGCGGGCGAGGGCATGGTCGAGTACGCGATGTCCTGCCACAGCGGAGGGACCCTGGAGATCTACATCGAGCCGGTGCTGTCGGCCCCGCGCGTGATCCTGATCGGGCACGGGCCGGTCATCGCGACGCTGGCCCGGCTGGCCGACGCCGTGGCCTTCGCGGTCACGGTGGCCGCGCCCGAGGACGCCGCGCGGGAGCTCGACGCGCTGCATGTCGGCGCGCGGACCAGCGTCGTGGTCGCCACGCACGGCGCCGCCGACGAGGACGCCCTCGACCATGCGCTGCGCAGCGACGCCGGGTATGTGAGCTTGGTGGCGAGCCGGCGCCGGGCCGCGGCGGTCGTCGCGGTCCTGCGCGAGCGCGGCGTCTCCGAGGAGCGCCTGCGGCGTCTCCACGCGCCCGCCGGCCTCGACATCGGCGCGGTTACCCCGCAGGAGATCGCGGCCAGCATCCTGGCCGAGATGGTGCAGGTCTTTCGCGCCGGTGTTGGCGAGTCGCCCGCCGCGGCTGCCTCACCCGGGCGGGTGGGGTTGACGGAGGCCACGGATCCCGTCTGCGGCATGGTCGTGGAGGTCGCGACCGCCCGGTTCCGCTCCGAGGCGGACGGACGCGTCTTCTATTTCTGTTGCGCCGGCTGCAAGCGGGCGTTCGACGAAGAGCCCGCTCGCTACACCGGTAGCGCTGCCCGCTGAGTCGGGACGCGCCGCACGGCGGGCGGCCGCCGCAGGTGCCAGTCCGTCTCGCGCTGGAAGAGCATGCCCAGCTGCAGGAGGGTCGCCTCGTCGAACGGCCGCCCCGTGAAGCAGAGGCCCAGCGGCAACCCCTGGGGTCCGAAGCCCATCGGCACGCTCAGCGCCGGTAGCCCGCACAGCGCGCCCAGCACGGCGTAGCCGCCCCGGCGGCGGCGAGAGACGCGCAGGTTCGTGCGCAGGGTCGTGGCTTCGGTCAGCAGGGTGGGCGAGACCAGGACGTCGTAGCGTTCGAACAGGCGCGCGACATCGCGCCGGATCAGCAGGCGGCGCTGCTCCGCCCTGACCACCTCGGAGGCCCGCAGCGCCAGCGTCGCGCGCAGGCCGCGTCGCTGCGCGGTGTCGACCAGGGCCGCCAGGCCCCGGCTGCGGATGAACGCCTCGTGGGCGGCTGCGATCTCGGCGTTGAGGATCGTTCGGGCCACGGCCTCGTAGGGGTGATCTGGGAGCGGCGCGCGCGCAGGGCGCATGCCTGTGCGCCGGAGCACGCGCACCGCCTCCTCGAAGACGACGGCCGTGCGGGGGGCCGCGGAGAAGTCCGACGGCAGGATGCCCAGCCGCAGCGCACGGCGTGCCGGCCGCGGTGTGAAGCGAAACCCGATGCCCGCTGTGGTCGGATCGTGCGGGTCGCCCCCGGCGATCGCTTCCAGCACCCACCCGCAGTCCTCGGCGGAGCGCGCCATGGGACCGATCTTGTCCATGCTCCACGCCAGCTCCATCGCGCCGTGGCGGCTGACCAGACCCCACGTCGGGCGCAGCCCCGTGACCCCGCAGTAGGCCGCCGGCGTCACGATGCTGCCCCACGTCTCCGAGCCCAGCGCATAAGGGACCAGGCCGGCGGCCACGGCGCTCCCTGACCCCGACGAGGAGCCGCCCGCCCACCGGCGCCGGTTCCAGGGGTTGAGCCCGGGCCCCGTGTCCGAGGCGTCGGCGTACTGGTAGCCGCCGCCGCCCGCGATCTCGACCAGCGCGAGCTTGGCGGCCAGGACCGCCCCTGCGGCCGCCAGCCGCCGGATCACCGTTGCGTCGTGGGCGAAAACCTGCGCGCGGTGCGCCGGCGATCCCCACCGCGTCGGAATGCCCGCGGTCGCCAGCAGGTCCTTGGCGCCGTAGGGGATGCCCTGGAGCGGGGAGCGGACCTCGCCGCGGCGGAACAGCCGATCGGCGCGGCGGGCCTGCGCCAGCGCCAGGTCGGGGGTGAGCTCCGCGAGCGCGTTGTATGCCGGCCCCAGCCGCTCGAGGCGGTCGAGGGCCGCCCGCGTCAGCTCCACGGACGAGATCTGGCGCGCGCGCAGCAGGCGCGAGAGCCCGGCGATACCCTGGAATGCAACGTCGTGCGATGTCATCGGCGGTGCGCTCCTGGGGGATGACATGTCGAGGAGGCAGTTCACCCGTGGTGCGGCAAACGCCTGCCGGCGGCAGGAGGCGCGCGCCGTGAGGCGGAAGGGCTTGACGTGGTCTTTTGGCGGGCGGGGCGCCGCCGTTGTTGATGTCGCGCGCGCTGCGTCTCGGCGTGCTCCATGGCGACGGCATCGGCCCGGAGATCGTCGGCGCCGCGCTGGAGGTCGCGCGCGCGGCGCTGGCGGCGGCCGGCGCGCTGCCGGTCGAGTGGGTCACGCTCCCCATGGGGTGGGAGGCGATCCGTCGTGGGGACGCACCCATGCCGGAGGCCACCCGGCGGGCGCTGGAGACGTGCGACGGCTGGGTGATGGGGCCGCACGACTCGCAGTCCTACCCGCCAGAGCACCGCCGCGGGCGGGCGCCCAGCGGCGAGTTGCGCCGCCACTTTCGCCTCTACGCTAACGTGCGACCCGCCCGGACGTTCACGGGGCTGTCGGGGCGCAGCGGTCCCGCCGACCTCGTCGTCGTACGGGAGAACACCGAGGAGTTCTACGCCGATCGCAACGTCGTGCGCGGCTCGGGCGAGTGGATGCCGGCGGGGGACGTCGCGATCTCTGTCGGCGTTTTCACCACAGACGCCGCCGAGCGCGTCGCGCGCTACGCGTGCGAACTCGCGCGGCGCCGCCGTCGTCGCCTGACCATCGTGCACAAGGCCAACGTGATCCGCCTCGGAATGGGACTCTGGCTGGAGGCCTGCCGGCGCGTCGCCGCCGGCTATCCGGACGTGACGACGACCGATGTGCTGGCGGATGCGATGGCGGCGCTTCTCGTACGGCAAATGGCCGACTTCGACGTGGTCCTGACCACCAACATGGTCGGGGACATCCTGTCCAGCGTGGCGGCGGAGCTGGTCGGCAGCCTCGGGCTTGGCGCGTCCCTGAACGTGGGCGAGGGCGTCGCCATGGCCCAGGCCGCGCACGGCGCGGCGCCCGACCTGGCGGGACGGGACGCGGCGAACCCGACGGGCGAGATCCTGTCGGTCGCGATGCTGCTCCGCTGGCTCGGCGAGCGGCACGGTGATCCTGCGCTCGTGGTCGCCGCCGGGCGCATCGAGGCCGCCGTCGAGCGCGCCTTTGCCGCGGGCACACGGACCAGGGACCTCGGCGGCGCGCTCGGGACGCGCGCGTTCACCGAGGCCGTGCTCGCGGGCCTCTGACCCCGCAGCGCGCGGAGCTACCGGATGAGCGGCACGTCCACCTCGTGCAGCGGTCGGTCCTCCTCGTCGTACCACCCGACGCGCGCGCGGCCGTCGGCGATGCGCAGCCATCCGTAGGTGAAGGCGCCCGCGGCGGTCCAGGCCACTCCCGGCCGCCCTGCGACGTGGGCGGTCCGCGCCGGAATCGCGGCGAGCGGACCAGCCACCGCTTCGTAGGGTCCCTCCGCATGACGAATCCATGCGGCGTAGTGCACATCGCCCGCCAGGAAGATCACGGGCCCGAGTCCGCGGTCGCGGATGGCGCGCAGGAGCTCGTCGCGCTCGTGCGCGTAGCCGCCCCAGGAGTCGCGGCCGTGGTAACGCAGGATGACCGTGCTGGCGACGATCTTCACCGCGGCGTCCGAGCGCGCCAGCCCGTCGAGCAGCCAGCGCTTCTGCTCGGCACCGAGCATCGTCTTGTCCGGCCCGTCGGGCGTCGCGGCGCGGTTCCGATACTGGCGTGTATCCAGGATGAAGATCTCCGCGGTTCGGCCCCAGCGGAGGCTGCGGTAGAGGCGCGTGGGCTGCGCTGGGTCAAGTCGGATCGGCCAGGCCTCGATGAACGCCTGCCGCCCGATCGCCAGTCGCGGGTGCGTGCGGTCGAAGTTGTTCGCGACCTCGTGGTCGTCCCACGTGACCCAGGTCGCGGTTCTGGCCAGGAACGTGCGCAGCGACGCGTCGGCGCGGTTGGCGCGGTACTTCCGTCGGTACTCCTCGAGGGTAGTCGCCCGCTCCAACCCCAGGTCGGCGTACACCGTATCGCCGAGATAGAGGAAGAGGTCCGCGCCGCGGGCCTGCATGGCCGTGAAGATCCGGAAGGGCTGGAAGAGGTCCATCGTGTCCGCCCCCCACAGCAGGCTGAGTGGTGCGGCGGCCCCCGGCGCCGGCGCGGTCACGAACGTGCCGATCTCGCTGCGGCCGCCGGGGACGACCGCGCGATAGTAGTACCGCTGCGCCGGCTGCAGCCCGTCCGCATCCACGCGCACGGCCAGCCCGGTTACCGGCGTCGCCCGGACCGGCCGCAGGCGACGGGCCCCCCGGAGTTGCGGGTCGGTTCCGATCTCGACGGCGACGGCGGTAGGCAGGGACGTACGGGTCCAGATCACGGCGGCCTGGTGCGTGACGTCGCCGGAAGCGATGCCGTCGGGGAACAGGGGGGACTGGGCGGCGGCCGGGGCGGCCAGCACGATGACCGATCCGAGCAGGAGGAGCCGGGCGCGCACGTGATCCAGCGTACCACGGGGGCATCTGGCGCGGCGAGGTCAACTCGCGGGTCGGTCCGTCGAGCGGCAGGACCGACGTTGTCAGACGTCTAACATCTTTAGTATGTCCCGCCTCACGCTCGGCGTCCTCGTGCTCGGGGAGCACCCCGTCGATCGCTTCACCGCGGTCGTGCGGGCGGTTGACGAGGCGGGGTTCGATGTGCTCTGGCTGGCCGATGAGAAGTTCTACCGCGACCCCTTCGTCGGGCTCACGCACGCGGCGCAGCACTCGCGCCGCCTCCGCCTGGGTACGTGCGTGACCGAACCCTACACGCGCCACCCCGCCTTGCTCGCGATGGCGATCGGCACGCTGGACGAAGTCTCGGCCGGCCGCGCGATGCTGGGCCTTGGGGCCGGGGGGAGCGGTTTTCCGGCGATGGGCGTGCGGCGCGCGCGGCCCGCGGTGGCGGTCGCCGAGGCCGTGACCCTCGTGCGCCGCTTGCTGCGGGACGAGCACGTGGACTTCCAGGGTCGGACGGTGACGTTTCGCGACGCCCATTTGCACTTCCGGCCCCGGCCCGACATCCCCATTTATGTCGCCGCGCGCGCCCGCGGCATGCTGGCCACCGCGGGTGCGGTGGCCGACGGGGTGATCGTGGCACCGTACGCCTCACTGCCCGGGCTGCGGTTCGCGCTGGCCCAGATACGCCGGGGCGCGGAGCGTGCCGGTCGGTCGATGACGACGCTGGAGGTGGCGGCCCGGGTGGATGTCTGCATCGCCGACGACGCGGAGACGGCCCGCGCCGCGGTGAAGCCCGCCATCGCACTGCCGATGTGGATCAGCTACCCCAATCTGGACTACCTGCGGCCCTTGGACCTGCCGCCGCCGCCGGCGCCGTTGCTGGAGATTCTCAGTCGTCGGCAGTACGATCTGATTCCCGAGGCCGCCCGGCATGTCCCCGAGGCGTACGTCGCGCACCTTGCCGTGGCCGGCACGGTGGCCCAGGTCCGCGAACAGCTGCGGCAGATCGTCGCCGCGGGCGTGACACAACTGCTCGTGCGGCCGGTGGCCGCGCCGGGCCAGGACCTGCTGGCCGCCCTGCGCCTGCTGGCGGAGCAAGTCATCCCCGCGGTCACCGTCGAGGCGGCGGAGCACAGGCCATGAGGTTCGGCGTGGGGTTGCCAACCTGTACCGAGGGCATGATGTACCCGGTGCCGTTCGCGTCGCCGGCGGACGTGGTCCGCATCGCGGTCGAGGCCGAGGCCCTGGGGTACTACGCCGTCATGGGCAACGACCACATGACCACCCAGCGCTACGTCCGTGACGAATACCGCGACCCGCCCAACTTCTACGAGCCGTTGATCACGTACTCGGTGCTGGCGCCCCAGACGTCGCGCATCCGACTGATGACCGGGGTGATCGTCCTGCCCATGCGCGCGCCGGTCGTCCTGGCGAAGCAAGTCGCAACGCTGGACCAGTTCTCCGGAGGCCGCGTCCTGCTCGGCGTCGGCGTCGGCGCCTACCGCGAGGAGTTCGAGGCAGTGGCCCCCGGTCAGCCGGCCCACCGCGGTCGGATGCTGGAGGAACACCTTCGCGCGCTGCGTTTGCTCTTTACCCAGCGGCGGGCGACCTTCCGGGGCCGGTACTATGCGTTCGAGGACGTCGAGCTCTACCCGAAGCCGCTCCAGCATCCCCTGCCGATCTACGTCGGAGGCAACGCCGCCGAGCACCATCGCCGCGTGGCGCGCTACGCGGACGGCTGGCTCCCGGCGGCGCTGACGCCCGACGAGGTGGCGGCGGGTCTTGCGCGCGTCCGCGAGTTCGCCTGGGAGCAGGGACGCGACGTCTCGCACATGGACGTGGCGGTGCAGCTGGGGGTGTCGATCGCGCCCACCCGCGAGCAGGCGATCGAGCGTTTCGAAGCCTCACAGCTCTACCGCCACCTCGTCTCTCTCAAGAGCTCGACGATGCGCCACCAGGCGGTCGCCTCGTTCGCCGAGCGAAACCTGCTCGGCACGCCCGACGACATCCGCCGGCAGGTCGAGGCCTATCGTGCCGCCGGGGTCACCCACCTGGCCGGGCTCCTGTTCGTGGCCAACACGGTCGAGGAGTTCCTGGACAGGCTGCGGCTGTTCGGCCGCGAGGTGGTTTCGGCGTTTCCGGAGGACGGCGCGTGACCCATCCGTTGCTCAATCGTGATCGCGCGGCGGCGGTCATGGACGGGCATGATCTCGTCGCCCTGATCGCCGCCACGTTTCAGAACGTCTACTATGCCAGCGGGTTCTGGAGTTTCGGTCAGTCCCTGTCGCGGGCGACGCAGGTGTACGCTGTGTTGCCGCGCGGCGCCCTGGACCGGCCGGCGGTGGTGCACGGGATCGGCGAGGCGGACATGGCCGCGCAGTTCCCGACCGTCGGTACGCTGCACGCGTTCGGGACGTTCTTCATCGAACCGGGGGCATTGGGTGGGGCCGACGGTGACCCGGCCGACGAGCGGCTCAGACGGTACGTGGTCGAGAGCACGCCGCTGCCGAGGGCGGAAGAGGCGCTGACCGCGGCGCTTCAGGCGGTTGGGGTCGGGCGTGGCCGCGTGGGCATCGACGACGGCGTGCCGCCCGAGGTGCTGAGCCATCTACAGCGGCAATGTCCGGACCTGGTCTTCGTGCCGGCCGGCCGCGCGTGGCGCACCATCCGCGCGGTGAAGACCGCCGAGGAGGTGCGGCGCCTGGAGCGCGCCGCGCGCATCGTGGAGGACGCCGTGACCGCGGCGCTGGCTGCCGTTCGCGACGGGATGACCGAGCGCGAGATGGCGCAGGTCTTCGACGCCGCGGTGGTGGAGGGTGGCGGCTACCCGCTCTTCACGGTGATCGCGTTCGGCGCCCACAGCGCGTACCCCAACGCCGCGCCGGGCGACCGTCGACTGCGCCGCGGCGACCTGATTCGCTTCGATGTCGGCTGTCGCTACGAGGGGTACTGCTCGGACATTGCGCGCACCGCGGTGTTCGGTGAGCCGTCGCCGGCGCAGGCCAAGGCTTACCGCGCCATCCTCGCTGGGGAGGACGCCGCGCTCGCGGCCGTCCGCCCCGGCGCGTCCGCGGCCGACGTGTTCGCCGCGGCGGTGGAACGTACACGCGCCAGCGGCCTCCCTCACTACCGCCGCCATCACGTCGGGCACGGCGTCGGCCTCGAGATCTACGACGACCCCCTGCTCGCGGCCGACGCGAGCGCACGCCTGGAGGCGGGGATGGTTCTCGAGGTCGAGACGCCCTACTACGAACTGGGCTTCGGTGGCGTGCAGGTCGAGGACACCGCGCTGGTCACCGAGTCGGGTGTCCGGCTCCTGACGCGGGGCGACCGCGGGTTGCGACGGGTATAGGCCGTGGCGCGCGTCATAGGCCTGCGGTGCGTGCAGTGTGCTACGGTCTATCCGGCCGACCGCGCGCTCACGCGTGGATGCCCGGACTGCGCTGCCGCGGGCAGGCCCAGCAACGTCGCGCCGGTGTACACCGACGCACCGCGCGGCGAGGCGCTTGTGCGGGCCTTTGCCGACGGGCCACGTTCGATGTGGCGCTACGCCGCGCTCCTGCCGGTCGATGACGCGCCGGTCACCCTCGGCGAGGGGGGGACGCCGTTGATCCCGCTGCCGACGCTCGGGGCGCGTTGGGGCCTGGCGTCCTTGTTCGCCAAGGACGAGTCTCGCAACCCGACCGGTTCGTGGAAAGACCGCATGTTCTCCGTGGCGATCACGCGGGCGCGACGTGCCGGTCGTCAGGTGGTGGCGCTCGCGTCCTCGGGCAACGCCGGCGCCTCGGCGGCTGCCTACGCGGCGAGGGCCGGGCTCCGGTGCGTGGTCTTCACGACCGCCGGCGCGCCCGCCGCGATGCAACAGCAGATGCAGGCGCTCGGGGCGGTCCTGGTCGCGACCCGCACGCCCGCTGACCGCTGGACGCTGCTCCGTGCCGGTGCCGAGCGACTCGGGTGGTCGGCGCTCACCAACTACGTATCGCCGCCCGTCGGCAGCGATCCCTACGGCATCGAGGGCTACAAGACGATCGCGTTCGAGATCGCCGAGGCACTACGGTGGCAGGTGCCGTCGTGGGTCCTGGTGCCGACGTGCTATGGCGACGGCCTGTGGGGTATTGTCAGGGGGTTCGAGGAGCTGTGGCGCGCCGGGGTGGTGGAGGGCCAACCGCGGCCTGTCGCCGCCGAGGTGTTCGGGCCGCTGGCCGCGGCGCTGGCCGCCGGGGCAGAGCGGGTGGCGCCGGTGCCCGCGGGGCCGTCGGTCGCGTTCTCGATCGCCGCGGGCATCAGCACGTACCAGGCGCTGCACGCGCTCCGCAGCGCCGGCGGTCGTGCCGCCGTGGTGACGGACGACGACCTGCTCGCCGTGCACGCGGAGTTGGGTGAGTGCGAAGGTCTGTTCGCCGAACCATCCGCGGTCGCCGGTCTCGCGGCGGCGCGTCAGCTTCGGCGGCAAGGAGTCATCGGTGAGGACGACCCCGTGGTGGCCATCATGACGGCCGGCGGCCTGAAGGATCCGGCCGCGGGGGCCCGAGTACGCCCGGCGGTGCCGGTCATCGAGGCCAACCCGGACGCGCTGGTTCGCGTACTGCGCGATCACTATGGCATCTTGGTCGAGGGGGGAGCCGCATGAGACTGTTGCAGCGTGTCTTTCCGAGGGTGGCGGCAATCGCGGTCCTGGCCGCGCTCGGTCTGGTCCCGGCGACGGGCCCCCAGGCGCAGGCCCAGACGACCGCACAGCGGCTGGTCATCGGGATCGGGTCGATTCCCAACACGCCCGACCCGCATCTCGACAGCACCGCAAACGCCTTGCCAGCCTATGCCACGATCTTCGAGAAGCTGATCGAGAGCGACGGCCGAGGGGGCTTCCGGCCGGTGCTCGCCAGGGCGTGGCGCCTGGTGGATACGACGACGTGGGAGTTCACGCTGCAGTCGGGCGTTCGCTTCCACAACGGCCAGAGCCTGGAGCCCGGTGACGTCAAGTTCTCGATCGAGCGCGTGCTCAATCCGGCCACGCGGTCGCCGTGGCTCGGCCGCATCTCCGCGATCGACCGCGTGGAGGTGACCGGGCCCTCGACGTTTCGCATCATCACGCGGGGGCCGTTCGCCCCGCTGCTCCAGGGCTTGACCGTGGTGGA
The DNA here is from genome assembly GCA_031081715.1 of Armatimonadota bacterium. GTDB lineage: Bacteria > Sysuimicrobiota > Sysuimicrobiia > Sysuimicrobiales > Humicultoraceae > Fervidifonticultor_A > Fervidifonticultor_A tertius. The sequence continues at coordinate 5,524 of JAVHMA010000020.1, read as the reverse complement.
CATCCTCCCGGCCGCCTACTTCCAGGAGCGCGGCCCCGCCGGGTTCGCGACGGCGCCGGTGGGAACCGGGCCGTTCACCTTCGTGGAGTGGCTGCGTCAGGACCGCATGGTCGTCCGCGCGCACGACGGCTACTGGCGCGGCCGGCCCAGAGTCGACGAGATCGTGTTCCGGGCCATCCCCGAGGACGCGACGCGGGTGGCAGGGTTGGAGACCGGCGAGCTCGACGTCGCGGTCCTCGTGCCCCCGGAGCAGGTCGAGCGACTGCGCGGCCGCGGGTTGCAACTCGGGACGGTCAACCTGGGACAGGGCATGGTCATCAACCTGCGGTCTAATGTGCCTGGCCCGGTCGCCGATCGCAAGGTCCGACAGGCGTTGAACTACGCCGTCGACAAAGAGGCGATCTTCCGGAGCATCCTGCGCGGGCATGGGCGTGTGCTCAACGGCCAGGTCGTGGGACCGGATGCGGTGGGCCACAACCCGGTGCTGCGGCCCTACCCGTACGACGTCGCGCGGGCGAGGCGGTTGCTGGCCGAGGCGGGTTTCGCCGGTGGCTTCGAGGTCACGTTCCACGGCACGATCGGCCGATACACTAAGGACAAGGAGATCGAGGAGCTCATCGTCGGCCAGCTCGCCGAGGTCGGCGTCCGGGCACGTCTGGAGATCGTCGAGGGTGGCGTCTACATTCAGCGGCACATCGCCCGACAGCTCGGGCCGCTGTGGACCTGGGCCTGGCAGTACTTCCCGGCGATGGACGCCGACCTGCCGCTCAACTTCTTCACCTGTGCCGGCGTCGGCAACTTCTTCTGCAGCCGCGATTTCGACGAGGTGCTGCAGCAGTCGCGGCAGACGATGGACGCGCAGCGTCGGCAGCAGCTCCTCCAGCGCGCCGCGCTGATCGTCCGCGAAGAAGCGGCGGTGCTCTTCCTCGTCCAGACGCCCGGAATCTACGCGGTCCAGCAGCGAGTCCGTGGGTTCGCGTGGCGCCCGGACTACCTGATGGATCTGCATCGCGCGGAGGTGGTGCGCCGCTAGCTCATGCTCGCGTACCTGGGGCGTCGCGCGGCCGACGCGCTGCTGGCGGTGCTGGGGGTCTCCACCATCGCGTTTTTGGCGATCCGGCTCTCGGGCGACCCGGTCGCGCTGCTCATCACCGAGTACGCGACGCCGGAGGACGTCGAGCGGGTGCGGCGGGCGTTGGGGCTGGACCTGCCGCTGTGGCAGCAGTACCTGCGGTTCCTCGCCGACGCGCTGCGCGGCAACTTCGGCGAGTCACTGCGATTCCTCAAGCCGGCGGCGCCCCTGGTCTACGGGGCGCTGCCGGCCACCGTGCTCCTGGCCGCCGCGGCGCTGGTGGTCGCGCTGCTGGTCGGGTTGCCGCTGGGTGTGCTGGCCGGTGCCCGCCGCGGGTCGCTGGCCGACGGGGCCGCCGTGGCCGTGGCCACGCTGGGGCAGTCGATCCCGTACTTCTGGCTGGGCATCCTGCTCATCATGGTCTTCGCCGTCCACCTCCGGTGGCTGCCGGCCTTCGGCAGCGAGACGCTCCGCCACCTGGTCCTCCCGGCGCTGACACTCGCGGCGACCCCGATGGCTCGGATCGCCCGCATTGTCCGGTCGGGGATCGTCGAGGTGTTGACGCACGACTACGTTCGCACCGCCAGGGCCAAGGGCCTGCGGCATGCCCGGGTCTTGATACATCACGCGCTTCCCAACGTGGCCATTCCCGTGGTGACGATCCTGGCGCTCGACTTCGGGACGCTGTTGGGCGGCGCGGTGGTCACCGAGACGATCTTCGCCTGGCCGGGCGTGGGGCGGCTGGTCGTGCAGGCGATCCAGAGCAGGGACTACCCGGTCGTCCAGGCGGTCGTCTTCTACCTGGCCATGGCGTTCGTCGGCATCAACCTGCTCATGGACCTGATCTACGCGCGGCTCGACCCGCGCATTCGGTACCAGTAGCGTCGTGGAACGGGCGCTTGGGCTCCCTCGCGACCTCGCCCACGGCACGCCGCTGGCCAGGCCCCGTCGGCATCGCGTGGCGGCGCTGGCAACGGCGTTCCTCGCGCTCGTGGTCCTGGCCGCGGTCGCGGCACCGGTGGTCAGCCCGCACCCACCGACGCGCCAGCAGATAGCCCGCCGCCTGACGCCGCCGGCCTGGATGCCCGGGGGGAGTCCCGAGCATCTGCTCGGGGCCGATCAGCTGGGCCGCGACATCGCCAGCCGTATCCTCTTCGGCGCCAGGATCTCGCTGACCGTGGCGGCGCTGGCGGTGGGCATTGCCGCGGCGACCGGCGTGAGCCTCGGGGTCGTGGCCGGTTACTACGGCGCGTGGGCGGACCGCGTGCTGACGCGACTCGCCGACATCCAGCTCGCGTTTCCCTTGACCCTGCTGGTCATTACCCTCATCGCCATCCTGGGGCCGGGCCTGGTCAACGTCGTGGCAGCGCTCGGGCTGGGCGGATGGGCCGCCTACTTCCGCATGACGCGTGCGCAGGTCCTGATGGTGCGGGAGATGGAGTACGTGATGGCCGCACGATGCCTGGGGGTGCCGGACGCGCGAATCGCCTGGCGCCACGTCCTGCCCAACGCGATCTCGCCGCTGATCGTGCTGGCCTCGTTCTCCGTGGCGCAGGTCATCATTCTGGAGTCGGCGCTGAGCTTTCTGGGCCTGGGTGTCCAACCCCCCACCCCGACGTGGGGCGGAATGCTGGCCGACAGCCGGGACTACCTTGCCATCGCGTGGTGGCTGGCGGCGTCTCCCGGATTGGCGCTCACGCTCACCGTGCTGGCGATCAACCTGGTCGGAGACTGGTTGCGCGACCGGCTGGACCCGCGGCTCGTGCTCTAGGCCAGGGCGGATGCAGGAGGAACCCATGGGACGTATCTCCCTCTCCCGACAGATCGCGGATCAGCTCCGCCGGGAGATCCACGCGGGCAGCTTCGCGAGTACCGGCCGTCTCCCGTCCGAGCTCGTCCTGGGCCGTGACTTCCGGGTGAGCCGCGCGACCGTGCGCGAGGCGCTGCGGGCCCTGGAACAGGAGGGACTGGTCGTCCGCAGGCACGGCGTCGGATCGTTCGTGTCCCGTCGCGTGACCGCCGGCCTGGAGCGCCTGGAGAGCTTCACCGAGACGATTCGGCGGGCCGGCGGTCAGGCGAGCGACCAGGTGCTCGACATCCGACCGGTGGCCCTCGACGCTGAGGCGGCCGCGGCGCTCCACGCCGCCCCAGGCGATCGGGGCATCCTCATTCGCAGCCTCCGGTTCGCCAACGGAGATCCGGTGCTGTACTGTGAGGACCTACTGCCCGCGCGCGTGGTGAGTTCGGTCGAGCAGGTGCAGCAACGGCGGGAGCGAGAGTCGCTCCTCGACTTCCTGCGGCTGGACCTCGGCCTCGACGTCCGCGAGGCCGTGCTGGCGCTGGCCGCGGTCAGTGCACCCGCGCGGGTCGCGGCGATTCTACGGGTCCGGCCCCGCGCGCCGCTCCTGCGGCTGACCGGCACGGTCTACGACGCCACGGATCGGCCCGTGTATTCCACCACCAACCACGTCCGCACCGACCGATACGTGTTCACGGTGGCCCGCCGCTAACGGGCGCCGGGCTCGGGGGCATCGGCCAGCGTCCGGTGCCAGACGCCGTCGGCGAACCCGTGCGCCGCGGTGACCTGCCACGCCCCGGCGCCCTCGTCGAACCGGGCCGTCAGCAGGTGCAGCCCGGGCGGCAGGGCAGCCGGGGAGGTGGCGTGGGGCCGGTCGAGCGCGCCGCTCACCACGTCGCGAACCAGCGCCGCCAGCGCCGGGACCGTCGCGACCGCGCGTCCGGCCGCGTCCGCGCCCCGAGCGGCCACGTCGCCGCGCACGATCACCCCACGGTAGTCGAAGCGCACCATCAGACGCAGGGGACGCCCCCGAGCGTCGGCGAGTGCTGCTGCCAGCAGGGCGCACGCCTCGACCGGCGGGGCCTCCAGGCCGTCATCGGCGTCGCCGAACGTCACCAGAAGCGGGGCCTCGGGATCGGCCTCGTCGCGCGCAAAGGGCATGGTGCGCACCGGCACCGCGGCGTGCCACGCGTCGCGGACGGCCGCGATCGCCCGTGGGGCGATCACCCGCTCGTCGTAGCCGATGACGATCTCCCGCGGGCGGTGGAACCGGCGCCCGGGCCGGCGGGCGCTACTCGTCGCGGACCACGAGCGCCAGGCTCGCGGTGAAGCCGTGCAGGTACGGACGGCCGGCCACCGGCCCGATCTCGCCGTTGCAAAAGAGCCCGGCCAGCGGCACCGGGCCGAGCGTCCGCACGACCGCCTGCGCGTCCTGGTGCGGCCGGCCGAACATGCCGATGCCGCGTCCGTTGCACGAGCACAGGACCGCGGCGAGCGGCCGGCGCTCGCCCAGCCGCGTCCGCGCCTGCTCGAGCAGCGCGTAGAGTTCCTCGGTCGCGGCCGCCGGGTCTCGGAGTTGGAACTGCACGGTCTGCCCGATGCGGGGAAGCGCGCCCACCGCCAGGGCGCCGGTCTCGGGGATCAGGCCGACCAGGTTACGGATGAGGAAGTCACCCCGGCGGAACTCGTCCCGGCGCTCGTCCATCGCCAGCCCGACCAGCAGGTTGCGGCTCGCGCGGCGCTGCAGCTCGCTCGGGAGCGCGCGCAGGGTGTCGATCAGCACCTGGTAGGCCGGCCGCCGGCCGATGGTCTCGATCACGTTCCCCTGGGCGCCGGTGATCGTCCAGGGCCGGCCGATCGGCGCCGCGCCCTGCGACACCACGGTCTCCAGGCGGTAGGGGCCGCCGAGCGCCAGGAGCACCGCGCCCTGAGCGTAGACCTTGCCGTTGAGGAACAGATGGGTCCGCTGCTGCTGGACGTGGCCCGAGGCCAGCCCGCCCGCCAGCGGCGCCCCGGGGTAGGCGTGCGTCAGCGCGCCGAGCAGGCCTTCGGCGTCGATCGTGAAAGGATCTGCGAAGACCAGCCACGCGCGGACGTCGGCGGGTGCGGCGCCTGTCATGCGGTGCCACGTCGCGGGTTCGGTCCAGCGTTCGAACTCGTCCTGCACAACGTGCACTGCCCGCAGCGACGCGCCCGGGGCCGAGATGGCCAGCAGCGCCAGCGCGGGCTCGTCCTCGATCTCCAGGCCCTGACCGATGACCCCCTGTCCCGAGCAGCCCACCAGCACCTGCGCGCGGGTCGCCGCGCGCGCCTCCGCGACCAGGTCGTCGAACTCCGGGGCGAAGGCGGCGCTCGCGAAGAGCAGGGCCAGGTGCACCTCGTGCTGGGGGCGCGCGAGCACGGGCATCTGCCGCACCGCGTCGGCAAGCGCCTCACGCCAGTTCGGGTGGCGGGCCATGACGGCATCCGCGCGCATGATCTCGCGGCTGAGTTCGCGCAGCCCCGGAGCCGTTCCTCCGGCAGGAGCCACGCCGACGCACGGCGCACGGGGCGCAGAGATCGCCATCATGAGCGAAGGCCAGAACGGTCCGGGCGGACGCTGATGACCGGTTTGGTCTTCGGCCACACCGGGGGAGAGCGTTTGATGCTACAGT
>JAVHMA010000019.1 GCA_031081715.1 Armatimonadota bacterium | reverse complement strand
GCACTGAAGCCGGGTATCACGAAGGCGAACGAGGTCTTGGTGGCGTAATGAGCGCTGGGACTTGCTCCCCGAATTTCAACGAGATTCGGGACACCCTCCTTCGCGGCCCGCAGGTGAACGCCATGCCGTTGGGTGCTCTCACCAGAATCGCAGTTGTCACATCCTCAGGAGGACCACATGCAAGTCTTTCTCACGGGTGGTACCGGATTCATCGGACAACCTCTCACCATAGCGTTGATGAGACGAGGCTGGAATGTTACCGTCTTGGTACGCAAGCCCACCAGTCCTCAGGCACAGACACTGAGCAAGATGGGAGTTCGGTTAGCGACGGGCGATGTCACTGATCGCGAATCCATGCGCGCCGCTGTAAACGGCGTAGACCTCGTTGTGCATAATGCCGGACACTATGAGTATGGCGTAGACCAGGCCAGCAAACAACGCATGCACGCCATCAACGTCACAGGCACAGACAATGTTCTGAGACTCGCATACGAACTCGGCATCCCACGCACGGTCTATATATCCACAACGCAGGCTTTCGGCGAAACTGGACGGCACGAACGCGATGAAACTTTCACACGTCAAGCGCCATGCCGCACAACCTACGAACAGTCGAAAACCGATGCCCACAAAGTCGCCCACCAGTACGCACAGGGCGGACTGCCACTCATTATAGTGTGTCCCAACGCTGTGACCGGCCCCAATGATCATTCGCCTTGGGGCTATTTCTTGCGTTTGTACCTCAACCGCATCATGCCGCCGACAGGTTGGTCACCGAACGCAATCCATGGCAATGTGCATGTAAGTGACGTGGCAGAGGGCATTGCCCTTGCAGCTGAGAATGGCCGCATAGACGAGACATACTTTCTAAGTGGTGAATGCCTTTCTTTTCGCGAACACCTGAATTACTGGAGCAAGAGACCTGGGGCATTCAGACCATTAGTATGGCTGCCGGCCCACTTGGCAGCTTTGTTCTTTGCTCCTTTGGAGCCACTGCAACGGACACTGGGCCTGCCCGCCTTTATCTCACGCGAAACTGTTGTGAGCGGCTCAACGAACTGGCATTACTCTAGTAACAAAGCGAAGCACGAATTGGGGTGGACGCATCGTTCCGCCGAAGTGATGTGGTTTGAAACGATTGACCGCGAGCTTGAGTTGCTCCATAAGCGCAAAGGTCAAAGGCTGATACAGCGGTTGAAGCCTCTGGATATAGTTGATTAGCTGCTTACGAGTGTGTATCGCACCCAACACGCGCTTGTACCTGACGCCGCTCCGCTGCGCTTCGCGGCGCAGGTGAAGCGCGCGCCGTTAGGCGGACGCATACAAACGAGGACGAGATGTGGCTCAGAATCCTGAGATGCGCGCTTCGGCGGCCCTGGGCTGCAGCGCGGCAGATGCCGTCGAGGTGTTGGTCGTCAATCTCGTCGTCCGGGCGGTGATCCAGTGACCATGGCTGGGACCGCGGAGCGGTTCGACGTTACCTCCCGCGACGGCACGAAACTGGTCATGTGGGTGCGGGGTGCCGGCCCCGCGCTCGTCCTCGTCCACGGCTCGCTCATGGACCATCGCCGCTGGGATCCAGTCGTCGCTGAGTTCGACAGCTCGGTCAGCACCTTCGCAATGGACCGCCGAGGTTTCGGGGCTAGCGGCGACGCCCCAGGCTACGACATCGAGCGCGAGTTCGACGATGTCGCTGCCGTTGTCGATGCCGTCGCCGCGCGAACCGGTGGGCCCGTCGCTCTGTGGGGGCACTCCTACGGCGCCAACTGCGCCATGGGCGGTGCCGCCCGCTCGGCGAACGTGGGACGCCTCATTCTCTACGAACCGAGCCTTGGGCTCACCTACCCGCCGGGCACGCTCGACGCCATCGAGCAGGCCCTCGCGGGCGGCGACCCCGAGCGGGCCATCGTCCTGCTTTTGACCGACGTGCTCGGCATGAGCGACGCTGAGGTGGCCGCCATGAAGGCCAGCCCGCTCTGGGAGGCCCGCCTGGCAACCGCTCCGACCGTCGCCCGAGAAGGCCGCGCCGAGGAGGGCTGGGTGTGGAGGCCGGGCCAGTTCACGACGATCACTGCGCCAACGCTGATGCTCGCCGGCACCGAATCCCCGTCTCCGATCGCGCGATGCACGCAGCTCGCCGCCGACGCCATACCGAACGTGCGCATCCACACACTTGTTGGACATGGCCATCTCGCCCACGTCATCCACCCATCGATGATCGCCACTCTGGTCCAGGAGTTCATCACATGACCCCCACCGAGGTTCTCCGCATCGTCTTCGAGCGTTTCCGAGCCGGCGACCGCGACGGCGCCGTCGCCCTCTTCCACAAAGACGCCACGTTCACCTACGATGGGCCCGGAGGCCTCCATGGAACATACGTCGGCCACGACGCCATCCAGCGATTCTGGGCAAACCAGGACCGCCTCTCCGGCGGGTTCGTGCCTGAACTCCTCGATCTCGGCGAGAGCGACCGCCACGCGTTCCTTCTCGTCCGAATCGGCAAGCCGCCCGGCCCGTCGTTCCTGCGCGTGGTCGTATACGAGGTCCATGATGGGCTCATCACCGCGGCGCGGGTCTTCGAGGACGATCCGGAGGCGGCGCAGCAGTTCTTCGCATCCAACACGTCATGACCGGACGGCCGCCCAACACAGCATGCAGCGGCCGGCGCTCCGCGCCGCCGCTGATGCTGCGCGTTAGACGGCGTAGAATCACTCGGGCGGCTTCACATGCAGACTGAGCCAGTTGGTCAGATCGCTGCGGTTGATCCAACCGGCGGCCAGATCGAGCATAAGGCGCTCCTGTTCATCGACAGGGGCATCGATCTCGGCTCCGTTCAGAACCAGGAAGGTTTCCATGGCAGCGTGTCCGGTGCTTGTTGCCGTCGACAAATGGGTGACCACGAACCAGCGCGAAGCACAGGGCGGCAGCCTTCTCAATCAACGTGGGATACAGGTCGGTGCCGCCGAAGGTGGCCTTAGGCTGAGCGACAGCGGACTCCAGTGCGGCCAAGTCGCGAATCCCTGGGGCGCCACGGGTAGCTCCGAGGACGAGGCGGTGAAGTTCAACCACCTCCCCCAGCGTGAGATACCGCGTCACGCGAGGCGCCGGTACAGCTCCTCGTTCTTCCGCAGTACTCGATCGGCGGCTGCCTGGAAATCTTCGTCTCGGGTTGCCAGGAGGTCTGAAAGTGCCGCGCGAGCGAGATCCTCCGGTGCAATGCCGAGAAGTTCCGCCTGATGGCGCAGCCGCTCAGCCTGGGTAGGTGAAAGGTCGATGGTGAGCCTCATGCATCTACTGTACCGTGTGGATACGCCGTCTAACAAGCCGCTTCAGCGGACCCGCGCTGCCGGCCGCCGAGCGGCAGCGTTAGCGTCTAGGCGCCGTCCCAGCTCTCGCGGCCGTCCGCGTCTACGGTCCGCAGCCTTCGTACCGTCGCGGGGCGCGTACCGCGCGCGCCCTCCTGCCTACAGCGGCGGCGTGTACCGCCCGTCCACCGCTGTCCACCCGCCGTCCACGAACAACACCGCCCCCGTCACATAACTCGACGCGTCCGAGGCCAGGAAGACCACCGGGCCGACCAGTTCGTCCGGCGTCGCCCAGCGGCCCAGGGCCGAGCGCCGCGCGTACGCCTCGTACCAGTCGGCCTGCGCCTTGATCGGCTGGGTGAGCGGGGTCTCGACCACGCCCGGGGCCACCGCGTTCACCCGCACGCCGAGCGGCGCGAGCTCCGCCGCCAGCGCCCGCGCCATCTGCACGAGCCCGGCCTTGGTCGCGGCGTAGACGCCCTGGCCAGGCTCCACGACCTGCGAGCGGATGGACGACAGCACGATGATGCTGCCGCGGCCCTGCCGCGCCATCACCTCGCCGGCCGCCCGCAGCACGCGGAACGACCCCTTCAGGTTGAGGCCGACGACGCGGTCAAACTCGTCGTCGGTGTAGCGGAGCAACGGCTTGCGCACGTTGATGCTGGGCGTGACGACCAGGATGTCGAGCGCGCGCAGGCGCACGAGCACGGTGTCGATGAGCGCGGTGACGCTAGCAGGGTCGGTGATGTCCACGGGCACAGCGTCCGCGGCCTGGCCCGCGCGGACGATCGCGTCGGCCGTGGCGCGCGCGCCGTCGGTGTCCTTGTCGGCGCAGAGCACCACCGCGCCGTGCGCGGCCAGGCCGCGCGCCGCTGCCGCGCCGATGCCGGACGCCGCGCCCACGACCACCGCCGCCCGGCCGTCCAGCCGGAAGAGCCGCTCGTAGTCCATGGTCTCAGGCCTCACCGAGGAAGTACACGATGGCCGCGGCGTATAGACGCGCCGCGGCGACGAGCTCGGCGATCTCGACGTGCTCGTCGGCCTGGTGGGGGATCTGCCGGCTACCCGGGCCGACGGTCACCACCGGCAGGCCGGCCCAGGCGTGCAGGAACGTGCCGTCGGTCGAACCGGGCACCCCGCCATAGGCGGGCTCGCGGCCCAGCGCCGTGCGTACGGCGCGCTCCAGCGCCTGTACCACCGGCGCGTCGGCGGGCGTCTCGGTCCACGGCCGGTCCTCGACGAGCTCGACCGCGGCGCTCACCCCGGCATCGGGCGCGGCCGCGCGCGCGGCCGCCGCGCGCAGCGCCTCGACCAGCGCCGCGTGGTCCTGCCCCGGAATGGTCCGCACGTCCACGGTGACCTGCGCCTCGCCGGCCATGACGTTGAACTGGGGGGTGCCCTGCGCCGGCGCGCGCACCGTGGTCGGCGTGATGTAAGGCCGGCCCAGGAAGCGGTGCGCGCCGAGCCGCGCCTGCTCGCGGCGCTCCTCGTCGCCCAGCGCCAGGACGAACCGGGCCGCGGAGGGCATCGGGTTGGCGCCGGCATACGGCATGGCGCCGTGCGCCATCCGCCCGCGGAACATGGCCAGCACGCGCAGCGCGCCCTTCTGGTGCAGGCAGAGCTCGTTCTCCTCGGGCTCGCAGACGATGGCCGCGTCGAACCCGTGTGCGCCGCCGGCGCGGATCAGGGCCTTGATGCCGAGCATCAGGCCTTCCTCGTCGGCGACCGCGGCCAGGCGCACGCGGCCAGCCAGGTCGGGGCACGCGCGGCGCGCGGCGTCGATCGCACCCACCGCGGCCGCCAGCCCGCCCTTCATGTCCGCGGCCCCGCGGCCGTAGAGCCGGCCGTCGCGCACGACCCCGGCGAACGGCGGGTCGGTCCACGCCGCGGGCTCGCCCTCGGTGACGACGTCGGTGTGCCCCTCGAGGATGAGCCCCCGGCCGGGGCGGCCGGTCTCCCAGTCGGCGACCACATTCGGCCGGCCGGGCGCCGCCTCTGCGACCGTGACCGCGAGGCCCAGGCCGCGCAGGTGGCCGGCGAGGAACGACGCGACGGCGGTCTCGTTCGCGCCGGGGACCTCGGGCCGCCAGACGCTGGGGATGCGCACCAAGTCAGCGGCGAGCGCGACCACGGCGTCGGCGTCCACGGCCGCGGCGGCCGCCGCGGCGCGCGCGTCGAGCGCGGCCGCCGCGCGCGGCCCGGCGTTCACGCCCGGGCGGGGTCCGCGCGGTCGGCGGCGGCGCGGTCGGCGATGACGAGCGAGGCGTCCAGGGCCTCGATCGCGCGGCCGATCTCGTCCTCGGTGACGACCAGCGGCGGCGCCACGATCAGGATGTTCCAGCGCGAGAACAGGTAGACCCCGCGCTCCATGAGGTCGCGCAGCATCTCGCCCGCCGCGCCCTGTGAGGGACTGTTCCACGGGACCAGCGGCTCGCGCGTGCCCCGGTCGCGCACCAGCTCGACGCCGTAGAAGAGCCCGAGCCCCCGGACCTCACCGATGCTCGGATGGCGCTCCGCCAGGTTCCCGAGCGCATCCCGGAGCGTCGCGCCGACGCGCTGCGCGCGCTCGGCCAGCCGCTCCTCCTGGTAGGCCGCCACGGAGGCGACCCCGGCCGCGCAGGCGAGCGGGTGGCCGCTATAGGTGAGCCCGCCCCAGAGCACGTGGTCGTCGAAGTAGCTTCCGATCTTCTCGCTGACGCTCACGCCGCCCAGCGGCACGTAGCCCGAGGTGACGCCCTTGGCGAACGTCAGCATGTCCGGGACGATGCCCCAGTGCTCGCTCGCCCACCAGCGGCCCGTGCGGCAGAACCCGGTCATGACCTCGTCGATGATCAGCAGGATGCCGTAGTGGTCGCACAGCGCGCGCACGCCCTGGAGGTAGCCGTTGGGGGGCACGATCACGCCATTGGTGCCCACGATGGGCTCGAGCAGCACCGCCGCGACGGTCGCCGGCCCCTCGCTCTCGATGACCTGCTCCAGGTGGCGGAGCGCGGCCGCGGCCTCTTGCTCCGGCGGCGCGCCGAACGGGCTCCGATACGGATAGGGCGCGAAGAAGTGCACCACGCCCGGGATGCCGGGCTCGGCCGGCCAGCGCCGGTTGTCGCCAGTGAGCGTGATCGCGCCGTAAGTCGCGCCGTGGTAGGAGCGGTACGCGGTCAGGATCTTGTGCCGGCCGGTCACCGCGCGCGCCATCTTGACCGCGTTCTCGTTCGCCTCGGCCCCGCCGTTGGTGAACAGCGTGCGCGTGAGCGCCCGGCCGGGCGAGACCTCGTGGAGGGCCCGCGCGAGCGCGGCGCGCGCGTCGTTGCCGAAGCTCGGCGTCACGTAGCACAGGCGCGCGGCCTGCTCCTGGATGGCGCGAACCACGCGCGGGTGGCCGTGGCCCAGGTTGACGTTGACGAGGCCCGAGGAGAAGTCGAGGTAGGTCTTCCCGTCGGCGCCCACCAGCGTGGCGCCCCGCGCTTCGGCGATGGGCAGGGGGTTCACCGCGCGCTGCGCCGACCACGACGTGAGCACGTGCGTGCGCGTCCAATCCCTGATGGTCTGCGGGCTGAGCGCGCCGGTCTCGATGCGTGTGGACACGCCGGTCCTCCTTGGTGGACTTGGCGGACGGGCGGACGGCCTCGTCCAGCGGGTGCTACATTCTCGGCGCGCGGCGCCGTCCCCTGGGGCTCAGACCCCGCGCCGCAGGCGCGGGTCGAGCAGGTCGCGCAGGCCGTCGCCGAGCAGGTTCCAGCCGAGCACCGCGGCCGCGATCGCGAGCCCAGGCCAGACGGCCATCCACGCGCCGACGAACAGCACGTCCCGCGCCTCCTGGAGCATCCCGCCCCAACTCGGTGTCGGGGGCTGCGTGCCCAGCCCCAGGTAGGAGAGCGACGCTTCGGCGAGCACCGCGCCGGAGAACGCGACCGTGGCCTGAATCAGCAGCGGGCCGGCGATGTTGGGCAGGATGTGGACCGCGATGATCCGCAGGTCGCGCGCGCCCACCGCGCGCGCCGCTAGCACGAACTCCTGCGCCCGCGCGGCCAGTGCCTGCGCGCGGGCCAGGCGCGCGAAGACCGGGATGAGCACGATCCCGATGGCCGTCATCGCCTGCACGTGCCCGGGCCCGAGCGAGGCGACCACCAGGATGGCGAGTAGCAGTGCCGGGAAGGCCATCAACCCGTCGATGGCACGCATGAGCAGGGCGTCGAGCCACCCGGCCCGGTAGCCGGAGACCAGTCCGAGCGTGACCCCGGCGCCGGCGCCGATCGCCACGGCCACCGCGCCCACGACCACCGCAACGCGGCCGCCGTAGAGGATGCGACTCAGCACGTCGCGGCCGAGCCGGTCGGTGCCGAGCGGGTGCCCCGGGCCCGGCGGCAGGAGCCGGGCGGCCGGGTCGATCGCGGTGGGATCGCGCGGGGCGAGCCAGGGTGCGAGCGCCGCCGAGACCGCGATGCACGCGACGAGCGCGGCACCCACCAGGAGCGGCAGGTTGGCGCGCCGGCGAGGGGCCCGGGCGGGCGCGGGCGGCGCCAGCGAAGAGGTCGGCCAGCCCTCCCGCTCGAGCAGCGCCATCAGTCGTAGGTGATCCGCGGGTCCACCGCGGTGTAGAGCAGGTCGATGGCCAGGTTGAGGAGGGCGAAGGTGAGCGCGATGGTGATCACCGCGCCCTGCACCACCACCAGGTCGCGCGCGTAGATGCCCTGCAGGAGCAGGCGGCCCAGGCCGGGCAGACCGAAGACCTGCTCGATGACGATGGTCCCGCCCATCAGATAGCCGAGCTGCAGCCCGGCCACGGTGAGCACCGGGATGAGCGCGTTGCGCAGCACGTGGCGGCGGAGCACCACGGCGGCGGCGAGCCCCTTGCCGCGGGCGGTGCGCACATAGTCGCGCGTCATCTCCTCGAGCACCGAGCCGCGGACGAGCCGTACGAGCGCGGCCGCGCGCTCGGTGCCGAGCGCGACCGCCGGCAGGGTCAGGTGGCGCAGCCACTCGGCCGGGCCGGCGCTGAAGGCCGCGTAGCCCTGCAGCGGGAACAGGGGCACGGCCGCGGCCAGGCCGAGCAGCAGGAGGATGCCCAGCCAGAACGTCGGGATCGCCAGCCCGAGCTGCGAGCCCGCGAGCACGGCCAGGTCGCCGGGCGACCACGCTCGCCGCGCCGCGATGACTCCGAGCGGTAGGGCCACACCGACCGCGACCACCATGGCTCCCAACGCCACCGAGAGCGTCACGGGCATCCGCGCCACGATCAGCCGGGCCACGGGCTCGCGGTAGGTGATGGAGGTTCCGAGGTCGCCCCGGGCCAGGTGGCCCAGCCACTCGAGGTAGCGGAGCACGAGCGGCCGGTCCAGACCGAACTCGCGCCGCAGCCGCGCCAGGTCCTCGGGTCGGGCATCCACCCCCAGCATGACCTGGGCGATGTCGCCGGGGATGACCTGGAGCGCGAGAAACGTGACGGTGGCGACCACGAGGACCGTGGGCGCCACCGCCAGCAGCCGCCTTGCGACCAGCGGCATGGTTACTTGGTGGTCTTGCGAAAGTCGAACGTGTCGATCGCGTAGAGCTGCCGGAAGTTCCGGACGCCCTGCCGGGTCGCCATGTACAGCACCGGGGTTCCCAGGTAGACCATCGGCGCGTCCTCGGCCATCATCTTGAGGGCCTCGGCGTAGATGCGCTTGCGCAGCTCGGGGTTCGTCGTGATCCGGCCCGCCAGGATCAGGTCTTCCACTTTGGGGTTCTCGTAGCGGACGTAGTTGCGGCCCGCCGTGCCGTACCCCGCCAGCCGGCCGTCGGGGTCGAGCTTGCCGGTGTGCCCGATGATCGTCAGGTCGTACTCGCCGCCCGCGAACACGCGCGAGAGCCAGAAGCCCCACTCCACGACCCGCGGCCGGGCCGTGACGCCCACGCGCTGCAGCATCGCCTGCACGAGCTGGCCGGCCTCAATGTGCGCCGGGTAGGGCTGCGGCAGCGCCAGGTCCAGCGTGAGCCCGCTCGCCCCGGCCTCGGAGAGCAGGCGGCGCGCCCGCTCCGGGTCGTAGGGGAACGGGTCCGGGATCGAGACGTAGTAGGGGCTCACGACGTCCATGAAGACGTTGACCGGCACCGACTCCTGGCCGTAGGCGGTCTGCAGCACTTGCCGGCGGTCGATGGCGTGCCACAGCGCCCGCCGCACCCGCACGTCGCGCAGCGCGGGCCGGCTCGTGTTGATCGCCACCACGTTCACCAGGCTGGTGACCTGGCGGATGACGCGGACGTTGGGGTTCGCGCGGACCCGCGGGAGGTCGAGGAACGCGACCGCGTCGATGGCGTCGAACTCACCGGCGAGCAGCCCCGCCACCTTCACCGCGGACTCGGGCACGAACCGGATGAGCACCTCGCGCAGCCGCGGTTCGCCCTGGATCCAGTAGCCGTCGAACCGGCTCAGACGGATGAGCGAGTCGCGCTGCCACTCCGCGACGGTGAACGGGCCGGTGCCGACCGGCCGGGTGGCGAACTCGTGGTTCCGCGCGATCAGGTCCGCGGGGAGGATCGCACCCCAGCCGTGCGCCAGCGTCGCCAGGAACGGCGCGAACCGCTCGCCCAGCACGAACCGCACCGTCAGCGGATCCACCGCCTCGATCGACCGGATCGCCGCGAAGTCGCTGCGCTTGGGCGAGCGCGTGGCCGGGTTGAGAATGCGCTCGAACGTGGCCTTCACGTCGCCGGCATCCAGCGTCTTGCCGTGGTGGAATCGGACGTTCGGCCGCAGCCGGAAGGTCCAGGTCAGCCCGTCGGCGGAGGTGGTCCACGACTCCGCCAGGCTCGGCACGATGCGCCCCTCGTCGTCGGGCTCGACGAGGGTGTCGAAGAGACTCTTGTTCACCTGGAACGCGAGCGTGGCCGCGGTCCCCTGCGGGTCCAGGGTGTCGGGGCTGCCGGAGAGGGCAAAGGTGAACCGGTCGCGCGGGGTCTGCGCGCCCGCGGGGACCCCCACGGCTGCCAGGGCCGCGGCCAGGATGAGCAGGGCCAGCCGCCATCGGGCGGCCGGGCCACGCGGAGTGGTGGACCTCATGCGCCTACCTCCTTGGGACGGAGTGTGCCGGCGACGCGTTCGAGCGAGACGCGCGCCGCCTCCAGGGAATGGACCTCGAGCACCACGTGCCTGACCGACGGCGGCAGGTCGCGCGCCAGGTCCACGGTCGAGGCGATCTCGCCGTCACCCCACGCCAGGTGGTCGTCCCGCCAGCCGCGGTTGTCGCTGACATGCACGTGGACCACGTCGCGGTCGCGCAGCAGCGCCTGCAGCGTCTCGCGGCCCGCCAGGAAGGCGTGGCCGAGGTCGAGGCACAGCCGCAGCGCCGGGTGGCCGACGCGGTCGAAGAGTTCGCGCAGCTCGTCGTAGCGGACGCCGAAGATGATCCGGTGGCCCACGCGGGGCTGCCCGGGGCCAGGCGCGACATCGGGCATGTTCTCCAGGTAGAGCTCGACGCCCGCGGCGCCGGCGGCATCGGCCAGCCGGCGCAACGAATCCACGGCGTGCGGCAGACCGTGCGCCCGCGGGAAGACCTCCTCGTACGGCGGGCTTCCGGGGTGGACGACCACGCCGGCCGCCCCCAGGCGCGCGGCCTCGCCGATCGTCTCGGTGATTTGGCGGACCGCTTCGCGCCGGATGCCGGGGTTCGTGGCGGCGATGTTGATGCCGAGGATCGGCATGTGCAGCGCGAGCGGCCGACCATCGGTCCACGGGACGGGCGCCGGCCAAGCGTGGGGCGGCTCGCACATGATCTCGACCGCGATCCCCAGAGCGCGCAGGTCGGCCGCCGCCTCGGCCAGCGGCCGTCGGATGACCGCGTAACTCGACACGCCGAGCTGCACGGGTGCCTCCCGCGTCACGACCTGACGAGCCCCCGCAACCTGCGACCATCATACCATCGGCCGCCGGCCCCCGAGGTCAAGGGTGCGTGAAGGCGCCGTGTCATGCCCCGCCGCGCTGGAGGTCGGCCCAGCACGGCACCCCGCCCAGGCCCGCGGCGGCGCGCACCGCCCGCTTGACGGACTCGGCCGCGGCCCGCGCCGCGGCCTCGCCGAGACGCAGCGGCAGGCCCGCGGCGTCGCCGGCGGCCGGTCGCGCGCCCGTCGCGAGCGCGAACACCGTGTCGCCGTCGTAGACCGTGTGCGACGGGACGATCGTGCGCGACAGCCCGGCCTGGCCCTGCACTGCCAGGCGCGACGCTTGCTCGCGCGTCAGCGCCACATCGGTGGCGATCACCGCGAGCGTGGTGTTGGCGCCGAAGGCGGCCTGCAGCGCCCCGGCCAGCACCGTGTCGGAGGCGCGGGCGAACCGGCCGTCGGCCCGCGCGCCGGCCAGGATCGCGCCGGTCACGTCGTCGATGACGTCGCCGAGCGCGTTGACCACCACCAGGGCCGCGACCGTGGGCCCCTCGGGCAGACGGATGCTCCACGAACCGACCCCGCCTTTCATCGCGCACTGCGGGCCCAGCACCTTGCCCAGCGTCGCGCCCGTACCGGCGCCCACGCTACCTTCCTCCACCGGGCCGTCGTGCGCCGCCTGGCAGGCGGCGTAGCCCATGGCGGCGTCGGGCCGCGCGCCCGGGTCGCCCACGGCCAGATCGAAGAGCACCGCGGCCGGCACGATCGGCACCCTCGCGACGCCGGTCTCGAAGCCGGCGCCTCGCTCCTCGAGGAAGCGCATGACGCCGTCGGCGGCCGCCAGCCCGAAGGCGCTGCCGCCGGTCAGCAGCACGGCGTGGATACGTTCAACAAGCGCTCCCGGGGCGAGCAGCGCCGTCTCGCGCGTGCCGGGCGCGGCCCCCCGGATGTCCACGCTGGCGACCGCACCCCCCTCGCAGAGCACGACCGTGCAGCCGGTGAGGCCCACGGGATCGGTGGCGTGGCCGACTCGGAGCCCGGGGATGTCGGTGAGCGAGGGCATACGCAGGTGCAGGATAACACAGATGTCCTCGCCTCGCTCACCCCGTGGTCGCGGAGAGCAGGGGCATGGGGCGAGCCCTTCCCATTGGAGACACGCCCCTCATGGGCTGAGCCAGGGCCGCACGGCGTGAGAAGTCCGACGGATGGATGCTGAGCCGGGTTCTGCGCGCCGATGCCAGGATGGTAGACTGATAGATAAGCTCCGTACAACACCTGGCATGGGAACCACCAGGGGGCCACGGCAACCCTACGGATGATTGTGATTGTTTGTGAGCGTGTTCCTCGGGCCAGTCGTGATAGGCTGACAGGGTCGGGGTGTTAGACTGGCAAGAGTTATCCGCACCGCTTCTCCTTCTGACGCGTCTGTGACGGGTTGGGGAAGGGGCTATCGGAGTGAGGATACCGAACGCGGCCCGTGCGGTGATCGAGCATGCGAAGCTGCACAGGTATCTTCTCTCGGAGAGCCATCCGGTGGGTAGATTCAAGGCCGCGTTCTTCTTCGGTTTGGGTTATTCTGGAAAGGAGTGGCAACGGCTGGAGGCGGACCTGAGGGCTCAGCATCTGACCCAAGAGGCAACGGCGGTGGAGACGAGTCCGTACGGTCAGAAGTACGAGATCCGGGCACCGCTGGTCGGGCCCGCAGGCCACTCGGCCGAGGTCGTCAGCGTGTGGGTCGTCCTCACGGACGAGGACTTCCCGCGGTTCGTGACGGCTTACCCGGGAGGCGAGAGATGAGTTATCACATTCTCGATACCGTTGTGCTCGACAGGGACCTGCCCGAGCGGAACCTCTGCCGGGGTGACCTGGGTGTCGTGGTGCAGGTATACGAGTCCAATGGCCTTGAGGTGGAGTTCGTCACGGCGTCCGGCAGAACTGAGGCACTGATCACCCTGAACGTCCAGGACGTACGACCGGTTTCGGACGACGACTTGGTGGCGGTACGGCCGTACCGTCGGTCGGCGTGAAGGGGACGGATAACCACCGGCTTGAGCGGACCGGCTGTCACCCGGCCGCTTAGCCGGGCCGTTCTGCGGACGACGTGGGGCAGGCAGGTGAAGCTCGAGTTCCTCGGGGACTCCTACGATATTGTGAAGCAAAGCCTTCTGCGCTGGCTTGCCTCCATGGGCCCTTGGGCAACTCATCCCCTGTTCACCGATTCCGTCCCGCCACAGCAGGTGGACGCCTACGCTCAGCTTTTGGGCACCCGCGTCCTCTCCCGCGACGTCCTTACGTCCAAAGTTGTCGTGACGCCTACTTGGCTCCGGCCCGTGAGTGCGACGATCACGTATTCCTCGATCCCGACACCGGGATCAGACTCGATCCCACGAATGGAAAAAGGGCACCGGGGTATGTTTTCGGTGCCGAGCTGGTGACATTGCGACCGCGCGCCCGAAAAGGCTGACGCTAGTGTCCGACCAGTCGCTTGCGAGGGGCGCTGAGCGGCGACAACTCGAACGCAAGTTATCGAGTGTTGCGGTGCAGGGTATTCACGGCATCGCCTATGTGTCGCATGCTTGCTTCGTGCTCGTGGGCACCGAAGGCGCGTTGGTGGAGACGGCGCTCAAGGACCTCAAGAGGGAATCGCGGTTGCCAGATGGCCGGTTCTTGAGGGCTGCGACGCAGAAACAGGGCAGCGATGGATGAAACGAAACGTAAGCTGCTGAAACTGGCTGTGGCCTGCTTGATCTGTGTTGGGCTGGCTACCGGAGTGGCTTTGCTCATTCAATTTCTCGCCCGATGAAACAAAGGAGGTGACGCAATGAAACTCAACAAGAACATGGGAACGCTCGACCGTGCCATTCGGCTGGTGATTGCCGCTCTCATCGCTGTGCTCTACTTGACAGGCAATCTCTCCGGACTGGCGGCTATCATCTTGGGTGTTGTAGCCGTCGCCTTTGTCGTCACCAGTGTCATTGGTTTTTGCCCAACGTATCTGCCATTCGGGCTTTCCACCCGCAAGAAATAACGGCGTGTAGTGGGCAAAGTAAGATCGTCCGAGCAACCGAACAGATAACCGTCGCTTGATTGCCTGGGCCCGCACGCCACGGGCAACGGCACCGACGGCACGGCCTCCGAGGGCTCGAAGCCCGGCATCTCGTAGGGCTGGCGAGGAGTACCGCGAGCAGCGCGAAGCCGAGCGCACGCAGAGCGCCGCGTCCGAAGCCCCTGACGCGTGCGAGCCGGGGTCAGTTGTCGCGGGCGCCACGGGCGAGCCTCTCCGCCCGGGCCGCCGCTCGAAGCCGTGCGTCGAAGGTGAGCAGCTCGAGTTCTGGCAGGTCGGCCTTGAGCGTCTTGGCCGCGCAGAGGTGCCACAGGTCGGCTCCCCGCAGTGCCCACCGGGATGCCATCTCGCGGACCATGCCCCACTCGGGCGAGATGTTCGCCCGCCGCCACGGTCCCCGGTCCAGCGCCTCGCGGGCGGCGTCGATCAGGACATCAGCCAGGGCACGCTCTCGCCTGGCCCGGGCGATTACCGCATGCACCTCGGCCCAGGCCAGCGTGGAGAGCAGGTGGACCGCCGACTTCCGCACCGCGGCCGCCGCGCGCCGGCTGTGCGCGTCCTGAAAGAGCAGCGACAGGACCGCAGAGCTGTCCCAGTAGAGCACGCCCTGTCGGGGCGGCCTCATCGGTCGCGGTCCTCCCGCAGCCACCGCTGGGCCAGGTTCTTCCCCAATGGCAGAGGCGGGGGAAGAGGATGAGGGGCTTGGCCGAGGGGCTCCAGCACTCCGGCCTCCTCCAGCCGGCGGATCCGCTCCTCCAGGGACAGCGACTCCTCCCCCACGGGCACGAGCCGCGCGATCGGCTTCCCATGCTGCGTGATCACCCACTGGCCGCCGCGCTGCACGTCCCGAATGAGATGGCTCAGCCGGGCTCTGGCTTCACGCACCCCGGCTCGCCCCGTCCGCATGAGGCGTCTCCTGGATAGAGACATTGTGCCTACATAATAATTGTAGACACATTGATCACATGAGGTCAAGTTGGCGCGTGCCGGGCGCCTCAGCCCATGAGGGCGCGGATCAAGACAATACTCGTCAGGGCGATCACCACCGACGCCGCCAGCCCGACGTAGAGCGGCCGCGGCCCGATCGCCCGCATCCGGGCCAGGTCCGCGCTCAGCCCGACCGCGGCCATCACCATCACCACCAGGAACCGGCCGGCCAGCGCGGCCGCGCGCTCCGCCCCCGGGCCGATGGCGCCCGCGGTGTTGAGCAGCGCGGCGGCGGCGAACCAGAGGATGAACCAGGGGAAGATCTTCGTCAGGTGCACGCGGCCGCCCCGGCCCGCGGTGCGGGCGCTGTGCGCGATCCCGTACGCGAGGGCCAGCGGCACGAGCACGAGGGTGCGGGTGAGCTTGACCACGGTCGCGGTCTGCCCGGAGGCCTCGCTGTACGCGAACGCGGCCGCGAGCACCGACGAGGTGTCGTGGATCGCGGCGCCGGCCCAGACGCCGAAGGTCGCGTCCGGCAGCGCCAGCCCGTGCCCGAGCAGCGGGTAGACTACGACCGCCAGCATGTTGAAGAGGAAGATCGTGGTCACCGCGAACGCGATCTCCTCCTCGCGCGCGTCCACGATCGGCCCGACGGTGAGAATCGCCGTGGCGCCGCAGATCGCCGTGCCCACGCCGATCAGGCCCACGAGGCCCTCGGGCGCGCGCAGCGCCCGGCCGATGAGCGCCGTGAGCGCGAGCGCCAGCGCCACGGTCGCGCCGACGACGACGACCGACGCCCCGCCGATGCGGACCACGTCCGCGAAGCTCAGGGTGGCCCCGAACAGGATGATGGCCAGCCGCAGCAGGCGTTTGAGGGTGAAGTCCACGCCGGGCCGCAGCGCCGCGGGCAGCCCGGTGGCGGTACGGGCCGCGACGCCGAGCAACATGGCCAGCACGGGCGCGCCGATCAGCGGGACCGCCCCGCCGACGACCCAGGCGACCGCGGCGATCGCCGCAGTAGCGAGCATTCCGGAGAGCACGCTGTGGGGTTCGCTGGTCGGCAGGCGCGCTCCTGGCCGCGGGCGGGCGGCCCGTCCTCAGCGCAGGAGCACGCCGGGTGGCAGGCGCACGCCCAAGACCCGGCTGAGGACCTCGGCGCCCGCCAGCGCGGCGGCGGTGTAGAGCAGCGCGGTGGCCGGGCGCAGGCGCGCGACGCCGAGCAGGAAGCCGAGCACCCACAGGCCGGATGCGGCCCGCATCCCGACCAGCCAGATGGACCCGGCGTAGCCGCACAGACCCGCCAGCAGCCAGCCCGCGCGGCGCAGCGCCTCGGGCCGGGCCAGCGCAGCGTCGGCCTCGTCGTCGGCGGCGAGTCCGCCGCGGCCGCGGAGCTCCTGCGCGAGCTGGACCGCGGCCAGCACCGTGCCCGCCACCGCCACCGACAGCGGCATGAGCGCCGCGCCGGGCAGGAACTCCCGCGCGACCAGGGCCGCGGCGGCGAAGATCGCCAGCACGAACAGGCTGACGAGGGTAACGGGTCGGAACCCCGCGGGTGCGGTGGCCGCCGAAGGCCGACCCGCGGCGCGCTCGCGCACGGCGCGCACGGCCCCCCACACAAACGGCGCCACCAGCAGCACCGCCAGCACGACCACGCCCGGCCGCAGCAGCCAGTCCGCCGGACGCTGGTAGAGATTGATCGTCAGGAAGTAGTAGCGCTCCAACGGGCCGGCCAGCACGAACCCGATCAGCAGCGGCGCCCGCGGCCACCCGGTGACCTTCATCGCGTAGCCCACCAGGCCCAGGGCGAGCAGGGTCAGGATATCCCCGAAGTGCCGCGTCTCCTGGTAGGACGCCAGCACCATCGCCAGGACGACCGCGGGCGCGAGGCGGTCGAACGGTACCGACGCCGCGCGCGCGAGCAGGGGGCTCGCCGCGAACATGATCCCCGCGCCGATGAAGTTGGCCGCGGCGAACGACCAGACGATCGTGTACACCAGGTCGAGGTGGTCGGTGACGATGCGCGGGCCCGGCACGATCCCGTACGCGAGCAGCGCGCCGAGAATGATGGCGGTGGGCGCGCTGCCCGGCACGCTGAACAGTAGCGTGGGGATCAGGTCGCCCGCCTCGACCGCGTTGTTGGCGGCCTCCGGCGCGATGATGCCGCGGATGTCGCCCTTGCCGAAGCGGCTGCGGTCGCGGCTGGAGCTGACCACGTGGCCGTAGGCCATCAGCGTGCCGGCCGTGGCCCCCAGCGCGGGCAGCACGCCCGCCCACATGCCGATCAGCGCGCCGCGCAGCACCAGCCAGCGGTGCTGCACCACGTCGCGCAGGCCCTGGAGCCAGCCCCGCCCCAGCTCGGTCGTCTCGGCGACCGCGCCGCCGCGCGCGAGCAGGCCCACCACCTCGGCGACGCCGAAGAGCCCGAGCGCCACGATCGCCAGGTCGAGCCCGTCGGTCAGGTATACCTGGTCGAACGCGAAGCGGACCTCGGCCGCCGCAGGCGCCGGCCCCACCGCGCCCAGCAGCAGCCCAAGCAGGCCGGCTAAGATGCCGCGCCGCGCCTCCTTGCCGAGCAGGCTGCCGGCGTAGGAGACCCCGAGCACGGTCAGCATGAACAGCTCCGGCGAGCCGAACGACAGCACAAGCGGCCGCGCGATGGGGATGGACAGCGTGAGCCCGAGCGCGCCGATCAAGCCGCCGACGAGCGAGGCGGCGTAGGCCGCGGACAGCGCGCGGGCGGCCTGGCCCTGCCGCGCCAGCGGATGGCCCTCGATCATGGTCGGCACCGCGGCGGCCGAGCCCGGGGCGCCGATCAACACCGAGGTGATGGTATCCGAGGTGTGGACGACCGCGAGCGAGCCGGTGATCATCGCCAGGCTGGCCACCGGGTCCAGCCGCGTGATGAACGGCAGCAGGATGGCGACCGAGACGATCCCACCCATGCCGGGCAGGACGCCCACCACCAGGCCGACCGCCACGCCGAGCAGCATCATGCTCAGGCGCGACGGGTCGAGGAACAGCGCCAGGGCGGCGGAGAGCGCCTCGTTCACCGCGGCGGCCCTCCGCGCCCCACGCCGGACACGCTACAGCCTGGCGCTGTACTTTCCGGTGACCAGGTCCACGATGTACTTCTTCACGTCGAGCGTGATCCGCATCGAGCGGTGGACCGCGGCCTCGCCCTGGTCGCCGCGGAAGATCTCGTAGCCCTCCAGAATCTTCTGCGCCTCCTGGCGAAACGCCGGGTCGCGCTTCATCCGGTCGATCGCCTCGCGCAGCGCGCGCAGCGCCTCCTCGGGCGTGCCCTCGGGCGCCCAGAACGCTTTCTGGTAGCTGAAGCTGGCGGCCACCGCGGCCTGATAGGCCTTCCACCGCAACAGCCCGTCGGGCTTCCGGTTGTAGAGTGTCTGGTAGACCTCGTACGGCGTCGGCAGGTCCGGTGCCGCGGGGTCGCGGACCATCTGGCCGCGGTCGTTGACGAACCCCATGGACATCACCGCGACCGCCTTGCCCTCGCGGATGAGCGGCACCACCTGCGTCAGGTAGGCGGGCGTGGTCTGGTAGTCGATATTGGTCTCGCCGCGCTCGAACGCCAGCCGGGCCGGCCCGCGCCCCTCGAAGCCCATGACCACCCGCACGTTCATGCCCAGGACCTCGAAGAGCAGGAGCGTGGTCAGGTCCAGGCCGACGGCGCTGATGCCGCCGTAGACCAGTGGCACCTGCGGTCGCAGGACGTCGGCGGCTTTGGTGATCCCGGTGCGGGGGGAGACATAGACGGCGCCGCCCACCCCGTTGACCTTCACCAGCTTCCACTTCGCGAAGTCGTAGCGTACCTGGGAGACGCCCAGGATGTAGGGGATGATGGTCGAGCCCGAGGTGGCCAGCAGCGTCAGCCCGTCGGGCTTCGCGTTCTGCGCAAACCAGTTCGCCCCCAGGATGCTGCCGCCCCCGGGCATGTTGCGCACCAGGAAGCGTGGATTGCCCGGGATGTGCTTCTCGAAGAACGGTGCCATGAACCGGGCCTCGATGTCGGTCCCGCCGCCCGGCCCGAACGGCACGATGAGCTCGATGGTCTTCCCGGCGTAGTACGGCTGCTGCGCGCGCGCCCCAAGCGGCGCGAGCGCGAGGAGCCCCAGGACCAGCAGGACGGTCGCGCGTTTCACGATCTCACCTCCCCTGGTGGCATCGCCGTGGGGTCGCCATTCGCCCCGCCGTCACCGGCCTCCTTGCGCGCGGCGCGGGCGGTGCGCCGGTGCGGCGCGGGGCGGTATAATGCCACACGTGGACCGGCCCGCGCTCATTCGCCGCCTGCAGTCCATCGTCGGCGAGCCCTACGTCCTGCACCGGCCCGACGATCTTCTGGTCTACGAGCAGGACGCCATCATGGTCAACCGGCACCTCCCCGACGTGGTCGTGCTGCCGGACGGTGCGGAGCAGGTCGCGGCGGTCGTGCGCCTGGCGCGCGAGGCGGGCCTGCCCGTCGTCCCCCGCGGGGCGGGCACCGGGCTCTCGGGCGGCGCGATTCCCGAGCGCGGCGGGGTCGTCGTCGCGCTGACCCGCATGACGCGGGTGCTCGAGCTCGACCCCGAGGGCCGCACCGCGGTGGTGGAGCCCGGGCTGGTCAACGCCGAGTTCACGACGATGCTCGCTCGCTGGAACCTGTTCTTCGCGCCCGACCCCGGCAGCCAGGTGGCCTCGACCATCGGCGGCAACGTCGCCAACAACTCGGGCGGCCCCCACTGCCTGGCCTACGGCGTGACCGGCAACCACGTGCTGGGCCTGGAAGTCGTGCTGGCGGACGGCACCGTGGCCTGGGTCGGGAGCCGTGGCTGGGACGCGCCGGGCTACGACCTGGCCGGGGTGCTCACAGGCTCGGAGGGCACGCTGGGCATTATCACCAAGATCGCGGTGCGCCTGCTGCGGCGGCGCGAGGCCGTGCGCACGCTGCTCGCGATCTACGAGACAATGGACGCGGCCTGCGCCGCCACCTCGGCAATCATCGCCACGGGTATCGTGCCCGAGGCGCTCGAGATCATCGACGGCGTGACCATGCGCGCCGTGAACCGGACCCTGCACGCCGGATTCCCCGAAGACGCCGAGGCCGCGCTGCTGGTCGAGGTGGAGGGGGTCACCGACGCCGTCCCCGCGGTCATGGAGCGAATCGAGGCGCTCTGCCGCGCCGGCGGCGCGCGCCGGGTCCAGACCGCGGCGAGCGCGGAAGAACGGCAGAATCTCTGGAAGGGGCGCAAGCACGCCTACGGCTCGCTCGGGGTGCTCGCGCGCAACGCCATCATGCTCGATGTCTGCGCGCCGCGCTCCCGGCTGGTCGAGGCGATGCGCGCGGTCGCCGAAGCCGGCCGGCGGTGGGACGTGCGCATCTCCAACTTCTTTCACGCGGGCGACGGCAACCTGCACCCCAATCTGCTCTTCGACTTCGAGCCCACCGACCCGCAGTTCGCGCGGGTGGTGGGCGCGACCGAGGACATCATGCGCGCGTGCGTGCGCCTGGGCGGCACGATCACCGGTGAGCACGGCGTGGGCATCGAGAAGCGCGAGTACCTGCCCTGGCTGTTCTCCGCCGACGACCTGGCCGCGATGCGGCGCGTCAAGGACGCCTTCGATCCTCAGGGCGTTCTCAACCCCGACAAGATCTTCCCGACCGGCCGGCCGGTGCACGGTGCCCCGGCGCCCGCCGGAGGGGACACGGCGTGACCGGCGTGCCCGCAGTGGCGGCGGCCCCGGGCGCCGGAGGGGCCTCAGGCGCCCCGGCCGCGCGCCTCCTGCCGCCGATCCCCGAGCTCGACGCCTGCGTCCACTGCGGGCTCTGTCTCAACCAGTGCCCTACCTACCGCGTGACACGGCTCGAGGCCGAGTCACCTCGCGGTCGGATCGCGCTGGTGGAGGCGGTCTCGCAGGGCCGGCTGCCGCTCGACCAGGGGGTGGCGGGCCACCTCTACCTATGCCTGATGTGCCGCGCGTGCGAGACCGCGTGCCCCTCGGGCGTGCAGTACGGTCGGATCGCCGAGGCGGTACGCGGGGTGCTCGGCCCGCCGGGTCCGCCGCTCGCACGCGCGCTGGTGCGTCTCGCCCTGCGCCACCTGATGCCCTTCCCGGGCCGCCTGCGCGTGGCCGCCGCGGCGATCGGCGCTCTGCAACGCAGCGGGCTCGTGCGGGCGCTCGAGCGCGTGCTGCCGCCGGCGCTGCGGCAGCGGCTCGCGCTGCTACCCGCGCCATCGCCCCGCGCCTACGAGCCGCCGGCGGAGGTGCTGCCCGCGCTCGGCGAACGTCGCGCCCGCGTCGGCTTTCTCGCCGGGTGCGCGATGAGTCTGTTCTTCGCCGAGGTGAACGAGGCCACCGTGCGCGTGCTGCGGCGCAACGGCTGCGAGGTCGTCGTCCCGCGCGGGCAGGTCTGCTGCGGGGCACTCAACAGTCACAACGGCGAGCTGGCCAGCGCCCGCGCCATGGCCCAGGCCAACCTCGACGCGTTTCCCGAGGACGTGGACGCCGTCGTCACCAACGCCGCGGGCTGCGGGGCGGCGATGAAGGAGTACGGCCACCTGCTGGCCGGCACACCGGACGCCGGCCGCGCCGCGCGATTCGCCGCGCGCGTGCGGGACGCGGCCGAGTTCCTGGCCGCCCTCGGGCTGCGGACGACGCCGGCCCGCGCGCCGCAGACCGTCACCTATCAGGACCCGTGCCACCTGGCCCACGGCCAGCGCGTGCGCGCGCAGCCCCGGGCGCTGCTCGGCGCGATCCCGGGCCTGGTGCTGGTCGAGATGGTCGCGGCCGACCGCTGCTGCGGCAGCGCCGGCATCTACAACGTGCTCCAGCCCGAGATGGCTGAGGCGCTGCTACGGGAGAAGATGGACGCGATCCGCGCGACCGGCGCGCCCGTGGTCGTGGCGCCGAACCCGGGGTGCATGCTCCAGCTCCGCTACGGCGCCCGGCGGTTCGGCGTGCCCGTGCAGGTGCGGCACCTGATGGACGTGCTGGACGACGCCGGCGCATGACCGTGGCCGCGGGCCTGCTGGACGAGCTGCGCGCGGTGGTGGGCGACCGGCTCACCACGTCGGCCGCGGCCCGCGAGCAGCACGGCCGCGGGGAGTCCTACCTGCCCTCCTACCCGCCGGACGCGGTGGTGTTCCCTGAGAGCGCCGCCGAGGTCCAGGCGCTGGTGCGCGCATGCGCGCGCCACCGGGTGCCGGTCGTGCCGTTCGGCGCCGGCACGTCGCTCGAGGGCCACGTCGCCGCGGTACGAGGCGGCGTCTGCCTGGACATGAGCCGCATGAACCGCATCCTGCGCGTCAGCTTCGAGGACCTGGACGCGACGGTCGAGGCCGGGGTCACCCACCGCCAGCTCAACCGCCACCTGGAGGGCCGCGGGCTGTTCTTCTCGGTGGACCCCGGCGCGGACGCGACGCTCGGCGGTATGGCGGCCACCCGTGCCTCTGGCACCACCGCGGTGCGCTACGGGACGATGCGTGAGGCGGTGCTCGCCCTGGCCGTGGTGCTCGCCGACGGCCGCTTGATCCGCACCGGCGGCCGCGCGCGCAAGTCAGCGTCGGGGTACGACCTCACCCGCTTGTTCGTGGGCTCGGAGGGCACGCTCGGGATCATCACCGAGGTCACGGTCCGGCTGCACGGCCTGCCCGAGGCCGTCTCGGTGGCCACCTGCCCGTTCGCGACCATCGAGGGCGCGGTGGCGACGGTGATCACCGCGGTGCAGCTCGGCGTGCCGGTGGCGCGCATCGAGTTGCTGGACGAGGTCCAGGTGGACGCCGTCAACCGCTACGCGGGCCTGGCGTATCCCGTGGCGCCGACCCTGTTCTTCGAGTTCCACGGTCCGTCGGAGGGCAGCGTCGTCGAGCAGGCCGAGCTGGTGCGGCGCATCGCGGCTGGCCATGGCGGCGGCGAGTTCCGCTGGGCCCAGGCGCCCGAGGAGCGCGCGCGCCTGTGGAAGGCGCGCCACGACGCCTACTTCGCAGCGCTGGCCCTGCGGCCCGGCGCGGTGGGCGTCACCACCGACGTCTGCGTGCCGATCTCGCATCTGGCCGAGTGCATCGTTGAGACCAAGCGCGACCTCGCCGGCTCGCCGCTGGTCGTGCCGCTCGTGGGCCACGTGGGCGACGGCAACTTCCACCTGGTCTACGTGATCGACCCGAACGTGCCCGCGGAGCTCGCCGAGGCGAAGCGGCTCGGCGAGCGGCTGGTGCGACGTGCGCTCGCCATGGGCGGTACCTGCACCGGCGAGCATGGCGTGGGGCTCGGTAAGCTCGGGTTCATGGCCGAGGAGCACGGCGAGGCCCTCGAGGTCATGCGCGCGATCAAGCGCGCGCTCGACCCGCTGAACCTGATGAATCCCGACAAGCTGGTGCCGATGTGAGCGGGCCGCCCGCCCCGCGCGCGGATCCGACGCCCGTGGCCGCGCGCCTGGAGTCGCTGCTGGGCGCCGGCGCGGTGACGACCGCGGGGTGCGAGGCCTGGGCGACCGACGGGGTAGTCCCGCGCGCCGTGGTCCTTCCGGCGGACGCGGACCAGGTCGCGGCGGTGCTGCGGGTCTGCGACCAGGCCGGTGCCGCGGTCGTGCCCTGGGGCGGCGGTACCGCCATGACGTTGGGGTATCCGCCCGCCCGAGCCGACGTTGTGCTGCGGACCGAGCGACTGGACGCCATCATCGACCACGATCCGTCCAACCTGACCGTGACCGTGGGCGCGGGCATCGCGCTACGGCGGCTCCAGGAGGTGCTCGGCGCGCACGGGCAGTGGTTGCCGCTGGAGCCCCCGCTCGCGGAGCGCGCCACCGCTGGCGGTGCCGTGGCCTCCGGCCTGGGCGGGCCGCGCCGCCTGGCCTACGGCTCGGCGCGCGACCTGGTGATCGGCGCGCGCGCCGCGCTCGCGCAGGGCACGGTCGTGGCCTGTGGCGGGAAGACGGTGAAGAACGTGGCTGGCTACGACCTGGGCAAGCTGGTCGTCGGGTCGCTGGGCACGCTGGGCGTGCTGACCGAGCTCACGTTCCGCCTGATTCCGCGGCCCGAGTCGTCGCGGACGCTCGCCGCCTGGGCCAGCGACATGGCCGCGGTGGCCGCGCTGGCGCGCCGCGTCTTCGACTCCGCGCTCACCCCGGTCGCGGTGGTCGGGGTCAATGCCCACGCGGCCGCGCGCGCGGGCCGCGGAGCCGCGGGGCTGCTGGTCCGCTCGGAGGGGGTGGAGCCGGCGGTGCGGCGCCACGAGCGCGACATCGGCGCCTGGGCCGCGGCGGTTGGCATGGAGACCGAGGCGTTCGAGGGCGAGGCAGAGACCGCGCTCTGGAAGGTCGTCCGCGACGTAGGGTGGTGGGAGGACACCGGGGTTGCGCTGCGCGCGAGCGTTCCACCAGGGGCCGCGGCCGACCTGGCCGTGGCGCTGGCGCGCGCGCTGCCCGAGGGCACCGCGATGGTCGTCCACCCGGGCGTGGGTACGCTCTGGCTCGAGGCGCCGGCCGCGGACGCAGCCGTGTTGATCGCGCTCCTGCGCCCGCTGGTGGAACGGGCCGCGGGCCACCTGCTGCTGGCCCGGGCGCCGGCGGCGCTGAAGGCGGCGCACGAGGTCTGGACACCAGGGCCACAGGCGCGGGCGCTGGCGCTGATGCGCGAGGTGAAGCGCGCCTTCGACCCGCGCGGGACGCTGAGCCCCGGCCGGTTCGTCTCACGCCTGTGAGCGACGCGCGGCCGATGAGAAGCGCGATGCTGATGAGAGGCGCATGGCACGGCTAGCCCTGGCCCTGGCCCTCCACAACCATCAGCCCGTGGGCAACTTCGGCTGGGTGCTCGAGCGCGCCTACCGCCGCGCGTACGAGCCCATGGTCGCAGCCCTGGAACGCCACCCGCGGGTGCGCGTCGCGCTGCACTACTCGGGGCCGCTGCTCGACTGGCTGCTGGCCGAGCACCCCGCGTTCGTCGCCCGCGTGCGGGCCCTGGTCGCACGCGGGCAGGTGGAGATGATGACAGGCGGCTACTACGAGCCGATCCTGCCGGCCATCCCGGACCGCGACAAGCGCGGGCAGATCCTCAAGATGAACCGCGCGGTGGCGCGCCACTTCGGGACCGCGCCGAGCGGCCTGTGGCTGGCCGAGCGCGTGTGGGAGCCGCATCTGCCCCGGCCGATCGCGCGGGCCGGCGTCGCCTACACGATCGTGGACGATACGCACTTCCTCCACGTCGGGCTCGAGGAGAGCGAGCTCCGCGGACACTTCATCACCGAGGAGCAAGGCGCGCGGCTCGCCATCCTGCCGAGCGCGAAGGCGCTGCGCTACCGGATTCCCTGGGCGCCGGTGGACGAGCTGATGGCCTGGCTGCGTGCGCAGGCCAGCGACGGCGTGCTGGTCATGGGCGACGACGGCGAGAAGTTCGGCCTGTGGCCCACCACCTACACCCACGCCTGGGAGCGCGGCTGGGTCGAGGCGTTCTTCGGCGCGCTCGAGGCCGCGGAGGAGTGGCTCGAGGTGCTCCCACCCGGCGAGTGGGTGCGCACGCGGCCGGCGCGCGGCCGCGTCTACCTGCCCACGGCGTCGTACGACGAGATGACCGAGTGGGCGCTGCCCGCGCGCGCGGCGGCCCGGCTCCCGGCCCTCAAGCACGAGCTCGCCGCGGCGGGCCGTGAGGACGTGCTGGCCTTCCTCCATGGCGGGTTCTGGCGCCACTTCCTGGTCAAGTACCCCGAGGTGAACACCCTGCACAAGGCGATGCTGCGGACCAGCCGCAAGGTCTGGCGGATGCGGCCCGGGCCCGGGCGCGACCGGGCGCTCGACCACCTCTGGCAGGCGCAGTGCAACTGCCCCTACTGGCACGGCGTTTTCGGCGGCGTCTACCTGGGGCACATCCGCGCGGCGACCGCCTCGCACCTGATCGCGGCCGAGCGGCTGGCCGATGGTCAGGCGGCCGCTGGCGCGGTGCGCGCGCGGCGCGAAGACCTGGACGCGGACGGCCGGCCGGAGGTGCTGGTCGCTAGCGGCCGCCAGGTGCTGTCGATCGACCCGGACGAGGGTGGGAGCGTGGTGGCCTGGGACCTGCGCGGCGTGCGAGTCAATCTGGTCAACGTGATGACCCGGCACGCCGAGGGATACCACGAGACGCTCCGCGCGGCGGCGGCGCGCGGCGAGGCGGTGCTGGCGGTCTTCGAGGACGTGGAGAGCATCCACACCGACCGCGTGCGCGTCAGGGAGTGGGGACTCGAGCGCTTCCTGATCGCAGACCGCTACCGGCGCGCGTCGTTCGTGGACCACGTGCTGGCCGGCGGTGGGGACCCGCAGGCCTTCGCGCGCGGCGAGGTCGCCGAGATCGGGGAGTTCGCCGGCCGGCCCTACCAGGCGGCGATCGCGCGCGCGGGCCGCCGCGCTGCGGTCCGGCTCGTGCGCGAGGGCCCGGTGCGGATCGCCGGCGCGGTCGTGCCGGTGCGGGTGGCCAAGACCCTGACCGTGCCCGCGGGCTTATCCGCGCTCGAGGTCGTCTACGAGGTCACGAACGCCGGAGCGGCGGCGGTGGCCGCCGACTTCGCGGTGGAGACGTGCTGGGGTACCTCGGGCCCGGATGCGCTGGTCGCGCCGATCGCCGCGGCGGCCGGGGCCGGTAGGCCCGGCGCGGGCCAGGCGTCGCCCGCGGACGAGGGAACGCATACCGGCGAGGCGACGCGTGTCGGGGATTTGCGGCAGTGCGCCGACGTCGGTGGGTTCGTGCTCGCCGATCCCCGGTGGCGGGCGACCGCAACCGTCCACGCGGCCTCCGACGCCCGGCCGCGGCTGTGGATCGTGCCGATCGAGGTGGTCTCGGCATCGGAGGCCGGGTTCGAGCGCACGTTCCAGGGCGTCTCCGTGCTCGTCGTGTGGCCGTTGGCCCTCGAGGCCGGGGCGCGGTGGGAGGCCCGCCTCTCGTTCGCGATCGACGAGTCGCCGGCCGCCCGCGGTCAGTAGAGCCAGCGATAGACGCCGTAGGAGCCGAGCACGCGCCGGACGTAGGCGCGCGTCTCGGCGTACGGAATGCGCTCCACCAGGTAGTCCGGGTCCCGATCGAGGGCCGTCCAGCGCGCGGCCGCGCCTGGCCCCGCGTTGTAGGCGGCTATGGCGAAGACGAGATCGCCGCGGAATCGGTCGAGTTGCGCGCGCAGGTAGCGGGCGCCCAGGCGCAGGTTGAGGGAGGGGTCCTGCAGGTCGCGCAGGGTGACCGTCCGGCCGTGCAGGCCCGAGGCCGTGGACGGCAGGAGTTGCGCCAGACCGACCGCGCGCGCGGGCGAGACCACGGCCGCCTCGTAGCGGCTCTCCTCGCGGACGAGGGCCAGCAGAAGGTAGGGGTCCAGGCCCGCGGCGGTGGCCGCGGCCTGTACCTGCGGCCAGTACGCGCGCGGGTAGGCGAGCCGCCAGGTCTCACGGTCGCGCACCCCGCCGGCCAGGGCGTCTTCCGCGAAGCGCACCGAGGCGACGACGTCGCCCAGGCGGTCCCAGGCCACGGCGAGCGCGCGCGCGACCCTGGGGTCGCGGTCGGGCTCGAACGCGTCCGTCGCGGCGTCCGCGGCGTCGGCGTCGAAGCCGAGGTGGAGCAGCTCGTCGTACGCCGGGGCGGGCCCCTCCCCGGCCTCCTCGGGCGGCGGCGCGGGGTCCGCCGGGCCGAGGCCCAGGCGGTCGCGCGCCCGCTGGCCGTAGAACGTTACCGGATACCGCTCGGCCACCATGCGCAGGACCGCGGTGACCTCCGCGCGAGCGGCGCCGGACGCCTCGATCGCCTTCGCGTGCCAGTACCAGGCACGCGCCGCCTCGCCGCGCCACGGCGCGGCCTCGGCGGCGGCACGGAAGCGCGTGGCCGCCTCCGCCGGGCGCTGCGCACGCAGCGCAATCCATCCCAGACGCCACCGCGCCTCGACCGCGGCGCCGGTGTCGCGCGCCGCGGCGCCCGCGCGGCGGTACGCCACCTCCGCGTCGGCGCTGCGGCCCGCGGCCTCGGCCCGCAGCCCGAGGCCGTACCAGTACCGTGCCGGCCACTCGCCCTCCGGCGCCGCGCGCAGCAGCGCATCGGTCGCCTCACGGGCCGCCGCAGCCAGGCCCGCGCGGCGCGCGGCGACCCCGGCCCAGTACCAGACCGCGCCCGCGTCCCACCCCAGCGCGGCAGCGCGCCGGAACGCCGCGTGCGCGCCGCGCGGATCGGTCGCGAGCACGCGCTCGCCGAGCCGAAACCACGCCTCAGCGGCCACGGGCCCGGCGCGCAGGGCCATGGTGACCGCGCGCAGTTCGGCCTCGGCCTCGGCCCAGGCGCCGGTGCGCGTGAGGGCGCGCGCGCGTGCCAGACGCGAGGCCGGGTCCATGTCGGAGGCGAGGGGCGGGCGTCCCAACAGACGGGCGAGAGCGACGCGCGCGGCC
The DNA here is from genome assembly GCA_031081715.1 of Armatimonadota bacterium. Lineage (GTDB taxonomy): Bacteria > Sysuimicrobiota > Sysuimicrobiia > Sysuimicrobiales > Humicultoraceae > Fervidifonticultor_A > Fervidifonticultor_A tertius. The sequence goes on along the minus strand of JAVHMA010000019.1, from coordinate 37,920 downwards.
TGCGCGCGCCGGTCGCCAGGAAACGCCCAGGCGGCACGGGCGTACGCGCGGCGCGCCGCGTCGCGCCGGCCTGCGGCCTGGGCCACCTCGCCGGCGCGCAGCCAGAGCGCCGGGTCGTCGCCGATGAGCTCTGCGGCGGACGCGAGCGCCTCGGCGGCCTCCCGCGTCCGGCCCTGCGCGCGGTAGGCCTCGGCCAGCGCGGCGAGTGCGCGGCCGCGCACGCGCCCGCGCGCGCCGCCGGCCACCTCGCGCAGCACGTCGACCGCTTCACCGGCACGGCCCGCCGCGGCCAGCGCCCGGCCCTGGTGGAGTCGCGCGTGCAGCGCTAGCGTCGCATGCGCGGCGGCGGCCGCGAACGCATCCGCGGCCGCCGCCGGCTGACCGTCCTGCAGCCGGCACGATCCGAGCACCAGGCTCGCGCGCTGCGCGTCGGCTCCGGTGCCCTCGGCCAGCGCGCGCAGCGCCGATGACACCGCCGCGCACCCTTCAGCCCGGGCGCGGCGTGCCAGGGTGCCGGGCTCTCCTCCCGGCGCGGTCTGCGCCGCCGGTGCCCCGAGCGGCGCTGCAACGATCAGGCACGCGAGCAGCGCACCCGGGGCCACGATCCCCCCGCGGCCCATGCCGCGACCCACTCGCCAGCGCGTCACGCGCGCACGGGCTTGTGGCCGCGCACGGTGACGCTGAACAACCGGCCGTCGGCGTACGGCCGTCGCGCGACGACCTCCACGGCTTCGAACCCGGCCTCGCGCACCAGCGCGAGGTACTCGTCCTCCGGAATCGCGCCACCCAAGCACGCGGTCCAACGCTCGGCGGTGCGATACGCCTCGGGCAACGGTTCGCGGCTGACGATGTCGGAGACGACCAGCCGGCCGCCCGGCCGCAGGACTCGATGGGCCTCGCCGAACGCCGGTCGCTTGTCGGGCAGCAAGTTGATCACACAGTTGCTGATGACCACATCCGCCGTCGCATCGGCCACGGGCAGGTGCTCGATTTCACCCAGTCGGAACTCGGCCTGCGCGATGCCCAGCCGCTCGCGGTTCGCGCGCGCCTTCGCCACCATCTCGGGCGTCATGTCCACGCCGATGGCGCGGCCGGCTGGGCCGACGCGGTCAGCCGCGAAGAAGACGTCCAGGCCCGCGCCGCTGCCGAGGTCCACCACGGTCTCCCCGGGCCGCAGGGCCGCGGCCTCCAGCGGCGCGCCGCACCCTAGCGACGCTGACGCCAGGTCGCCGGGGAGCGCGCGGCCGTCGGTGAACGCGACGGGCACCTCCCCGCCGCAGGGGTCGGGGCCCGCGTTCCCGCAGCACGACGCCTCTGGCGCGGGCGCGCAGCACCCGCTTGTCCGCGTCGCGGCGCGCGCGTAGCGCTCGCGCACGGCGTCGCGGATCGCCTGCGGGTCCATGGCGATCGTCGGTACGGTCATCGTCCGGTTCCTCCTTCTGGATGGTCGGGATGGTGGGCGAACTCGAGCACCATGACGGTCGAGGTGGTACAGCCGCCGCGCTCGGCGAACTGGTCCGACGTCAGAACCGCCGGGCGGACCCGCGCACGCTCCACTGGCCGGAACCCGAAGCGCGTGAAGTAGCCCTCCGCGGTGGAGGTGAGCAGGTAGACCGCGACATGGCCGCGGCGCCGAGCGCGGGCGAGCAACGCTGCGACGAGCGCGCGGGCCAGCCCGCTGCCGCGGCGCTCGGGAGCGACCGCGACCGAGCGCAGCAGCCCGGCCTCACCGTGGTCGTCCAGACACGCGCACGCCACCACGCGGCCCCCCTCGCGCACGACCAAAAACCCGTCCAGGCGATCGGCCACCCGATCGGCGGCCAGGCCGCTTGCGACCAGCAGCGCGCGGATCGCCTCGACGTCCGCGGCCGTGGCGGCGGCGATCTCCGGTTGCGCGGAGGGGCCTCGTTGATTGACGGGAGTCGATTGTCTCACAGCAGCGCCACCAGCCCGCTCACCACGCCCTTGAGCGCGTCGCGGCGCAGCCCGTAGTACGCCCACTGCCCGTGGCGGATGACGTCCACCAGCCCGGCCTCGCGCAGCACCCGGAGGTGGTGGGAAACCGTCGGCTGCCCGACCGGGAAGGCTGCGGCGATGTCGCAGACGCACAGTCTGTCGTGGGACGCGAGCAGGGTCACGATGCCCAGTCGGGTGGGGTCGCCCAGGGCGGCCAGTGACTCGGCCGCGCGCTCGACCGCCGCGTGATCGAGCGCGGCGGCGTGGTCGCGCACCCCGCACTGCGGACAGATGGCGCGGGCGGTCTCGGTCTGGAGTGCGGTCACGGCGTCCTCCGGTTAATAAATCGACGAATGTCAATATATCGGCTACCCGTTCCCGTGTCAACCTCCGGCTCGCATCCGGTGCTCGACCATCATGCAGGCGTCCTCGACCACGGCCAGGCCGGCCGCCCGGGCGCGCGCGGCCGCGGCAGAATGCCTGATGCCACTCTGCATCCACACGGCCCTTGCCCCGATCGCGATGGCGTCCTCGACGATGGCCGGCACGTGCTCGGGCCGACGAAAGATGAGGACCACGTCCACCGGTCCTGGCACCTCGCGCAGGGAGGCGACCGCGGTCTCGCCGTGGACGCGCGTCACGTGCGGGTTCACCGGGATGATGCGGTACCCGGCGCGCTGGAGATAGCCTGCGACCTGGTGGCTGGGGCGCGCCGGGTTGTCCGAGAGCCCGACCACCGCGATCGTCCGGGATTTGGACAGGATCGCGCCGATCGCCTCCCGGTTCATCGCGCCGCCGCGTCGAACGCGTCGGGGCTGAAGTGCAGCCGCTCGGCGACGGCCTCGAGCGTCCTCCGCTCGTCGGCCCGCGTGCTGGCCAGACGCGGCGCCAGCCGCTGGGCGAAGAGATTCTGCGCCTCCCAGAGGTTTGGGGTCAGGCCCGCGTCGCGCGCGAACTCCAGGGCCCGAAGGGCCTCGCGCAGGTGCTCGACCAGGAACAGGCTGTCGGCCGCGCGCAGGTGGGCCTCGACCCGCTCCGCCAGGAGTTGCTCGAGCTCCGCGGCCGGCAGCGTCACGCCCCACGCCCGGGCTTCCTCGACCAGCGCCCACGCCGCGTCAGGCAGGGGCGCGGGCGACACGAGTGCTCGCCGCAGGTCCGTGGCCAGCACGAACTCCGCGGCCAGCAGGAACTCGCGCGGTGGCGGTACGGCCGCCTGCCGCAGGGTCTCGGCCAGGCCGCGGCTCTCCTCGTAGAGGCGCCGGTAGGAGGTCTCGAGGTGGCGCACCGCGTCCTCGGTCAAGCGCGCGAGCACCCGGCGGCGCTCTTCGACGAACAGGTCGCGCAGCCCGAAGGCGTCTCGGCCGAAGGCCGCGTCCATCCGGCGCACGGTGTCGGCGAGCGTGCCGTGCTCGAACGCCGCAGCCAGGGCGTCCACCTCGGCGTCGTGACGCGCCTCGTCCCAGTCTCCAGCCACCGCGCAGTGGACGTCGCTGCCGAGGTGGAGCGACGCGTAGGAGAGCGCCTCGGTCTCGCCCGTGGCGGTGTCGGTGACGTCTGCGCGGCCGGTGATCAACACCTGCGGCCCGCGCGCCAGCCGCCGCCCCCGGCGGCGGACGACCCGGTAGGCGTAGACCCGCGCGTCATCGGGCACCTGCGCGAACAGCGACAGCATCGCCGCGTGTGCCGCGACCCGCCGGCCGTCCACCACGTCGGGCCGGACGAGCCGGGCCCACACCCCGGCGCCGTCGCCGAACGACGGCACGTTGCTCTCGGCGGCGCGCAGGCGCGCGACCAGGGCCGGCTCCAGGTCTGGGCCGAACCCGCGGGCGAGCTGGACCGCCCGCGCCGCGTGGCGCAGCACCTGGACAGTCTCGATGCCCGTGACGTCGTCGAAGAACCATCCGTCCGAGGTGAACATCAGCATCCCGTGGCGCTGCATTTCCAGCAGCCGCATCGCGGCCACCCGCTCCTGGGGACGGTGGGGCTCGCGCGCGTGCGCTTCGAGGAAGGCGGGCGCGGCGGCCTGGTCGAGCAGGACCTCCACATACGCGTCGCGGGCGGTCCACGGAGCGTGCAACACCCGCGCGCCCGCGCCGTCGAACAGCGCGTCCAGCTCGGCCTTCAGCCAGTCAAGCGCCTCGCGCAGTGGCGCGCGCCAGCGCTGGTGCCATTCGGCGCGCGTGCGACACCCGCAGTCGGCGCGCCACCGCTCCACGCCGTGCGCACAGGACCAGGAAGTGCGCTCCCGAATCTCGACCTCGTCCGCCGGCGGGTGCGCGGCCAGGAACGCGGCATAGTTCGTCAGCCGACCCTCGCGCGCCAGCCGGTCGGCCGCCACGGCCAGGGCCATCTCCCCGAAGCGGTGGTGGTGGCCGTAGGTCTCCCCGTCGGTCGCCACGTGCACGAGCCCGCCGCCGGACCGCGCGGCCGCCTCCAGCAGCCGGCTGGCCAGGGCCTCGCCATTCTCGAGGAGCGGGCCGAAGGCGATCGCGTGCGAGAGCGGGCCGTGGTAGAAGAACACCACGATCTCGCAGCCGACGGCCGGCCGGCACAGGTAGGCGCGCCCGACATCGGGCCCCTCCGGCCCGAGGTCGGTCCACGGCCCCTCCCCCAGCGGCCGGACGCGCGCGGCCTGGTGCGGGGCCAGAATCGTGAACCGAATGCCGCAGGCGCAGAGCGCGGCCAGCGTGGGGTTGTCGACCGCGGTCTCGGGTAGCCAGAGGCCGTCGGGTGGTCGGCCGAACCGCCGCGCGAAGTCCGCGACGCCCCAGCGCACCTGCGTGAGCCGGTCGTGCGGTGAGGCGAGCGGCAGGATGACGTGGTTGTAGGCCTGCGCGATCGCGTTGCCCCACCCGCGCGCGGCACGGCTGCGGCGGTCCGCGGCGACCATGGCCTCCAGGACTCCCGGGGCCGCTCGCCGAAGCCACCGGGCCAGCGTCGGCCCCACGTTGAAAGAGATCGCCTCGTAGTTGTTGACCAACCGCGCGATGCGGCCGCGGCCGTCGAGGATGCGCGCCGCGGCGTTGGGGCCGTAGCATTCCGCGGTGATGCGCGCGTTCCAGTCGTGCGCCGGCGCCGCCGAGTCCTGGATCTCGACCGCGTCCAGCCAGGGATGCTCGCGGGCCGGCTGGTAGAAGTGGCCGTGGAGACAGATCGAGGCGCTCACGTGCTGTAGCGCGTGAGCCCCCGGGGCAGCACGACGATGCCCGAGGGATCCACGTGGTGCACCTGGGCGTCGCGCGCGGGATCGATGCCGATGGCATCGCCATCGGGGATCAGGTTGTGCCGGTCCACGATCACGCGCCGCAGCCGCGCGCCGCGCCCGACGACCGTGTGATCCATCACGATCGACTCCTCGATCTCGGCGTCGCGCTCGACGCGCACGCCCCGGCCCAGAATCGAGCGCCGGACCCTCGCGTGGTCGATGCGGGTGCCCTGGCCCATGATGACGTCGGACAGCTCGCCGCCGATCACGCGCGCCGTCGGGCCACCGTACGGCGCGCTCAGGATGGGCCACTGCGGGTTGTCCAGGTCGAAGACCGGCTGTGGGCCGAGCAGATCCATGTGTGCCTGCCAGTAGGCGCCGATCGAGCCGACGTCGCGCCAGTAGCCCTGTTCCTCATAGGGCTTGGTGCCCGGGACCTCGTTGGCCAGGAAGTTGTACGCGAACACCCCGGCGTAGGGGACCAGCTCGGGGATGATCGTGCGGCCGAAGTCGTGGTCGGTGCTCCGCCGGGCGTCCTCGATCAGGGCCTCCACGAGGATGTCGCGGTTGAAGATGTAGTTGCCCATCGAGGAGAGCGCGCGCGTCGGGTCGGTCGGCATCGGCCTGGGGTGCGCGGGCTTCTCCTCGAAGCCGACCACGCGGCCGCCGGTGTCGGCCTCGACGATGCCGAACCCCGAGGCCTCCTCCAGGCGCACCGGCAGCGTGGCCACCGTGACCTGGGCGTCGCGCGCCAGGTGGAACGCCAGCATCTGGTTGATGTCCATCCGGTAGACGTGGTCGGCCCCGAAGATCATCACGATGTCAGGGTTGAAGTCGCGCACCAGGTTCAGGTTCTGGTAGATGGCGTCGGCCGTCCCGCGGTACCAGGTCTCGCCCCAGCGCATCTGCGGCGGCACCGCGATGATGAAGTGGTCGGGCAGCCCGCCGAACCGCCACCCCACGCGCAGGTGCTCGATCAGCGACTGCGCCTTGTACTGGACCAGGCAGTAGATCGCGTAGATGCCGGAGTTCACGAAGTTGGAGAGCACGAAGTCGATGATGCGGTACTTACCCCCGAAGGGGACCGACGGCTTGCTCCGCTCGCGCGTCAGCGGCTGCAGGCGTTCGCCGCGGCCGCCGGCCAGGATGAACGCCAGGATGCGGCGGCGGCCCGGCGCGGCGCGAATCATGGCGGGCGGACCTCGCAGGCAGCGCGCACGTGCGGCAGCACGTCCGGGAACGGGAAGTCCGCCGCCTCGCGCGCGGCCAGGAACCCCTCGTCGTCGGCGGTGGGGGCCTGACCCTCCGCGGCGCGGCGGATCAGGTTGGCCAGGCGCGTGAAGTGGGCGTAGTGCTCGGTGAACCGGGTCTCGGCGTAGTTGCGCGCGGCCCACGTCGTGATGAGGAATGCCCAGTCCGAGGCCTGCAGAAGCAGCAGCTCGCGCGCGAGCTGCGCCATCACTCGCTCCAGCAGCGCGTGCCCGGTCCATTGGAGGCCGCCCGCCAGCGTCCAGAACTCCTCCTCGGCCGCGTACGCCATCTCCCACGTCCACTCGGTCTCGCGATTCAGCCAGACGCGGTGGTCACCACCCTCGCCCCACGAGCCCTCGAGCAGGGTGATCGCCTCGCCGGGCGGGTGCTCGTCCAGCGCGGCGCCGAGCGTCTGCGGCCTCACGCCCTCTTCAGGCAGGCGTCGCAGCACCCCGTCCAGGAACACCGGGCCCTCGAACCACCAGTGGCCGAACAGTTCGGTGTCATAGGGGTTGCAGACCACCGGCGGCGGCGGCGCGCGCCGGCCCTCGGCCTCGAGCACGTCGGCGACGAGCTTCACGAAGTGCGCCGCGTGACTCGCGGCGGCCTCGCGCGCGGCCTCGGGAACGTAGGGGGCCTTCGCGCTCAGGTCGCCGCGCGGGTCGGTGACCCGCCAGTAGCGGATACCGCCGGGGGCGTGCTTCTTGTGGAACTCGAGGTAGCGCCCGTCACCGGGGTAGCCGAGCTCGCGGCTCCAGACCTGGAGCGTGGTGCGCGGGTCGCGCGTGAACACGGCGGCCGCGCCCTCGCCGCCCCGCGACGCGACCAGGTACGGGCGGTAGGGGGTGCGATCGCGCTGGTAGGCCGGCTGGTCCGCGCCGGCCGCGACCGTCCGCAGCGCCGGGTAGTAGTCGCGGTAGGCCGAGTACGGCTCGCCGCCGCGCAGCAAGTGCGCGTCCGTGACGAAGTACCGGAGCCCCAGCCGCGCCAGGTGCTCCTCGATGCCGCGGCGTCGGCGACGCACCTTGCCGCGCAGCGGCCCGGCGGGCGGACTCCACTCGTACCGCGGCCGGTACCCGCATTCGGGCAGCCAGGCGCCGCGCGGCGCGGCCCCGAAGTGCCGGGCGTGCGAGGCAGCGCCCAGGCGGAGCTGCAGGTCCACCGATTCCTCGCGGCCGAGCAGCGGCAGGTAGCCGTGCGTCGCGGCGCTGGTGATGAGCTCCACCACGCCGGCGGCCGCGAGCCGCCGGAACGCGCCCAGCACGTCGCCGTCGAGCGCGCGGAACCGCGCGAGCAGGCGGCCGTACTCGGCCTCCCAGACGCGGGTGAGCGCGGCGAGCGCGTCCTCACCCGCGGCCTCGAACTGGCCGCGGTTCTCCCGCGCCGACCGCAGCCGCCCCTCGAGGAATGTCTCGACCTCCGGCCGATACGATGGGTGCGCCAGCTGTTCGCACAGCACGGGCGAGAGCGTGAGCGTGGCCAGATCGCGGCGGCCGTCCGCGGCCAGGCGCTCGAACACTTCGAGCAGCGGCAGGTAGCAGCCGGCGGTGACCTCGCACAGCCAGTCACTGCCGTGCGGCCACCGGCCGTGCCCCAGGACGAGCGGGAGATGGGAGTGGAGGGTCAGCAGAAACCGTCCGCGGGCAGGGGCCATCGCCTCTGCCTCACTTGGCCGGTGTCGGGGGAAATCCTCCCGGCGCGCTATCGCTGGCGCCGGGCAAACCAGGCGACGGTCGCGGCGAGGCCGTCGTCGAGCGAAGCCGCCGGGCGCCAGCCGAGCGCGGCGGCCGCGGCGTCGGCGGCCAGCGTGATGTGGCGCACGTCGCCCGCGCGGGGTGGGCCGTGCCGCGGCGCGGCCGTGCTCCCGGTCAGGCGTGCCAGCGTCCGGTAGATCGCGTTGACGCTCGTGCCCACGCCCGTGCCGATGTTGAACGCGCCCTGCGCGCGCCGCTCGGCGGCGAGCAGGTTCGCGCGCACCACGTCGTCGACAAACACGAAGTCGCGCGTCTGCTCGCCGTCGCCGTGGATCGTCGCCTGCCGGCCGTCGAGCAGGGCCCGGGCGAAGATCGCGACCACGCCCGCCTCGCCGTGCGGGTCCTGCCGCGGGCCGTAGACGTTGGCGTAGCGCAGGCTGCAGGCGCGCAGGCCGCCGAGCCGGCCGAAGAGGTCCAGGTAGCGCTCCGCGCACGCCTTCGCGCACCCGTACGGCGAGAGCGGCAAAATCGGGGTGGACTCGTCCGCGGGCAGGCGGGCGGGCTCGCCGTAGAGCGCGCCGCCGGTGGAGGCGAAGATCAGGTGCTCGGCGCCGTACTCCGCGGCGAGCGCCGCGACGCGGATCGTGCCGAGCACATTGACGTCGGCGTCCCAGGCGGGATCGCGCACCGACGCGCTCACCGACGCCTGCGCGGCGTGGTGGCTGACGAGCTGGGGCCGTTCGCGCGCGAAGACCTCGCGGAGCCCGACATCCCGGATGTCCATCTCGTAGAAGCGGGCCCCGGCCGGCACGTACTCGCGCCGGCCAGAGGCGAGCGAGTCCACGACGACGACCTCGTCGCCCCGCGCGATGTGGGCGTCCGCGACCTGCGAGCCGATGAACCCGGCGCCGCCGGTGATGAGCACGCGCATGCGGCTAGGTCCCTCCCCGCTGCGCGCCGGCGGCTGCATCGCGGCCAGCGGGCGGCGTCCCGCTGTAGACCACACGCTGTGGCGACGCCATCGCCACGCCCTCGGCGTCGAATGCCTGCTTCAGCCGCAGGCGCAGCTCCTGCTCGGCGGCGCCGACCGCGCCGGGGGCGACCATGACCGCGAGCTGCGTGACGATTCCGGAGGCACCGAACTCCTGGATGCCCTGCACCTCGGGCGCGCCCAGCGCCGCCTGCGGGTGCGCCTCCGCCCACTCGCGGCCGACGCGGGCCATGATGGTCATGGCCCGTTGCACGTCCGCCTCGTAGGCGACACCCACGCGGACGATCGCGCGCATGAAGCGCCGGCTCATGTTCCCGAACTGGAGGATCTGCCCGTTGGGGAAGGTGACCAGCTCGCCGCTGTAGCGGCGCACGAGCGTCGTACGCAGCCCCACGCGCTCGACCTCGCCGGTGACGTCGCCGATGCGGACGACGTCGCCGACCTGGATCAGGTTCTCGAACAGCATGAGGAACCCGGACAGGAAGTCGCGGATCAATGGCTGCGCCGCGAAGCCCAGCGCGACGCCGGCCAGCCCGGCGCTGGCGACGAGCGCCGAGACGTTGAAGCCCAGGCGGTCGAGGATCAACACGAGCGCCGCGAAGTAGAGGACGTAGCGCAGCACGCTCTCGGCGAGTGGGACGAGCGTGTGGACCTGCGCGCGCCGGTCGGCGGGCCGGTGCGCGTCGCTCGCGCGCATCCACCGCCGGAGCACGGCGACCGCCGCGCGCAGCGCCAGCCGGGTGGCGCCCAGGATCAGGACGACCGCGACCGCGGTCTCGATGGCCGCCTCGATACGGTGGGGTTCGAGCAGGGCCCAAAGCGCCCGCTCGAGCACGCCGGCTTCACGCATCACGCCCTCGCCGCCCTCCGCGCTTCCCGGCGGGCCCGCGCGCGCCGCGCGCGCTCGACGCTCGCCGCGCCGGCCCGCAGCTCGGCCGGTGAGGCGGTCTCCAGGCGCCACTTCAGTTCGCGGAGCAGCTCGGCGCCCGTCATCAGGGCGACCGGCCGCGGCGGCCGGCCGGCGTGCGCCTGCTCCATGGCGACAAGGGCGGCATGTAGTGCCGCACGCGGCAGCCCGACCGCGGTCTCGCGCAGGCGGGCGCGCAGCACGAGGAGTTCCCGCAACTCGGATCCGCTGAGCTGGCGCGAGGGCCGGTCGGGGCGCATGACCATCGTGGTAGGTTCGCGTCGGTCCGCGCCCGCCCTCCCGGCGAGGGATTGGTCGCGGCCCGGCCGAACCCCCGTCGTGATGGCGGAGGCGGCGAGCGCGGTGCTCGACGACGCCGAGCGAATCGGGCGTCTCGATCCCTCGGGCATGCTGGACGCCATCGCGCGGTTGGGCGCGATGGTCGCCGAGGGTTGGGACGCGGCCGCGGGCTTGGTACGCCCGTCGCGCGCGCCATCGGTGCTCCTCGTCGCCGGCATGGGTGGGTCGGCGATCGGCGGCGACCTGTTGCGGGCGCTGCTCATGCCGGACGCGCCGGTCCCCGTGGTCGTGGTCCGCGACGAGCGCCTGCCGGCGTTTGTCGGCCCGCAGACCCTGGTCGTCGCCTGCTCGTACTCCGGCAACACCGAGGAAACCCTCGCGGCCTACGGCGCAGCCCGGGCGCGCCAGGCGTCTGTCGTGGTTGTGACCTCGGGCGGGGAGCTGGCAGCGCGCGCGCGCGCGCACGGCCACCCGGTCGTGGCGGTGCCGGGCGGTCTGCAGCCTCGGGCCGCGGTCGCGCTACTGCTCCTCCCCCTGGTGCGCCTGGCCTGCGAGCTCGGGCTCGGTGCCCCCGAGCCGCAGATCGGGCGTGCCCGCGCGCTGCTCGACGGGCTCGCGGCCCGATGGGGGCCCGCGGTGCCGGTTGCCGAGAATGCGGCGAAGCGGTTGGCCGCGGCGGCCTCCGGCCTCCCGGCCATCTACGCGGCGTCGCCGGCCACCGAGCCCGTGGCGCTGCGGTGGAAGACGCAAATCAACGAGAACGCGAAGCGGCCCGCGGTCTGGGGAGCCCTGCCCGAGATCGCGCACAACGAGGTCGTCGGCTGGGAGGGTGGGCCCGGCGCGCCCGAGGCCGTGATCGTCCTCCGCGACGCCGACGACGGCCCCCGCGCCGGGGTGCGCGTGGAGGCCGTCCGGACGCTGCTGGGCGACCGCGCGCGGCCCTTCGCCGAGGTCTGGTCCCAGGGTGCCGACCGGCTCGAGCGGCTGCTCTCGCTCGTCCTGCTCGGCGACTTCGTCAGCGCCTACCTGGCGGTGCTGGGTGGCGTGGACCCGACCCCGGTCGCGGCGATCGACCGCGTCAAGCGGCTGCTGGCCGGGCCGTAGCGGGCAGGAGCCCGGGCGCGGCGGTGCAGAAGTGTTCAGCGCGTGGGCGGGAGTTGTCCGGAGGCGAAACATGGCGCGGGTGTACCTGGAGGGCGTCACCAAGAAGTTCGCCAACGTCACGGCGGTCAACGACGTCACGCTGGAGATTCCCGACCGGCAGTTCACCGTGCTGGTCGGGCCGTCGGGGTGCGGGAAGACGACCGCGCTGCGCCTGATCGCGGGGCTCGAGGAGGCGACCAGCGGGAGCATCTACATCGGTGAGCGCCGCGTCAACGACGTTGCCCCCAAGGACCGCGACATCGCGATGGTGTTCCAGAACTACGCGCTGTACCCGCATATGTCGGTCTACGATAACATGGCGTTCGGGCTGCGCCTGCGCCGGTACCCGCGCGCCGAGATCGACCGCCGCGTCAAGGAGGCGGCCGCGCTGCTAGGCATCGGCGGGCTGCTCGACCGCAAGCCCAAGCAACTCTCCGGCGGCCAGCGCCAGCGGGTGGCGCTCGGCCGCGCGATCGTGCGGGAGCCGCAGGTGTTCCTGATGGACGAGCCGCTGTCCAACCTGGACGCCAAGCTCCGCGTGCAGACGCGCGCGGAGATCAAGAAGCTCCAGGCGCGGCTCCAGACGACGACCGTCTACGTCACCCACGATCAGGTCGAGGCCATGACCATGGGCGACCGCATCGTCGTGATGCGCGACGGCGTGGTGCAACAGGTGGACAGCCCGCTGAACCTCTACGAGAAGCCGGCCAACCTGTTCGTTGCGGGGTTCATCGGCAGCCCGGCGATGAACTTCATCGAGGCCCGCCTGGCCCGCCGCAACGGCGGTGTCGTCCTGGACGCCGGGTCGTTCGCGATGGAGGTGCCCGCCGACCTGGTGCCCCACGTGCAGGAGTGGGTGGGCCGCCAGGTGATCTTCGGCATCCGGCCCGAGGACATCCAGGACCGAGCCTACGCCCGGGATGCGAACCACGCGTGGGCGCTGCGCGCCATGGTGGAGGTGCACGAGCCGCTCGGTTCCGACGTCATCCTCTACCTGAGCAGCGGGGACCACTCGATCGTCGCGCGGGTGGACGCGCACAGCCAGGCGCGCATGGGACAGGAGGCCGAGGTCGTGTTCAACCTCCGCAAGATGCACCTGTTCGATCCGCAGACGCACGCCGCCATCGTCTAAAGCGCACTCGTCCGATACAATTGACGGTGGGACTGCAGACTGTGATCGACCGACACGTCAGGAGGTGACCTCCGGATGAAGGTGAAGACGGCTCTGCTCGCGCTCCTCCTGGTCGGGGCCCTGGCCGCGGGTGCATCCGCCCAGGCGGGGTTCATCACCATCGGCTCAGGCGCCACGACCGGCGTCTACTTCCCGATCGCTACCGGCGTCGCGCGGATGATCAACGACGCCAACCTGGGCTACCGCGCGAACGCGCGCTCCACCGGCGGCAGCGTGTTCAATATCGGGGCCATCCAGAGCGGCGAGCTCCAGATGGCGCTGGTGCAGAACGATATCGCCTACTACGCCTACCGTGGCCTGGTCGTGGAGGCCTTCCGCGGCCGGCCGACGCCCAAACTCCGGGGCATGGCGGTGCTCTACCCCGAGCCGATCCACATCCTCGCCCGCAGTGACCGCAACATCCGGTCGGTGGCCGACTTCAAGGGCAAGCGCGTGTACGTCGGCGACGTCGGCAGCGGCGCCGAACAGAACTCGATGCAGGTCCTCGAGGCCTTCGGGCTCAAGGTCGACGACCTCGCCGAGCCCGTCCGCGGGTCGGCCACGGCCGGGGCGCAGCTGCTCCAGGACGGTCGTATCGACGGCATGTTCTACACGGTCGGCCTGGGTAACGCGGCGATCACGCAGGCAGCGCTCACCGCGCCGGTGACGTTCCTGGGCCTGGAGCCCGCGCGCATCGCCCAACTCCGCCAGAAGTACCCGTTCCTGACCGCCTTCACGATTCCCGCCGGCGCCTACCGCGGCGTGAACGCGCCGGTGGCTACCGTCACCGTGCTCGCCCAGCTCGCGACGAGCACCGACATCGACACCTCGACCGTCTACAACGTGATGCGCCTGCTCTTCGACGAGAAGCTGGCCGACTTCAAGAAGATCCACGCCAACCTGGAGCGGTACTTCGACCTCGAGCGGTCGCTCGACGGCATGGCCATTCCCTTGCACGCGGGCGCGCAGCTCTTCTACCGCGAGAAGCGCATTCCGATCCCGGCCGGGATCGAGGCGCGGTAGCGCTCGCACGGCCGGCACGATGAGCCCGGCTCGAGGAGGGCCGGGCTCATCTGTTCGGCGCGGTGCCGCCCGCGCGGGGACGGGGGAGCCGGCATGGCCCAGGACGCCTCGGAGATCCTGAAGCGCGTCGAGTACGGCGCGCGCGAGCCGGCCGCCGCCTGGCAGCGCGCAGTGCTCTACGGGCTGGCGGTCGTCTGGAGCGCCTTCCAGGTGTACGCCACGTGGGCCGGCCGCCTCGACCCGCTGCGGCTGGGTCCGCTCCACCTGGCGTTCGGGTTCGCGCTCGCATTCCTCGTCTATCCCTCGCGCCGCGGCCCCCGCGACCGCATTCCGGCCCTGGACTGGCTTCTGGGCGCCGCGGCGGTGGCGGGCGCGCTCTACGTCGTCGTCGAGTACTACAGCATCGTGGCCGTCCGCGGGGGCATCCCCAACGCCGCTGATACCGCGATGGGGACCGTCACGCTGCTGCTGCTACTGCTGGCGGCCTTCCGCGTCGTGGGCCCGGCGCTGCCGGTGATCGCCGCGGTGCTCATCGCCTACGCCGCGACCGGGCCGCGGGGCATCCTGCCGTTCCGGCCGCCCGAGGTTCTCTTCCTGCACGCTGGCTACCAGTGGAGCCAGATCGTCCAGCAGCTCTACCTGACCAGCGAGGGCATCTGGGGCACGCCCATCCGCGTGTCGGCGACCTTCGTGTTCCTGTTCGTTCTCTTCGGCGCGCTGCTGGATCGGGCGGGCGCCGGCAAGTTCTTCGTGGATTTAGCCTACAGCCTGCTCGGGACGTTCCGCGGCGGGCCGGCGAAGGCGGCGGTCGTGGGCAGCATGCTCACCGGCATCATCTCGGGCTCCTCGATCGCCAACGTGGTCACGACCGGCACGTTCACCATTCCGCTGATGAAGCGCGTGGGCTATCCGCCGGAGAAAGCCGGCGCCACCGAGGTGGCCGCGTCGACCAACGGCCAGCTTATGCCGCCCGTGATGGGCGCCGCGGCCTTCGTCATGGCCGACTTTCTGGGCCTGCCGTATGCCCAGATCATCATGCACGCGATCGTGCCCGCGGTGGTGAGCTACATCGGGCTCTTCGCGGTGACGCACTTCGAGGCGTTGAAGCTGGACCTCCGCGGGCTGCCGCGCAGCGAGCTCCCGCCGTTTGGGACGACACTGATCTCGGGCCTGCACTACCTGATCCCGGTCGGCGTCCTGCTGTACATGCTCATCGTGGTCCGGCTGACACCGGAGCGCAGCGCGCTCAACGCCACGGTCGTGCTGGTGGTCCTGATCGCCGTGCAGGAGATGGTGCGCGCCATCCGGGCGGGTGCGGGCCTGCTCGTCGGCGTGCGACGGGCCGCCGCCGCGGTGCTGGGCGGCTTCGAGGCTGGCGGCCGCAACATGGTGACCATCGCGATCGCGACTGGCGCCGCGGGGATCATCGTCGGCATCGTCACGATGACCGGGCTGGGCTTCGGGCTCACCGACCTGGTCCGCGCGCTGTCGGGCGGCAACATCTGGATCGTGCTCGGCCTGGCTGCGGTAGCGTCGCTCATCCTGGGGATGGGCGTACCGACCACGGCCAACTACATCATCATGGCGGCGCTCGTGGCGCCGGTCGTGCAGAACCTGGCGCGCGCCGCTGGGTTGGACGTCCCGCTCGTCGCCATCCACCTGTTCGTCTTCTTCTTCGGCATCCTGGCGGACGACACGCCGCCGGTGGGGCTCGCGGCCTACGCCGCCGCCGCTATCGCGCGCTCCGACCCGATCAAGACCGGCATCCAGGGCTTCGTCTACGACATGCGGACCGCAATCCTGCCGTTCCTCTTCTTCTTCAACCATGAGCTGCTGTTGATCAACGTGGGCGGCGTCGCCCACGGCGCCCACGTGATCCTGACGGCGACCGTCGGCATGCTGGCGTTCGTGTCGGGGACGACGGGGTACCTGCTGCGACGCTCGACCTGGTACGAGCGCGCGATGCTGATCGGCGCCGCCCTGGCGCTCATCAAGCCGGGCCTGGCGACCGACCTGCTGGGCGCCGGGCTCATCGCCGCGGTGTACCTGCTCCAGCGGTTCACCCGCCGGGCCGGGGCGCCGGCGTCCCCCACGGCCCCGGCGCTCGGGCCGTGATCGGGGGTGCGGCGCGCGGTGGCGCGGCACGTTCCGGCCGCGTGAGCGGCGCGATGCGCCTCACCCGGCGGCGGTTGCTGGGGAGCGCGGCCGCGCTCGGGGTGGCCGCCCTGGGGCGCAAGACGGCGGTCGCGGTCGGGGCCGCGTGCGCGCTCACGCCGCCCCCGGAGGCCCGGGCGGCCGGCGCCGGCGCGGCCTACGATCTCGTGATCCGCAACGCCCGCGCCATGGACCCGGCCACCGGCGCCGACGAGGCAGGGGTCGCGGTCGCCGTCCGCGGGGCGCGCATCGCCGCCATCACGCGCGCCCCGGTGCGCGGCCGATGGGAGATCGACGCGGGCGGCCGCGTCGTAGCCCCGGGCTTCATCGACATCCTCTCGTATGATCCCAACGCGTACGGTGTGTGGTACAAGCTCGCCGACGGTGTCACGACCAACCTGGCGATGCACGGCGCCTCCGCGGAGATGGGCGCGTGGTACCGCGCCTACGAGCGCGCCCGCCCGCCGGTGCACTTCGGCGGGGCCTTCTACTACGGGGCGGCGCGCGCGCGGCTCGGCATCGGGCGCTACGCCCCGGCGCGCGCGGAGCACATCGCCCGGCTGTCGGAGCAGGCGGCCCGGGCGGTCCGCGAAGGGGCGCTTGGCATCTCCATGAGCCCGGAGTACGTGCCCGGCACCAGCACGGCCGAGATCGAGGCCATGATGCGGGTCGCGGCGGCGCACCGCGTGCTCTTCTCCGTGCACGTGCGCTACTCCGACATGGAGCCGCCCGGGACCAACCTGGACGCGCTGCGCGAGGTCCTCGGGGCCGCCAGGCGGACCGGCGCGGCGGTCCACATCAATCACATCCACAGCACCGGCGGCACGTTCTCCATGGCCGCCTCCCTGCGGCTGCTCGACGAGGCCCGCGCCGAGGGGGTGGACGTCACCGCGTGCGTCTACCCGTACGCGTTCTGGGCCACCTACCTGAGCTCGGCGCGCTTCGACCCCGGCTGGCAGCGGCGCTTCCGCATCGACTATGGCGACCTCCAGCTCGCAGGGTCCACGGAGCGCCTGACCCCGACCAGCTTCGCCCGCTACCGGCGCGAGGGCAAGGTCGCGGTCGCCTACGCGATCCCCGAGGATGACCTGGTGGCCGCGCTGCGTTCGCCCCTGGTCATGATCGGCAGCGACGCGATCCTCGAACCCGGCAACAACAACCACCCGCGCGCCGCCGGCACCTTCGCCCGGACCCTGCGCGTCTACGTCCGCGAGCGGCAGGTGCTCGGGCTGATGGAGGCGCTGGCCAAGATGACCATCATGCCGGCCCGGCGGCTGGAGGCATGCGCGGCGGCGCTGCGTCGCAAGGGCCGGCTCCAGGTGGGCGCGGACGCCGACCTCGTGGTCTTCGACCCCGCAACGGTCGCGGACCATGCGACGGTCGAGCGGCCGAACCAGTTCTCCACCGGTATCGACTACGTGCTGGTCGGAGGCCGCGTGGTGAAGGACCCGCGCGGGCTCCGCCGCGACACCCGTGCCGGCCGGCCGGTGCGCGCCGGGCCGGGATAGGGACCGGGGCGCCCCGCGGTCGCGCCGCTACCCGACCACCGGCCCCGGCGCCCCTATGCGCCCTTCTCCTTGAGCCCCCGGTCGGCCATCTCGACCAGCGGCCCCAGCAGCTTCGTGAACTCCATCGGGAAGATGAACTTCGTGGCCGGCCCGGCGCCCAGCGCCTTGAGCGCGTCCAGGTACTGGAGGAGCATGGTCTTGCTGTCCACGGCCTGCGCCACCTTGAAGATCGTATCCAGCGCCATGGCGAAGCCCTCGGCCCGCAGGATCGCGGCCTGCCGGTCGCCCTCGGCGCGCAGGATCGCCGACTGCTTGTCGCCCTCGGCCACGGTGATCGTGGCCTGCTTCTTGCCATCGGCCTCGGTGACCACCGCGCGGCGCGAGCGCTCCGCGGACATCTGCCGGGTCATCGCCTCCTGCACGTCCTTGGGCGGCAGGATCTCGCGGATCTCCACCGTGGTGATCTTGACGCCCCAGCGCTCGGTGACCTCGTCGAGCTTGGTGCGCAGCACCTGGTTGATCTGCTCGCGGCGCGCGAGGACGTCGTCGAGCAGGATGTCGCCGATCACCGCGCGCAGCGTCGTGGTGGCGATGCCGCGCGCCGCGCCCGCGAAGTCGCCGACCTGGATGACCGAGCTCTCGGGATCCACGACCTTCCAGTAGATGAGGAAGTCGATGTTGATCGGCGCGTTGTCACGCGTGATGCACGTCTGCGAGGGGATTTCGAGGAAGACCTCGCGGAGGTCCACCCACACCGCGCGGTCGATGATCGGGATTAGGTAGACGATCCCCGGGCCCTTGGTGGCGTTGTACTTGCCGAAGCGGAACACCACCAGGCGTTGGTACTCGCGCACAATCTTGATCCCCAGGTACAGCGCCCAGACCACGACCAGGATCAGGGCGACGATGACCGGGAACCCAGTCTCGGGCATGCCCGCACCTCCTGCACTCTGTGACGGGTGTGCGCCTTCTACTTCTGGTCGTCGCGCGGGGCTTCCTCCGGCGGGCGCCGGCCGACGGGGGACTCAGGAGGCCTCGGGATCGAGCCGCCGGTGGATGAAGTTCGTGTAGACCTCGCCTCGTCGGAAGAAGGCGTTGTCGAGCACGCGCAGGTGGAATGGGATCGTGGTCGCCACACCGGCGATCTCGAACTCGACGAGCGCGCGGCGCATCCGCGCGATCGCCTCGTCGCGCGTGCGCCCCCAGGCGATCACCTTGGCGACCAGCGAGTCGTAGTAGGGCGGGATGGTATAGCCGGGGAAGCAGTGCGTGTCCACGCGCACGCCGGGGCCGCCGGGCGGGTGGAACGCGGTGAGCGTGCCGGCCGACGGCCGGAAGCCGTGGCGCGGGTCCTCGGCGTTGACGCGGCACTCGATCGCGCAGCCGCGCACCTGGATGTCGCGCTGGCCGTAGCCCAGCCGTTCCCCGGCCGCGATGCGGATCTGCTCCTTGACCAGGTCGATGCCGGTCACCATTTCGGTGACCGGGTGCTCGACCTGGATGCGCGTGTTCATCTCCATGAAGTAGATGTTCTCGTGGGCGTCCACCAGGAACTCGACGGTCCCCGCGTTGGTGTAGCCGATCACCTGCGCCGCGCGGATCGCGGCCCGCGCCAGCGCCGCGAGCGTACGCTCGCGCAGCCGGGGTGGGGGGGCCTCCTCGATGAGCTTCTGGTGGCGGCGCTGAATGGAGCAGTCGCGCTCGCCCAGGTGGAGGACCGTGCCGTGACGGTCGGCGAGCACCTGCACCTCCACGTGGCGCGGCTCCTCGATGTACTTCTCGACGTAGACGCGCCCGTCGCCGAACGCGGCCTCGGCCTCCTGCTGCGCGGTGGCCAGCGCGCGCGGGAGCTCGTCGGGCCCGTGCACCGTCCGCATGCCGCGGCCGCCGCCGCCGGCCGCGGCCTTGATGATCAGCGGGTAGCCGGTTTCGCGCGCGGCCTCGCGCGCCTCGGCCTCGGAGCGCACCGGCCCGGGGCTGCCCGGGACGACCGGCACGCCGGCGCGCTTCATCTGTTCGCGGGCGGCGGCCTTGTCGCCCATCAGCGCGATCGCCTGGGGGGGCGGGCCGATGAACGTCATCTTGCAGTCGGCCACGACCTCGGCGAAGCGCGCGTTCTCGGCCAGGAAGCCGTAGCCAGGGTGGATGGCGTCCACCCCGAGCAGCTCCGCGGTGCCGATGATGTTGGGGACGTTGAGGTAGGAGGCCGCCGTCGGCGGCGGGCCGATGCAGAACGCCTCGTCTGCCAGCCGCACGTGCAGCGAGCCGCGGTCCGCCTCGGAGTAGACGGCCACGGTCCGCACGCCGAGTTCGTGGCAGGCCCGGATGACGCGGACCGCGATCTCCCCGCGGTTGGCGATCAGGACCTTGCGGAACACGCGGCTAGTCCCGCCGGGCGGTGGGGTCGATCAGGAACAGGGGCTGGCCGTACTCGACCGGGGAAGCGTTCTCCACGAGCACGCGGGCCACGCGCCCCGCGCGCTCGGCCTGGATCTCGTTGAAGAGCTTCATCGCCTCGATGATGCAGACGACCTGCCCCTCGGTCACGTAGTCGCCTTCGGAGACAAACGGCGGCGCGTCCGGGGTGGCGGCGCGGTAGAAGGTGCCGACCATCGGCGCGACGAGCGGCTCCAGGTGGTTCGCCGCGGCCGCCGGCAGCGCGGTGTCCAGCGCCGGCGCCGTGCCGCCCGAGGTCGCCGCGGCGACCTCGCCGGCCGCCGCGCGCGGCCCGCCGTCGACGGCGCGCCGGACCCGGACGGTGAGGGCGGGGGTGGCCACCTCGAGCTCGGCCAGGCCAGCCTCCTCGGCGATGCGCACGATCTCGCGGACCTGCTCGGCGTCGATGCGCTCCGTCATGCCCGCTCCTCATGATACCCCATCGCCCGGTACTTCGCGTACCGGCGCTGGAGCAGGGTCTCAACCGGCACGCCGGCCGCCGCGCGCAGGTGGCGCCGCAGCACCTCGCCCACGGCGGCGATCGCCGCCGCCGGGTCCAGGTGCGCGCCGCCGGGGGGCTCGGGGATGATCTCGTCCACCACGCCCAGCGCCACGAGGTCCGAGGCGGTCAGGCGCAGCGCCGCGGCCGCCTCGCGCGACCGCCCCGCGTCGCGCCACAGGATCGCGGCGCAGCCCTCGGGCGGGATCACGGTGTAGATCGCGTGCTCGAGCATGAGCACGGCGTCGCCGACCGCCACCGCGAGCGCCCCGCCGCTGCCGCCCTCGCCCGTGATCACCACCGCGATCGGCGTGCGCAGGCGCGTCATCTCCAGGATGTTGCGCGCGATCGCCTCGGCCTGGCCGCGCTCCTCGGCGGCGTCGCCCGGGTAGGCGGCCGGGGTGTCCACCACGCTGAGGACCGGATAGCCGAACTTCTCCGCGAGCTTCATCGCGCGGAGCGCCTTGCGGTACCCCTCGGGATAGGGCATGCCGAAGTTGAACGCCAGGTTCTCGCGCGTGTCGCGGCCCTTGCGCGGCGCGATGGCCACCACGGGGCGGCCGTCGAACCAGCCGACCCCGGCCAGCAGTGCCGGGTCGTCGCGGAAGAGCCGGTCGCCGTGGAGCTCGGTGAACTCCTCGATGAGCGCAGCGACGATCTCCTGCGCCTTGGGCCGCTGCGGGTGGCGCGCGAGCGCCACGGCCTGCCAGGCCGGGCGCAGGTCGAGCAGCTCCCGGCGCAGCTCGTCCGCGCGCGCCTCGAGGTCGCCGATCAGGCGGCCGACGTCGAGCTGCTCCTTCTCGCCGCGCCGCCGCAGCCCGGCAATCTCCCGCGACAGCTCGGCGAGCCGCGCCTCGAGCTCCTGCGCGCGCGCCTCGGCCGCGCGGTCGCGTTCGGGCAGGATTGCCGACACGGGCTCAGGCCCCGCCGTCCGCCGGCGCCTCGCCCGCCGGCGCGGCCACCGCCTCGCGCGCGGGGAGTCGCGGCGCCCCGAAGAACCGGAGCAGCCGCCCCAACGTGGCGCGCATGGCCGGCCGCGGCACGACCATGTCGATCAGGCCGTGCTCCAGGCAGAACTCGGCGGTCTGGAAGTGGTCGGGCAGCTTGCGGCGGATGGTCTGTTCGATGACCCGGCGGCCCGCGAAGCCGATCATCGCGCCGGGCTCCGCCAGGATCACGTCGCCCTGGAACGCGAAGCTCGCGGTGACCCCGCCCGTGGTCGGGTCGCACATCACCGAGAGGTAGGGCAACCGGGCCTCGTGCAGCCGCGCGATCGCCGCGCTGGTTTTGGCGAGCTGCATCAGCGAGAGCGCGCCCTCCTGCATGCGCGCGCCGCCCGAGGCCGAGAAGACGACGAGCGGCAAGCGGTGCTCCACCGCGCGCTCGGCGATGCGCGCGATCTTCTCGCCCACGACCGACCCCATGGAGCCGCCCATGAACGCGAAGTCCAGCGCTGCGAGCGCCACGCGCGACCCCTCCACGGCGCCCAGGCCGGTGATCACCGCGTCGGCAGCGCCGGTCTTCTCGCGCGCCTCGCGGAGCTTGTCTGCGTAGCCCTCGAACCGCAGCGGGTCGCCGGAGACCACGCCGGCGTCGTGCTCCTCGAACGTCCCCTCGTCCACGGTGACGGCCAGGCGCTCCTCGGCGGTCAGGCGGTGGTGGAAGCCGCAGGTCGGACAGACCTTGAGGTTGCGCACCAGGTCCCGATGGTAGACCGTGGCGCCGCACTTCGGGCACTTGGCCCACACCCCCGGGGGGATGTCGCGACGTTCCACGGCTCCGTACTTGGGACGGCGCAGCCAGTTCAGCATGTGCGCCCCAAAGAGGTGACGGCATCCTGCGCCCGGCGCAGCCCGCCGGGCCGTGGTGGGATTATACCCCAGGGTGCCGGGGCGCGCCACGCGGCGCGCCCCGGCGGAAGCGCGATCGGGCTACTTCTTCTCGAGCCCGAACGCCGCGTACTGCAGCGGGATGTACTCCTTCCACTGGTCGGGCACGTCCGACTCCGCGAAGATCGCGGTCACCGGGCAGACCGACTCGCACGCCCCGCAGTCGATGCACTCGTCGGGGTGGATGAAGAGCATCGAGAGCAGCTTGTCCTTCGGGACGTTGGGGCCGGGCAGGTGCACGGACTGTCCGCGCGGGATGACCGTCTTGTCCATGCCGCTGCCCGTGCTGGGGTCCGGGACGACGAAGGCCCCCACCTCCTCGACGTACTCGTAGATGCAGTCCACGGGGCACACTTCCACGCAGGCCCGGTCCTTGGTGTTGATGCACGGCTCGGCGATGATGTACGTCATCCGGTCGTCCTCCGCGGGCCGGCCTGAGGGGCGCCGGCCTCCAGGGCCACCGTACTCCGGGGCCGGCGGCCCCGGCAAGCCGCCCGGCCATGCCCGGACAGCGGCCAAAGAGCTTGTTGACGGCACGCAGTATGCAGTACACACTTAGACTCGATGAACTCGGGTCGTCTTCCTCCCGATGCGCCGGAACTCCCCCGCGGCCCGGCTGCGTTTCCCACGGTGAGCCCGTTCTGGGGCCCGCTGCCGGCCCGAGAGACCGTGGGGGCGGCGGCGTACCGCCAGCTGCGGGAGGCGATCCTCCGCGGCGACCTGCCGATGGGCGCGCGCGTCAACGAACTCGAGCTGGCGCGCGCCTGGCAGGTGAGCCGCACGCCGATCCGCGACGCCCTGCGTCGGCTGGAGGCCGAGGGGCTGGTACAGGCACTCCCTGGCCGCGGGGTGATGGTGCCGGTGCTCAGCCTGGCCGACCTCGACGAGCTTTACGAGCTGCGCGAGGTGTTGGAGAGCCGGGCGGCCCGCCGCGCGGCGCAGCGCGCCACGCCCGAGTTCCACGCAAGGCTCAACGCGCTCATCCGGGCGTTCGGCGCGGCGCTGAAACGGGAGGACCACGATGCCATGCTGAGCCTCGACCTGGAGATCCACGCGGCGGTTGCGGAGATGTCGGGCAACGGGCGGCTCGACCAGGTGCTGCGGACGGTGCGCGGACAGATCCATGCCGTCCGTCTGCGCACGTTCCGCGTGCGGGGGCGTGCGGCCAAGTCGCTGAAGGAGATGGCCCGTCTCGTGGCGGCGATGCGGGTCCGCGACGGTCGCCGCGCCGAGGACGCCATGCGCGAGCACATCGCCAGCCTCCGCGCCGACCTGCCGGCCTTGTTCGGGGCAGCCGGCGCGCCTGGATTGCTATAATGAAGACCCGCCGCCACGGGCGGCGCGCATTTGGAAGAGAACAGGAGGCGTACCTATCGTGTCCACCGAGCGTCCGCTGCGTGGTCGGTCCGGCAATCGCGGCCTGAGCCTGCTGGCCGTGCTGGTCGCGGGCGGCCTGCTGGGAGGCGTGCTCGCCCCGAGCCTGGGCCTCTCTCTTGCCGGATGGGCGCCGGGGACGGCGCCGGCGCCGGAAGCCCAACCCGCGCCCGCGGCGCCCCCGGGCGGCACCCTGCCGCCGGCCGGCCCCGCGCCCCAGGCCGGCGCGCCCGGCGCGACCCGCGTGCTCGAGCGCGAGGAGTCGGCCGTCATCCGGGTCGTGCAGCAGGCGCGGCCCGCGGTGGTCAACATCAACGTGCGCGCGCAGGTTGCGACGCCGTTCGGCCTGTTCCCGCAGCAGGGCCAGGGCTCCGGGGTCATCGTCCGGTCCGACGGGCTGATCTTGACCAACAACCACGTCATCCAGGGCGCGCAAGAGATCACCGTCACCCTGCTCTCCGGCCAGACCCTGCGCGGTCGCGTGCTCGGCGCGGACCGGTTCTCCGACCTCGCCGTGGTGAAGGTGGACAGCCCGACGCCACTGCCCGCGGTGGAGCTGGGCAACTCGTCGGCGCTGCAGGTGGGCCAGGTGGCCATCGCGATCGGCAACCCCTTCGGCCTGGGCAGCACGGTCACGGTCGGCGTCGTCAGCGCGCTGAACCGCAGCATCCAGGCCGGGCCCGACTTCGTGATCGAAAACCTGATCCAGACCGACGCTGCGATCAACCCCGGCAACAGCGGCGGCGCGCTGCTCGACTCGGGCGGGCGGCTGATCGGCGTCAACACGGCGATCATCCGTGACGCGCAGGGCATCGGCTTCGCGATCCCGGTGGACTACGCCCGCGCCGTCATGGACCAGCTCGTCTCGGCCGGGCGCGTGGTGCGCCCGGCGCTGGGCGTCGAGATCCGCGGCGAGATCGACGCCAACACGGCGCGCGCCTACCGGCTGCCCGTGGACCATGGGGTCGTGGTCGTGCCGCAGCCGGGCAGCCCGGCCGAGCGGGCCGGCATGCGCGCGCAGGACATCATCGTCGCCGTGGACGGCACGCGCGTGGCCACGATCGGCGACCTGCGCCGCGAGTTGTTCCGCAAACGCCCCGGCGACGCGGTGCGCGTGGAGGTGGTGCGCGACGGCCGGCGGCTGACCCTCACGGTGACCCTGACCGAGCTGCGGAGCGAGCGGCCCGGCGGCGTCCGGGCATGATGGAACGCCAGCTCATCCTCGACTTCGTCCGCGTGACCGAAGCCGCGGCGCTCGCGGCCGCGCACCACATGGGGCAGGGCGATAACACCGCGGCCGACCGGGCGGCGGTGGAGGCGATGCGCGGGGCGATGAGCCTGCTCGACCTGCACGGCACCATTGTCATCGGCGAGGGCGAGCGGGACGAGGCGCCCATGCTCTACATCGGCGAGGTCGTCGGCGGCGGCGGGCCGCACGAGGTGGACATCGCGGTCGACCCGCTGGAGGGGACGAACCTGGTCGCCAAGGGGCTCCCGGGCGCGATCTCGGTCCTGGCGGTCACCGAGCGCGGCGGCATCCTCCATGCGCCGGACATCTACATGGACAAGCTGATCGTGGGGCCCACGGCCGCGGGCCACGTGGACATCCGCCGTCCGGTCGAAGAGAACCTCCGGGCCATGGCGGCCGCGTTCAACCGGTCGGTCGGCGACCTGACCATCACCATCCTCGACCGGCCGCGCCACGGCGAGCTGATCGCTCGGGTCCGGGCCGCGGGCGCGCGCATCAAGCTCATCTCCGACGGCGACGTCTCGGCTGCCATCGCGGCCGCGGTCCGCGGCACCGGGGTACACGCGGTGATGGGGATCGGCGGCGCCCCCGAGGGGGTGCTCGCCGCCGCGGCGCTGCGGTGTCTGGGTGGTGCGATGCAGGGGCGCTTCTGGTTCCGCGACGAGGAGGAGCGCGCCCGCGTGCAGCGGATGGGCGTCGCCGACCCGGACCGGGTCTTCGACACCATGGACCTGGTCCCGGGCGACAACGTGGTGTTCGTGGCGACCGGCATCACCGACGGCGACCTCTTCCGCGGGGTCCGCTTCTTCGGCGGGGGTGCCCGCACCCACTCGCTGGTGATGACCCGCCGCACCGGCGAGATCCGCTTCGTGGACGGCATCTACCTCACCGACCGGAGCAAGGCGGGCGCCATTCTGCTGTGATCGCTCCGGGCCGGGACGCCCGGCGCGCCGCGGCCCGGCTCTGCCTGGTGGACTTCCCGGGTCGCTCCCCAACCGCGCGCGTGGAGCGGCTCATCGCCGATGACCACCTCGCCGGCGTGGTGCTCTTTCGCAAGAACGTCGCCGGCGGTCCGCAGGTGGCCGCGCTGACCGCCGCGCTCCGCCGGGTCGCGCACGGCGCGCGCGCCTCCCTGCCGTGGATTGCCATCGACCACGAGGGCGGCGCCGTGGACCGCTTCGCGCCCGACGACGCCGACCGGACCGACGCGGGCCGGGGCGCGCGCCAGCACGCCTCGGACGACGCCAGCCGTGACGACTCCGCCAGCGGCGGAGAGCCTCGTCCCACCCGGCTGCCGTCGGCCATGGCGCTCGGTGCCGCCGGCGACCCCGAGCTCGCTCACGCCGCCGGCGGGGTCGCCGGCCGGGAGTTGCGCGCGCTCGGGATCAACCTCAACTTCGCGCCGGTGATGGACGTGAACACCGACCCGGCCAACCCCATCATCGGCGCGCGCGCGTTCGGCGACGCACCACCGCTGGTGACCGCGATGGGGGTCGCCTACCTGCGCGGGCTGCAGGCCGAGGGCGTGGCCGCGACGGCCAAGCACTTCCCGGGGCACGGCGGCGTTGCCGTGGACTCGCACGTTGCTCTGCCCGTCGTCGCCGATGCCCGCGACCGGCTGGAGGCGGTGGCGCTGCCACCGTTCCGTGCCGCGGTACGGGCGGCCGTCGCCGCGGTCATGACCGCGCACGTCGTCGTGCCCGCGCTCGACCCGACCGGCCGTCCGGCCACGATGTCGGCGCCGGTGCTCACCGAGCTGCTGCGCACGGGGTGGGGGTACAGCGGCCTTGTGTGCAGCGACGCGCTGGGCATGCGCGCTGTGACCGACCACACGGGCCCGGGCGAGGCCGCGGTAGCCGCCGTGGCCGCGGGCTGCGACCTGCTGCTCGCGCTGGGCCCCGACGCGATGCAGGACGAGATCCTCGATGGGCTCGCGCGCGCGGTCGAGCGCGGCGCGCTGCCGGCCGCGCGCGTCGCGGAGGCGCTCGCCCGGGTGGAGGCGGCCGCGGCGCGCTGGGTGGCTGGCGGGCCGCCGCCCCCGCCTCCAGCGGACCTGGAGGCCGCGATCGGCACCGAGGCGCACCGGCGGCTGGCCGCCCGGATCGCCGAGGCCGCGGTCACGCTCGTGCGCGACCCCGGCGTGCTGCCCCTGGCCCGCTCGCCCATCGACGTCGTGGCTGCTTCCCCGGAAGCCCCGGCCGAGGCGCTGGCGGCGGCGCTGCGGCGCCACGGCGGCCGTGCGCGCAGCCGCGCCGCGGCCGACGCAGGCGCCTCCGGGCACGTGGTCGTGGTCACGCGGTCGCGCGGTCCACTGGTACCGGACGCCGTCGCGGTCGTGCGGGAGGTGGCGGCGCGGACGCGCGGCGCGATGGCGCTGGTTGCGACCGGTGACCCCTACGACGTCGCGCAGGCTCCCCGGGAGGCGGCGGCGCTCGCTACCTACGGCACGGACCCCGCGAGCCTCGACGCCGCGGCGCGGGTGTTGCTCGGCCTGTTGCGTTCTGTCGGCCGGCTGCCCGTGGCACTGCCGGCCGCGACCAGCGGGCCGGCAAGCGAGACCGTCCGCCCGTGAGCGGGCACGCGCCGCGTGCGCGGCGCGCCGACCTGGTGCTCCAGGCCGGCGCGGTCCTGCTCCCTGAGGGCGTGGCCCGGCCCGGATTCGTGACCGTGGAAGACGGCGTGATCACCCGCGTCGCCCAGGGGACGCACCCGAACCCGGACGAGGCGTGGCCGGACGGCGTGCTGGCCCCAGGATTCATCGATCTCCAGATCAACGGCGCGGCGGGGTGCGACTTCCTGGCGCCCGACCCCGACGACCTGGCCGCGGCCGAGGCGCACATGCTCCGCGGTGGCACCACGGCCTATCTGGCCACGCTCATCTCCGCACCGGAGCCCGCGTTGCGCGCGGCGCTCGGATTTTTCGCGGAGCGCGCGGCCCGAGGCGGCGCGCCGCGGCTGGCCGGCGTGCACCTGGAGGGGCCGTTCCTCTCGCCGCTCCGGCCGGGCGCGCACTCCCCGGAGCACCTGCGGCCTCCGTCGGTGGCGTGGATCA
This sequence comes from Armatimonadota bacterium, assembly GCA_031081715.1. Classification (GTDB taxonomy): domain Bacteria; phylum Sysuimicrobiota; class Sysuimicrobiia; order Sysuimicrobiales; family Humicultoraceae; genus Fervidifonticultor_A; species Fervidifonticultor_A tertius. The sequence continues at coordinate 10,118 of JAVHMA010000019.1, read as the reverse complement.
GTGGGTTGCTCGACGAGTTCCCCGGGCTCGTCCGGATGGTCACGCTCGCGCCCGAGCTCGTCGGCGCGCTGCCGGTCATCGAGGCGCTGCGGGCGCGCGGGGTCGTCGTCGCAGCGGGCCACACGGACGCCACCTACGCCCAGGCGGTCGCGGCCTTCGACGAGGGTGTGCGCGTGGCGACCCACCTGTTCAACGCGATGCGGCCAGCGCACCACCGCGAGCCGGGCATCGCGCTGGCAGCGCTGGGGCGGCCCGAGGTCGTCTGCACCGTGATCGCCGACGGCGTGCACCTGCACCCGGCGGTGCTCGACCTGGTCATCGCGGTGAAGGGCCCGCGCGGCGCGGCGCTCATCACTGACGCCATCAGCGCGGCTGGCGCGCCGGCGGACACCGCCACGCTGGGCGACCGCACGGTGCGCCTCGCCGACGGCGCGCCGCGCCTCGCCGACGGCACGCTTGCCGGAAGCGTGCTGACGATGGATGAGGCGGTGCGCCGTCTGGTCGCCGGCCGCGCCGGGCTGCCCGGTGCGGTGACGATGGCCGCGGCGACGCCCGCGCGCGTGCTCGGTCTGGACGCCGGCGAGATCCGCGTGGGCCGGCTCGCCGACCTGGTGGCGCTGGACCGCGCGCTCGTGCCCGCGGCGACCGTCGTGGCCGGCGCGGTGGCCTGGCGCAGGGCAGGGGTCGGTCCGGGGGACCCCGAACAGTCCGGCGTGCCGCGGGCCGCCCCGTCGTCCGGGTGAGCCGGCGCGGCGGCGGACGGCATGCAGCGATACCTCGCACGCCGGCTCCTGATCACCGTTCCCATCCTGCTCGGCATCACGGTGCTGAGCTACCTGATCCTCTCGCTCACGCCCGGCGATCCGGTGCAGATGCTCATCGACCCCAACGCGACGCAGGCCGACCTGGAGATCCGGCGCCGCGAGCTCGGGCTCAACGACCCCATCGCGGTCCGCTACGTGAAGTGGCTGGGCGAGGTGCTGCGCGGCAACCTGGGCTACTCGTTCAGCACCGGCGCGCCGGTGGCGCGCCGGATCGGCGAGCGCGTGCTGCCGACGTTGACGCTGACCGTGACCGCGCTCGTGCTGTCGTACGCGGTCGCCGTGCCGGTGGGCATGGTGGCCGCGACGCGCCGGTACACGTGGGTGGACTACGTCGCCACGTTCGTCGCGTTCCTGGGCATCAGCCTGCCGACGTTTTTCCTGGGCCTGGCCGGCATCTACATCTTCGCGCTGCGGCTACGCTGGCTGCCGGTGGGCGGCACGCAGACGCTGGGCGGCGACGGCGGGCTGCTCGACGCGCTGCACCACCTGGTCCTGCCGGCGACCGTCCTGGCCGCGGCCGGGGCGGGCGCGCTCACGCGCTACGTGCGGTCGAGCATGCTCGAGGTGTTGGGCCAGGACTACGTGCGCACGGCGCACGCGAAGGGACTGGCGGAGCGCCTCGTGGTACGCCGGCACGCGCTCCGCAACGCCCTGATCCCGGTCGTGACGCTGGCCGGCCTGCAGATCCCGGCCCTGCTGGCCGGCGCGGTGATCACCGAGCAGGTCTTCGAGTGGCCCGGCATGGGCCGGCTGACCATCGAGGCGATCAACCAGCGGGACTACCCGGTGCTCATGGGGATCACGCTGATCACAGCGGTCTTCGTCGCGCTCGGCAACCTGCTCGCCGACATCACCTACTCGGTTGTGGACCCGCGCATCCGGTATGACTAGCGCGATCTCCGCCGCGGTTACCACGCGGGGCGCGCGGCTCGACCGTCCGCAGTCGTACTGGACGCTCGCCGCCCGCCGCTTCCTCCGTCATCGCGTGGCGGTCGCGGGCCTGGCGGTCCTCGCGGCGATCGCCGCGATGGCTGTGCTGGCGGGGGTGTTGGCGCCCCACAACCCCACGGCCATCGACGCCACCGCCTTCCGCGCCGCCCCGTCGGCGGTCCACCCGCTTGGCACCGACAGCGTCGGGCGCGACGTGCTCAGCCGCCTGGTCTACGCCAGCCGGGTCTCGCTGAGCGTCGGGCTGCTGGCGGTCACCATGTACGTCGTCATCGGGACAGCGGTGGGGGCGGCCGCCGCCTACCACGGCGGCACCGTGGACCTGGTGCTGAGCCGGCTGATGGATATCGTGCTCTCGTTCCCGCCGCTCATCATCATCCTCTTCGCCGTGAGCGTCTTCGGCCGGCCCAGCCTCTGGAACGTCATTTTGGTGCTGGGGCTGCTCGGGTGGCCGCCGGTAGCCCGGCTCGTGCGCGGACAGGTGCTGGCGCTCCGCCAGCAGGAGTTCGTGCACGCCGCGCGCGCGATGGGGGCCGGCGACGTGCGTCTGATCCTCCGGCACCTGCTCCCCAACGCCATGGCGCCGGTGCTGGTGGCCGCGACCTTCGGGACGGCGAACGCGATCCTCATCGAGGCGGCGCTGTCGTTCCTGGGGCTCGGCGTGCAGCCTCCCACGCCGTCGTGGGGAAACATGCTCACCGACGCCCAGTCGCTCACCGTGCTGGAGCAGATGCCCTGGCTGTGGGTGCCGCCGGGCTTCATGATCCTACTGTCCGTGCTGGTCATCAACTTCGTGGGCGACGGGCTGCGGGACGCCCTGGATCCGAGCCTGAAGCTGTGAAGCATTGGAAGGAGGGAGGTTTGGGGAACCGAAACTTCCTTACTCGCGTTCCCACGGTGCGTATCCGAGCGACGACAGACTCAAAGGGGGAGAGCGTCATGTCGACACGTCTGCGGGCGGTGATCGCCCTCGCGCTGGCCGCCGCCCTGCTGCTGCCGGCCACGGTCGCCGGTCAGCCGCGGTCGAGCCTGGTGGCGGTCTCGGGGATGTGGAGCCCGCCCAACAACTTCAGCCCGATCAACACGGACAGCGCGTACGGCTACTACGCCGTGCGGTTCATGTTCGGTTCGCTGCTCGAGTCGCGGCTGGAGAACAACCAGCTCAAGCTCTACCCGATGCTCGCCAGCCGGTGGTCGGTGGCCGCCGACAACCAGACCTACCGGTTCACGCTCCATCCCCGGGCGTCCTGGCACGACGGCCGGCCGGTGACCGCGGAGGACGTCGAGTTCACCGTGATGACCATCAGTGACCCGCGCACGCAGACGAACCGCGGCGCGAGCGTCGCGTTCATCGCGGGTATGGACGCGACCGGCAAGCGGGCGGGGGGTGCGCAGATCGGGTTCCGCATCCTGGGCCCCAAGGAGTTCGAGATCCGGACGGCCAAGCCGGTGGACCCGAACTTCGTGTTCGAGCGGTTCGGCTACGACATGTACATCCTGCCCAAGCACGTGCTGGGCGGCGTGGCGCCCGACCAGCTGGCCCGCCATCCCTTCTTCCAGAACCCCACGGTCGGCAACGGGCCGTTCAAGTTCGTCCAGTACAAGACCGATCAGTACGTGGAGTTCGTGGCGAACGAGAGCTACCACCTGGGCGCCCCGAACATCCGCCGGCTGTTCGTGCGCATCATCCCGCCGACCACCATGATGGCGCAGCTCGAGCGCCGCGACCTGGACGTCACCGCGGGCGGCGGGATCGGCTCGATCCTGATCGACGACTGGGACCGGGTGAAGGCCATCCCGCACGTGCAGGCCGTCTCCTACTCCGCCCCCGGCTACCAGTTCATGGCGTTCAACTTCCAGCGCGCCTACCTGCAGGACAAGCGTGTCCGCCGCGCGATGGCCCACGCGATCAACCGGCCGCTGCTGGTCAGCCAGCTCCTCAAGGGCGAGGGCGAGCTGGCCGAGGGGCCGATCCCCCCGAACAATCCCTACTTCAACAGGGCCGTGCGGCCGTGGGCCTTCGACACTGCGCGGGCGCGCGCGCTGCTGCAGGAGGCCGGGTGGGACTTCACCCGGACCCTCATCCTGCGCGTGCCCACGGGGAACATCCTGCGCGAGCGGTCCGCGGACGTGATTCGCGAGAACCTGATCGCCGCCGGCGTCCGCGTCGAGATCCAGAAGTCCGACTTCCCGACGCATCTGGCGGCGCTGTACGCGGCCAACTACGACATCGGCCTGGTGGGGTGGTCGGGTGGCGTGGACCCGGACGTCTCCTCGCAGTTCCGCACCGGCGCGACCTACACGCGGTTGATTCACATGTCCAACCAGCAGATCGACCAGTTGCTGGACGAGGGCGCGGCCACGGCCGATCAGGCCCGCCGGCGCCAGATCTACAACCGGTTCCAGGAAGTGTTCGCGGACGAGCTGCCCTACGTGGTGCTGTACTACGAGAAGTCGCGCGCGGCGGTCGCCCGCCGGATGAGCGACGTGAACTACGGCGTCCAGGGCTTCTACTGGTTCCAGCCCTTCGCCTGGACGGCCGCGCTGCAGTAGCGGTGTCGGGGGCGGCGGCGCGCTGGCGCCGCCGCCCCGACCGTGTCCGACCCCCCTCGGCCGGAGGCTGTGCCCCATGGACGACCTGGACGCCTACCTGGACGCCCACGCCGACGCGCATCTCGAGCGCGTGCGCGCCTACGTCCGCCAGCCCAGCATCAGCGGCGAGGGCGCGGGCATGGCCGAGATGGCGGAGATGGTCGCCGACAGCATCCGCCGACTCGGCGGCGCCGTCGAGATCGTTCCCACCGAGGGCTGGCCCGTGGTTACTGGCGCGGTGGACGCGGGCCGGCCCAGGACCCTGCTGCTCTACGGCATGTACGACGTCCAGCCGGTCGAGGGCGAGGACTGGCTGGTCCCGCCGTTCGCCGGGGAGATCGTGGACCTTCCCGAGTTCGGGCCGAGCGTGGTCGCCCGCGGGGTCTACAACACCAAGGGGCCGCTCGCCGGCCTGTTCAACGTGCTCGAGGCCTTCCGGGCGACCGGCGGCTTGCCGGTCAACCTCAAGTTCGTCGTCGAGGGGGAGGAGGAGCTCGGCAGCGCGCACCTGCCCGGCTTCATCGAGCGCTACCGCGACCGGCTGGGCGCGGACGCGACCTACTTCGCCTTCTACTGCCAGGACCGGCGCGGCCGGCCGAAGCTGTGGCTGGGCGTCAAGGGCATCCAGTACTTCGAGGTCACCTGCCGCGGCGGCGCCTGGGGCGGCCCGCGCACGCGCGGCGTGCATGGCAGCAACGCGGTCTGGGTGGGCAGCCCGGCGTGGCGCCTGCTGCGCGCGCTGGCGACGATGATGGACGACCGCGAGCGGATCACCATCGACGGCTTCTACGACGACGTCGCACCGCCCAGCGCCGAGGACGAGGCGCTGCTCGCGGAGCTCGCCAGGACCTTCGACCCGGCCACCGAGCTCTGGATGTGGGACGCGGAGCGGTTCAAACACGATGCCGCCGGCGCCGAGCTGCTCCGGCGCTACCTCTATGACCCGACGCTGAACATCGACGGCATCTGGGGCGGCTACACCGGGCCCGGCATGAAGACGCTGTTGCCCTACGAGGTGAAGGTCAAGATGGACGTGCGGCTGGTCCCGAACATGGAACCCGAGCGCGTCAGGGCGCGCATCCGCGCGCACCTCGAGCGGATCGGCCGGGACGACATCGAGGTCCACTTCTACGAGGGCTACCCGCCCGCGAAGACGAGTGCGAGCGAGCCCGCGGTGCAGGCGCTCATCCGTGCCTGCCGGGCACTCGGCTACGAGCCCGAGGTCTGGCCGCACCTGGCCGGCTCGGCGCCGTTCTACCTGTTCCGTCGGGTGCTCGGCCAGCCGTTCGTCATGGGCGGCCTGGGCCACGGCGGCCGGCCGCACAGCCCGAACGAGTACGCCACGGTGGCCGGGATGCGCCTCTTCGAGAAGTCGGTCGCGCGGTTCATCACCGAGTTCGCGGCGGCGTAGCGCCGGGCGACGCTAGGGGCAGATCGCTTCTCAGGCAGGTCGTCCCGCGTCCTGGCGCCGGCGCTCCGGTATACTCGGGGGTGGGAACCCGACGAGGAGGTGCGGTGAATGGAACTGCAGGGAGTCCGCGTGGCGGCGCTGGTGGAGGAGCTCTACGAGGACCTGGAGCTCTGGTACCCGGTCCTCCGCCTGCGCGAGGCCGGGGCCGAGGTGGCACTCGTCGGCCCGCGCGCCGGCGAGACCTACAAGAGCAAGCACGGCTATCCCGCGAAGGCCGACGTGGGGATGGTGGAGGCCGACCCCGCGCAGTTCGACGGGCTGGTGATCCCGGGCGGGTACGCGCCCGACCGGATGCGCCGGCACCCCGCGATGCTGGCGTTCGTGCGCGCCCTGCACGAGGCGGGAAAGCCCATCGCCTTCATCTGCCACGCCGGCTGGGTGCCGATCTCCGCGGGCATCGTGCGCGGCCGCACGGTCACCAGCGTGGCGGCCATCAAGGACGACCTAACCAACGCGGGCGCGACGTGGGTGGACCGCGAGGTCGTCGTGGACGGCAACCTCATCACGTCGCGCACGCCGCCGGACCTGCCGGCGTTCGCGCGCGCGCTCGTGGAGGCGCTGGCGCGGGTGAAGGTGGGTTAGCGCCGGGCGCGCCTACCGACCGGTGATGCGCCCCTCGACGCGCGCGGCGAGCGTGCCCACACGCCGCACGTGCTCGATGAAGAGGTCGCGGAGCAGCACCTGGGTGTCGCGCACGTCGCGGCCGGCCCGGAAAACCGTATAGCCGTCGCCGCCGCCGGCCACGAAGTCGTTGGTGGCGACCAGGTAGGTGCGCGCCGGGTCGAGCGGCGCGCCGCCGACACGGACGTCGGTCACGCGCTGCCCGGCCGGCCGGGCGCGCTCATAGGTGAAGGCCAGCCCCGAGACCTGGGGGAATCGCCCGCCGGCCTGCTCGACCTGGCTCACCCCGTTCTCGAGCGCCTCGCGGAGCTGCGCGCCGGTGACGCGCAGCACGACGACCGTGTTGTCGAAGGCCAGCACGCGGAAGGTGTCCCCCAGCGTGATCGGGCCTTCTCGGAACGACCCCCGGATCCCGCCGCCGTTCATCAGCGCCACGTCCGAGCGCGCGAACTCCCGCATCACGTCGGCGATGAGGTTGCCGAGGTTCGTCTCCCGGGTGCGAACGTTGTCGCGCTCGCCGTCGAGCAGCGCGGCCGCCCGGCCGATCGTCTCCGCGAACCGCGCCTGCAAGCGGGCCTCGTAGTCCCGGACCAGCGCGGCGACGCGCGGGTCCGGCGGCACCTGCGCGTTGACCGGCAGGTTGCGGGCGACGGCCCGGCGCACCCGCCCGCCCTCGATCGTCAGGTCGAGCCGGCCCACGGTCGCGCCCATGCGGTGCGTCTTGACGTAGACGGTGCGGGGACTGTCGGCGGCCTCGGAGGGGCGGCCACCCGCCGGGGTGAGCAGCCCGTCGAACCCCTCGGTGTGCCCGCCGACGATCACCGAGATCTGCGGCACCTCGCGCATGAGCGCCAGGTCCTGACCGATCTCCATATGCGTCAGCGCGATCACCAGGTCGGCCTGCGGCCCCAGCCCGCGCAGGATGCCGCGCGCGCTGCCGACCGGGTCGAAGTACTCGAGCTCGCGGACGACATTGGGGTGGATGCTGTCGGGGAACGTCTGCTCGTCGATGCCGCTGAAGATCAGGATGCGCAGGCCGCCCACGCGCTTCTGGACGAAGAGCGGCGCGATCTCCTGGCCCCGGCCGCGGATCGACGTGGAGATGATGGGAAACCGCGCCATCCGCTGCAGCCGGCGGAAGTGGTCGAGCCCGTAGTCGAACTCGTGGTTGCCCGCGGCCATCGCGTCGTAGCCCATCAGGTTCATGGCCTCGACGTCCGGCTCGCCGCGGAACACCGAGGACATCGTCGTCCCGAGCATGATGTCGCCGGAGTCGAGCAGGAGCACGTTGGCGACCTCCTGCCGGACACGCGCGATTACCGTCGCCCGGCCCGCCACCCCGCCGACGCCGCGCGCGGCCGGCGTGTCGAACGGTAGGACGTTGCCGTGGTGCTCGCTGGTGTGCAGGATCGTGAGCTGGACCCGGGGCGCCTGGCCCGCCGCGGTCGCGGCGCCCGCGAGCAGCAGGGCGAGCAGCAGCGCGAGGATGCGGATCATGAACGTCGCCTCCCGGGGGCGCGGTCGGGACGCTCCCCCGGAGACCTTCGGTGGCACGCGCGGGGCTCCCTCGTCGGCGGGCAGCGCCTCAGTAGAAGCCGCCGCCCGGCGCCGCGCGCCCGTCGAGCAGCAGCGCCGCCGGGTCGGCGGTCGCGCGCTCGGGCCCGAGATAGCGAACGAGCGCCGCCGTCACCTTGCCCAGGACGTCGCGCCAGGTCGCGCGGTGGGTGAACAGGTGGGTCTCGTCGGGGTAGTAGTGCGCCTCGAACGCCTTCCCGTGCGCCACCAGGTCCCCCACCAGCAGGTCCATCTGCTCGAAGGGCACCGCGGCGTCCTTCGTGCCGTGGAAGTTGACGACCGGCGCGCGCATCCGCGCGACCAGGTGCCGCGGGGACGCGGCGTCCCACACGTCCGGGTGCGCGTCGCGCGGCCCACGGGCGCGGCCGAGGAAGTAGTCGTATGCCGGCCGGTAGGACGCCTTCGCCCACGCCATCCAGCGGTCGAAATCCCAGATGCCCGCGATGTTGATCCCCAGCGCGAACGTCTCCGGAAACCGGCACAGCGAGGCCAGCGTCAGCCAGCCACCGTAGCTGATGCCCCAGACGCCAACCCGGGCGGGGTCCACGAACGGCAGCGTCTTCAGGTACTCGCCCGCGCGGACGCAATCCTCGCACTCCAGCACCGCGAGCCCGCCCGCGTTGCCCTGCTCGAAAGTCCGGCCGTACCCGATACCCCCGCGGTAGTTGACCAGGTAGGAGACCACGCCCTGCTCGGCGAGCCAGAGCGAGACCGCGTAGAAGAACGCGTAGGTCTCCAGCGGCGGGAACCCCTCGCGCATCTGCCGCATCCCGCCGCCGTGGACGTAGACGAGCGCAGGGTACCGCCGGCCCGGCTCGAGGTCGCGCGGCGCCAGGAGGTAGCCCGGAATCTCCCAGCCCGCGGCGCCTGGCGTTCGGGTGAAGCGAGGCAGCGGGAAGCGGTCGGCCTCGACCCCGGGTGGCATGGACGCCACCAGGCGCCGCGGGCCGTCGCCGTCACGACCGACCACCCACAGCTCCGGTGCGTGCCGCACCGTGCTGTGCTTGAAGGCGATGCGCCGGCCGTCGGGCGACCAGGCGGGCTCCACGCTGGTGCCGGCCGCGCCCACGACCCGCCGCAGCGCCGCGCTCGCCAGATCGACGCTGAAGAGGTGGCGCATCCCCGCGTCCACCCGGTTGGTGGCGAAGACCACCTCGCGGCCGTCTGGACTGATCCGGGGATGGTCGTACGTGTGGCCCACGTCCTCGCAACTCCCGTCGGTCAGTGTCTGCAGGTGGCCGGTCTCGGTGTCGAGCAGGTAGAGGTGCCACCATCCCTCGTGGCGGAGCACCATGACCGCGTGGCGACCGTCGGGGTGGGGCTGCGGGGCGAAGACGGCGCCGAGCCCGTCGGGCTCCTCCTCGCGGTGCACGACACGCAGCCGGCCGCCGGGGAGATCGAGCACGAGCCACTCCTGCGCCGTGTACGAGGTGGCCGGCCGCGCGAACAGCAGGCGGCCGGGGCGCAGCCAGGCGAGGGGCCCCTCGAGATTCTCGGTACGCGAGCGCCACAGGCACCGGCCCGACGCGTCGGCCGTAGCCAGGTCCCACCACCCGCCGTCCTCGAACGTCAGCGCGAGCGCGGACCCGTCGGGCGCCCACGCGAGCGCCGGCTCGTGGCCGAGCGCGGCCACGCGGCCGGGGACGTCCACCTCGCGTAGCGACGGGCCCGCCGGGTCCAGCACCCACGGCCGGCCGCCGGCCACGTAGGCGAGCACGCCGGCCGGCGACCAGGCCACGGCGGACGCGGGCGCCCGTCCTTCGTACAGCGTGCGTTGCGCCCAGCCGCCCGGCCCCAGGGCCGCCGTGACCACCCGGCCGCCCTGGACGTAGGCGAGCGAGCCGTCGGGCGCCCAGTCGAACTGGGTGACCGGCGTCTCGCCGTCGGAGATCTGCGCGACCCGGTCGGAGGCGGCCTCGACCGCCCGCAGCGTGTAGCGGCCGCCGTCGTCGTGGATGAACGCGAGCCATCGGCTGTCCGGCGACCAGGCGTGCGCCGAGGTGAACGTGATGGCCAGGACGTCGTCGAGCGTGATGGCGGGACGCGGCATGCCGGGCCTCCTCAGAGTCGCGGGTCGAGGGCGTCGC
>JAVHMA010000018.1 GCA_031081715.1 Armatimonadota bacterium | reverse complement strand
TGCGACGAGGCCTTCTCGATGCGCTCCCGCAGCCGGGCGTGCCGCTGGACGGCCTCGCTCTCTCCGAAGTCCTCCAGCTCGAACACCTGGCGCACTTCCACCTGCCCGTCTTCGAACGGCACGCGGCGCGCCCACTCGATCGCCTCGTCCCGGGAGCTGACCTGGATCAGCCAGTAGCCCGCGACAAGGTGCTCCGCCTCGGGGAAAGGCCCGTCGATGACGGTGCGCTTCGTTCCCGCGTACCTGACCCGCGCGCCCTTCGAGGTGGGCTGGAGCCCGTCGCCCGCGCGCAGGACGCCGGCCCGTACCAGTTCCTCGTTGTACTCCGCCATGTCGGCGAGCTGCTGCTCGGTCGGCATCATGCCCGCTTCGGACTCCTTGCTCGCCTTGACGAGCATCATGAATCGCATCGGCCGTTCCTCCTCTTGCACCGGAACGTTGGTCTTGATTTCGCCTTCAGTGCCCCAGACACCCACTCGGAATCCCTGGCCGCTTGGTCCATTGTCCGGCTCGGGCACGCCCCCCACATCAATGAGCGATGAGAGCGCCCGCAGCAGCTCCAGCCATCCCTCGAAACGGAGCGGCGGTCGCCGGCCTGCCGCGGCGGTCCCGGCGAGGGGCTCGGTGGTCTGGATCACGATGCGAATCTCCATTTAGCCGTACGTCCGCGCCCAGGCGCGCTCCGGCGAGACCAGGAACACGACGCGTCCGGTGCGCAGGGGGTACGACTGCCCGGTGTACTTGTAGGCGATCCGGTCCATCACGCCGAGCGCGGCGGCGCCCTCGAGGCGCGCGACGACGCGGCCGCGCACGTAGGCCATGGCGAAGGGCCGATCGTGGGCGACGATCGAGATCGCGACGCGCGGGTCGCGCTCGAGGTTGTGCGCCTTGCGGGAGTCGGGTCCCGTCAGGAACGCGATCTGCTCGCCCTCCACACCTACCCAGACCGGCACGCTGTGCGGTGCTCCGTCCGGCAGCGTGGTCGCGACATGGGCGTAGTTGGGGCCGTCGAAGAGCGTGCGCACCGCATCAGGCAGCCTGTCCGTCGTTCGGTCTGCATCGGGACGGTCGTGGGGAACGGATCTGGTGGCCACCCCCATTGTCCTCCTCCAAAGCGCCACTCTCTGGCGCCCGCGCGGGAACCGCCAGCGCGCCGGGGCCAGTACACCCTCCGTTGGAAAGCCGAAGGCCACCGTGGGCACGATCTCGTAGACGTAGTACGGCGCCGGACCGGCAGTTGGCGCGCCCTCCCCGTACAACGCCCCGTCACGCACCGCCACGGGCCACCGATACTTGGCCCCGTAGGCTCCGGCCACGCGCCGGAGTCTCGCCCCCTGCGTCACCCTGGCCGCTTTGCCTTCCACGACCAGATCGAGGCTGCCGCCCCGCGCCGCGATGACGCAGCACGGATCCCGCGCCAGGTTCCTCCCCTTGCGGGTGGTTGGACCTGCGACGAAGTGCAGCGCACCGTCCACCCCGACCGCCAGCACGGGCACCAGGTGCGGCCGGCCCTCGGGCCGCACGGTCGCGAGCCAGTAGGTGTCGGCCGTCGCCAGCAGGCGGCGTGCCCCGGCCCACGCGACCGGCCTGGCGCCGCCCGCCACGTATGGCTGCGCGACCGCCGGCCTCGCAGACCCGGCCGGCCTGGCCCTACGCGGGCTCATAGCGCAGAAGCACCACCCCGGAGGCCAGCGGCCGCGCCTCCAGGAGCCGCATCCGCATCCGCTCCGGAGCGGGCTTGAACAGCGGGTTCCCGCCGCCCAGCACCAACGGGTTCAGCACCAGGCGGTATTCGTCGATGAGGCGGCGCCGCGTGAGCGCGGCCGAAAGGCCGGCGCTGCCGAAGATGTAGAGGTCTTTGCCGGGCTCCTGCTTCAGCCGGGCGACCTCGTCCTCGGCGTCCCCCCGCACCAGCCGCGTGTTGTGCCAGTCGGCCCGTTCGAGCGTCCGCGAGAAGACGACCTTGGGGATGCTGTTCATGAACTCGGCGATCTCGCCGGTCGCCGAGGTCCAGTAAGCGGCCATACCCTCGTAGGTGATGCGACCGAACAGGAGCGTGCCGACCTCCTTCGCCTGCTCCAGCGAGAACCGCTCCAGTTCCTCGCCCCAGACGTCCTCGTGCCAGTCGATCTCCCAGCTCCTCTGCCCCTCGAAGAACCCATCGAGCGTGACCATGTTTGACATGACGACCTTGCGCATCGTGATCCACCTCGGTTCCAGGTGTCGGGGCCGTGCCCGGGGTCACCCCCCGGCCACGAGTCGCCCCACACGGAGCGGGCGTTCAGGGCGGGCGAACAACCGTTCACCCCGGGCAACGGCCGGGCGGCGCGGCGGCTCTCCACGGCCGAGCTGAGCGTCGGCCATCCTAGCCCTCGTACGCCCGCTGCAGCGCCGCAAGATCGAACTTCTTCATCGCGAGGAACGCCTGTGTCACGCGGGCGATCTGCTCCCGACTGCCGCGGCGCATCATCTCGTCCATGCCCGACGGCACGATCTGCCAGGACAGGCCGTAGGGGTCCTTGAGCCATCCGCACTGCTCCGCCTCAAGGACGTACGAGAGCCGACTCCAGTAATAATCAATCTCCTCCTGGGTATCGCAGGAGACCATCAGGGAGATGGCTTCGTTGAACGCGAATGGGTGGGCGCGTGCGCTGTCCATCGCCGCGAACTGCTGACCGAGGAGCTCGAAGGTCGCGTGCTTCACCGTTCCCTCCCGGTCGGGCTCCTCACCCTTGCCGTAGCGCACGATGTGGCCAACCCTCGCGTTCCGAAACACCGACGTATAGAAGGTAATCGCCTCCTCCGTCTTGCCGCCCACCTTGCCGGTGAACATCAGGGTCGGCGTGATAGCCTGCCTGATGGCCCGGTCGCCGGCGTGCATGACCTGCCAGGACAGGCCGTACCTGTCGGTCGTCCAGCCGTAGCGCTCGTTGAACGGGTACGCATCGAGCGGCATCAGCACCGCGCCGCCCTCGGAGAGGGCTCGCCAGAGATCGTCGACCTCACCCTTCGTCCGGCAGGCGACCAGGAACGACACCGACGGGTTGAACCTGAACAGCGGCCCGGCGCTGATCGCTACAAACGGCTGCCCCGCGAGCTCGAACGAGACGACGTCGCAGTCGCCGGACGGCGTGTCGCGGAGCGTTGTGACGTTGGTAATCGTAGAATCGGGAAACACCGCGCAATAGAACTCGGCCGCCTCCCTGGCCTCCTTGTCGTACCAGAGATGCGGAACGATGCGCTTGAGCGCGCCCATTGCGTCCTCCTTGTCGGTACGTCTTCTGGCGCGTGCGTTCTCGCGCTACGCTTCGACCAGCACCTTGAAGCCACCGTACGCCATGCGCTTCGTGTCGAACGGCATCGACTTGTCCGTGTACGCCGGGTCGTTCATGAGCGGGTCCTTCATCACCCTGGCGTTGACGCGATCACGATGCGCGCGCGACCTGAACACGATGAAGGCGAAGATCACCGTCTCGCCGGGTTTGGCCCTAACCACGCGCGGGAACGTGATCCCGGCCCACTTCGGATCGAGGTCGTCGCCGACGCACTCGAAGTACTCGAGCGCGCCGTGCTTGCGCCAAACCTTCGCGCCCATCTGCGCCATCCGGCGGTAGGCGCGCAGGTTCTTCTTCGGAAGGGGAATGACGAATCCGTCGACGTACCGCATGGTGCATCACCCTCCAAGGTCGAAACGGTCATCGCGGCCGGGATCGGCCGTCCAGGGTCAGCGGTCCGGCGCCGAAGTGGGCGATCAACAGCGCCCCGCCGACCCTCGACAGGTTCGCCATGAACGCCGTCACCTGTAACTGGGCCACCATCGGATCCCTGGTCGCCCAGAAGTCGTGAAGCAGCACGGCCCGACGAAAGCCGCCCGGCCGACGGGAACGAGGTACTGCGCCCACTCCGGTGTTTGCATGGCCTGCCGCCCCCTCGGCACCTGCATGATGCCGTTTAGTCCGCGCCCGCCTTCGCCGGAGACGGCGTTCACCGTCGCGGAACAGGTGTTCAGTGTCCGGGACCCGTGCTCAGGACTCCCAGGCGATGGGGACCCGCGGGTCAGGCGTGTAGGAGCAGTACTGGCCGGTCCGAACGGTCGCCCGCAGGTGGCGACCCAGCGCCGGATGGCCCCGGGCGATGTTGTCGAGGGCCGCCCTGATCGCCCGGGTGACGTTGAGGCGCGCCCGCTCCGCGTGCGACGCAGCCCGGCGGTCACGCCCTCCCAATCCCACGGCCCTCGCCAGCTCGGCGACCAGGAAGTCCATCTCTTCCTTGACTTTCGCGACGCGGGCCGGGTCGTTGAAGGCCTCGGCCTCGTCCAGCTCGACGCGCAACTCCTGGAGCCGGGACCGATACTCGGCCTTGGCCCGCGCGTCCAGCATCTCGCCCGCGTCGCCGAGGTCGGGGCGCTCCTCCAGGACTCCGGCGACAGCCCTGGCCGCAGACCGGCGGCCCGGTGCTCCCGCCTGTGCATCGGCGGCCTCCAGGTCCACCGCGTGGAACTCGCGCCCCGGCGCGGTCAGAAGCCGGGAGAGGTGACGGAGGCCCTTGGTGTCGCGCACACGGACGACGGAACCCTCATAGATCAGGGTCCAATAGTCTCCTTCCCTCCGGAGCACATTCCTCGTCGCGGGAACCGCAACAGCCCCGGCGGGCGCGGTGGTGGGCCCCGCCGGCGCCTCCCGTTCGCGGAGGGCCGCGCAGTCCAGGCCAAGCGCCGTCATGCCGAGGACCCGGGCGGCGGACTCGGCCTCATCCAACAGTGCCACGGCCCGCTCGCGGTCCCCGGTCCGCGCGCGTCCGAAGAGCGCCCGCGCGTACGCGTACTGCGTGCGCGCGACGAACGGTCGGATCGCGAGCCGGGTGTTGGCCAGCAGCGCCGCGTCCAGGTGCCTCACGGCGTCGTCCCAACGCACCATCGCGGCAGCGAGGAGCCCGAGGTAGAGGGACGCCGACCCCAGGCACACGGCCGGATGCGGCATCGGAACGACGAGCGTCCGGCCCGCATAGGGACGCAGCATCGGGTAGACCGCAACCGCGGCCTCGCCGTCGTCGAGGCGTGCCGCGGCCAGCGACGTGACCGCCAGCGTGGCGAGCCACAGGCCGTTGCGGGGCAACGCGGCGAGATCGGCGATGCGGGCACGCAGGTTCTTCCGGGCGTCGTCGAGCCGGCCGAGCTCCGTGTCCGCCAGCGCCAGCCAGACCGGGCCGAATCCGGTCTGCGGGAACCGATCGGTGATCACCTGCCACTCGTCGCGCAGCTCACCCAGGCGGCGCTGCTCCCACCGGATGACCGTGATCTGATTGAGATAGGCCAGGCGGGCGATCGGCCGCCCGCGCAGGACCGCCGCGGCCTTCTCCGTCAACTCCTCCGCGGCCGCGAAAGCGCCGTCCAGCAGCGCGCGACCGGCCCGCAGCGTCAGCGAGGTCCACTCGTGGTAGGGCATGCGAAGCTCGGCAGCCAGCGCCGCATGGGCCGCGATGTCGGTGTCCACCGCCCGGGTGTCCCCGGATTCCACTAAACCCGTGAGCCGCCTGGCTCGGCCCACCAGCTCCAGCTCGCGGTCGCCGTTCTCCCGCGCCAGGCGCAACATCTCCGCGGCAAGGGCCACTCGTTCCTCGAGCTCGTCAGGCCCCCATGCCGCCAGCCACCGGGCGCGCAGCGCCACTGCCAGCGCCCCGACGTCCCGCACCCGTCGGGCCATCTCGAGCGCCTCGCGGCTGAGGGCACTCCTGAGCGTTTCCCGCAGGTCCGGGTCGTCGGAAAACGAGAGTTCGAGCGACAGGCGGGCCAGCACCCGCACTCGGAGGGCACTGTCGCCAGGCCCGAGCCGCTTGAGCGCTTCACGCAGCAGGTCGTGGAGCCGCCGGTCCACGGCCACCCCGTCGACCTGGGGCTCGCCGACGCCAAGCGCGGCCCGCGCGAACGCCTCGGCGGCGTCCAGGCGACGGGCGAGCTCCGCGGCACGCAGGAAGCTGTCCTTCGCTTCCTGGTAGCTGCCCGCGCACGCCTGGGCGGCGCCCAGGCGCAGGAGCAACTCGCAGCGCGTGGCCTCGTCGGCGTCGGTGAGCCGACCCGCTTCGAGCGCGCGCCGGTACTGCGCCGCCGCTTCCTCGTAGGCATAGGCGGCCATGGCGTGGTCGCCCGCCCTCTGCGCGTACTCCCGGGCCCTGACGCTCGGCCCACCGGCCGCTGCCTCGGCGAAGTGATAGGCGAGCTCCCCCAGGTGGGACGTCAGATCCGGGCCGTACAGGCGCTCGATGGCGGTGCCCACCTTCTCGTGCAGCTCCCGCCTGACCACGACCGGGAGGTCGTCGTAGAGGGTCTCGCGCAGGAGCCCGTGCGAGAAGCGAAACGCGCTCGTCCCCGGCACACCCGCAACCAGCCCGAGCCGCTCCGCGCCGGCCAGGACTTCGCTGGCGCCGGACGGGGCGAGTCCGGCCACGTCCGCGACGAGCGGGGTGTCGAAGTCGCGCCCCACGGTCGCCGCCACCGAGAGCACATGGACTGCGGCCGCGTCCAGCGCCGCGAGGCGCTGGTGGATGACCGCCCGCACGCCCTCGGGGATCGCTGGCTGCGCACGCATCGCCTCTGCCGGCCGCGCGGCCATGAGGCGCACCATCTCCCGGATGAACAGCGGGTTTCCGCCGGTGGCCTCGCAGATCCTGGACAGGTCGTCCGCGGCAGCGGCCGCACCCATCAGAGCCTCCATGAATCGCCGCACCTCGGCGCGATCGAAGGCGCGGAGGCGGATGCTCGGCCCCTCGCGCACGAGCGCACCCAACGCCTCGGCCATGTCGTCGCGCTGCCGCGCCTCAACGTCGCGGTACACCGCCAGCGCAAGCAGCGCCGTCCCCCGAAGGTCTGCGGCGACGAATTGGAACAGCAGCAGCGACGCTGGATCGGCCGCGTGCAGGTCGTCGAGTACGAGCACCAGCGGCTGCGCGGCCGCCGCCCGCCTCAGGGCGGCCGTCACCGCGGCGAAGAGACGAAAGCGGGCGGCCGCCGGCTGCGCTGCGACGTCCGGGGTCCCGCCGCCCGGTGCCTCCGCCAGCCCCGGGAACAGCCCCACGAGGTGGCCCGCGTCCCCGGCCGTTCCCTCCAGGGGCTCGTCGCGGAGGATCGGCCGGAGGATCTGTGTCCACGGCCAGTACGCCGGGGCGCCGCCGCCCTCCCAGCATCGCCCCCAGAGCACGCGCGCGCCCCGCTCCACCGCGCGCGCCGCGAGTTGCTCGGCAAGCATCGTCTTGCCGATACCCGGCTCGCCGGCGACCAGGAACAGCCGGCCGCGGCCGCGGAGCGTGTCCTCGAGACCGGCAGCGAGTTCAGCCAGCTCGGCATCGCGGCCGATGAACAGAGGCGACGCCATCAGGGGCCCGGCGCGCATCCGGCGGCCTGGGGGAGGTCGAACCGGAAGACGGGACCGTTGTAGCCGTCGAGGCACGCGGGCAGCT
Organism: Armatimonadota bacterium; assembly: GCA_031081715.1. Classification (GTDB taxonomy): domain Bacteria; phylum Sysuimicrobiota; class Sysuimicrobiia; order Sysuimicrobiales; family Humicultoraceae; genus Fervidifonticultor_A; species Fervidifonticultor_A tertius. The sequence continues at coordinate 61,988 of JAVHMA010000018.1, read as the reverse complement.
CGGCGAGCTCGACCCGCGCCCCGGTGTCCACGTCATATGTCACGAAGGCGACTGCGCGCACGCGGGGGTCAATGTCCAGCAGGGTCACCGTCGACCGGGAAGGCACGTGGGGATGGCCCACGTAGCGCCTGGCGCCCACGCCCCCCGAGTGCAGCAAGCGGAGCCGGCCACGGTGGGCGGGGTAGTACGCCGCGTGATGGCCGCTGATGTATAGGTCGACACCCCGCGCCTCGAACCGCGCTCGCCACCCCTCCCCGCCCTCGATGACCTCGCCGGCCTTGCTGCGTCCCATCGAGACGCCGTAGAGGGGCAGGTGCCCGAGCACGACGCGCATCGGCGCGGCGCGGGCGGGCGCACTCTCCAGGGCCGCCTGCACCCACGCGTGATTCTGGACGACGTGTGAGGACGCGTCGATGACCAGGAAGAACACCTTCTTGAACAGGAAGCCGTAGGCGAACGGGAAGTCCCGGGCGCTCGCATAGTCGAGCCGGGGCCGGTGCGCCGGGTCGCGCCAGTAGGCCGCGGCGTGGTCGCGTTCCCGCTGGAAGAGATACGCTCCCCCCGCGCTGCGCGCAGCCGATGCGTCGTGATTCCCCAGGGCAAACGCAAAGGGGATGCCGGCGCGCCTCAGGGGCGCGGCCACCGCCGCGTCGAACGCGCGCCACATCTCCGGGAAGCGGGCGTCCGGCAGGTCCGCCTTTTGCCCCGCGATCATGTCTCCGGCGGAGAGCACAATGTCAGGCCGCCAAGCGTCCACGATGGTTCGCACGACGCGCGCCACCGCAGGACTGTAGGTGGTCGAGCCGTAGGGACCGTTGAAGTCGCCGAAAACCACGGCCCGCACACGCTCGCCTGCCGTTGGAGCGCCGTCGCCCGGCCGCGGAGCCAGCAGGGCGGAGAGGAGCAGCGCGGCCAGGGCGATGTGGTGACTCGCGGGACGCAGGCGGGCACGGGCGGAGCGAGTCATCTCGTCACCCACGGCTTCGGGGGCCGGTGCCGAGATTGTAACAGAAGACCGGGAGACGGGCTACGGCTCGCGGAGATGCGGTCGCATCTTCACGAAGCCATCTCGCTGGCAAGGGCCCCTACGGGTTCGCGAACGTGCCTCTCGGCATTGGGGACAGCCTTGAGAATCCGGAGGCGGCGGGGGTGGACGAGTGCTCGGAGCAGTCTGCGCGATATCAACTCGACGACCTCAAGACAGTAATTGCTCGGGACACACCGCAGTTGTGGCTGGGGGAGGAGGATTCGAACCCCCACTAACGGGTCCAGAGCCCGTCGTCCTACCGTTAGACGATCCCCCAGCGTGCAAGACGCCGCGGAGAGGCCGCGGCGATTCGAAGAGCAACTTGATTATAGGCAGCCCGCGCGAGCCGGGTCAACTGCCGCTGCCCCGGCGGTCTCCGCGCTCGAGGAAAGACAAGAACCCGGAGGCCACCCGCGCCACGCGCCGATCCGGTCGCCCCCCTCTATGGGCCCTCCACCCCCTCCCCCGCCGCCATCGCCGCGCCGCGGCGCAGCCGCGCGACCGCCCGCTCGCGCCCCAGCACCTCGATCAGCTCGAACAGACCGGGCCCGGCGGTCTTCCCGGTCAGCGCCACGCGCGCCGGGTGCACCAGCGCCCTGGCGTCCACCCCCGCGCGCGCACACACCTCGCGCAGCGCGCGCTCGATTCCGCCACGCTCGAACGGCCCGAGCGCCGCAAGCGCGTCGGCGTAGGCGGCCAGCAGCGGCGCGGCCTGGGGCTTCAGGTACTGCGCCACGGCGCCAGTGTCGAAGACTACATCCCTGAAGAAGAAGTCACCGTAGACCACGATGTCGCGGCCCACCTTGAGCCGCTCGCCCACGACGTCGATCACCCCCCGGAGGTAGCGCCGGCCAGCGGCGTCCTCCGCGACGGGCAGGCCCGCGCGCCGCAGGATACCCTCGCACAGCTCCACCACCCGGTCCGGGTCCGCCTCGAGCAGCCGGCGCATGTAGACCCCGTTCAGCCACGTGAGCTTCTCCAGGTCGAAGATCGGCGAGGCCGCGCCCACGTCCTCGATCCGGAACCCTCGGATCAGCTCGTCGATCGAGTAGACCTCACGCTCCGCCTCGGGGTGCCACGCCATCAGCGCGAAGAAGTTGAGCATCGCCTCGGGCAAGAACCCCTGGTCGCGGTAGTCGCGCAGCGCGGTATCGCCGTGGCGCTTGCTGAGCTTCTTGCGGTCCGCGCCGAGGATCGTCGGATGGTGGGCGACGGCGGGCGGCTCCCACCCGAGCGCCCGGTACATGACGAACTGCTTGGGCGTGTTCGAGAGGTGCTCGCTGCCCCGGATGACATGCGTGATCCCCATCAGGTGGTCGTCCACCACGTTGGCGAAGTTGTACAACGGCGTGCCGTCGGAGCGGACGATGATGTAGTCGTCCAGGTGCTCGGGGTCGAACACCACGCGGCCGCGAATCAGATCGTCGATGACGATCGGCTCGGCCCCCTCCGCCACGCGCACCCGCAACGACGGTCGGCGGCCCTCGGCCTCGAACGCGGCCCGCTGGGCGTCGGTGAGCGCGCGACAACGGCCGGAGTACCGGTGAGGCCGCCGCGCGGCCTCGGCGGCCTTGCGCTCGGCGTCGAGCTCCTGCGGCGTGCAGTAGCAGGGATACGCCGCCCCGCGCGCCACCAGCTCCTGGGCGTAGCGCGCGTACAGCGGCGCCCGCTCCGTCTGGCGGTACGGCCCGACCGGACCGCCGACGTCGGGCCCCTCGTCCCACCTCAGGCCCAACCACCGGAAGTCCTCGAGGATCGCGGCCTCGTACGCCTGCGTCGAGCGCGACCGGTCGGTGTCCTCGATGCGCAGGATAAACGCGCCACCGTGATGGCGCGCGAACAGCCAGCCAAAGAAGGCCGACCAGGCCCCGCCGACGTGCAGGTAGCCGGTCGGCGACGGCGCGTAGCGCGTGCGGACCGATCCCACGGCAGTCAGGTGAAGAGCAGGCTGACCGACTGGTTCAGGTGAATTCGCCGGATCGCCTCGGCGAGCAGCGGCGCGGCCGACAGCAGCGTCACCTTGGCCGGCTTGCGCTCCGCGGGCACGGGGATGGTGTTCGTGACGATCACTTCCTTGATCTCGGGCCGCGCCAGCCGCTCGAACGCCGGGCCGGCGAACACCGGGTGCGTGGAGCAGACGTAAATCTCAGGCTGGCACCCCTGGGCGAGCAGCACGTCCGCGGCGCGCATCACCGTCCCGGCGGTGTCGATGATGTCCTCGATTAGAATCGGGATCCGGCCCTGGACCTCCCCCACCACCTGGATCGGCTCCTTCGCATCGGTGCCCACCCGGCGCTGAAAGATCACGGCGAGCGGCAGGTCAAGGCGGTCGGCGAGCTGCTTGCTGCGGCGCACCGCGCCGTCGTCGGGGGCGACGACCACGCCGTCTCGCAGCCCCTTCCGCCCCAGGTAGTCCGCGAACAACGGGAGCGCCCGCAGGTGGTCCACGGGGATGTTGAAGAAGCCCTCGATCTGCCCGGCGTGCAGGTCGATGGTGAGCATGCGGTTGACACCCGCGGTCGTGAGCAGGTCGGCCACGAGCCGCCCGGTGATCGGCTCGCGCGGCGCGTCCTTCTTGTCCTTGCGGCCGTAGCCGTAGTAGGGCACCACCGCGGTGATCCGGCCCGCCGAGGCGCGCTTGAGGGCGTCCACCATGATGAGCAGCTCCATCAGGTGCTCGTTGACCGGATCGCAGGTGGACTGGATGACGAAGGCGTCCTCGCCGCGCGCGTTCTCCTCGTACCGACAGTAAATCTCGCCGTCGGCGAACCGCATCAGGGTCACGCGGCCGAGGGCCACGTGCAGGTAGTCGGCGATCTCGCGTCCCAGCGCGGGAATGGACGAGCCGCAGAACAGCTTCAGCTCGCCGTAGGCCGCTCCGTCCGTGGGCACCGGCTATCGCGCTTCGACGAGGAACTTGATCGCGGTGCGCTCCTCCCCGTCGATCTCCACCTTCGTAAACGCAGGAATGGCCACGAGGTCGATGCCGTTGGGCGCCACGAACCCGCGGCTGATCGCGATCGCCTTCACGGCCTGGTTGACGGCGCCGGCGCCGACCGCCTGGATCTCCACGGAGCCCTTCTCCCGGACGATCGCCGCCACCGCGCCCGCGACCGCCTTCGGTTTGGAGTCCGCGGAGACCTTGAGCACCTCCGGCATGCCGATCAATGCCTCCTCGAAAGCTGCGACGGCTGGCGGGTGTCTGGGGGCCTATTCCGTCCAGTTTGGAGGAACTCCTGCACGCGCCGCCCGCGCCCCGTCACGCTCCGACAGGACCGCCGCGACCAGCCCGACGGCCGTGGAGGCCCGGGCGCGCAGTCCCGGCGCGGCCTGCTGCAGCCGCGAGCGCAGCACCACACGCCCCTCGAAGGTCCGGCCGAGCGCCTCGGCGATCGCCAGCCCGGTGGCGTCCACCGGCACCACGCCGGGCAGGCCGACCTCGGCCGCAAACGCGGAAACCTTGGGGTCATAGGCGACGGCGACCGCGGGCACGCCGCCGAGCGCGGCGAAGATCAACCCGTGGAGCCGCACCGCCACCATCACGTCCATCGCCCCAACGACCCCGAGCAGGTCTCGCGGATCGGGCACGGGCACGACCCGACCGGCTGCCGCCGCGGCCACCTCCTCACTAATCTCGCGGTCGCGCGCCAGGTCGAACGGAAAGACTGCGACGCGCGCCCCGTAGGTCTCGGCGACCCGCCGGATGCCCCGGCCGATCTCCGCGGGCGACCGCATGCCCGGCCAGGCGCGGACCGCGACCCCCACGCGCGCGTTCGCCCGGTCGAGACCCTCGGCGGCGAGGATCCGCCGGACCCGCTGCGGGTCGGGCCGCGGCGTGAGCGCCGCCAGATCCGCCCCCAGGTGGATCTCGGAGGTGACGCCGAGCTGCCGCAGCGCGCGCGCCGAGGCCGCGTCGCGCACGCTGAGCACCCGAACGCCGGCGAACGCGCGCGCCGCCAGGCGCCGCACCCACGGCCGGCGGAGGGGACCGACGCCCTGACCCACCACCGCCACCGGCACGCCGCGTCGCGCGGCCGCCATCATCACGCCCAGGTAGTAGACCGCGCTGCGCGCGCTCGTCGCGTCCTGGACCAGCGATCCGCCGCCGCAGACGACCAGCCGCGCGCCCCGGACCGCCTGCCAGACCGCCACCGGCGCCCGTCCCACCGCCTCCACGCGGTGGAGCGCCTCGGTCGCCGGCGGGTCGGCGGAGAGGACGACCAGGCGCGCCCGGGGCGCGCGCGCGCGCAGCTCGGCCAGTAGCCCGGCCAGCACCGCCTCATCACCGAGGTTGCCGAACCCGTAGTATCCGCTGATCAGGACCGGACGGTCCGCCTCGTGATCCAGAGGAGCACCAGCGCGGGCGGGGTGGCCGCCAGCGCGCCCAGCAGCAGCGCGTTGGCGGTGCGCCAGAAGGTGTAGACGACCGGTGTGTGGATGTGCGAGAACGAGTTCACGGCGCCCGCGGTGCCGATGGCGCCCACCATGGCCAGCGGCAGCGCAAGCCTCCGCCACCCGGCCGCGGCGCTCAGGCCGGCGAGAACGAGGGCGGGGTATCCGATCAGGAACTCCTTCGTGCGCGGCCGCGCGCCGAGCGCGGCCTCCAGGGTCTCCCGGAGCTGCTGCTCGATGCCGGAGAGGGGCACACTCACGTTGCCGGTGCGGGCGAGCAGCAGCACGGCCCCTGCCCCCACGACGATCGCGGCCAGCGCGGCGCCCACCCCGACCGGCCGGGCCAGCCACCCGGACGCCTCGCGGAGGCGCTCCGGCCACCGACCCGGACGTCCCGCGAACGCCAGCCACAGGCCGGCCAGGAGCACGGGCGCCGCGTGCGCGACCTTGACGCCCAGGAACGTCGAGACCGCCATCATGAACCCCCACTGCGAGAGCAGGGCCGCGACGAGCACCCCGGTCGCCACGGCGACCGCGAGCGCGCGGAGCAACGTACCCCACCCCGCGGCAGCCCAGTGGGGACGCGTTCCCGGGCGCGGGAGGGCCCAGACAACGGCACCAGTCGCGCCTGCCACCGCGGTCGCCAGCGCGAGCACCTGCCGCCACGCCGCGTCGAGCCGCGTGGCGCCCACCGCGGCGGTGACCATCAGGATGAGCGCCAACACCGCCCACCGCCAGGAGGCCGGCAGGTCCACTCCCATCGCGCGCGCCAGGCCGTCCGCCACGAGCAGGCATAGCGCGCCCGCGCCCAGCGCCACGAGCCAAACGAGGGGTGCGGGGACGCCCAGCGGCTCCAGCGGCCGCGCGCGCGCCATCGCGAACCCGGCCTGGCGGAGCCGCCCGGCAATGGTGCGCACCAGCTGGAGGTTCACCTCGACGGGTGAGTACCCCGCGGTCGTCGCCAGCATCGGCCGCAGGTAGAGCAGCCGGAGGTTGCGCTCCTGGGCCGCGCGCACGAACCGCTCGACGACGTCGTGCGGGCGGAAGGTGGCCAGCTCCTCGGGTGTGATGCTGAACACGCGGATCACGGCCGGTTGCATGGCCGCGGTGAACCGATCCTCACCACGCTGCTGCCGCCGCGCCGTGAACACCTCGATGCGGCCGAACCGCGCGCCGATCCGGCGGTATGCGTCGGCCGCCTCGGGGATGAGTCCTTCGTACCCGGCCACCTCGGTGAGGGCGAAGATCAGGGTGGGCTCCGGGGAGGTGGCGGCCGCGGCCTCGGCAAGCGCGGTCAGGCGCTCGGCCGTCAACCCACGGTAGTTGCGAGGTCGCAGCACCACGCCCAGGCCGGCGGCCCGCGCCAGGCGCGCGTCCTCGGGCCGAAACCCGAGCCCGATCTCCTCGAGGTCCTCGGGAGTGCCCGACACCTCGAGCACGCCGCCCAGGTCCTGCACGCGCCCGGCGCCCAGCAGCAGCCGGAGCCGGCCGCCGGCGAACGCGAGAGCCTCGGGCGGGCCCGAAACGTAGACCGCGTCCGGGCGCAGCGCGCCCCGGGCCAGGAGTCGCTCGACAGCCGGCGCCGGCGCGGCCTGGCGGGCGAGGGCTGCGAGCGCCCCACCCGAGGCGTAGCTCAGCACGCCATCCGCGGCCAGCCGCTTCAACGTGTTGTCCCCGAGCGCGATGGACGTCGCCCCGTAGCCGCGCGCCGCCCGGAGCACCTCCATCGGGTCGCGGCCCTCGCGCCGGATCAGCGTCAACCAGTCGTCGCCATCGAGCACGATCTCCACGGCGCGATAGCGGGCCTCAAGCCGGACTCGCGCGGCCAGCACCACGGCCGCCGCGACCAGGCCGACCACGAGACAGGCGAGCAGCACCCTGCGCGTGCTCAGGGCTCCGCTCCCACGCGGCCGTCCACGATCAGGCGGCCCTCGCGGGCCGCGATGCGCTCGATGCGCGCGGGCACCGGCAGGCCCCGCAGCGTCACCACCGGCCGGCCCGCCATTGCGAGCATTGCCGTCGCCGCCGCGGGCGGGATGTCCATGCCGCTGAGGTCGAGCGCGTCGATGCGGAAGTACACGTCGCTGCGGTCCGCCACGTAAAACTGCCCGCGGACGCGCACCGCCGCCAGCACGGGCCCGGCCCGCACGGCCCCTGACGCCTCGATGCCGTCGGCGGCGATCCGCACGGAGGCCTGCTCAACGCCCCGAGCCCCAAGGTATCCCTCGAGGTCGGCCGCGGTCAGTTCGACCTGGACTGTACCGGCGGTCACGGCCACAATCTCCAGAGCGGCGCCGGCACGCCTGGCGGTCACGCCGCGAAACGACGCGACCAGCCGGCTCGCGGTGACGTCGCCCGCGCGCACCCCGACGGCCGTCACGTCCAGGCGCTCGATGCGACCCCGCACGAGCGCAAGCGGCGAGGTCACCGCGCGCACCGACACGGGGCCGCGGGCCTGGAGCGCCGCGACGAGGTGACGCTCCAGCGGCCCCTGCAGGAGGACGGATGGCAACCAGACCCACGTCGCCCCCAGGCCGACGAGGACCGCGAGGAGCAGGACCGCGCGGCGCACTACGCCGACCTCGCCCGCAGGGCCGCGTCGATGAACGCGTCGAGCCCGCCGTCGAGCACGCGCGCCGCGTCACCGGTCTCCACGCCGGTCCGGTGGTCCTTGACCATCTGGTAGGGGTGGAGCACGTACGAGCGAATCTGGTTCCCCCACGCCGCATCGCGGTGCTCGCCGCGGATGGCAGCGATGCGCTCGCGCTGCTCCGCCTCTGCGCGCTCGGCGAGCCGCGCCTTGAGGATGCGCAGGGCCGTCAGCTTGTTCGCGTGCTGGGAGCGCTCGTTCTGGCACTGGACGACGATGCCCGTGGGCAGGTGCGTCACGCGCACGGCGGTCTCCACCTTGTTGACGTTCTGGCCGCCGGCGCCGCCCGCGCGGTAGGTGGCGATCTCGATCTCGTCGTCGCGGATCTCCACCTCGGCCTCGGGCACATCGGGGATCACGTCCACCAGCGCGAACGAGGTGTGGCGGCGGTGCGCCGAGTCGAAGGGCGAGAGCCGAACCAGACGATGCACGCCGCGCTCGGTCCGGAGGTACCCGTAGGCGTACGGCCCGGTGACGAAGACCGTGACGCTCTTCAGACCGGTCTCCTCGCCCGGCGAGATATCCGCGATCTCGGTGGCGAACCCCCGGGCTTCCGCCCACCGCAGGTACATGCGCAACAACATCGCGGCCCAGTCCTGCGACTCGGTGCCGCCGGCGCCGGCATGGATCGAAAGGATCGCGTTGGCGGTGTCGTGCGGACCCGACAGGAGCGCCGCGGCCTCCAGGCGGTCGAGGTCGGCTGCCACCGCCCGCGCCTCCTCGGCCAGCTCACCGGCGTCGAGGCTGTCGGGCGACTCCGCCGCCAGCTCGAGCAGCGCACCCAGGTCGTCGAGCCGGCGCTCCAGCGACGAGACCCGATCGAGCGTCCCCCGGAGCGTGCTCAGCTCCTGCCCGGTCGCGCGCGCGCGCGCCTGATCGGCCCACAGGGTGGGCTGCTGCATGGCGCGCTCGAGCTCGGCGATACGGGCCTGCTTGGCGGGAAGGTCAAAGGTGCCCCCGGAGGTCCTGGAGGCGTCTGCGGCTCTCGTTGAGCGTCGATCGCAAGTCGTCGAGCTGCATCATGGCGACAGCATTATAGCAGACTTCCCGGTGGACTCCACGGAGAGGGGCCGCGCTACCGGAGCGAGGCCAGCCCGGCGATCACCGCGTCACCGAGACCGCGGGCCGCGCCCAGGCCGGCGGCGTCGCGCGTCCACAACCGCAGCAACCCGAACCCGATCGACGTCAACAGATACCAGTAGACGATCTCCTGGGGCCAGCCGGCGTGGAGCAGGAGGCCGAGCCCGGTGGACAGCGCGAGACCGAGCGGCCATCCGCCCACGTCGTACGCCCGCCCGAAGATGGCGCCCCGCAGCCAGGCCTCCACCGCGACGCCCTGCGCGACCCACGGCAGCGCCCAGGGAAGCCAGGCGCCATCAGGCGGTCCGACGATCATCTCGAAGCCGTACGCCGCGTAAGTCGTGCGCATGGCTGCCAGCAAGACGGCGGTGCCCGCCAGCGAGAGCGGCAGCGACCATCGGATCCCGCGCCGGTCGAGCAGCCGTCCGGGTGCGACGACCCACGCGGCCACGAGCAGCAGTCCGGAGGCGACCACCGGCATCTGGTCGCCTCCGCCGAGGAGGCGCCCGCCCAGCCAGGCGGTACCGGGCACGGCGACCGCGGCGGCGAGACGCAGAACCGCCGCGTGGCGGCCGCGCCATGCGGCCGACGCCGCCGGCAGGGCCGCGCCCACCCAGGCCGCGGCGGCGAGCGGAGCCAGCAGCCAGCCCACGCGGACGTATGGCGTCGGCGGACCGCCCACCGGCAGCGCGGCCGCGAGCACGCCCGCCGTCCCCAGCGGCTGCTCCGCGACCACGACGCCGTCGGGCCGGATGAGCATCGAGGTGCCGGTGTTGGCAGCGCGCACGACGCTGCGGCCGGTCTCGACGGCGCGGAGCACGGCGTGCGCCGCGTGCTGCGCCGGACCGGCCGTGGTGCCGAACCATCCGTCGTTCGTCAGGATCGCGAGCACCTCCGCGCCCGCCGCAGCCATCGCGCGCACCTGACCGGAAAACGCCGACTCGTAGCAGACCGCCAGCCCGATCACGCCGGCCGGCGTGCGGATCGGCGCGTCACTGGTACCAGGCCGCACCCCAGCCTCGCCGAACGGCACGAGCCGGCGCTTCGCGTACTGGCCCAGGGGCCGGTCGTCCCCGCCGAGCACAAGGACGCCGTTGCGCGGGCCGGGCAACGGCGTCCCGGCCACCACGATGGCGCCCTCTGCCTGCCGGCTGATCGCCCACCGCAGGTGCGGCGAGCTGGCCAGGCGGTCAGGCACCGCGGTCTCGGGGTAGACGATGATCTCGGCGCCGGCGCTCCGCGCGCGGCCGGTCTGGTCGAGGAGGCCGTCGATGATTCGATCGGCGTGCGCCGCGTCGTCCTTGATCCGGGGGTCCACATTGGGCTGGATGGCCGCGATGACCCGGACGACCTCCCCTGGCCGCGCGGGCGCGGCCAGGGCAACGACCAGCGCCCCGCCGACGACCGCGGCCGCGGCCACCGACGGTGCGCTCAGCCGGCGCCGGACGACCAGGTCAGCGACTGCGGCGTTCGCCAGCGCCGCCAGCCCGCCGACGCCGTAGACGCCGACCACCGCCGCGAGCCCAAGCGCCGGCCCGCCGCGGTGCTGGGTCAACCCGAGCAGCCCCCAGGGAAACCCAATCGGCCCGACCGACCGTGCCCATTCCACCGCCATCCAGGTGAGCGGGACGATCCACAGCCACGCGCCGTGCCCCTGGCGGCGGTAGTGCGCGGCGAGGGCACTCGCGCCGCCGGCGAACGCGGCCATCCACAGCGCCATGCCGAGGGTGACGAACGCCCACGCGGGCACCCCAAAGAGACGGATCCACTCCACCAGGCCGCCGTAGGCGATCGCGCCCGCCAGCAACCCGAGCCGGAACGCCTCGCCGGGCGCCGCCGAGCGGATGGCAACCAGCAGCGGGACGAGCGCCACCCAGGCCAGCCATCCCAGGTCGGCACTGGGGAAGGCGAGGGCGATCAGCAGTCCACAGAGGCCGGCGGCGGCGGCGCGGCGCCACCACCCGCTCGCGGCTACGCCTCCCGGCCGTGACACTTCTTGTACTTCTTGCCGCTCCCGCACCAGCAGGGATCGTTGCGCCCGAGCTTCGGGCCGCCCGCCGGCGCCGCGCGCGCACCGACCCCCGCGGGCTCCCGGGCGGGTGCGGGCCGCGCCACCGGGCGCGCGACGGGACGCTCCTCGGGCGTCACCTGCACGCGCAGCAGCACGCGCACGGCCTCCTCCTGAATGGCGGCGAGCGTCTGCTGGAACAGGTCGTAGCCCTCGCGCTGGTACTCGATCAGAGGGCTAGTCTGCGCGTAGGCGCGGAGCCCGATGCCCTCCCGCAAAGCATCCATATTGTGGAGGTGATCGATCCACTTCCTGTCGATCGTCTGCAGCAGCACCAGCCGCTCGATCTCGCGCATGACCTCGGCGCCGAGCTCGGCCTCCTTGCGCTCGTAGGCCTCCTCCCCGAGCGCGACCAGCCGCTCCTCGATCTCGTCGGCCTTCAGCCCGCGCAGGGACTCCGGGTCCAGGTCAGCGGCGGCGGGGATCAGCACCGCGACCCGCTCCACCAGCCCCTCCAGGTCCCAGTCGTCGGGGTGGACGTCCCGGACGCAGACCTGCTCGATCTCGGCGGCGACCAGCCGGCCGATCATGTCCAGCACGTTGTCGCGCAGGCCCTGCCCCTCGAGGACCTTGCGACGCTCGGCGTAGATGACCTTCCGCTGGACGTTCATGACGTCGTCGTACTCGAGCACGTGCCGCCGCACATCGAAGTGGTACTGTTCGACCTTCTTCTGCGCCGCCTCGATCTGCCGCGTTACCAGGTTGTGCTCGATCGGGGTGTCCTCGTCGATCCCCAAGCGGTCCATCAGCCCGGCGATGCGCTCGCCCGCGAAGATGCGCATTAGCTCGTCGTCGAGCGCGATGTAGAACCGGCTGGACCCGGGGTCCCCCTGCCGACCCGCGCGCCCGCGGAGCTGGTTGTCGATCCGGCGGGCCTCGTGGCGTTCGGTGCCGATGACGTGCAGCCCGCCGAGCGCCCGCACCCGCTCGGCCTCGGCTGCCTCCGGCGGGTTACCGCCCAGCAGGATGTCCACGCCGCGGCCGGCCATGTTGGTCGCGATGGTCACGGCGCCGACCCGGCCTGCCTGGGCAATGATCTCCGCCTCGCGCTCGTGGTGCTTGGCGTTCAGCACCTCGTGACGGATGCCGCGGCGCCGCAGCAACTCCGAGAGGTGTTCGTTCTTCTCGATCGACCGGGTCCCCACGAGCACCGGCCGGCCCTGGTCGTGCCACTGTGCGATCTCCTCGACCACCGCCTTCCACTTGGCGCGCTCGGTCTTGTAGATCAGGTCGGGGTGGTCCTGGCGGATCATGGGCCGGTGGGTCGGGACCACGACCACGGGCAGGTTGTAGATCTTCTGGAGCTCCTCCTCCTCGGTCTTGGCCGTCCCGGTCATGCCCGCCAGCTTCTCGTACATCCGGAAGTAGTTCTGGAAGGTGATGGTGGCCAGCGTCTGGCTCTCGCGCTCCACCTTGACCCCTTCCTTGGCCTCGATCGCCTGGTGGAGGCCGTCGGCGTACCGCCGACCGAACATGAGCCGGCCCGTGAACTCGTCGACGATGATGACCTGGCCGTCCTTGACGACGTAGTCCACGTCCTTCCGGTAGCAGGCCGCGGCGCGCAGCGCCTGGGTGAGATGGTGCATCGTCTGGACGTTCTCGGGGTCGGACAGGTTGTCGAGGCCCAGCAGCCGCTCGGCGTGCGCGACCCCCTCGTCGGTGAGCACCGCGTTCTTGTGCTTCTCGTCGACCGTGTAGTCCTCCCCGACCCGCAGCCGCTGCACGACGCGCGCGAACCGCTCGTAGCGGTCCACCGCTCCCTCCACCATCCCGGAGATAATGAGCGGGGTCCGCGCCTCGTCGATCAGGATGAAGTCCACCTCGTCGACAATCGCGTAGTACAGCTCGCGCTGCACCAGGTCGTCGAGGCGTAGCGCCATGTTGTCGCGCAGGTAGTCGAACCCGAACTCATTGTTCGTGCCGTAGGTGATGTCGGCCGCGTAGGCCTCGCGCCGCGAGACCGGCCGGAAGTGGTTGAGCCGGTCGTCGTGGTGCGGCTTCGGGTCGGTGTAGGAGGGGTCGTAGAGCCCGGAGAACTCGTGCCCGATCGCCGCCACCGAGAGGCCCAGCGCGTGGTAGATCGGTCCCATCCAGCCGGCGTCGCGCCGGCTCAGGTAGTCGTTCACGGTCACCACGTGCACGCCGCGCCCGGCCAGGGCGTTGAGGGCCACCGGCAGCGTAGCCACCAGCGTCTTGCCCTCGCCGGTGCGCATCTCCGCGATCTTCCCCCGGTGCAGCACCACGCCGCCGACGAGCTGCACGTCGAAGTGGCGCAGGCCGATCGTCCGCCGGCCAGCCTCGCGCACCGCGGCGAACACCTCGGGCAGCAGCTCGTCGAGCACCTCCCGCCGCCGCGCCTTGCGCTGGTCCGCCTCCTCGATCCCGTCCAGCGCGTCGCGTACGTGCTCGCGCCAGGCCACCACCTGCGCGCGCAGCTCGTCGTCGCCGAGCGCCTGGTAGTGTGCCTCGCGTTCGTTGATCTCGTCGACCAGGGGCCGGATACGGGCGACCTCTCGGTCGCCCGCGTCGCCCAGCAGCCGGTTCAGCAGTCCCCGCATCGCACACCTCAGCGGGCCGCCCGCGGCGGGCGGCCGGTGCCCCCATTATAGGCACGCAGCCCCGCGAGCGCCCCAACAGTGGAGGGGACGAACGGGGGCGCGGCGTTGTTCCCGGGCCGGCGACGCCTACCGGTGGGCGGAGAGCCAGGAGATCGGACGGTTCACCGCGGCGAGCACCGCGCGTACCACCGCCTCGCGCGGGTCGTCGCGCACCACCGACGCCCCAGCGAGCGTCTCCTGGTCCCCGCCGGCGAGCGTGACCGTCACCACGGCCACCTCGTGGTCACCGACTGTGTGCACCCCGACGCCCTCGAACACCAGCAGGCCTTGCGCGCGCAGGAACACCTCGACTGCGCGCATCGTCGCCTGGGCCACCAGGCTCAGGCGGGTCCGAGGCACGCCGGGGCCGCTCGCGATCCCCTCGTAGAGCATACCCCGGTCCTCCAGGTGCACCTTCACCTCGGCGTTGCCGCGGACCACGCTCACCGAGAGGCCCACGAACTTCAGGCGGGCCTGCGGAACCGGGGACGCCTGCTCCTCGGGCCGCAGCGCGGCCACGCGCACCTGTCGGGCGTCGAGCTGCACGTCGAGCTCGGCCGCCAGCGCGGAGACGACGTCGATGGCGATGAGCTTGGGGCTGCGGTCCGCCTGCCCCAGCACGTGAACCACGTCGATGTCACCCTCGGGCGTCGGCACGACCCGGACCGCCACCACGCCCCGGAGGCGGCGCACGATCTCCTCGGCCCGCTCGGCCGGCGACTGGTTGACCTCACGCGCCACGGCTCACCCCCGGGGCCCGACGGCGTCAGTCGGGCTCGATCAACCCGTAGTTGCCGTCCCGGCGGCGGTAGAGCACGCCGATCCGCTCGCTGCCCGCCTGCCGGAACACGAAGAACGCGTGGCCCAGCAACTCCATCTGGACGATCGCGTCCTCGACGGTCATCGGCTTCATTGCGAACCGCTTCGTGCGGACGACAGCCGGCTCCGCGGGCTCCGCGTCGGGGCCCGCCCGCAGGGCGGCCTCGGCCGTGCTGGCCTGCCGCTCCCGACGGCGCGCCTCGTCGGACCGGCGCTTCTCGATCATGCGACTGCGGTACTTCTCGATCTGGCGCTCAAGCTTCTCGGCCGCCAGGTCGATCGAGGCGTACATGTCCTCGGACGCCTCTTCTGCCCGCAGCACGAGCCCGTCACACCACACCGTCATCTCGGCCACCTGCGCGCGGCCGCGGTTGCGGTCGCGGGCCACGCTGAGGACGACCTGCGCGTCCTGGACCTGGTCGAAGTAGCGGGGCAGCCGGGCCAGCTTCTCCGTGACGTAGGCGCGGAGCGCGTCCGTGATAGCCATGTGCTTCCCCTGGACCCGGATGGGAATCTCGCCGAGGTGCCTGTCCCTGCTCACCGTGCGCCTCCAGACTGCGGGCCCGGCGGAAGCGCGGTCTGCTTCTGCGGGTACGCGACCCGCTCCTCCCGCCGCCGGCCCGCGCGTGCGTCTTGCCCGCTAGAACAGCGGGGCGAACACCAGTGCTACCACCGTCATCAGCTTGATGAGGATGTTGAGCGCCGGCCCGGCGGTATCCTTGAACGGATCGCCCACCGTATCGCCGATGACCGCCGCTTTGTGCGCGTCGCTCCCCTTGCCGCCGTGATGGCCCTCCTCGATGAACTTCTTCGCGTTGTCCCAGGCCCCCCCGGCGTTGGCCAGGTAGAGGGCGAGCGGGACGCCGGTCACGATCGCCCCGGCCAGCAGGCCGCCCAGGGCCTCCTTGTGCAACAGCACCCCGACCGCGATCGGGATGACGACCGCGGCCAGTCCCGGGACGATCATCTCTCGGAGCGCCCCGCGCGTCGCGATATCCACGCAGCGGGCGTACTCCGGCCGCGCCTTCCCGTCCATCAGGCCCCGGATCTCACGGAACTGGCGGCGCACCTCCTCCACCATGGTCTGCGCGGTCCGTCCCACCGCGCGCATCGCGAGCGCCGCGAACAGGAACGGGACGACGCCGCCGATGAACAGGCCGGCGATGACATCGGGGTCCATGATGTTGATCGTCTCGAGCCCCACGGCCTGCCGGTAGAAGAAGAACAGCGCCAGCGCCGTCAGCGCCGCCGACCCGATCGCGAACCCTTTCGCGATCGCCGCGGTGGTGTTACCCGCCGCGTCGAGCGAGTCCGCGACGCGGCGCACCTCCGCGCCCAGGTGCGCCATTTCAGCGATGCCCGCGGAGTTGTCGGCGATCGGCCCGTAGGCGTCCACGGACACGGTCATCCCTGTGATCGACAGCATGCCGACCGCGGCGAGCGCGATGCCGTAGAAGTCCGCCAGGCGGAAGGCGAAGATGGTCGCCAGCGCAATGACGACCAGGGGCAGCACCGCACTGAGCATGCCCTGGGCGGTCCCGGCGATCAGTGTCGGGGCCGGGCCCTTGGTGGCGGCGTCGGCGAGCGTGCGGACCTCGCGCCCCGAGGTGTAGTACTCGGCCACCAGGCCGGTGATGATGCCGGCGGCCAGGCCCAGGAGCATCGCCCAGTACGGGCGCAGGTCGCCCAGCGTGACGGCCACGACGAAGTACCCGGCGACGGCCACCGCCGCGGCGCTGCTGAGGGTGCCGTACCGCAGCGCCCGCTGCGCGTCGGTCCCGCGGACGAACAGCGTGCCGACGATCGAGGCCACGATCCCGGCCGCCGCAAGCAGGAGCGCGGTGAGCGCCCCGCGCTCCTGGAACTGCACGAAGCCGATGGCGACCGCCGCGATCACCGACCCCACGTACGACTCGAACAGGTCGGCTCCCATGCCCGCGACGTCGCCGACGTTGTCGCCCACCGCGTCCGCGATCACCGCGGGATTGCGCGGGTCGTCCTCGGGGATGCCGGCCTCCACCTTGCCCACCAGGTCTGCGCCGACGTCGGCGCCCTTGGTGTAGATGCCGCCGCCCACGCGTGCGAACAACGCCACCGACGAGGCTCCCAGCGAGAAGCCGATGACCTGGCTGGCGTCGCGGAAGATCGCGTAGAGGACGCCCACCCCGAGCAGGCCCAGCCCGACCACGGTCATGCCCATGACCGCGCCGCCCGGAAACGCGACGCCCAGCGCCTGGACCAGCCCCGAGCGCGCAGCCTGCGCGGTCCGCGTGTTGGCCAGCGTGGCGACCCGCATGCCGGCGAACCCGGCCGCCACCGAGCACGCCGCGCCGATGACGAATGCGACGGCCGTCGGCAGTTCGATGCCCGGCGTGATGCCCGTAGCCAGGATAACGAACATCACGGCCACGAAGACGGCGATCGCCCGGTACTCCCGGCCCAGGAACGCCATGGCGCCCTCGCGGATGGCCTCCGCGATCGACTGCATCTCCGGGGTGCCCGGGTCCCGCCGGGCCACGCGCCGCGCCAGGGCCCCGGCGTAGAGCAACGCCAGCACCCCCGCCGCCGGGCCGTACCACAAGACGTCCATGCCGTCACCTCACCTCCATGGTCGTCCACGGGCCGCCCGCCCGTGGCCTACCGGCTCTCCAGCCCCCCCACCACGAACACGTCCTCGAACGTGCGGATCGCGTAGCGGTCGGTCATGCCTGCCAGGTAGTCGCACACGGCGCGCGCGGGCCGCTCGTCCGCGGCGGCGGCGCGTAGGTCGACCGGGACGGCCTCGGGATGGCTTGCGAAGTGCTCGAAGAGCAGCCGCAGCATCCGCTGACCCCGGGCCGCCTGCACCCGCGCGGTCGCGCTCAGGTACACGCGCTCAACCAGGAAGTCCTTCAGCCGGTTGAGCGCGTCCCGCACCGTGGCGCTCAGGTCGATCGCCTCGCCGTCCGCGGCCTGCGCCACGATGTCGCGGACGATGACGTCCAACCACCGGCCGCGCGTCGGCCCGAGGACGGCGGCCACCTCGGCGGGGGTGTCCTCCTCGCGGATCAACCCGGCGCGGATCGCGTCGTCGGTGTCGTGGTGCACGTAGGCCACCCGGTCGGCGATGCGCACGACCTGCCCCTCCAGCGTCGAGGGCCCACCCGTGGCGCCCGCGGCCTCGAGGTCGCCCAGGCCCTTGGAGTGGCCGCCGATCCCGTCCCGCACCTCCCACGTCAGGTTGAGGCCGGTGGCGAGGGTGCCGTCCGCGCGGCGGCGGTGCTCCAGCCGCTCGACCACGCGCAGGCTCTGCTGGTCGTGCCGGAAGCCTCCCCAGGCGGCCATCGCCTCGTCGAGAGCGGCTTCGCCCGCATGCCCGAACGGCGGGTGGCCCAGGTCGTGTGCCAGCGCGATGGCCTCGGTCAGGTCTTCGTTCAGCCGCAGCGCACGCGCGACCGTGCGGGCGATCTGTGCCACCTCCAGCGTGTGCGTAAGCCGCGTCCGGTAGTGATCGCCTTCCGGGGCCAGGAAGACCTGTGTCTTGTGCATCAGGCGGCGAAACGCCTTTGCGTGCACGATCCGGTCCCGGTCGCGCTGAAAGGCCGTGCGCAGATCGTCGTCCGGCTCCGGGGTCGCGCGGCCGCGCGAGGCGGCGGCGCGCGCGGCGCGGGGGTGCAGCGCGCCCGCCTCCCATTGCTCGGTGGCCTCCCGCGGCCGCACGCCGGCGTCGCTAAACGTCCCGGCTCGCCGCGACGCGTTCCCGCAGCGCAGCCTGCGCCGCCGCCAGGCGCGCGACAGGCACGCGGTAGGGCGAGCAGCTCACGTAGTTGAGCCCCAGCCGGTGGCAGAACTCGACCGAGGCCGGGTCGCCGCCGTGCTCGCCACAGATGCCGACCTCCAAGTCCGGCCGCCGCGCGCGCCCGCGCTCCACGGCGATCCGCATCGCCTCCCCCACGCCGCCGTGGTCGAGCGTCTGGAACGGGTTGGCCGGCAGGATCCCGCGCTCCACGTACTGGAGCAGGAACTTGCCCTCGGCGTCGTCGCGCGAGATGCCGAAGATGGTCTGCGTGAGGTCGTTGGTGCCGAACGAGAAGAACTCGGCGAGTTCGGCGATCTCGCCTGCGGCGAAACAGGCCCGCGGGATCTCGATCATCGTGCCGAACTTGTAGGGCACCGACACGCCCTCCCGCGCGAGCACCTCGCGCGCGACGGCGCTGAAGGTACGGTGCGTCTCGCGCAACTCGTTCGGGTGGCCGACAAGCGGGATCATGATCTCGGGGATCGCGCGGACGCCCTTCTTGGTGACCCGGCAGGCGGCCTCGAGAATCGCGCGGACCTGCATCGCGATGATGGCGGGGTAGGTCAGACCGAGGCGGATCCCTCGCAGCCCCAGCATCGGGTTCGCCTCACGCATCGCCGTGACCGCGGCCAGCTCGGCCTCGCGCCGCCGGAGCTGCGCGCGCAGCCGCTCAAGCGTCGGCTGGCCCCTCCGCGGCCGGTAGCGAGGCAGCCCCTCGATCAGGGCGATCCGGGCCCGCAGCGCGCTGACCTCCTCGAGCAGCGAGTCGTGCGACGGCAGAAACTCGTGCAGCGGCGGGTCGATCAACCGGATGATGACCGGCAGGCCGTCCATCGCGCGGAAGATCCCCTCGAAGTCGCGCCGCTGCAGCCGCAGGAGGACGGCGAGCGCCGACTCGTAGCGCCGAACGGCAGGCGAGGCTTTGAGGGCGCGCCGCGCCTCCTTCAGCCCGGCCGTGGCCTGCCGATCGTCCGGGGTCTGGCGCAGCGCCGCTTCGGCCGCGCGCACGCGATCGTAGGCCGCCTGCGCCTCGGAGGCGCTCAGGATCATCTGGCGCACGACGGGCAGGCGCTCCTCCTCGAAAAACATGTGCTCGGTCCGGCACAGCCCGATGCCCTCGGCACCGAACCCTCGGGCGCGCGCCGCATCGCGGGGATAGTCGGCGTTGGCCCATACGCCGAGCCGGCGCGTCTGGTCGGCCCAGCCCAGGAGCTCAACCAGCTCCCGCTGCTCCTCCAGGCGCGGCTCGAGCGCCGGAAGCTGCCCGGCGAAGACCTCGCCGGTCCCGCCGTCGATCGAGAGGTAATCGCCCTGTCGGATGACCTTCCCGTCCACCGAGAACTGCCTGCGCTCGGGATCGACCCGAATGGCCTCGGTCCCCGCGACGCACGGCACGCCGAGTCCGCGGGCGACCACGGCCGCATGGCTGGTCGCGCCCCCACGGCTGGTCAGGATGCCCTTCGCGTTGAGCATGCCGTGGACGTCGTCGGGGTTCGTCTCCGGCCGCACCAGGATGACCGCCTTGCCGTCCTTGCCCCACGCTTCGGCCGTGTCCGCGTCGAAGACGGCAACACCCACCGCGGCCCCGGGCGAGGCGTTGAGCCCCCGGGCGAGGAACTGCCCGCGCCGGGTCGCCGCGTCCTTGGCGGCCTGGTCGAACCGCGGGTGCAGGAGCTGGTCGATCTGGCCGGGCTCGACCCGCAGCAACGCCTCCTCGCGCGTAATCAGCCCCTCGTGGGCCATGTCCACCGCGATCTTCACCGCCGCCTGGGCCGTGCGCTTACCCGTGCGGGTCTGGAGCATCCAGAGGCGGCCGCGCTCGATGGTGAACTCGAGGTCCTGCACGTCGCGGTAGTGACGCTCGAGCATCTCGCAGACGCGCAGGAACTCCTGATACGATGCTGGCATCTCGCGGGCCAGCTCGGCGATCGGCTTGGGGGTCCGGATGCCCGCCACCACGTCTTCCCCCTGGGCGTTCACCAGGTACTCGCCGTAGACGACCCGCTCGCCCGTCGCCGGGTTGCGCGTGAACGCGACGCCGGTGGCCGAGTCCGCCCCCATGTTCCCGAACACCATCGTCTGCACGTTCACCGCGGTCCCCAGGTCGTGGGGGATACCGTGGAAGGTGCGGTAGTCCACGGCCCGCTTGCCCGACCACGAGTCGAACACCGCCTGGATCGCCATGCGGAGCTGCTCCCGCGGGTCCTCGGGAAACTCCACTCCCCGTTCGGCCTTGATGATGCGCTTGAACGTGGCGGCCAGCGCTTCCAGGTCCCCGGCGTCAAGGTCGGTGTCCTGCCGGACGCGCTTGCGGGCCTTGATGCGCTCGATCTCGTGCTCGAAGCGCTCGCCCGGGATGTCGAGCACGATCTTCCCGAACATCTGGACGAAGCGGCGGTACGCGTCCCGGCCGAACCGCTCGTTGCCGGTCAGGCGGATGAGCCCTTCCAGGGTCTGCGCGTTGAGCCCCAGGTTGAGCACGGTGTCCATCATACCGGGCATGCTGAACTTCGCACCCGACCGCACCGACACGAGCAGCGGGTTGGCGGCCTCACCGAAGCGCTTCCCGGTCTTGGCCTCCACGGCGCGCATGCGGACGTCGACCTCGTCCATCAGGCCGTCTGGGAACTGCCGGCCCGACTGCATGTACGCCACGCAGGCCTTGGTCGTGATCGTGAAGCCGGGCGGGACCGGCAGGCCGACGCGGCTCATCTCGGCCAGGCCGGCACCCTTGCCGCCGAGCAGGTCCCGCATGGACGCGTCCCCTTCCTCGAACAGCATCGTCCAGCGGAACCCCGTGCGCGGCACGTCGGTCGTCATGGACATGCACCCTCACTCCCTCGCGTCAAGTGTCCGGACCGGCGCCGGCCGCGGGCTCTAAGGGCAACAGTTCTCCGCAACCCGCGGTGCGGCCTCTCAGCCCGCCAGCTTTCCCAGGTCGGCCACGTGCAGGAACGTTCTGGTCACGGCCTCCAACAGCGCGAGCCGGTTGGCGCGCACCCGGGGCTCCGGTCCCATGACGAGCACCTCGTCGAAGAACCGGTCGATCGGGTCGGCCAGGCGAACCAGCGCCGCGAGGGCCTCGTCGTAGCGGCCCGCGCGGGCGGCCCGGGCGACCTCCGCCTCGGCGGCCTCCCGGGCGTCGTGCAGCGCGCGCTCGGCGTCCGCGTCGAACAGCGCCGGGTCCACGCCTCCGGCGGGCTGCCCCTGGCCCAGGATGCGGGACGCGCGGGCGAAAGCGGTCACCAGCCGCGGCATCGCGGCGTCGCCGCGAACCGCCTGGAGGGCCCGGGCGCGCGCCACGAGGTCGGCCACCACGTCGCCGCCCGCGGCGAACACCGCATCGGCGGTGTCGTAGCCGACGCCCTGCTCGAGTAGCGCCGCGCGCAGCCGCTGGAGCGTTACCTCGACGGCGGCCCCGACGGCGCGTGCCCGCGCGTCCGGCGCCGCGTCGTAGCGTGCCGCGGCGGCCGCGAAGAGGTCGCGCAGCCCCACACGCCCTCCGTGCACCTGGAGGATGGCCGCGATTCCCGATGCCGCGCGCCGCAACCCGTACGGATCCTGCGAGCCGCTGGGCTCCAGGCCCGCGAGCAGCGCGCCGACGAGCAGCAGGGCGCGGTCGGCGACCCCGAGCATCCCGGCCGGCCGCCGCTCGGGTAGCGCCGCGCCCGCGGCGCGCGGCCAGTAGTGCTGCTCGATCGCGGATGCGACCTCGACCGGCTCGCCCGCCTCGAGCGCGTAGATGCGGCCGACGGTGCCCTGCAACTCCGGCAGCTCGCGGACCAGCGCCGTGACCAGGTCAACCTTGCACAGAGCCGCGGCGCGGGCGAGCACGCCGCGCTCGTCGGTGCCGAGCCCGGCGGTCTCGGCCAACCAGGCGCACAACGCCTCCAGGCGCCGTACGTGGTCGGCCATCGACCCCAGACCCGCGGCATGGGCCAACCGCGCGAGCTCCCCCGCGCGCGCTTCGAACCCGCGCCGGCGGTCATCGTCGAGGAAGAACCGGGCGTCCTCCAGACGCGCGCGCACGACCCACTCGTGGCCGGTCCGCACCGTGTCGAGGTGTGCCGTCCCACCATCCCGGACCGCGATGAACCCGGGCAGCACACGGCCGCTGGCGTCGGTGATCCCGAACGACTTCTGGTGGTGCTGCAGGGTGACCAGCACGACCTCGCGGGGTAGCGCCTCGGCGAGCGCGCGGTCGAACGCCCCGAGCAGTGGCGTGGGGTGCTCGGTGGACCACACCAGTTCCTCGAGCAGGTCCGCATCGATCACCGGCACACCGCGCAGGCGACGCGCCAGTGCCGTCGCGGCCGTGGCGATGCGCGCCCTGCGCGCCTCGGGGTCGAGGACCACGTGGCCGCGCCGTACCGCCGCGGCGTACCCGGAGGCGTCGGACAGCGTCACCGCCGCGGGCCGAAGGAACCGGTGGCCGCGGGTCGCCCGGCCCGCCCGCACGCCGGCGATGGCCAGGGGGAGGACACGCCTGTCCAACATCGCCACGACCCAGCGGATCGGTCGACCGAAGCGGAACCCGTCGGCCTGCCAGCGCATCGTCTTGGGGAACGCCAGGCCGGCGACCACGCGCGGCAGCACCTCGGCCAGCACCTGCGATGCCGGACGCCCACGCTCGCGCACCTCGGCCACCACGTAACGGCCGCCGTCGATCTCGCGCACCTGCAGCGCGTCCACCGCCACGCCCTGCGCGCGCGCGAACCCGAGCGCCGCCGCGCTCGGTGCCCCGGAGGGGTCGAAGGCCACGCGCGCCGCGGGCCCGCGCACCACGCTCACGCGGTCGGCCTGCCGCAACGGCAGGCCGTTCACCATGAGGACCAGCCGGCGGACCGTGCCGGTCGTCTGCGGCTCGCCGCCTTCCAGACGCGCCGCGCGCAGCGCCGCCGCGGCGTCGCGGGCGAGCTGCGCCAGGGCAGGCGCCACCGAGGCCGGCGGCAACTCCTCGCAGCCGATCTCCAGGAGGAGACGCGCGCCTGCCCTAGGCATGCGCGACCCCGGCGCGCGCATCCGCCTCGCGGCGGCCGCGCAGGTACTCCGCCGCGCACGCGCGCGCGAGCGCGCGCGTGCGGCCCATCAGCTCGACGCGCTGCGTGACGCCGACCGCGCCGCGCGCGTCCAGCAGGTTGAACAGGTGCGAGCACTTCAGCACGGCCTCGTAGGCCGGCAGCACGAGCGGGATCTCAAGCAGGCGCCGGGCCTCGGCCTCGTAGGTGTCGAACAGCAGCCGCAGCCGGTCCGGGTCGCCGTGCTCGAAGCCGTAGGCGGACTGTTGCCGTTCGTCGTCGCGCCGGAGCTCGCCATAGGTGACGCCGTGCGTCCAGGCGATGTCGAACGCCCGGGCCTTGCGCTGAAGGAACATGGCCAGGCGCTCCAGCCCGTAGGTCAGCTCCACCGAGATCAGGTCCAGGTCGAGCCCGCCCATCTGCTGGAAGTAGGTGAACTGGGTGATCTCGGTCCCGTCCAGGAACACCTGCCAGCCCACACCCCACGCGCCCAGGGTGGGGGCCTCCCAGTCGTCTTCGAGGAAGCGGATGTCGTGGTGCCGGAGCACCAGCCCCAGGCGCTCCAGGCTGTGCAGGTAGAGGTCCTGGACGTCGTCAGGCGCGGGCTTGAGGATGACCTGATACTGATAGTGCTTGAAGAAGCGGCTCGGGTTCTCGCCGTAGCGGCCGTCGGCCGGCCGCCGGCTCGGCTGCACGTAGGCCACCCGCCACGGCTCTGGCCCCAGCGCGCGCAGGAAGGTCGCCGGATGCAGGGTGCCGGCGCCCACCTCCACGTCGAAGGGTTCCTCCAGCACGCACCCGCGCGCCGACCAGTATCGGTGCAGCGCCAGGATCATCTCCTGAAAGGTCATCGGATCCTTCGGCATCGCCGGACACAGAAAACGCGGAGCGCCGTCTCAGGGACGGCAACTCCGCGGTTCCACCCTGATTCCCGCGGCAGGAGGCCGCAGGCACTCGGCCCGCGATCTCGGGCGGATCCCGGCGGGACGGCCGCAGCCGCCCGCGGCTTGGGAGCGCCGTTCCCCGCGGTCCGCACCCGCTTCCACCCTGCGCGGGCTCTCTCCGGCGGTTGCCGCGGGTAGTCCTCTCCCGCATCGCCGTGGCGATGACAGTCCTCTGGATAGTCTACTGACCGCGGGGGAGCCGGTCAACGCCGGTGATTGCCCGGCGTGCCGCGGGACCTAACCGATACCGAGCGGCTCTTCCTCCCGAACGCGACGGCGGACCGAGGGCGTGGGCATCGTGGAGATCAGCGCCGCCGCGGTGAACGCCACCAGACCAGCGACGGCCCACCAGACCGGCAACTCGATCACCTCGGTCTCGGTCTTGATGCGGACCGTCGAGCCCGGTCCCGGCCGCACGACCCCGCGCGCCTCCGACAGCGCCGCCCCGAGCTCCAGCAGCGCGCGCCGCGCGCGATCGAGATCGATCTCCATGACCGCCGCACCCCCTCTCTTCATGCACTATACCACAGCCCGCGCCGCCTCAGTCCTGCGCCGCCCGGACCACGGCCAAAGCGCCGCCCGCCAGGCGCGCGGCCACCGCCGGCGCGCGCAGCCGCGCCTCCCACCGGGCTTCCGCGTAGGCCAGGAGCGCCTCGCCCGCGGCGGTCAGGTCGCGCACCGGCGGGGTCAGCCGGCGCACGGCAGCGGGAGAAGCGTCCAGCAGGAACGCCAGGAGCGCCATGGCCCCGCCCGGCAGCGCCACCGCCCGCGGGTCCCGCGCGCGACAGCGCTCGTGGAGCGCACCACCGAGGGGCACGCTCCAGGCGACCGCGCCGGAGGACCGCTGGCCGCACGCGACGCACCGCACGATCGACGGCCGGTGGCCCGTCGCCCCCAGCAGCCGCGCCGCGTACCACATCCACGCAAGGTGGGCCCCGCCGCGGCCGATCAGGTCGAGCGCCGCCTCCAGGAGCTGGTAGACGTCCGGGTGCGGTTGTCGGTCGGCCAGGGCACGGTCGGTCAGCTCGAGCAAGATCGTCGCCGCCGCCATGCGCTCCAGGTCATCGCGCAGCGTCGCGCGCGCATCCAGCACCTCGACCTGGGAGACGAGATCGAGGCTGCGCCCCTCGACGACCAGGGCGCGGAACCGCGTGCACGGCTCCAGCCGGCCGCCGAGCCGGCTGCGCGGCCGCCGCGCGCCGCGGGCGACCAGCGTGAGCTTGCCGCGGTCGCGCGAGAGCACCGTGACCAGCCGGTCCGCCTCGCCCAGGTTGCGGCGCCGTAGCACGACCCCTTCGATCTTGTACAGGCCCACGCCGCCGGCTACCTGACGATCAGGGGGCGCAGCAACACGGACGCCACCGTGAAGTAGACGACCACGGTCACCAGGTCCATGGCCGAGGTGATGAACGGCCCGGCGGCGACCGCCGGGTCGCGCCGCAGCGCCGTCATGACCACGGGGACCACCGACCCCGCCAGCGACGCGATCAGCATGACCACGGCCAGGGTGAGGCCCAGCGTCGCGCCCAGCATCAGGTCGCGCTGCCAGAGGAATCCGATGGCGCACGCCGCGGCGCCGCTGGCGAGCCCGGCGAGGAAGCCCACGGCAACCTCGCGCAGCACGAAGCGCCGGTACGACCGCCGGTCCACCTCGCCGGTGGCGATCGCCCGCACCGCGATGGCGGCGGACTGCACGCCCATGTTGCCCGCCTGGTCGTTGAGCATCGGAATGAAAAACGCCAGGGCCACGACCGCGTGGAGAACCGCCTCGAATCCCTCGATGACGCGCGCGGCCGCAGCCTCGACCACCATGAGCGCGAGCAGCCAGGGCAGCCGCTTCGCCGCCCGCCGGGCCGGCGCGTCGAGCGATTCGACCTCCTCCACCAGTCCCGCGAGACGGTAGACGTCTTCCGAGGCCTCGTCGGTCACGGCCTCGAGCACGTCGTCCACCGTGACGACCCCCACCAACCGGCTCCCCGGGTCCACCACCGGCAGCGCGAGCAGCCGGTGCCGCTCGAAGAGGCGGGCGACGGCCTCGCGGTCGTCGTGCACCTGGGCACTTACGACGTCGGTGCGCATGATCGTCGAGACGCGCGCGCCCTCCTCCGCGAGGATCACATCGCGCAGGGAGACGACGCCGACCAGGCGGCGCGCCGCGTCCACCACGTAGACGTAGTAGATCGTCTCCGCGTCCGGGGCCTGCGCCCGCAGGTCGGCGAGCGCCTCGGCCACGGTCGCGGTCTCGCGGATCGCCACCACCTCGGTGGCCATCAGGCCGCCGGCGGTATCCGGGCGGTAGGCCAGCAGCTCGCGGACGTCGGCGGCCTCGTCGCGCGCCATGGTCGCGAGCAGGCGGCGCGCGTCCTCCGCGGGCAGGTCGCCGAGGAGGTCCGCGGCCTCGTCCGACGACATCTCTTCCAGGACGTCGGCGGCCTGCTCCGGACTCATCAGCGCGAGCAGCCGCTCCTGGCGCTCGGGCGGTAGATACTCCAGGACCGGGGCGCCCTCGCCGGGCATCGCCGCGAGCACGCGCGCGGCGACGGTGTCGTCCAGCGCGCCCAGCGCCTCCGCCACGTCGGCGGGGTGGTGGGTGGCGAGCAGGCGGCGGAGCTCGAGACGGTCGCCGCGAGCCGTGAGCCCGCGCAGGACCTCGGCGGTCAACGACTGGCTCATCGGGCCAGTGTGTGGATGAACGCGCTGGCCATGAGCAGGTAGACCAGCAGCGTCGTGTTGTCGGTTACGGTGGTCGTCAGCGGGCCCGATGCAATGGCCGGGTCCACGCCCAGGCGCTCCATGCCGATCGGGATGAGCATCCCGATCGGCGCCGCCACGATCAGCGCGATCCACATCGCGGCGCCCACCACGAAACCGAGCCCCAGGTCCCGCTGCCAGACCGCCGCGAACGCGCCCACCGCCAGCCCGCAGACCGCACCCACCAGGGCGCCGGTGTAGGTCTCCCGCAGCGCCGGGCCCCAGGACCCGCCGTCGAACCGGCGGGTCGCCAGCCCGCGGACGGTGAGCGCCAGGGACTGGGTGCCCACGTTGCCGGCCGTGGCGACCAGCGCCGGGACGAAGAACGCCAGGGCGACCGCGGCGCGCAGCGTGGCCTCGAAGCGGCTGATGAGCAGCGCCGCGACAATGTTGAGGTGCAGGTTCAGGACCAGGAAGGCCACCCGACGTCCGACCACGCCCCAGGGAAACGGCCGCGCCCGCGTCTCGGTGCCAGCTACCGCGCCGGAGAACCGCAGCACGTCCTCGGTGGCCTCGGACTTCACGACCTTTACCAGGTCGTCGGCGGTCACGATACCCAGCAGCCGGCCCGAGCCGTCCACCACCGGAACCGCCAGCAGCGCGTACTTCCGGGCGAGCGCCGCGACGGTCTCCTGGTCGTCCAGCGGACCCGCGGTCACAAGCCGCGTCCGCATGAACTCGCGGATACGGCGCGTCGGCGGCGAGACGATCAAGTCACGCAGCGTGACCACGCCGACCAGGCGGTCGGCCTCGACCACGTAGACATAGTAGACCAGGTCGATCTCGCGCCCCCGCTGGCGCAGCGCGTCGATCGTCTCCGCGGCGGTCGCCTCGGGCGAGACCGCGAGCCACTCCGCCGACATCAGCCCGCCGGCCGACCGCTCGGGGTAGGCCAGTAGCCGCGAGACCGCGGTCGCCTCGGGGGGCGGCAGCAACGCGAGCAGCCGCCTCGCGCGCTCCTCGGGCAGCTCGCCCAGCAGGTCCGTGGCCTCGTCGCTGGCCATCTCGCCCAGCAGCGCCGCCAGACGCTCGTCGGCCAGCGATGCCGCGATCAGCCCCTGCTCCTCCGCGGAGAGCCCGGCGAGCACCTCGGCGGCATCGGCGTCGGGCAATACGACCAGGACAGCGGCCGCGTCCGGTGGATCGAGGTGACGGATCAGGTCGACCAGTTCGGCGGGACGCTGCGGCCGGAGGAGCTGCGCCATGCCGGGCAGGTCGCGGCCGTCCAGGCGGTCGCGGACCGCGCGGGCGAGCGCCTCAGCGTCCACGCGGGACTCCAACGTAATGGGGCGCGCCGGCGCGCTCGCGCCGGCGGGACGCACGAAGGGTCAGGCCGCGGGCAGCAGGCGGCGCGACGACGCAGGCACGGCCGGGACGAGGCCCGCGCGCGGGCCGCCCGGCCGGGCGGGCGCGGCGCCGATGGAGCGCTGTGATGAGCCGTCGCGCAACATACACGTCCCCGACCCTGCGCGTCGCGTCATGGTGGCGTGCAACTCGCGACCACTATACTCCCGGGGGTCGGGAGCGTCAAGGAAGCCGCCGTTGCAGCGCCGCAGGTTCAAAAGGCTGCCCGAGCAGCGTGCGCAGCGCGAGCACGCGGGGCGCGCGACCCGGCCGGTCCACCAGCACGGTCCGCACCCCGAACTCCAGCAGTACCTGCCGGCACGCGCCGCAGGGCGGGGCGGCCGCAGGCCCGCTCGCCACGGCCACGGCGACCAGCGCGCGGTGGCCCTCGGCGACCGCGCGCTGCACCGCGACCCGCTCGGCGCACACCGAGAGGCCGTACGACGCGTTCTCCACGTTGCACCCCGCCACCACGGCGCCCGAAGCGGTCAGCACCGCGGCTCCCACCGCGAACCCGGAGTAGGGCGCGTACGCGGCCGACCGGGCCGCGCGCGCCGCCCGGACGAGCGCGCCCCGCTGGGCGACGGTCGGGGCCCCCGCGGCGGTACGCCGCCGATCCCTCACGCGCCCGGGACCCGGGCGCCGCCGGATGCCTCGCCCCGGTACGGCGGCACCACGATCCCCGCGGACACCACCAGCTTAAGCGCGTCCTCGACGCTCATCTCCAACCGGACGACCTGGCTCTCGGGCACCAGGCAGAGGAACCCGGTCGTCGGGTTCGGGGTGGTGACGATGAACACGTTGACCACGCGCTCGGTCGTCTTGACCTGCGCCTCGCCGCGCGTCTCGCCGGTGACGAACCCGACGCTGTAGAGCCCCTGGCGCGGCCACTCCACGAGCACGGCCTCGCGGAACGCCGCCCGGTTCTGCATGAACACCGTATCGCTGAACTGTTTCACCGCCCCGTAGATGGTCCGGGCGAAGGGGATGCGCAGCATCACCTGGTCGAAGGCGCCGACCACGCGGCGCCCGATCACGTTGCTGGCGAGTGCCCCGACGATCAGGATGAGCGCGATGCCGGAGAGCAACCCCAGGCCCGGGACCTCGACGCCGAAGAAACGGAAGACCGGGCCCAGCAGGCTGTCGAGGAAGCGGAACAGGGCAATCAGGACGAAGACCGTGACGCCGACGGGCAGGATGACCAAGAACCCGGCGATGAGGTAGTTCCGCAACCGCTGGCGCATCAGTCGTCGAAGACGGGGGCGGGCTCCACCTTCGTGACCTTGACCTGGAGGATGCGATTGCCGTCCACGCGCTCCACGGTCAGCTCCACGCCGTCGAACTCGACGGCCTCGCCCTGCGTCGGGACGTGCCCCAGCCGGCTGGTGACGAACCCGCCCACGGTGTCCACCTCGCCCACGGGCAGGTTGATCCCAAGCGCGGCGTTGACGTCCTCCAGATGGAGCGCGCCGTCGACCAGCGCCGTGCGCTCGTTGAGCACCTTGATGGGCGGCTCTTCGACGTCGTACTCATCCTGGATCGGCCCCACGATCTCCTCGAGCAGGTCCTCGATGGTGACCAGCCCGGCCGTGCCGCCGTACTCGTCGACCGCGATCGCCATGTGCACCTTCTTGCGCCGCATCTCACGGAAGAGCTCGTCCAGGCGCTTCGTGTCCGGCACAAAGTAGGCCGGGCGCGCGAACGTCCGGGCGACGCCCCCCAGGCGCCCGTCGCGGAACGCCGACAGCAGGTCCTTGACGTGAATGGTGCCCACGATGTGGTCGATGTCCTCCGTGTAGACCGGGATGCGCGAGTGCCCATGCTCCCGCACGATCTGGAGCACGGCCTCCACCGGCGCGCCGGCCTCGACCGCCACGATGTCCACGCGCGGTACCATGACCTCGCGCACCACGGTATCGCCGAACTCGAAGATCGAGTGGATCATCTCGCGCTCTTCCTGCTCGAGGACCCCCTGCTCCTCGCCCATGCGCACGAGCGTTTGGATCTCCTCCTCCGTGACCAGTGGCGCATCCGGCCGGACGCGGCCTCCCAGCGGACGGGCGAAGAGGTTCACCACGATCGACAGCAGCCGGCTCAGCGGCGAGAGCGCTAACGCGATCCACCGGATCGGCCGGGCGAGCACGAGCACAAGGCGGTCCGCGTGGTGCGCGGCGAACGTCTTGGGAGTGATCTCACCGAACAACAGCAGGAGCAGCGTTACGACCAGAAAAGCATAGACCGACCCGCGCTCCGGACCGAGTACGCGCACAAGCGTCGCGGTCGCGACCACCGCCGCCGCCGTGTTCACCAGGTTGTTGCCGATGAGAATCGTGGAGAGCAGCCGCGCCGGTTGCTCGAGCAGCTCGAGCGCCACACGCGCGCTCCGGTTCCCGTCTTCCTTGAGCGTGCGCAGCCTCAGACGGTTGGCGGAGAACAGCGTGGTCTCGGCCCCGGAGAAGAACCCTGAGAGGAGCAGCAGCAGGCCCAGGACCACCAGTTCCACGACATAACTTGAGGTGTCCAAGGAGCGTCGTGCCTGCCTTTTGGGCCCAGGCGGCCCCGCGGAGTCGCTATGAGTATAGCACAGGTCTATCGGGCCGGACGCGGGCGCCGCAGGCGCCACCCGGCCGGCGCCGACACGAGGCGCACGGCCGCTCCCTCCCCGAACGCCGCGACGAGATCGACTTCGTCCTGACCCACACGGAGCCGGTGGCCCCCCTCCGCCGAGACGAGCAGCGGCACCTCGCCGATGCGGCGCGGCCTCCGCAGCACGAAGAGGCCGCCCTCGCGGACGTACCCTTCCGTGGGCAGACCCGCGCCCTGCGAGAGGAACCGCATCTCGACGAACCACAGGCCGTCGGGCTCGGCCCGGAAGACCTCGACCACTGGCGTGCGCTCCACGGAGTGCCGGTAGCGCAGCTCCAGGCGCCCGCCAGGCGGCACCAGACCGGCGCGCACGACCCGCCGGCCCTCCGCTGCCACGATGCGCACCTCGAGGGCCGTCGGCCGCTCGAGCAGTCCCACGGCCCCGGCGGCGGCCGCCGCGACCAGGCCCGCCCACAGGAGCCGGCGCCGCGTGGCACCCGAGCGGTGCTCCAGCGGGCGCGCCCCGCTCCGCGTCAGCGTGTGCCGGCCCCCTCGGACACCGGACGCGGCCGGCTGCGCCGGCGGCGAAGGGTCTGGGCGGCGGCCACGGCCGACAGCAGCACGAGCCCGACCGCATCCGCGCGGAGGTCGTGAAAGATCAGCGCCACCGCGGTCACCCCGAGCAGCGCGCGTTCCGGCCAGGTGGCTGTGGTGAGTAAGTACCCGGCCACCGCGCCCGCGAGCGCGACGACCCCGACGCTCGCCGTGACCACGGTCAGCACGATATCCGCGGTCTCGCCGCCCTGGAGCAGGATCGTCGGTGAGTAGACGAACATGTACGGTACCAGGATCCCGGCCAGCGCCAGGCGTGTAGCCGTGAGTCCGGTCCGAAACGGGTCGGTCTTCGCGATGCCCGCCGCCGCGTAAGCCGCCAGGGCGTCCGGCGGCGTCACATCCGCGATCACCCCGAAGTAAAAGATGAACATGTGCGCGGCGAGCGCCGGCACCCCCATCTGCATGAGGGCCGGCGCGGCGATCGCGGCCAGGATGATGTAGGTCGCGGTCGTCGGGATGCCCGACCCGACGATCGTGCAGGCGACCATAACCCACACCAGCGTCAGGAACAGGTTGTTCTGGCCGAGCGTGACCGTGAGGCTCACGAACGCCAGGCCCAGGCCCGAGAGCGTCACGATCCCAATGAAGATGCCCACGACCGCGGTCGCCACGGCCACCGGGAGCGCCAGGCGCGACCCGTGGATCAGGATGTCCCAGATCTCGCGCGGCCAGGCGAGGGGCCGGCGCTCCAGCACGCAGGTGACCAGGTGCACGCCCGCCGCGACCATGATGCCCCAGTACGCCGCCCGCATCGGGCTCGCCCCGTGAAGCAGGAAGCCGACCAGGACCACGAGCGGCACCACGAGATAGGCCCGGCGCGCCAGCACCCGCCAGAGACTGGGGAGCTCCGCGCGCGGCAGGCCGACCAGCCCCAGACGCTTCGCCTCAAAATGGATGATGAACCCCAGCGAGAGGTAGAACAGCGCCGCCGGGATGGCGGCCGCCTTCGCGATCGTCAGGTAGGGGACGCCCAGGAACTCCGCCATCACGAACGCGGCCGCGCCCATCACCGGGGGGACGATCTGGCCGCCGACCGACGTCGCGGCCTCCACCCCGGCGGCGAAGCGCGCGCCGTAGCCCAACCGCTTCATCAGCGGGATGTTGAACACGCCGTCGGCCACCACGTTCGCCACCGAGCTACCTGAGACCGTCCCGATGAATGCGCTGGAGAGCACGGACACCTTAGCCGGGCCACCGGTCATCCACCCGGCCAGCGCCAGCGCGACGTCCACGAACAACTGGCCCAGCCCGGTCTTCTCCAGGAACGCGCCAAGCAACACGAACAGGAAGACGAAGGTGGCCGAGACGCCGATGGGGATCCCGAAGACGCCCTCGGTCGTGTAGAACATCTGCTCGATCACGCGCTCCGGCGAGATGCGGGCCACGGCCAGCGGGCCGGGCAGGTACGGGCCGAGGAACGGGTAGACGAGCGCCAGGGCCGCGATCAGGGGCACGATGGCCATCATCCGGCGCCCGGCCTCCAGCACCACCAGCACACCGAGGACGCCCATCGCGAAATCCAGCCGCGAGAGGCTGCCCGCCCGGAGCGTAAGCTCGGCCTGATTGGCGAACAGGTAGACCAACGGGGCCAGCGCGGCGGCCACCATGGCGAGGTCGGGCAGGCCGATGCGGCCGCCGGCGGCGTGGCGCCGCCGGAACGGGTAGAGAAGGAAGACGAGCACGAGCGCAAACGCCAGGTGCACCGACCGCTGGCGGAGCGCCTCCAGCGTGCCGAAGCGCGCGGTGTAGATGTGGAACAGCGCCATCGCGACCGCGATGAGGGAGAACGCCGCGGCCCAGGTCCCTCTCAGCGTGCGGTAGCTGTACTCCGGCTCGACCTGACGCAGCAGCTGCTCGACCTCGGGCGCCGCGCGCGCCTCGGTCCCGGGTACCGGCCCCACACCCCGGAGCGCGTCGTGGCTCACGGCAGGTGTCCTCGCGGCCCACGCGAGGACCCGCCGCGCGGACGGTACAGGGCGAGCAGCGCGAGCGCGAGCACCGCGGCCAGCGTCCCCGCGCGCGCCATTGCCAGGGCGTCCACACCGACACCCAGGCGCACGAGCAGCGGCGGGCCGAGCACCAGCAGGCCGACGGCCGCCGCGGCGGCCGCGGTCACCAGGACGGCCGCGGCGGCCAGGTCCTTGGCGCGCCCGGCCAGCGCGTCGTCGCGCCGGCCGACCCGGAGGTCCACGGCACACTCCACCGCCGTGTTCATCAGCTCCGCGGCTAACACCGCGCCGACGGCCAGCACGAGCATCGCCGCGCCGGATGCCGGCAGGTCGAGCCAGGTCGTCGCGGCCACCACGGCGACGGCCAGCGCGACGTGGACGCGCATCGTGCGCTGCGATGCCAGCGCTACCCGCAGCCCGCGGCCGGCGAACCGAAAGCTCTGCCACAGTGAGTGCCGCATCCGGTCAGGTCTCCGCACCGCGCCGGAGGTGCTCGAGGATGCGCGCCTGCGCCACTCGCATCCGCCGGGCCCCGGCCCGCGTCCGATCGTCGTAGCCGGCCAGGTGGAGCACGCCGTGGACCACGAGCAACGCCACCTCGTCGCGCAGCCGCCAGCCCGCCTCGCGCGCCTGCGCCCGCGCCCGGTCCACCGAGACCACCACCTCCCCGAGCAGCCCCCCGGCCCGCGCGCCGCCGGCCGGAAACGTGAGCACGTCCGTGGGACCGCGGTGCCCGAGGAACCGCCGGTTGGCGGTTGCGATCGTCACGTCGTCGACCAGGGCCACCTCGAGTTCCGCGGCGCGGCCGAACCCCGCCGCCCGCAGCGCCACGCGGGCCACGCGCGCCACCCACCGGTGCGGCAGCCCGTGTCGGGCCCGCCGCGTGACGACGTGGACCCGCACGGTCTAGCGCGCCCGCGTCGCCGGCTCCCGTCGGCGCCGGCTGAGCTCCCCCTCCAGGTCGGGGTACTCGAGGCGGGGGTGCAGCATGCCCGCCAGGATGCGGACGAACGCCTGGGCGATCCGGTCCAGGTCGCGGAACGTGAGCGCGCACTCGTCGAGCTGCCCGTCCTCGAGCCGCTCGCGGATCAGGCGCCGCACCACCTCATCGATCCGGTCGGGCGTGGGCCGGGTGAGGCTGCGCACCGCGGCCTCCACGGCATCGGCGAGCATCACGATCGCGGTCTCGGGCGTCTGCGGCCTCGGCCCGTCGTAGCGAAACGCGGCCTCGTCAGGCGGGTCGCCCTGCTCCAGCGCCTGGTGGTAGAAGTACGAGAGCATCGACGTCCCGTGGTGCTGGGGGATGAAGTCCGCGACCGCCCGGGGCAGTCCGTACTCGCGCGCGAGTTCCAGCCCGTCGCGCACGTGCGCACTCACCGTGAGCGCCGAGAGGCTCGGCGCCATGCGCTCGTGTGGATTCTCCATCCCCATCTGGTTCTCGACGAAGAACGCCGGCCGCCGCAGCTTGCCGATGTCGTGGTAGTAGGTGCCCACCCGCACCAGCAGGGCGTCGGCGCCTACCGCTTCGGCGGCGGCCTCGGCCAGGTTACCGACCATGATGCTATGGTGATACGTCCCAGGTGCCTCCAGTTGTAGACGCCGCAGGAGCGGGTGCGCCGGGTTGGCGAGCTCGAGCAGTTTGATCGGGGTCAGCAGCCCGAAGAGCGTTTCGAGAAACGGCAACACGCCGATGGTGATCACCGCCGAGAGGACACCGTTGCCCAGCGCATAGGCGGCGTGGGTCGCCAGCTCCCGGACCTCGGTCACCCCGTCCACCATGCCGGCGCCGACCACCGCGAGCACGTTGGCCGCGCCCACCCGGAACCCGGCTGCGCCGAAGTCCGCGCGTCGCTGGATCTGCCGCGTGGCGAAGACACCGACCAGCCCGCCGGCGAACGCTACCAGGACCGGCGCGAGCTCTCTGCCGGCGGTCAGCCCCACGAGCACCGCGAGCACCGCGGTCGAGAACAGCGCGAGCCGCGGGCGCAGCAGGATCGCCAGCAGCATGGAGCCCGCCGCAGTCGGCGCCAGGAAGTTGGAGAACCGCGGCGCCCCGAGCACCTGCGCGAGGCCCACCGTACCCACGACGATGAGGCTCCACAGGAGCACCTGCCGGTCGTGCGCCCAGATCTCGCGCTGGAACTGCCACAGGTAGGCCCCGGTCAGCGCGAGCAGGAGCCCGACCAGCAACACGAGTCCGCCGAGCCCGACCCAGGCGACCCGCGGCGGGTAGATGCCGACGACGGCCAGGATCTGGAGGTGTGCCGGCGAGACCACATCGCCCTTGCGCAGGATGCTCTCCCCGCGCTGGATGCGCGTGCGAACGGGCATCACCATGTTCGCGGCCGCCGCGCGCAGCTCGGCGGTCCGCGCAGCGTCGACCTCCATGGTGGGCCGCACGGACCCCGCCGCCACGTCCGCGGCCAACGCCGTCAGCCCCGGGGCCAGGCCCGCGGCACGGACCGCGGCGCGGGCCCGATCGCGTGCCAGCGCCACCCCGTCCTGGGCCACGCCGTCCGCCATCGTCTGCGCCAGCGCCTCCAGCGCCGCACGGCGCGCGGCCGCCAGGGCCTGCGGCGATGCGGACGCCGCAGCGCTCAGCGCCGCGTCCGACAGCGGTGGCCCGACCCCGTCGCGGATCGCCCGCCGGCGCTCGGGGCCGGAGGCCGCCGAGGCACGCGCGGCCTCGATAGCGTCGAACGCGGCCTCAACCGCGGCCCGCGCCACCTCCACCTGCCCCGGGGCGTGCCGCACCACCGGTGCCACGGCCCGCATCGCGTCCTGGCGGAGCGCTTCGGTGCGGACCAGGTCCACGAACTCCACCGTGCGGGGCGACTCGATGTCGCGCGGGCTGGGCTGGCCAGCCTGAATGGTCAGGCCCGGCGGCAGGTAGTCGGCGCCGATGATGGCGACCAGCGCGGCCAGGGTCACGACGCCGACCAGGAGCCGTCGGGCCCACACCGGGCGCCCCACGGTCCACCCGGCCAGCCACCTGGCCCGCCGTGATCTCACGGCGAGCCCCCCTGGCTGTCGTCGCGGCCGGCTTCGAACCGCTCGTAGGCCCGGACGATGGTCTGGACGAGCTCGTGACGGACCACGTCGCTTTCTGTGAGGGCAACGAACGCGATCCCCCCGAGACCCCGGAAGACCTCGCGCGCCTCCACCAGGCCCGACGTCCGGTCCCGCGGCAGGTCGATCTGCGTGACGTCCCCGGTGACCACGGCCTTCGACCCGAACCCCATCCGGGTCAGGAACATCTTCATCTGCTCGCGCGTCGTGTTCTGGGCCTCGTCCAGGATGATGAAGGCGTCGTTCAGCGTGCGGCCCCGCATGAACGCGAGCGGTACCACCTCGATGACGCCACGCTCCATCAGGCGCGCGACACGCTCCGGACCGAGCATCTCGTAGAGCGCGTCGTACAGGGGGCGCAGGTAGGGGTCGACCTTGGCCGCGATGTCGCCCGGGAGGAAGCCGAGCTTCTCGCCGGCCTCGACCGCCGGTCGCGTGAGCACCAGGCGCTGGACCGCTCGCGCCCGCAGCGCCACCGCTGCCATGGCCACCGCCAGGTAGGTCTTGCCCGTGCCGGCCGGGCCGATGGCAAAGGTCAGATCGTGGCCCCCGATCGCGGTCACGTAGGCGCGCTGGCCAGCTGTGCGCGGACTGACGGGCTTGCCGGCCGCGGTGACCAGGATGACGTCACCGCCGGGCGCGGGTTCCTCTGGCTCGCCGTCCCGCGCGCGCAGCACCCGGCGTACCTCGGCCGGATCGGGCATCCGGCCGCCGGCGGCCTCCGCGAGCAAACGGTCGAAGACCCTGACCGCTGCCCGGACCTGGACAGGCGTGCCGCGGATCACCAGGGTCTCGCCCCGTACGGTGAGCTGGGCGCCCAGCTCGGCCTCCACCAGCCGGAGGAGGGCGTCGTGCTGCCCCAGGACGCCGACGGCGTCCGGGCCGGACGGGAGCACGATGGTCGCTTCGCGCGTCGCAGGCTCGGCCAAGCGGACCTCCCGGACACTAGGCCTTCGGCGCAGCCCGAAGGCCTCCTCCAGGCCGCCTCAGACCAGGTACCCCCGCAGTCGCCGCAGCACCTGGCGGCGCACGCCGGCGCGGCGCGGCACGACGATGATGGTGTTGTCCCCGGCCACGGTCCCGGCGACATCAGGCCAGTCGGCCTCATCGATCGCCTCGGCCACGGTGCCGGCGCTACCCGTGCTGGTCTTGACGAGGATGAGCCCGCTGCCCTCCTCGATGGCGGCCACGTAGTCGCCAAAGGCGCGCCGCAGCCGCGCGTCCAGCTCGGCGGCTGGGGGTCGCACCGAGGCCGGGGGCGCCTGGTAGCGGGCGGGACCGGTACCAGCGGGCACCTTAACCAGGCCCAGGCGGCGGATGTCGCGCGACACGGTGGCCTGGGTGACGGCGATTCCGGCGGCGCGCAGCGCCGCCACCAGCTCCGCCTGGGTGGTGACCGGCCGGCGGGCGATGATCTCGAGGATGCGCCGGTCGCGCTCCCTCACGCGGGCTTCGCCCCAGGCGCCGCCTCGAGCAGGCGCCGTTCTGCCTCGGCCTGCGCGGCGGCCGCCTGCTCGACCCAGGCTCGCTCCACGGTCACGGTCGCGCGCGCCTCGGCAGTCGCCTCGGCGACGCGGCCGGGCGCGGTCCCGCCCGGGGTGTCCCGGGCGTCCACCGCGCCGCGCGGGGTCACCGCCTGGAGCACGTCGGCCTCGAACCGCGGGGAGACGGCGCGGTAGGCCTCCAGCGGCAACTCCCACAGCTCGCAGTCCGCAGCCTCGGCCGCGCGCACCACGCGGCCTGCGAGCTCGTGGGCCTCGCGGAACGCCACGCCGCGCCGCACCAGGTAGTCGGCGACCTCGGTCGCTGTGAGGAACCCGCCCCGAAGCGCTGCGGCCAGCCGGTCGGCCCGCACCTCCAGCCGCCTGGCGACGACGGTCATGGCAGCCACCGCCATGGCCGCTGACTGGAAGGCGGTGACCGCCGGGGCCTTGTCCTCCTGAAGGTCACGGTGGTAGCCGTAGGGCACGCCTTTGAGGACGGCCCCTAACCCGACCAGTGCGCCCAGCCCCACGCCCGCCTGGGCGCGGACCAGTTCGAGCAGGTCCGGGTTGCGCTTCTGCGGCATCAGGCTGCTGCCCGTGAGCACCGCGTCCGGGAGGCGGACGAAGCCGAACTCCTGGCTGCTCCAGAGCAGGAGCTCCTCCGCCCAGCGCGAGAGGTGCAGGAGCAGGCCGACCACCGCGGCCACCGCCTCGAAAACGAAGTCGCGGTCGCCGGTCGCGTCGATGCTGTTCGAGCTGATCTGTGCGAACCCGAGCAGGCTCGCCTGGCGTCGCCGATCCACGGGAAAGGCCGTGCCGGCGATGGCGCCGGAGCCCAGCGGAGAGACGTCCACCCGGCGGTAGGCGTCGCGCAGCCTGGCCGTGTCGCGCCCCAGCGTCCAGCAGTGCACGAGCCAGGCGTGGGCCAGGAGCACCGGCTGCGCGCGCTGCAGGTGCGTGTAGCCGGGCGCCAGCAGCTCGCCCGCGCGCTCGGCCTGTGCCAGAACCGCCTCCTGCAGATCGGCAACCGCGGACACCAGCCGGCGGATGCGGTCCTTGAGGTCGAGCCGGAAGGCGGTGACGACCTGGTCGTTGCGGCTACGACCGGTGTGGAGCCAGCCTGCGGGGACGCCCACCCTCGCAGCCAGCGTCGCCTCGATGAACGAGTGCACGTCCTCGTAGTCGCCGGCCGCCTCAAGCCGACCCGCGTCGGTCTCGGCGAGCATCTCGCGCAGGCCGCGGCCGAGTGCCTGCGCCGCCTCGGCCGGTACGACCCCTGCTTCGGCCAGGGAGGTGAGGTGCGCCAGGCTGCCGAGCAGGTCCCAGCGCAGCAGGTGCGCGTCCACCTCCAGCGCCGAGAGCAGCGGCGTCACCGCGGGGTCCGGCTCCTCGCCGAACCGGCCGCCCCACATGCGGTAGGGCGCGGGTCTAGCGGACGGGCTCACGGAGCGAGCGGATCAACCGCGGGTTCGCCTGGGCGAAGACGCGGGTCGGCAACCCCCACAACGCGATGAAGCCGCCCGCGTCGCGCTGGTCATAGACCGCGTCCTCGCCGAACGTCGCCAGGTGCATATCGTACAGCGACTGCGGCGAGCGCCGGCCGACGGCCATGGCCGAGCCCTTGAACAGCTTCACGCGCACCGATCCGGTGACCGTGCGCTGCGTGGACGCGACGAACGCGTCGAACGCCTGCCGCAGCGGGGAGAACCACTGGCCGTAGTAGACCAGCTCGGCGTAGCGCGGGCCGATCTGGAGCTTGTAGTGCTGGCAGTCGCGCTCCACGGTGATCGCCTCGAGGTCGCGGTGGGCCACATGGAGGATCGTGCCGCCCGGCGTCTCGTAGACCCCGCGCGTCTTCATCCCCACGAGCCGGTTCTCGACCATGTCGATGCGGCCGACGCCGTGGCGGCGGCCGGCGGCGTTGAGCCGCTCCATCAGGGCCAGCGGGTCCAGCCGCGCGCCGTCGAGCGCGACCGGCCGGCCCTCCTCGAACTCGATCTCCACGTACTCGGGGTCGTCTGGCGCGGTGCGCGGGTCGTCGGTGTACTGGTAGAGGTCGTCCGGCGGTTCGGCCCAAATGTCCTCCAGGATGCCCGCCTCGCTGCTGCAGTGCCACAGGTTACGGTCCACGCTGTAGGGCCGCGCCCGGGTCGCCGTCACCGGCACGCCGTGGCGCTCCGCGTACTCGATCGCCTGCTCGCGCGACCGGATGTGCCACTGGCGCCACGGCGCGATCACCGCCAGCTGCGGCGCCAGCGCCTGGTAGGCGAGCTCGAACCGCACCTGGTCGTTGCCCTTGCCGGTGCACCCGTGCGCCAGGGCGTCGGCGCCCTCGGCCAGAGCGACCTCCACCTGGGTTTTGGCGATCAGCGGTCGCGCGATCGCGGTGCCCAGCATGTACCGCCCCTCGTAGACCGCGCCGGCCTGCACCATGGGGACCAGATAGTCGGTCACGAAGGTCCGCCGCACGTCCACGACATGCGCGGCGACCGCGCCGCTCGCCAGTGCCTTGTCGCGCACCGCGGCCAGATCCTCGCCCTGGCCGATGTCCACGATGACGGCGACGACCTGGGCGCCGTAGGTCTCCCGCAGCCAGGGAATCGCGACGGAGGTGTCCAGGCCTCCGGAGTACGCGAGCGCGATCTTGTGGACGGTCATGGCTTCGCTCCTCTCCCCCGGCGGCTAGCGGGCCGGCGCCGCGGGAACCTGCACGGATGGTAGCACACGCTCGAGGATCGCGACCGCCTCGTCGATCTCGGCGGGCTGGACGACCAGCGGCGGTGCCAGGCGGATCGCGGCCGGGCCGACGGCGTTCACGAGTAGGCCGGCCTCGCGGCACTGATCCACGACCGCCGCGGCCTCGCCGCTCACCTCGAGCGCGATCAGCAGCCCCAGGCCGCGCACGCCCCGGGCGAGGCCACGGTCCACGAGCCGCCGCAGCCCTTCCACCAGCCGCTGACCCATCGCCGCCGCGTGTTCCGACAGGCGCTGCTCGGCCACAGTCGCCAGGACCGCCAGGGCCGCGGCGGCGGCCAGCGGGTTGCCGCCGAACGTGCTGCCGTGGTCACCCGGCACCAGGGCCATGGCCCGCTCGGTCGCGAGCACCGCGCCGATCGGCACCCCGCCGCCCAGGCCCTTGGCCACGGTCATCACGTCGGGGCGGATGCCGTAGTGCTCGAAGGCGAAGAGCCGGCCGGTCCGGCCGATCCCGGTCTGCACCTCGTCGAAGATCAACAGCAGGTCACGCGCGTCGCACCACTCGCGCACGCTGCGGAGGTAGTCGGCCTGCGCCGGAACCACCCCGCCCTCGCCCTGCACGGGCTCCAGCATGATCGCAACCGTGCGGTCGGTCGTCGCCCCGGGGACGGCGTCCATGTCGTTGTACGGCACGGCCACGAACCCGGGCACCAGCGGCGCGAACGCGTCCTGGTATTTGGCCTGCATCGTCGCGGACAGCGCGCCCATCGTCCGGCCGTGGAAAGACTGCTGGGCGACGATGATCTCATACCGTGGCCGCTCGCCGCGGCGCCCCCAGCGGCGCGCCAGCTTGATGGCCGCCTCGACGGCCTCGGCGCCGCTGTTACAGAAGAACGCCCGATCGAAGCCTGAGGCCTCGCAGAGCACGCGCGCCAGTTCGGCCTGCTCGGCGATGTGGAACAGGTTGGAGGTGTGCAGGAGACGCGCGGCCTGCCGCTGGATCGCGGCGACCAGCGCGGGATGCGCGTGGCCAAGCGCGCTCACCGCGATCCCGGCGATGAAGTCCAGGTAGCGCTTCCCCTCCAGGTCGTAGAGCCAGACGCCCTGGCCGTGGGAGAACGCGACGGGCGCCCGGCGGTAGGTGGGCATCAGGTACCGGTCGGCCGTGGCGATGACGTCGTCGGTGGTCATGCGCGTCCCCTCCCTAGCCCGGGGTGATCATCGTGCCGATGCCTTCTTCGGTGAACAGCTCCACCAGCAGCGCGTGCGGCGCGTCCGTACCGATGATGTGGGCGCTGGGCACGCCGCGGTCGATCGCGTCCAGGCAGGCCTCGACCTTCGGGATCATCCCGCGCGAGACCACGCCGTCGGCGACGAGCCGCCGCGCCTCGGCGGCCGTCAGGCTCGAGAGCAGGCGCGGCGCGCCGTCGGCGACCTGCATCACGCCCGGTACGTCGGTCAGGATGATCAGCTTGCTCGCGCCCAGCGCCGCGGCCAGCGCGCCCGCCGCGTGGTCGGCGTTCAGGTTGAGGCTCTCGCCGCCCTCGCCGACGCCCACCGACGCGATCACCGGCACGTGCCCGGTGGCGCTCACCGTCTGCACGATCTGCGGCCGCACCTCGACGACCTCGCCCACCAGCCCCAACTCGGCGGGC
The DNA here is from genome assembly GCA_031081715.1 of Armatimonadota bacterium. Classification (GTDB taxonomy): domain Bacteria; phylum Sysuimicrobiota; class Sysuimicrobiia; order Sysuimicrobiales; family Humicultoraceae; genus Fervidifonticultor_A; species Fervidifonticultor_A tertius. Next base: position 19,465 of record JAVHMA010000018.1, on the reverse strand, counting down.
TCGCGCAGCCGCCGGGCCTGCAGCAGCCCCGCATCCTTCCCCGAGAGGCCCACGGCGCTCCCGCCCGCGACGCCGATCATCGTGACCAGCGCCTTGTTGGCGCGGCCCGCGAGCACCATCTCGACGATCTCCATCGTCTCCGCGTCGGTGACCCGCAGGCCGCCCAGGAAGTGGCTCTCCTTGCCCACCCGCTCGAGCATCCGGGTGATCTCCGGCCCGCCGCCGTGGACGAGCACCGGATCCACGCCGGCGCGTTTGAGCAGCACCAGGTCCTCGACCACGGTACCCGCGGCGCCGGCTTCGAGCACGCTCCCCCCGTACTTCACCACCACGGTCTTGCCCCGCCAGGCCGCGGCGTACCGGACCCCCGCGGCGATCAGGCGCGCCTCGGTCGCCGAGTCCGGTCGTGCGACCGCGGGCGCCGGCACCGGAGTCCTGCGGCCTCGGGACGCCGCGCGCGGGCTCACGTCAGGTACCCGCTGTTGATCCGGACGTACGCCTCGCCGAGGTCGCTGGTCCAGCCGGTATACCGCCCCTCGCCCAGGCCCAGATCGACGGTCACGCGCACCTCCGGCGCGCGGAGCAGGGGCTCGGCAAGCGGGTAGCGCTCGGGCCGGCCCACGCCACCCTCCACCACCCAGTGCTCGCCGATCGCCACCGCGATCCGGTCCGGGTCCACCGCCGCGCCGCTGCGCCCGGCCGCCGCGACGAGCCGGCCCCAGTTGAGCTCGGCGCCGTGGAACATCGTCTTGACCAACAGCGAGGTCATGATGGTCCGGGCCGCCAGGCGCGCATCGGCGTCAGACCGCGCACCGGTCACGCGCACCTCCACCACCCGCGTGGCACCCTCGCCGTCGCGGACGATCAGCGTCGCCAGCCGCGCCGCCACGTCGGTGAGTCCGGCCAGGAACGCCTGGTAACGCTCTCCGTCAGGCGCGATCGGGACCAGGCCTGCCGCGCCGCTGGCGAGGACGAAGACGCTGTCGCTCGTGCTCGTGTCGCCGTCCACGCTGATGCAGTTGAACGTGCGGTCGACGGCGCCGCGCAGCGCGGCCCGCAGGACCGCCGGGTCGAGCGCCGCGTCGGTGGCGATGACCGCGATCATGGTGGCCATGTCCGGGTGGATCATTCCGGCACCTTTGGCCATGCCGCCGATCGTGATGGTGCCGTCACCCACATCTACCCGCGCCGCCGCGGTCTTGGGGAACGCGTCGGTGGTCATGATCGCGCGCGCGGCCGCCGCGCTGTCGGACCCGAGTGCCGCGACCAGCGCCGGCACCGCGGCGACGATGCGGTCCACCGGGAGCGGTCGGCCGATGACCCCGGTGCTGGCGCCGAGCACGAGCGCCTCGTCGATCCCCAGCGCCACGGCCACCGCCGCGGTCATCGCGCGCGCGTCGTCGTACCCACGCGCGCCCACGCAGGCGTTCGCGTTACCGCTGTTGATGACGACGGCCTGCGCCCGACCTGCGGCGCGCAGCTTCGCCTCGTTGAGCACCACCGGCGCGGCGCGCGTCGCGATCTGGGTGAACATGCCCGCCGCCGCGGCCGGTCGATCGGCGACCACCAGCGCCAGGTCGGGGGCTTGCGACTTGATGCCGCAGTGGATGCCCGCGGCACGAAATCCCCGGGGACTGGTCACCCCGCCGTCGATCGGCGTCACCCGACTCGACGCGACGGCCATGCCTGCCACCTCCACGCTAGGGATAGAGCGGCGCGCCCTCAAGCCCGCAGCGCTCGGGCAACCCGCACATCAGGTTCATGTTCTGGATCGCCTGACCCGAGGCGCCCTTCACCAGGTTGTCGATCGCCGCCATCGCGATCAGCAGACGCGCGCGCGCGTCCACGCGCACCGCGACGTCGCAGTAGTTCGAGCCGAAGGTCGCCTTCGTCTGCGGCAGACCGCCGGCCAGCACGCGCACGAACGGCTCCTGTGCGTACGCCTCTCGGAGCACCCCCTCGGCCTCGGCCGCGGTCAGCCCGTGGGCGAGCCGCATGTAGACCGTGGTCAGAATGCCGCGCGTCATCGGGATCAGATGCGGGACGAAGGTCACCGTCACCGGCGCCCCGGCCAGCGCGGCGAGCTCCTGCTCGATCTCAGGCGCGTGGCGGTGCGCGGCCACATTGTAGGGCCTGACGTTCTCGTTCACCTCGGAGAAGTGCGTGCCCGCGGAGACGCCGCGGCCCGCCCCGGAGACGCCCGACTTCGCGTCCACCACGATGCCGTCGCGCTCAACGACGCCAGTGCGGACGAACGGCGCCGCCGCGATCAGCGCCGCCGTGGGATAGCAGCCCGGATTGCCGACGATGCGCGCGGCGCGGATCGCCTCGCGGTGGAGCTCGGGCTGCCCGTAGACCGCCTCGGCGAGCAGCCCCGGGGCGGCGTGCTCGGCGCGGTACCAGGCCGCGTAGGTCGCTGGGTCGCGGAAGCGGAAGTCGGCTCCCAGGTCGACGATCTTCACGCGCGGGCCCAGCGCGGGCGCCATCGTCATCGGCACGCCGTTGGGCAGCGCGAAGAACACCACGTCCGAGTCCGCGGCGATCGCCGCCGGGTCGGCCTCCTCCGTGGCGTGGGGGACGATGCCGCGCAGGTTCGGGAAAACCTCGCCGTAGGGCTCGCCCTTGCGCGTCTCCGCGGTCAGGTGGACGAGCGTGCAGTCAGGGTGCGCGGCGAGCAGGCGCACCAGCTCGCCGCCACCGTACCCGGACGCCCCGACGACGCTCACGCGGACCATAGAATAATCATACATCTAATTGCATGGAAATGCAACCGGGCTAGGAACGGGGCCGCAGGAGCCGCTCATAGAGGAGGATGGCGGCGCAGACCGCGCCCGCCGTCTCGGTGCGCAGCAGGCGGGGCCCCAGCGAGACGGTCTGCCCGCCCGCGGCGCGCGCGGCGGCGACATCGGCGGCGGCCAGCCCGCCCTCGGGCCCGATCAGCACGGCCGCGGCCTGGAACGTCGTGCCGGCAATGAGCGCGCCGATCGGCCGGGGCTCCTCTTCCCAGGGGACCACGAAGAGGTCCACCGGGCCGAGATCGGCCAGCGCCTCCGCGAGCGGTCGCGCCGGGCGTACCTCGGGTGGGTCCGTGCGGCCGCACTGCCGGGCCGCCTCCCGGGCGACGCGCATCCAGCGGGCGACGCGCGCCGCGCCCGGGGGCGGCAGCGAGCGCGCGGTAAGGACGGGCCAGATCGCGGTGATGCCGACCTCGGTGGCCGTACGAACGATGAGGTCCATCTTCGGACCGCGCGGCAGCCCCTGGAGCAGCGTGACCGCGACCTCACGCACCGCGGGCAGGCGCGGCCCGACCACCCGCGCCGTGACCGCCTCGCCGAGCGCCACGACCTCAACCTCGACCTCCTGCCGGCCGTCGAACGCGCGCAGACGTGTGCCGGGCCGCAGGCGCAGCACCGTGGCGATGTGCCGTGACTCACGCGGCCCGAACGTCACGCTCTCGCCGTCGAGGCCCGGCGGGGCGACGTAGAATCGCCGCGCGCTCACGCCCGTGCCGCGTGCATCGCGCACCAGCCCCTCCGCCGCACGATCCTGCGCACGCGCAGGCCCCCCGCGCGCAACGCGCGTGCGACGCCGGGGGCGTCCGCAGCCCCAAACCCGCTGACGACGAGCCGGCCCCGCGGCGCCAGCCGCCGCGCCGCGGCCGCCGCCAGGGCCGCGATCGCCGGCGCCGTCAGGTTCGCCACGATCAGGTCGGCGCGCAGACGCACGCCGGCGAGACCCTCGGCCGCGCGCACGCGCACGCGGCGGGCCACGCGGTTGGCGGCGACGTTGGCCCGCGCGACGCGCACCGCGACGGGATCGGTGTCGGTGGCGACGACGCGGCGCGCGCCGAGCCGGGCCGAGGCGATCGCCAGGACACCGGAGCCCGTGCCGACGTCGATGACGGCGTCCCCCTCGGTAACGTAGCGGCCCACGGCGTCGAGGCACAGGCGCGTCGTGGCGTGCTCGCCGCTGCCGAAGGCGAGCCCGGGGTCGATGCGCACCGTCGCGCGGCGCGCCGGCAGGCGGCCGCGCCACCACGACGGCGCCACGACGACGCGCCCGGCGATCACGGGGCGCGTGCGGTCCACCCAACCGCGCGCCCAGGCGGCGTCGTCGCGCGCGCGCACCGCGACCCGCGCGGCGGGCGCGGCCCGGCGCAGCGCGCGGCGCAGGCCCCCAAGGGGCCTGCGGCCGCCCTCGGCCGGCAGGTACACCTGGAGGGTCGTCGCACCGCGCCGGGCCGGGCGCTCGACCAGCCCGGCGGGGACAGCCTGCAGTAGCACCGCGCCCGCGGCCTCGGCCTGGTCCTCGGGCGCCGTCACCGACACCTCCAGCCAGCGCACGGCCTACCTACTGAAGGAGGTCCTTGACCTTGTGGAGGATCGGCTTGCGGCCGCCGCCTCGCTTCTCCGACCGCGGTCGGCGGTCCCCGCCGCCGGCCTCGAACGCCTCGAGCAGCGCGCGCTGCTCGGCGGTGAGCCGCCGGGGGATGACGACGCGCGCGGTCAGGTGCAGGTGGCCGCGCGTGCCGCGCGCGTCCGGCAGCCCCTGCCCGCGCAGGGTGATGACGTCGCCCGGCTGCGTGCCGGGCGGCACCACCGCCTGCTGCGGTCCGTCGAGCCCGGGCACCGTGATCTCTCCGCCCAGCGCCGCCCGGGTCATCGGAATCTCGATGTCCGCGAACAGGTCGCGGCCGCGCCGTGCGAACACCGGGTGGGCGGCGACGTGCACCACCACGTAGAGGTCGCCGCGCGGCCCGCCGCGCACGCCGGCCTCGCCCTCACCGGCCAGGCGCAGGTGCGCGCCGTCCTCGATGCCCGGCGGAATGGCCACGGTGACCTCGCGCGGCACCTCGCTGCGTCCGGCGCCGCGACAACGGTCGCACGGCCGCGCGATGTAGACGCCGGTCCCGCCGCAGCGCGGGCACGGGCCGATCTGGGTCATCACGCCGAAGACGGTTCGCTGTACATGCCGGGCCTCGCCGGTCCCGTCGCATGTCGGACACGTCTCGGGCCTCGAGCCGCGCTCGGCGCCGGTGCCGAAGCAGGTCGGGCAGGTCTCCAGCCGTGTGAGCTTGAGCCTCCGCTCGGCCCCCCGCGCCACGTCCTCGAGCGTGACCTCGAGGTCGTACCGCAAGTCGGCGCCTGCCTCGGGCCCCTGGCGGTCCACGCCGCGGGTGCCCCCGCGCGCGCCGAAGAACATCTCGAAGATGTCGTCGAAGGGCGAGACCCCGCCAGGCGCCGGCACCTCGCCCACGCGGCCGAACCGATCGTACTGGCTGCGCTTTGCGGGGTCGCTGAGGACCTGGTAGGCCTCGTTGATCTCTTTGAACCGCTCGGTCGCGTGCGGATCGTCGCGACGCACGTCGGGGTGCGCCTCGCGGGCCAGGCGGCGGAAGGCCTGCTTGATCTCCTCCTGGGTAGCCCGGCGGTCCACCCCGAGGACCTCGTAGAGATCACGCGTAGCCATCGGCACCGCCCGCCGCGCGCGGCGGCCTCACGCGGGATTCCCCAGGGCCTCGCTCAGTCGGTCGGCCACGTAGCGGACCGCGGAGGCGGCGCGGCGGTAGCGCATGCGCGTGGGCCCCACCAGCGCGACCACGCCGCCCGGACGGCCACCGACCCGGTAGCTCGCCGCGACCAGGCTGCACGCGCGCAGCTCCGCCGCCTGGTTCTCCGACCCGATCGAGATCAGCACCCCCGCCTCCGGCGCCGCGGCGAGCGTCTGCGCGAGCACCGTGTGCTCTTCGAGCGCCTCGAGCACCGACGTGGCGGCCTCGGGCTGGCGGAACTCGGGCTCGCGGAGCAGGTGCCGCGTCCCTTCGACGCGGAGCCGCGCGCGGCCCTCGCGCGTCAGGTCGCGCGTCAGCCACGCCTTCAGCGCCTCCAACACGTGCTGGTGTCGCGACACCTCACCGGTGACCTGCTCGAGCCGGTCGCGCGTCAGGTCGGCCACCCGCAAACCCTGCAGCCGCCGCGTCACCGCGTGCGACAGCCGCTCCAGGTCATCCGCGGCCACGCCGTCGGGCAGCTCGATGGCCCGACCCTGGAGCGTGCCGGCGTCGGTCACGATGACCGCCAGCGCCCGGCGCTCGCCCAGCGGCAAGAGATGGAGCGACGCGAAGGTCTGCGCACCGAGCGTCGGGCTCGCCACCACCGAAGCGTACTGCGTGATCGACGCGAGCACGCGCGCCGCCTGATCCGTCAGGCTCTCGGGTTCCTCGCCGCCGGCGCCCAGCCGGCGCCGGACCGCGCTGCGCTCGGCCGGGGTGAGACGCTCACCCTCGACCACCATGTCCACGTAGGCACGGTATCCCTGGTCGGTGGGCACGCGGCCGGCGGACGTGTGGGGGTGGGTGAGCAGGCCGATCTCCTCCAGGGCGGCGAGCACGCCACGAATGGTCGCCGGGCTGACGCGCAGCTCTTCCAGCAGAGCCGGGTGCTCGCTGCCGACGGGCTCGGCCGAGCGGACATAGGCCTCGACGACAGCCCGCAGCACCACCCGCTTGCGCTGATCGAGTTCGACCACGGCCGCCTCCCCGTTGGCACTCCTGCCCGGAGAGTGCTAAAACACCTGACCCAGCGTACCACCCGCCGTTTTTGAGTGTCAAGGAAACCCCCTCCCCCGCGCGCGCACCGCGACGTAGAGGCCCCCCGCCGTGGCGACCACAGCCGGCAGCGCCAGCCCCACCGGCAGGCTGACCCCGGCGGCGAGGCCGACCACCGCCGGGCCAGCCATTCCGCCGGCCATCATGACGAAGAAGCGCGCCGCCAGCAACCGGCCGATCGCGTGCGGCTCGGCGTCGAGGGAGACCAAGACGATCGTGATCGGGAAGACGAGCCCAAACCCGACCCCCAGCACGACCGCCGCGGTCACGGCGGCCAGCGGCGTTCCCGGGACGAGGGCGAGCCACAGCCCCACGGCCCCCAGCGCCCAGGACGCGGCCAGCGCGCGTGGCCGGCCCATTCGGGCGACAATCCAGCCCATCGCGGGCCGCAACGCGGACTGCGCCAGCCCGTGCAACCCGAAGACGACACCGATCACCCCGACCGAGAGCCCGGCGGCGCGCAGGGCCAGCGGGTAGAACGTCATCCACGAGACCCAGCAGAACTCCCCGAGCGCCACCAGCACCAAGCCGAGTCGGGCGGCGGGCGGCACGTTGCCCAGGCCCCGCAGCATCGAGATGCCCGGGGTGACGTCCAGCCTCCCCACCGCGGGCGCACGCAGGGCCGCAATCGCCGCCACGGCGCTGACCGCCGCCGCAGCCAGGAACACCGCGCCGAGCCCGCCGCCGGCACGGATCGCGGCGGCACCGAGCAGCGGCCCGACCGACACCCCCAGCGCCGAGTAGAACGCGTGCATACCCACCGCGCGGTCCCGCGCCGGGCCCGACGCGCCGGCGACGACCGTGAGCTGGCAGGCCACGGCCGCGAGGGGGTGCCCGGCCCAGAAGGCCGGCATGACCAGCACCAGCACCACGGCCGAGGGGAACGCCCAGACCGCCAGCAGCGCGGCCGCGGAGACGACCGAGGCGCCCACGAGCACCGACCGGGCGCCGGCGCGCGCCAGCCACACACCCGCCAGCAGGCTCGCCGCCATCGCGGCCAGGCCGGGGAGGCTGAGGAGCGCGCCGATCTGCCGGGCATCGAAGCCGAGCTGCCTGGCGTACAGCGGTACGAACGGCGCCAGCGCCTGCGTGGCGACCGTGAAAGCCAGCATGATCAGGTCGGGCAGCGCCGGCGGGGGCCAGCCCCGTGGGCGCGCGCCGGGCTGCACTATCCAGCCCGCCTCAGCAGGGCACCGGCGAGGAGCCGCGCCTCCTCCACGCGCAGCACCAGGCAGAGGCCCAGGTAGGCCGCGGCCGCGGCCGCCGCGCCGACGGCCAGGGCGGCGGCCCACGCGAACCGCCACGGCTCCAGCGCGGCGGTCAGGATCGGCATGATCCCCCACCAGATGGCCAGCGCGCTCGCCGCGGCCACGGCGAGCCGCGCGAGCGATGTCAGCAGCTCGCGCGCGCCGAGCGCGTCCACCCTCCTCCGCAAGAGAAGCAACAGCAGCCCGACGTTGGTCGCGCTGACCGCGGCGGCGGCGAGGGCGATGCCCGTCGCCCCCCAGACCTGCATGAAGCCATAGGCCAGCGCCGCGTTCAGCGCGACCATGCCGGCGCCCGTGCGGACCGGCGTGCGCATGTCGTGCAGGGCGTAGTACGCGCGCGTCACGACGTAGTAGGCGGCCATGGGCACCAGGCCCGCGGCGTAGGCGGCGAGCGTCGCAGCCACCGCCTCCGTGGCGGCAGGTCCGAACTGGCCGCGCTCGAACAGCAATCGCACGACCGGCCGCGCGAAGACGACCAGTCCCGCGGAGACGGGCAGCATCAGGAACAGCACGCTGCGCAACCCAAGCGCAGTCGTACGGCCCAGCGCCTCGCGCTGCCCCGAGGCGGCGAGCCGGCTCATACCCGGGAACAGCACCGTGGCCACCGAGATCGCGAGAATGCCGACCGGTGCCTGCGCGATCGAGTAGGCGTAGTCCAGGACCGCGACCGCGTTCACCCCGGCCGAGGCGGGTAGCAGCGACGCGAAGAATCGGCCCACGTAGGCGTTGATCTCGATGATCGCCAGTCCGAGCATCGCCGGCACCGCGAGCCGGGCCACAGTCCGCACGGCCGGGTGCGACCAGCGCGCGGTCAGCCCGTAGCGGAACCCGACGGCCGCCATCGCCGGCGCCTGCACGAGGAACTGCGCGGCGGTGCCGGCGATCCAGGCCACGGCCAGCCCGACGATGCCCATGCGCGGCCCCAGCCAGACCGTCAGCCCGATCGTCACCGCGTTGAACACCAGGGGGGCGACCGCCGGCGGCGCGAAGCGCCGCTGCGCCTGCAGGTAGGCGGTGGCGAAAATGCCCAGGGCCAGGAAGAACATCGAGTAGAAGTTGAGGCGCGTCAGGTGCACCGCCAGGGCAAGTTGTGCCGGGTCGGCCGCGAACCCCGGCGCGGCGAGCGGCACGAGCAGCGGCGCCACGAGCTGGCCGGCGAGTACCATCGCCACGCCGATCGCAACCACGGCGCTGAACAGCTGCGCGGTCAGCCCGCGGAGTTCGTCCCGATCGCCGCGGGCGAGCACATCGGCGAGCGTCGGGATGAGCACGATGCTGAGCGTCCCGCCCAGCAGCAGGCGCTGCACGAAGAACGGCACGTAGTAACCGATGACGTAGGCCGCGCGCGCGTCCGAGGCGCCGAAGAGCGCGGCCACGACCACCTCGCGCAGCAGCCCCATGGCGCGGCTGGCGACCGTAGCCGCGGCCACGAACGACGCCGCGCGTGCCAGCCGGCCGGGAAGCGCCGCAGACGCCTCGCCGGCGTTCACGTGACCCGGCCCCGCGGCGCCTTGTCGCCCTCGAGAGCCCGTGCTAGAATCGCGCGGGATCGCCGCCGTCCTTGCGCGGCGGCCGGAGGAACGCCGGTGGCGAAGCGAATCAAGTCAGGGCTCAAGCACCTTCGGAAGGCGGCCCGGCGTCGCCAGGCCAACACCGCGGTCAGGTCGCGGATCAAGACGCTCGTGCGCGCCGCCGCGACCGATCCAGGCACCCTCGGCGCGGCCCAGCAGGCGCTGGACAAGGCAGCCGCCCGGGGTATCATCCACCCCAACGCCGCGGCCCGGAAGAAGGCGCGCCTGATGCGTCGCCTGGCGTCCACGCAGGGCTAGGACCGGGCGCCCAGCGGCCGGCGCACGCCCGCGCGGTCGGATTCACACAGCCGGACGAAGAGCGCCTCCAGCACCAGCCGCGGCGGCGAGCCGGTCTTGATCGCCCGGTCCGCGGCCTCGAGTTCGGCGAAGATCCCCGGGAACTGCCCGGCCCGATAGCCCTTCGCCTGATCGGCAACCTTGCGGGCCACGTACGGGTGCAGGCCCATGCGCTCGGGCAGGTTGCGTACTTCGCCGCGGCCCGCGAGCGTATGGGCGCGCAGGATGAGCCGGAACTGGCGCGCCACCATGAACAGCACCTGAAGCGGCTCGTGGGTGGCCAGGATGTCGTGCAGCGCGCGCACGGCCCCGCGCGCGTCGCGGCCGCCGAGCGCGTCGGTGAGCGTGAAGATCGAAGCCTCGCCGATGCGCGTCGCCACCGCCTCGACGTCCTGGCGGCGCACCTGCGGCCGATCGCCGACGTAGGCCACGATCTTGTCCACCTCGTGCGCCAGGTCGCGCAGGCCGCCGCCCGCCAGCGTGACGAGCGCGTCCGCGGCGCCGGGGGCTGCCGGCTTGCCCGCGGCCGCGAACCGGTCGGCCACCCACCGCGGCAGGTCCCGGGCGGCGATCGGTCGCGCCTCGACGATCGTCGCCAGCTTCTTGAACGTGAGGAAGAGGCGCCGGCGCCGGTCGAGCTCGCGCGCGACGAAGATGGCCGCCGTCGGGCTGTCCCCGCGCTCCAGGTGGCGGACGAGCGCCTCCTGGTCGGACTCCCGCATCGCCTCCACCCGGCGCACCACCACCACCCGCTGGGGGCCGAAGAACGGCGCGGTGTCCAGCCGGGTCAGCAGCTCCCCGACGGGCATGGTGGCGTCAAGGACGTCCAGGTTCATGCGCTGCTCGTCCGGGCTGAGCCGCTCGCCGACGAGCCGTGCGACGATCTGGTCGGCGAGATAGTCCTCCTCCCCGATCACCAGCGTCGGCCGCTCAGCCATGCTGGTGCTCCCCGGCGCGCAGGCGAGCGATGAGCTCCGCGACCTCCTGCGCCTCGTCGGCGCCCGCCGGCGGCGGGAGCCGCCGGAGCTCGCACTCGACCACGGTGCCGGCCGCGACGCCGGCCGGGAGCGCTGCCGCGTGCAGGTAGGCCCGGCCACCGCCTTCGAGCAGGACCACCGCGACCCCGTCCGTCACCCGATCAATGAATCCGCGCATGCGGCCTCGTCCTGGCTGTGGTCACGCGCCATCCGTCGCCGCCGGTGGCGAGCGTGACCGCACCATCCCGGTCGGTGCGGTAAACGGTCACGCCGGCCCGCGCGAGCGCCGCCAGCGTGGCCTCGTGCGGGTGGCCGAAGGGATTGTCGGCCCCGACGGAGATGACCGCCACCCGCGGGGCCACGCGCGCGAGGAACGCCGGCGTCGTGGAGGTCCGACTGCCGTGATGACCGACCTTGAGCACGTCGCTGGCGATCGGCACGCCGTGGTCCAGCAGGTAGCGCTCGACCGGGGCCTCGGCGTCCCCGGCGAGCAGCATCGCCGCGGCCCCGTGGGCGAGGCGCGCGACCACCCCGCGCGCGTGCACCGGATCGCCGCCCAGGGCCGGCGCCGGCTCTGGCGGGTAGAGCACGCGCAAGGTCGCGCCGGCTTCAAGATCCACGGCCAGCCCCTGCCGCGCCGACCGGTGGGCGATCCGGCCGGCCTCGATCAGGCGAAGCAGGCGCGCGTACGACACAGAGGCGTGCGGGACGCCGGGATCCAGCACCAGTCCGACCGGGAAGTTCTCCAGCACCGCAGGCAGTCCTCCAACGTGGTCCTCGTGCGGGTGCGAGAGCACCACGACATCGAGGCGCCGGACGCCAGCACGGCGCAGAGCCGGCACCACCCGCATGCGCCCGACGTCCCATCCGAGGCGCCCGGCGCCGATCTCGCCGCCGCCATCGAGCAATGCCACACGGCCGGAGGGGCTGCGGATGAGGATCGCGTCGCCCTGGCCCACGTCGATGACCGTGACCGTCAGCAGCGCCGGCGGCGCCGTGGCCCCGGCCAGCCAGGCGGTGGCCACCGCAACAGCCGCGGCGGCGGCTGTGAACGTCTGTACGCGGGCCGGCCGCCAGCTCCCGGAGAGCGCGGCCGCCGCGGCGCCCAGCGCGCCCAACGCGGCCGCGACCGCCCAGGCAGGCACGGGCGGCGAGGGAGCGGTGGCCCAGGGCAGCCCGCCGAACGTCCGGCCCATCCACAACACGGCGTCGAGTAACGGGCCGAGCGCGCGGAGCAGGGGCGCGGCCGCCTCGGGCGCGACGACGACCAGCGGGATCAGCGCGAACCCCGCGGGCACCAGGACCGCGATCGCCGGCACGGCGAGCAAATTCGCGAGCAACCCGGCGACGGGGACGGCCTGGAAGTGCGCGGCGAGCAGCGGCGCAACCGCGACCTGCGCGCCCGCCGTGACGCCGAGCGCCCCGGCGGCGTGCCGCCCGAGCACGGCCAGCCGTGCCGCCACCGCGGGTGCCAGAAACAACAGCCCCCAACTCGCCGCGAACGAGAGCTGGAACCCGACGTCGAACAGGACCGCGGGCTGCGCGACCAGCAACGCGAGCGCGGCGGCGGCCAGCGTCGCGGCCCGGTCGCGCGGCCGTCCGAGCGCGACGCCGCCGAGCACGATCGCGCTCATGACCACGGCGCGGCCGATCGACGGCGCCCACCCCACGAGCGATGCGAACGCCACGACCGCGGCCACGCTCAGCGCGGCCGCCGGTGCCGGCGGCAGGCGGGCCAGCCGCATCGCCCACGCACACGCCCCCGCGACGATCCCGACCTGCGCGCCCGAGACGACCATCAGGTGGACCATACCGGCGGCCGAAAACTGCCGGTAGAGTTCCGGCGGCAGGTGCGCGTCGATGCCGAGCAGCAGCGACAGCAGCAGCGCACCGCGCGGTTCGGGCAGCGCGCCGAGCGCCGCATCGACGATGCGCCGTCGCAGCCAGGCGAGGGTGCCGCGCGCCGACCCCCCACCGGGGCGCTGGACCACGACCGGCGTGGTACCGACCGCCAGCACGCCGACGAGCCCGCGCCGGCGCAACGCGTCGCGCTCGGAGCGCTCGCCCGGGTTGCCGGCCGGCGCCCCCGCGCGGAACCGGCCCCGCACCGCGACGAGTGACCCTCCCGAGGCATGAGGCGGAGGACCGCGACCGGTCAGGCGAATGCTCGCGTCCACCTCGAGCCGCCCGGCGTCCAGCTCGAGGCGGCGCACCCGCAGCACACCCCGCCAGCCGCGCAGCGTCGGCTCCGGCGGTTCGAGCACGATCCCCTCGGCCCGCACTGTGCGGCCGTCGGCGACCTCGACCCAGAACGGTGGCGGTGGCGCCTGCAGCGTGGCATGCGTTGTGCCAAGGGCGGCGTACAGCACGATCGCACCGACCAGGAACGCCCGGCGCCGCCCCAAACGCCACGCGGCCGCGCACGTGACCGCGGCGAGCAGGGCGGCCAGGACGCTCCAGGCGAGCGGCAGGACGAGGCGGGCGTGCAGCGCGACACCCGCCGCAAACGCGGCGGCCGCGCACACCAGCGGGCCCGGGGTGGGCACGCGCATCGGCCCGATCCGCCTCCTGCCTGAAGCATCGGACCGGACCGGCCGGGCGTGCGGGGGTCAGGCCTTGGTTGCGACCTCCTCCGCCAAGCGCCGCGCGAACTCCGCGACCGGCACCGGGCCGAGGTCGCCGGCGCTGCGGCTGCGCACCGCCACCGCGCCGGCGGCCGCCTCGCGGTCGCCGACGACCGCCATGTACGGCACGTGGAGGAGCTGCGCGTGGCGGATCTTGTAGCTGATGCGCTCGTTGGACGCGTCCACGCTCACGCGGAACCCGGCCGCCTCCAGCCGCGCGGCCACGCCGCGCGCGTACTCCTGGTGCCGGTCAGCGATCGGCAGGACGCGCACCTGCTCGGGCGCGAGCCACAGGGGGAACCGGCCCTCGTACTGCTCGATGAGCAGGGCCATCCACCGCTCCATCGTGCTTGTGACCGCGCGGTGGATCATTACCGGCCGGTGGGCGGCGCCGTCCTCGCCGATGTACTCCAGGGCAAACCGCTCGGGCAGCAGGAAGTCGAGCTGAATCGTCGACATCGTCTCGTCCTTGCCCGTGGCCGTCGGCACCTGCACGTCGAGCTTCGGGCCGTAGAACGCGGCCTCACCCCGCGCCTCGCGGAAGGGCAGCCCCATCTCCTCGAGCGCATCGCGCAGCTGGGCCTCCGCCAGGTCCCACAGCTCGTCGTGCGGCATGAAGTTGACGCGGTCCGCCGGGTCGCGCAGAGACAGCCGGTACCAGGCGCCCGTGATCTGGAAGTCGGCGTAGACCCGCTGGATGAGCGCGGCCACGCCCTTGATCTCGTCCTTGATCTGGTCGCGCCGGCAGAAGATGTGCGCGTCGTTCATCGCCATCCCGCGCACGCGGTGCAACCCGGTGAGCACGCCGGAGCGCTCGTAGCGGAACACCTTGCCGAGCTCCGCGATGCGCACCGGGAGCTCGCGGTACGAGTGCTGCCCGTGCCGGTAGATCATGATGTGGTGCGGGCAGTTCATCGGCCGGAGCACGAGCTCTTCGTTGTCGAGCTGCATCGGCGGGTACATGTTCTCGCGGTAGTGCTCCCAGTGACCGGACATCTTGTAGAGCTGCGAGGACGCGAGCTCCTGACTGTAGACGTGCTGGTAGCCCGAGGCCACCTCGAGGTCCACGATGTAGCGTTCGATGACGCGCCGGATCGTGGCCCCGCGCGGCAGCCACAGCGGCAGCCCCTGGCCGACCTCCGGGGCGATGTGGAACAGCCCGAGCTCGCGGCCGATGCGCCGGTGGTCGCGCCGGCGCGCCTCCTCGATCCGGCGCAGGTGCGCGTCCAACTGTTCAGGCGTCGGGTACGAGACACCGTAGATGCGCTGCAGCATCGGCCGGCGCTCGTCGCCGCGCCAGTACGCCCCGGAGGTGGAGAGCAACTTGATCGCGCGGATCAACCCCGTGCGCGGCAGGTGCGGGCCGCGGCACATGTCCTGGAACCCATCCTGCCGGTAGAAGCTCACGCGCTGGTCCGGGATGTCGTCGAGCAGCTCGAGCTTGTAGACCTCCCCCTCGGCCTCGAACCGGCGCCGGGCCTCCTCCCGCGGGATCTCGACGCGCTCGATGGGTTGGTCGGCCGCGGCCAGCTCGCGCATGCGCGCCTCGATGCGCTCCAGATCGTCCGGTTCGAACGGCCGGCCGATGTCGAAGTCATAGTAGAATCCGTCCTCGATCGGCGGGCCGATGGCGAGCCGGGCCCCGGGGAAGAGCTGCTTGACGGCCTGCGCCATCAGGTGGGCCGTGGAGTGCCAGTACACCTCGCGGCCGGCCGGGTCGTCGAAGGTCAGGAACTGCACGCGCGCGTCCGCGGCCAGCGGCGCGGCCAGGTCGCAAGCGCGGCCGTCCACGAGGGCGCCGACGACACCGTCCAGCCCCAGCGACCGAGCCAGCGCCGCGAGCGTGGTGCCCGCGGCCACCGCGTGCCGTTGCCCGCCTGGCAACTCGACCACGACCTGCGCCATGTCCCGTCCCTCCTTACGTCGTGCGCGAAAACACTACACCCGCCCCAGAGGGGCGGGTGTCCGCGGTTCCACCCTCGATGCCCGCCGGCCACCGTCGCCGGCCGGGCGCTCAGCGCGCGATCACGGGCGCACCCGGCGGCTTCCTAGGCGGTCGACCGACCGCCGTTCGCTCGCGGCTCGGAGGGGGTGTTCCGTCGAGTCGGCCGGCAGGGCTCTCAGCCGGCGGCCCCGCCTCTCTCCTGCCGTGCCACCACGGCGCAGACCGGCGCTCGACGTACTCGTCCTCGTCGTTGCTACCGTCATGGTAGAGACTGGGCCGGAGGATGTCAAACCTCTACCGTAGCGCGCCGTCCACCGCGACCGCCGACGGGAACGCGAACTGCAGGCGACCGCTTCCCAGGCTGCCAAGCGCGGTCCAGCCGGCGCCGCTCATGTCGGCGATGCGGATCAGGCGGTGCTCCTCGTCGGTGACGTAGATGCGGCCGGACGCGTCCACCGCGATGCCGGTAGGGAAGGTGAACTGCCCGGGCGCGGCGCCCGCGGTGCCGTAGGCGACCCACCCGGCGCCGCGCAGGTCGTCCGTGCGGACGATCCGATTATTGCTCGAGTCGGTGACGTAGATGCGGCCGGCGGCGTCGAGCGCGATGCCGGCGGGAAAGTCGAACTCGCCGCGGCCGGTCCCGCTGCGGCCGAACGCCACCCAGCCCGCGCCGCTCATGTCGTCCACTCGCACGACACGGTCGTTCAGCGCATCGACGACATACAGCCGGCCGGACGCGTCCAGGGCCAGCCCCTGCGGGAAGTTGAACTGCCGCGGGCCCGCGCCGCGGCTCCCCAGCGCCACCCACCCGGCGCCGGTCAGGTCGTCCACCCGCACCACGCGGTGGTTGGTGGCGTCCGCGATGTAGATCCGCCCCTGGCGGTCCACGGCCACTCCGACAGGAAACCCGAGCTGCCCGCCCGCCGAGCGGCTGAACGCGGTCCACCCGGCGCCGGCCATGTCGTCTACGCGCACGACGCGCGAGCCGGCGGCGTCGCTCAGGTAAATGCGTCCGGCGAAATCGAGGGCGAGGCCGGACTGAAACGCAAACCCCCGCGGAGCTGGATCGCGCACGGGCAGCGCGATCCAGCCGGCGCCGCTCATGTCCTCGATGCGCACGACGCGCTGGTTACCGGGATCGCTCAGGTAGATCGCGGGGCGTCGCGGCTGCGCACCGAGCGGCGCGGCGGCACTCGCCGCGAGGACGACTGCGGCGAGGACCGCCAGGCGGCCGATCACGTCCCCGAGCGGCAGTCCGCGGGCGGCCGGAACACCCAGTGGATGACCGAGCCCGAGCCGCCGCCCTGCGTCACGGCACCGCCCGGCAGGTAGATTCGTCCCCCCACGAATGCGCCGCCGACCAGGCCGTGGGTCGGGGTCGGCATGGGCGCAAAGCGCACCCAGGTGTTCGCGCGGGGGTCGTAAGCCTCGTTCTGGTCGAACAGCCCGCGGGGGTCCGCGGTGTTGCCTTCCCCGCCGATGACGTACAGGCAGCCGCTGGCAGCCACGCCGGCGACCCCGCCACGCGGCGCCGGCATCGGCGCACCGACGCTCCAGCGGTTGGTCGCCGGGTCGTAGATCTCGAGCGCCCCGGTCTTCTCGCTGTTGAACCCTCCTCCGAAGCGGCCGCCCGCGACATAGACCTTGCCGTCGAGGGCCGCAACGGCGAGGTGGTTGCGCTGCGTGGGCAGGTTCGGCAGCACGGTCCATCGGTCCGCGGCCGGATCGTAGACCGCGAAATCGTGGCCTCGCGGTGGCCGGCCGCCGGCGACGTAGATCCTGCCATCCACGACCGCGGCCGCGCCGCCGCTCCGCGCGGTCGGCATGGACGCCCGCCGTCGCCACGTCCCCATTGGCGGGTCGAGCTCGTAGACCGTGTCCAGGAACACCTCGACCCGACCGGTGCCGGCGCCGTCGAACTCGCCGCCGATCACGTACAGCCGGTTGTTCGCGGCCGCGGCCACGGTGTGGTGCATCGGGACCGGGAGCGGCGGACCGTACTGCCAGCGGTTGGCCGCCACGTCGTAGACCTGCACGACCTCGGAAGGGATGCGACCGGGCGGGTAGCCGCCGATCGCGTAGACCTTGCCGTCGAGCGCCGCGACCGCGTGCTCGGAGCGTGGGACGAGCATCGCCGCGGCCAGACGCCAGCCGTTCACCTCCGGGAGGCCGGATAGCTCCGGGCTCTGCGCCAGGGTCATCGGCGCCGCGGCCTGAAGGATCAGTAGGATGGCCAGCGCCACGCCGATCGCCCGCACCATCGTCCTCGAATCCGCCATCGGCTCACCGCTCCCCCGTCGAGTGTTTGGGTCGTATTGTACCCTACGAGCCTGCGCACCGAGCGTGTTCTCCCGCGCCGGACGCCCGTCGCAGCGGACTGGCAGTACCCAGGCCCGGCAGGCGCCGGCTTGGGCGCGTCGAACAAGACGCCCCGGCCATCACACCGAGAGCCGGAGGCCGTGGTTACCCTCGCCGATCTCACCGCCGGAGCGCGGCTGCTCTGGTCGCTGCCCTGGTTTTTGCGCTCGCCCGTCGACCCCGAGCACGCGCGGGCGGTCCTGCGCACCCGGCTGCAGCGGCGCGATGCCGACTTTCTCGACCTGATGCGCCGCACAGTCTTCGCAGGAACCTCCAGCCCTTACCGCGCCCTGCTGTCGCACGCCGGTTGCGAGTACGGCGACCTGGCCGCCATGGTCCGGCGCGACGGCGTCGAGGGTGCGCTACACGCGCTCTACCGCCGCGGCGTCTACCTGACCGCGGACGAGTTCAAGGGTCGGCGACCCCTGGTCCGCGGCAGCCTGACCCTCACCGTGCACCCGGCGCAGTTCGCCAACCCCCTGGCCACGGTCCACGTGCCCACCCAGAGCAGCGGGAGCCGCGGCGAGCGCACCGCAGCCGGCATCGATCTGGCCCACCTGCGCGATCAGGCCGTCGGCCTTCGCCTGTTCCTGGACGCGCGCGGCGCCCGCCGCTGGGTGCACGCGCACTGCGGAGTGCCGGGCGGGTCGGCGGTGCACGCGATGCTGCGCCTGGCCTGCGCCGGGCTACCGCCGCACGCGTGGTTCTCGCACGTGGACCCGGCGACACCCGAACTCCACCCGCGCTACCGCTGGAGTGTACGGGTCGTGCGGTGGGGGAGCTGGCTTGGGGGCCAGCCGTTCGGCTCCCCGCGGCACGTCCGGCCCGACGACCCGCGCCCGATCCTCAAGTGGATCGCGCAGGTCCGCCGCCGCGGCCTGGTGCCGCACCTGCGGGCGACGCCGAGCACCGCGGTCCTGGTCTGCCAGGCGGCGCTGGACGCCGGCGTGGACATCAGCGGCACCGAGTTCACGGCCGGTGGCGAGCCACTGACGACCACGCGGGCCGCGGTCGGCGCGCGGGCCGGCGCGCGGATCGTGCCGCAGTACGCGAGCGTCGAGTCCGGGCACATCGCCTACGGCTGCCTGGCGCCCGCGGCCGCGGACGACCACCACGTGCTGAGCGACCTTCAGGCCATCATCCAGCCCGGCGAGCGCGCGGACGGCGCCGGTCTGCCGCCGGAGGCGATCCTCCTGACCTCGCTGCGGGCGAGCGCGCCGTTCATTCTCTTGAATGTCTCGTCGGGCGACGTGGCCCGCGTCGAGGAGCGCGCGTGCGGGTGCCCGCTGGAGGCGCTGGGCTGGCGAACGCACCTACAGGCGATCCGAGGTTACGAGAAGCTGACGGCCGGCGGCATGACCTTCCTCGACACCGACCTGGTTCGCGTGCTCGAGGAGGTGCTGCCGGCCCGCTTCGGCGGCGGTCCGACGCACTATCAACTTGTCGAGGAGGAAGGGCCAGGGGGGCGCCCCCTGCTGCGGCTGCTCGTGCACCCAGCGGTGGGTCCGGTTGACCCGGGCGCGGTGGCCGATGCGTTCCTCGCGGCCATCGGCGCCGGACCAGGACCGGCGCGTGTCATGGAACTGTTCTGGCGCGGCGCCGACATGCTGCGGGTCGAGCGAGCGGCGCCGCTCCTGACCGCGACCGGGAAGATCCTGCACCTGCATCACGACCGCCGCCAGCGGGTGAACGCCTAGCAGCGGTCCGCGCATCCCCGGGCTAGGTCTCCCCCCACACCTCTCGCGCCGTCTCGGCGACGAGCCGCAGCTTCGCCCACTGGTCGTCCTCGGTCAGCAGGTTGCCCTCCATCGTGGACGC
>JAVHMA010000017.1 GCA_031081715.1 Armatimonadota bacterium | reverse complement strand
AAGGGGCCATCGGCCGCAGAGCAGTTGTCGGCTGCGGCCGGGCTGGTCCGGAAACTGGGACTTCAACTAATGATGAGTAATAATCAACTAATATCCAGAGTTGGCCATACGGTGCTTATCATAGCTCGCAAGGTATCCGATACCCCTTCTACTTATCCTCGGCGTACTCCGAGGCTCGGCCGCCCGACCCACGGCGCCTGAACCTGCAGCGCCCTGCCAGTGGTCCCTCCTGGCGGGAACGCTCGATCTTCTCGACGAAGTCTGTTTGTACATCGTGCCGCGCGTGGTTGCCATCACGAATCAGAAGGGCGGCGTCGGGAAGTCTACGACCGCGGTCAACCTGGGTGCCTGCCTGGCGCAGGCTGGCATCACGACGCTGGTCATCGACCTCGATCCGCAGGCCAACACGACCAGCGGGCTCGGGATTCAGCGTGACCGCACAGCAGGCACGACATATGATGTGTTGCTGAACGGCAGCCGTGTTGAGTCGGTCATCGTCTCGACAGACGTTCCTGGGCTGCAGGTTGCGCCGAGCACCATCCACCTGGCCGGGGCCGAGGTCGAACTGGCTGGCGCTGATGCGTCGGAGGCCAGACTGCGGTCAGCCATGGAGGGTATCCAGCATCAGATCGTCCTCCTGGACTGTCCGCCATCACTCGGGTTGCTCACGGTGAACGCCCTGACGGCCGCCACGGAGTTACTCATTCCGATTCAGTGCGAGTACTACGCGCTTGAAGGTCTCGGGCAGTTGATGCGGTCCATCGAGCTCGTACGCCGGCACCTGAATCCCGGGCTCGAGATCGGCGGCGTGCTGCTAACCATGTACGACCCCCGTACGAACCTCTCAGAGCAAGTCGCCGCGGAGGTTCGTGGATACTTCGGGGACAAGGTTTTTCAGACCGTGATCCCACGGAGCGTGCGGCTGGCAGAGGCCCCGAGCCACGGTCAGCCGATTACCCTCTACGACCCGCAGTCGCGCGGCGCGCAGGCCTACGTGGCCCTGGCGCAGGAGGTGATTTCGCGTGGCAGACAGCCCTCGACATCCTTCTGACGCCCCTCCGCCTTGGCGGATCTCTGGCGCCCAGGGAGTCAGGCGCGGACTCGGGCGTGGCCTCGGGGCACTCATCCCCGGAGCCCAGGGTGCCGAGGAGCCGGCCGTGACAGAGATCCCGGTCGATCACATCAGACCAAGCGCCAAACAGCCAAGGGCGGCGTTTGCCGGGGAGACCCTGGGCGAGCTCGCAGCGTCTATCAGGGAGCATGGCGTTCTGCAGCCGGTCCTGGTTCGGCCCGTGCCGGGTGCTCCAGGGACATATGAGCTCGTTGCCGGCGAGCGACGCTGGCGCGCGGCGTCTGCGGCAGGGCTCCGAACGGTCCCTGCGGTCATCCGGCCGCTTGATGATAGGGGCGCCCTTGAGGCAGCGCTCGTCGAGAACCTCCAGCGCGAGGATTTGAACGCGATGGATCGGGCCAGGGCGTACAGGGCGTTGATGGATGACTTCGGCCTGACCCAGGAGGCGATAGCGGGGAGGGTGGGGAGAAGCCAGCCGTCCGTTGCCAACACGCTCAGATTACTTTCGCTCCCCTCAGAGGTTCAGTCCTCCCTGGAGGCAGGCCGAATCACCGAAGGGCATGCGAGAGCGCTTCTGGGGATCGCCGACCAAGCGCGTATGCTCCAGGTCTGGAGACAGATTGAGGCCAAAGATCTATCAGTACGTGCTGTCGAGACGATGGCCAGGAGGCGGCGAATTTCACGTGAAATAACCGCGCGAAACCGAAGATATACTCATGACTTAAATATTATAGAACAAAACCTCCAAACTATCCTTGGCAGTCCTGTGAGAGTGCTGGTCAAGCGGAAGGGCGGTGAGATCAGGATCATGTTCCACTCTCACGAAGACATGGACAGGATCCTCGACAGGCTGGCCACCCTCGGGGGCGGCTTGTGAGCGACTCCCCGGCCTGGCCTGACCGCGAGGACGCCTGGCGTCTGGTCTGTGAGTGGACCCCCAGTCCCAATCTTCGCAGCCACATGTTGGCCGTGGAGGCCGCGATGGGCGCGTATGCCCGTCGGTTCGGCGAGGACGAGGCGCTGTGGCGCCTGGTCGGGCTGCTGCACGATCTGGACTACGAACGGTACCCCTCCCAGGAGGCTGGCCACCCGTTTCGGGGGGTCGAACACCTGCGCAGCCGCGGCTACCCCGAGGTGATCTGCCGGGCGATTCTCTCCCACGCGGACTACTCCGGTGTGACGCGGGCGTCGCGTATGGAGCACGCGCTCCACGCGTGCGACGAGCTCACCGGATTCATCGTGGCCGTGGCGCTCGTGCGGCCGAGCCGCAGCGTTCACGACGTCGACGTGGCTGCCGTGAGGAAGAAGATGAAGGACAAGGCGTTCGCCCGGCCGGTCAACCGCGAGGAGATGTTGCGCGCGGCCGAGGCTTTGGGCGTGCCATTCGACGAGCACGTGGGCGTCGTGCTCGACGCCATGCGCGGGATCGCCGCGGACCTCGGGCTGGCGGGCCGCGCGGTCTGACGCGCGGGCTGGTCTGTCAGGCGAGAGCACAGGAGGCCGGCGCGCGGCCGTGGAAGATGGAGTAGTCCGGAGCAGGAGGCGAGTTTGTCGATGCCCGCTGCGATCGATCCCGTGGTTGCCGTGCTGGGCGCCGTCACGGCGGCGCTGGCCGTCGCGGTGGTCGCGCTGGTCGCGCAGGTCCGTGCGCTGGCGCGCCGGGTCGCCGGCGGCGGCGACCCCCGTGTGCTCGACCGGCTGGCCTCCGTGGAGCGCGACGTCGGCGCGGCCCGCAGTCGGCTCGAGCACCTGGCCGGCCACGTGGAGCGCCTGAGCGACCAGACGGCGAGCTGTCTGCAGCGGGTCGGCCTGGTGCGCTACGACGCGTTTCAGGAGCTGGGCGGGCACCTGAGCTTCAGTCTGGCCCTCCAGGACGCCAGGGGCGACGGGGTCGTGCTGAGCGTGCTGAACGACCGGGAGGGAGCACGCGCCTACGCCAAGCCGCTGGCCGGCGGCCGGTCGACGTTTGCGCTGTCGGAGGAAGAACACCGCGCGATCGCCGGGGCATAGGCGCGCACGACCATGGTCTTCGCGGATCGGCGTGACGCGGGTCGCCGTCTGGCCGCGGCCCTCTCGCACCTGCGCGACCGCCAGCCGTTCGTGCTCGCCATCCCGCGAGGCGGCGTCGTGGTGGGGCGGGTGATCGCGGACCACCTCGCGTGTCCGCTCGACGTGGTCGTCCCGCGCAAGCTCCGCGCGCCGTTCAACCCAGAGCTCGCGATCGGCGCCGTGGCCGAGGGCGGCGCGGTGTTCATCGAGGCCGAGGTGCCGGTGGGCGCCGCCTACCTGGAGGAGGAGGTCCGCGCCCAGCGCCGCGAGATCGAGCGCCGCGTGACCGCCTATCGCGGGGGCCGCGGGCTGCCCGCGCTGGAGGGGCGGACGGCCATTGTGGTGGACGACGGCATCGCCACCGGCGCGACGATGATCGCGGCCCTGCGCGCGGTCCGCGCGCTCGGGCCCGCGCACCTGGTGGCCGCGGTGCCCGTGGCGCCGCCGGAGGGTGTGGCGCGGCTCGCGCGCGAGGCGGACGAGATCGTCTGTCTCAGCGCTCCTGAGGCCTTCCACGCGGTGGGACAGTTCTACGACGACTTCCGGCAGGTGGAGGACCACGAGGTGATCGCGCTGCTCCAGGTGCGCACGTCCGGGTCCGGTGACGCGCGATGACCGCGCCGGAGGGGTTGCGCCGCACGCCGCTTCACGAGGCGCACGTCGCCGCGGGCGGCCGCATGGTGCCGTTCGCCGGCTGGGAGCTGCCGGTCCAGTATCGAGGCATCGGCGAGGAGCACACGGCCGTGCGCACGGCGGCCGGGCTGTTCGACGTGTCGCACATGGGCGAGATCTGGGTGGAGGGCCCGCGCGCGCTGGACGCTGTGCAGCGGCTCATCACCAACGACGCCGGCCGGCTCGCGGTAGGCCAGGGGTTGTACTCGCCGATGTGCCTGCCCACCGGCGGCATCGTGGACGACGTCACGGTGTTCCGCGTGGCCGACCACGCCTACCTGTTCGTCGTGAACGCGGCGACGCGCGCGAAGGACGTGGCCTGGATCGAGGAGCACGCGGGCGGCGCGGTGGTGCGCGACGCGTCCGACGAGACGGCGTTGCTCGCGCTCCAGGGCCCGCGGGCCGCGGCCGTGCTCGAGGCGGCGACGGGGCGCGCGTTCGACGGGTTGCGGCGGTTCCACCTCATCGGCGGCGTGGCGCTGGCCGGTACGCGCGTTACGGTCTCGCGGACCGGGTATACCGGCGAGGACGGCTTCGAGATCGCGGTTGTGCCCGAGCTGGCGCCGGCGGTGTGGGAGGCGCTGCTCACCGCTGGCCGGCCGCACGGGCTGGTGCCGGCCGGACTGGGCGCGCGGGACACCCTTCGGCTGGAAGCGGCTTACATGCTGTACGGCAACGACATCGACGAGACGACGAGCCCCCTGGAGGCTCCGTTGGGGTGGACGGTGAAACTCGATAAGGCCGGGTTCATCGGGCGAGAGGCGCTGTTGGCGCAGAAGACCGCCGGCGTCGGGCGGCGGCTGGTCGGCTTCGAGATCGCAGACCGTGCCATCCCGCGGCAGCACTGCGCGATCTGGGCTGACCAGGCGCCGGCCGGCGAGGTCACGAGCGGGTCGTTCTCACCGACGCTGCGCCGGCCGATCGGCCTGGGCTACGTGCCAGCGGCGCTAGCCCTGCCGGGCGCGGCGCTCCAGATCGAGGTGCGGGACCGGCGCGTGCCGGCGACGGTGGTGCGGCTGCCGTTCTACCGGCGACCGGCCGGCTCAGGCGAAACGAGGTGATCCATGTACCCGGATGATCGGCGCTACACGCGCGAGCACGAGTGGGCCAAGCGCGAGGACGGGCGCATCCGCGTCGGGATCACGAAGTTCGCGGCCGACCGGCTGAGCGACGTCGTGTTCATCGAGCTTCCCAAGGTCGGCGCCGAGGTGCGGGCCATGGAGCCGTTCGGGGTCATCGAGTCGGTCAAGGCCGCGAGCGACCTGTACGCGCCGGTCTCCGGCCGCGTGGTCGAGGTGAACCAGCAGCTGGTGGACAGCCCCGAGATGATCAACCAGGACCCGCACGGCGCGGCGTGGATGGTCGTCATCGAACCGTCGGGCGACGAGGCGTGGGACGGCCTGCTCGACGCCGCCGCGTACGGCGCGCTGGTGGGGGCGGAGCACTGATGGCGCAGGCCCCCCACTGGCAGCCGCACCGCTACCTCCCGATGACCGCGGCGGAGCGCGACGAGATGCTGCGCGCCACCGGCCGCACGGCGATCGAGGACCTCTTCACCGACATCCCGGCCGAGGTCCGCCTGCGCCGGCCGCTGGCGCTGCCGCCGGCGCTCGCGGAACCCGAGCTGCTGGCGCACCTGCGCGAGCTGGCCGAGCGCAACGCGCACGCCGACCGCCTGGTCTGCTTCCTGGGGGGCGGTGCCTACGACCACGTGGTGCCGAGCGTGGTCTGGCACCTGGCCGGCCGCGCGGAGTTCTACACCGCGTACACGCCGTACCAGGCCGAGATCATGCAGGGCGAGCTGCAGGCCGGGTACGAGTACCAGTCGATGCTGTGCGCGCTCACCGGAATGGACGTGGCCAACGCGTCGATGTACGACGGCGCGAGCGCGGCCGCGGAGGCCGCGGTCATGGCGCGCGACCTGACCCGGCGCGACACGGTGGTGGTCTCGGCGGCGGTCCATCCGCACTACCGGCGGACGCTGGAGACCTACGTGCGCCACCTGGGCATCGGCGTTCGCACGCTCGCACACACAGATGGCGTAACCGACCCGGCGCGTCTGCGGGCGACGATCGGCGCGGGGACCGCGGCCGTGATCGTGCAGACGCCCAACGTCTTCGGCTGCCTGGAGGACGGCGCGGCGCTGGCCGCGGCCGCCCACGACGCGGGCGCGTTGCTGGTGGTGACAGTGACGGAACCCCTCAGCCTGGGGCTGATCGAGCCGCCGGGCGCCTGGGGTGCCGACATCGTCGCCGGCGAGGGGCAGCCGCTCGGCAACCACCTCAACTTCGGCGGACCCTACCTGGGCATGCTCGCC
Source organism: Armatimonadota bacterium (assembly GCA_031081715.1). Lineage (GTDB taxonomy): Bacteria > Sysuimicrobiota > Sysuimicrobiia > Sysuimicrobiales > Humicultoraceae > Fervidifonticultor_A > Fervidifonticultor_A tertius. Next base: position 64,947 of record JAVHMA010000017.1, on the reverse strand, counting down.
ACCCGCGAGGCGTTCGTGCGCCGCATGCCCGGGCGTCTGGTCGGCGCCACGACCGACCGCGAGGGCCGCCGGGGGTTCGTCCTCACGTTGCAGACGCGCGAGCAGCACATCCGTCGCGAGAAGGCCACCAGCAACATCTGCACCAACGAGGCGCTCAACGCGCTGGCTGCCGCTGTCTACCTGGCGGCGCTGGGGAAGACCGGGCTGCGCCGCGTGGCCGAGCTCAACGCGCGCCGGGCGCACTACGCGCGCACGCGCCTGACCGCCATCTCTGGCGTGCGCGCGGCGTTCGCGGCACCGGTCTTCAACGAGTTCACCCTGCGTCTCCCCGTACCGCCCGACGACCTCAACGCGCGGCTGCGCGCGCGCGGCATCCTGGGCGGGTTGGCGCTGCGCCGCTGGTACCCGGAGATGGAGGACGCGTGGCTCCTGTGCGTGACCGAGGCGCGGACGCGCGCGCAGATCGACGCGCTGGCCGACGCGGTCGCGGCCGAGGTGGCGGCATGACGCGGCGCGCGGACTTCCCGCTGATCTTCGACCACAGTGTGCCGGGCCGCATCGCGGTGGCACTCCCGGACGCGGACGTGCCCGAGGTGCCCATCGAGGAGATCGTCGGCCGCGAGCGGTTGCGCCGCGAGGCGGCCGAGCTGCCCGAGGTCAGCGAGCTCGACCTCGTGCGTCACTACACGCGTCTGTCGCAGCGCAACTACGCGATCGACGTGGGATTCTACCCGCTCGGCTCCTGCACGATGAAGTACAACCCGAAGGTCAACGAAGACGCGGCGAGGCTGCCGGGGTTCGCGCGGCTGCATCCGAACACCCCGCCCGAGCTCGCGCAGGGCGCGCTCGAGCTGCTCTGGCGCCTGGAGGCGATGCTCTGCGAGATCAGCGGCATGGACGCCGTGACGTTCCAGCCGTCGGCGGGCGCGCACGGCGAGATGACCGGATTGATGCTCGTCCGCGCGTGCCTGGACGACCGGGGCGAGCGGCGCACCCGCGTGATCGTGCCCGACTCCGCGCACGGGACGAATCCGGCGTCGGCCGCGATGTGCGGCTTCGAGGTCGTCACCGTGCCCAGCGACGCGCGCGGCAACATCGACCGCGCGGCGCTGCGGCGCGTCGCCGACGGCTCGGTCGCGGCGCTCATGCTGACCAACCCCAACACGCTGGGGCTGTTCGAGGAGCACGTCGTCGAGGTCGCCGAGATCATCCACGGCGTGGGCGGGCTCATGTACCTGGACGGGGCGAACTTCAACGCCGTGCTCGGCATCACGCGGCCCGGCGACCAGGGCTTCGACGTGATGCACATGAACGTGCACAAGACCTTCTCGACGCCGCACGGCGGCGGCGGTCCGGGCGCCGGGCCCGTGGCCGTGAAGCGCGCCTTGGAGCCCTACTTGCCCACGCCGACCGTGGAGCGGGTGGGCGACCGCTTCGTCCTGCAGGAGGACCGGCCCAAGTCGATCGGCCGCGTGCGCGCGTTCAACGGTAACTTCGGCATCTACGTCCGCGCGTACGCGTACCTGCGCGCGTACGGGCCGCTGCTGCGCCAGGTCTCCGAGGCCGCGGTCCTCAACGCCAACTACCTGCTCGCGAAGCTGCGGGCGCACTTCGACGTGCCCTACGACCGCACGTGCATGCACGAGTTCGTGCTTTCCGGGCGGCGGCAGAAGCAGGAGCACGGTGTACGTACGCTCGACATCGCCAAGCGCCTGCTCGATTACGGCTATCACGCGCCGACGATCTACTTCCCGCTCATCGTTGACGAGGCGATCATGATCGAGCCCGCCGAGACCGAGAGCCGGCAGACGCTGGACGCGTTCGCCGAGGCGCTGGTCCAGGTCGCCGAGGAATGCCGCACCGATCCGGACCTGGTGCGGGGCGCCCCGCACCACACGGTGGTCACGCGGCTCGACGAGGTGGCCGCGGCCCGCAAGCCCAACCTGCGCTGGCGGCCGAAGGCCGAGGTCGGCAGCCGGGCGTGAGCGCGCCCACCATCGAGGACGTCCGCGCGGCGGCCGACCGCATCGCCGGTATCGCCCGTCGCACGCCCGCGGTCGACTGCGACCTGGCCGGCGGCCTGCGGCTGAAGCTCGAGAGCCTCCAGCCCACAGGCGCCTTCAAGGTGCGGGGCGCGGCTAACCACCTGCGCGCCGTGGCCGGCTCGGTGGCCGGCGTGGTGACCGCGTCGTCGGGCAACCACGGGCAGGCCGTGGCGTACGTGGCCCGGCGCCTGCGCATGACGGCGGTCGTGGTCGTCCCCGAAACCGTCAACCCGATCAAGGCCCGCGCGATCGCCGCCTTCGGCGCCGAGCTCGTGCGGTGCGGGACCACGATGGACGAGCGCTACGCGTTCGCGCAGGAGCTCGCGCGGGAACGAGGCCTGCACCTGGTGCCGTCCTTCGACGACGCGCTGGTCATCGCCGGCCAGGGGACCTGCGGGCTGGAGATCGCCGAGCAGTGCCCGGACGCGAGGGTGGTTGTCGTGCCGACCGGCGGCGGCGGCCTCATCTCCGGGGTGGCGCTGACGCTCAAGGCGCTAAGGCCCGGGGTGCGGGTCGTCGGCGTCGAGCCAGCAGCCCTGCCCCGCTACGCGGCCTCCCGGCGTGCCGGCGCACCGGTGGCCGTGCCTTTCCAGGACACGGTGTGCGACGGGCTACGCGCACAGCGGCCCGGCGCGCTGCCCTGGGCCGTGACGTCCCGCGCCGTGGACGAGTTCGTCGCGGTGGACGACGCCGCGGCGCTCGAGGCGGTCCGGCGACTCCTGCTGGAGACCCACCTGGTGGTCGAACCCTCGGGCGCGGTCGCCGTGGCGGCGATCCTGGGAGGGCTGGTGCCCGAGCGTCCGGCCGTGGCCGTGGTCAGCGGAGGCAACCTGGATCCGGAGCTCATGCGGGAGCTCGCGGCACACCGCGCGGCGTCCGTCGGCTAGGCGGCTTCGACGCGCGGCCTGACGTGTTCCAACCGGGTCGTGAGACCCACGAACGCGAGGTGTTCTTCCGGGCACTGTGCCCATAGCATGAGCGAGATATCGCGAGAAACTTAGAGCCCGCGCGAGTTAGACGCCAAAATCTCCCGGACCAACAGATAACGTACACTTGTTCGTTATTCTTCTGCCGTTGATATACGAACATAAGTTCGTATATCCTATGGGCGGAGGTGTCGCATGAAGAGAAGCCTCTCGCCCCGCCAGGAAGCGGTCCTCGACTACATTGCGCAGAGCATCCGCCGAACCGGGATCGTACCCTCGGTCCGGGAGATCGGGGGCGCGCTCGGCATGCGCTCGCCGTCGACCGTGCACCAGCATCTGACGGCCCTGATCCGCAAGGGCTACCTGCGGCGCGACGGCGACCGCATGCGGGTGCTGGAGATCACCAACGGTAGTGTGCGGCTCGACAGCGAAGAGATCGTCTCGCTGCCACTCGTCGGCCGTGTCTCGGCCGGCGTGCCCATCCTGGCCGAACAGCATATCGAGGAGATGATCCCCATCCCGCGCAGGTTCGTCGGGTGGAACGACGAGAGCTTCCTCCTGACCGTGCGGGGCGACAGCATGGTCGGAGCGGGCATCTTCGACGGCGACCTGGTCATCGTCCGCTGCCAGCGCACCGCGATCCCCGGCGACATCGTGGTGGCCCTGCTGGGCGAGGAGGCCACGGTGAAGCGATTGGCGGTGGTGGACGGACGCCCGTGCCTGCGCGCGGAGAACCCGGCCTATCCCCTCATCAGCGACGAGTTCGAGGTCATCGGCAAGGTGCTGGGCCTGCTGCGCCGGTATGCGCCGGAGGTGGCGGCGTGATCGCGCGCGCCGCGCAGCCGGCCGTCGCGCCGCAGCCGATCGCCGTGCCAACCGCGTTCGTGCGCCGGGCGCGGCCCGGGCGCCGCCACCGCCCCGCGGCCTGGCGCCGGGGTAGGCTCGCCGGCGGACTGCTCCAACGCCTGGCCGACGACCGGCAAGCCCAGGGGTTGAAGCTGGTGCTGCTGCTGGCCTGCCTGGCGGTGGCAGCCTGGCTGGAGGTCCCGCTGTGAGTGAGCTCGTCGTCGCGGTCGCCGCGCGTGCGCGATCGCTGAGCCGGACCGGGGATCGCGGGGTGGCGGCCGCGCATCTACGCTGGCCGGACGGGACCGCGCGGACGCTCGTCAGGCACATCCGGCGCGACGATCCGGCCCCGGCCGCTTGGCGCGCGCTGCTGCTCGGGCTGTGGGCCGCTCGTCAGGCTGGCGCGCGCGTCGTGACGCTCGTCCTCGACGACGCTGACCTCGCCGCCGTGCTCGATGGCCGCGCTGACCCACCGGCCGACGCGGTCGTCGCCTCGCTTCAGTCGCGCGCTCTGCTCAACGCTTTTCGGTCCGCGGCGATTCGCGTGGGGCGGGGCGACGATCCAGACCTCCAGGCGGCGGAGTTCGCCGCGGCATCGGGCAGGACGGGGCGCCCCGGCCTGGCCGGGCTGCCGTTGTGGAGCGCGGCGGCGTCCTGACCCGCGTGCCCGCGGCGCCGGCGCAGGGCTGTCCCGGCCGGTCGCAGAAGCCCCTCTCCTTGTGGCGCAGAGTCCGGCTGATCCGCACCTGACCGCAGGCGAGAGGCATCTTGACACCGGCGCATGGGAGGAGGCGGAGGCGGCGTTCCGCCGCGCCGTGGAGGCCGCGCCGACCTCGGCCGTCGCGCACAGCAAGTTGGGCGTCGCGCTTGCGAACCAGCGCCGGCTACAGGAGGCTGAGCAGGCGTTCGCGCGCGCGGTGACCCTCGACCCGCGGTACGCGCCCGCCTGGAGCAACCTGGGGAACGTCTACCGGGAGACCGGGCGGTCAGAAGAGGCGCTGCAGGCCTACGAGCGCGCCGTGGCCGCGGATCCGGACTACTGGATCGCCCACCAGAACCTGGGCGCGCTCTACAAGCAGATGGGCCGGACGAGCGAGGCCATCGCGTCGTTCAAGCGCGCGACCCGCCTGCAGCTGAAGGCACCGATCCGCCGGAGTGCCGGCGGCCCGGCGCCCCGGATCGGGTGCCTGGGCCGCACGGCCGTGCTGCTGGTCGCGCTGGCGGCACTCGGCGCCGCCCTGCTCGCGTTGCGCGCGTAGACCCGCCTGGACCTACTGCACCTTCACCTGGAACTGACCAATCGTCGAGGACACCGCGATCGCGCCGGCCGGCACGGTCACGTGCCCGCCGCGCACGAGCGCACCGGCGGCGACGCCCACCGGGCCGAGCAGGATCAGCCCTGCGACGCTGGCGCCGGCGGCGCCCGCGGTGTCGCGCGTGTCGCGGAGGTTCGACGGGGTGACGTCGACAGGCGCCAGCTTCACGGGCAACCCGTCCACGGCCACGGTCTGGACGAAGGCGATGTGCACGCGCGCATTGCGGCCGAAGATGCCGGGCGGCGTCACCGAGACGACGAGCCCCTGGGCGTGGGCGCCCTTCCGGATAACGATGTGCCGGTCGGCGACCACGTCGGAGGCCACGGTGAAGGTGACCGCCTCCCCTTCGCGGACCGCACTGGAGTCCAGGCGCGTGGAGAACGAGAGCGGCACCGGCGTGGCGGCCGGGACCGTGACGGACGACTGCGCGTACCCGGTCGGTGTGGCGACGAGGCTGAACGCGAGGACGGCGATGAGCGTGCGGTGGAGCGGGTTCGTCATGGGCGGCCTCCCGAGCGGTGCGTTCTACGAGCATCATAGGGGCGGGCGCCGCGGACGTCCACCCGGTGCGCGGTCGTTGACGCGCTCTTCGGGAATACCCTAGTGTGGGGACGGGTTGTGAGAAGGCGCCGGCCTGTATGTCCCGCCGGCACGCTCGAAGGAGGCACGCCGAATGGGCAAGCCCGTGGTTGTGACTGAGCAGACGTTCGAGGCCGAGGTTCTGAAGTCGCCGACCCCGGTGCTCGTGGACTTCTGGGCCGAGTGGTGCGGGCCGTGCCGGCTGATCGCGCCGATCGTCGAGGAGTTCGCGACGGAGTACGACGGTCGCCTGAAGGTGGCCAAGGTGGACGTGGACGACAATCAGAACCTCGCCATGCGCTACAGTATCATGAGCATCCCCACCCTGGGTGTGTTCCGGGGCGGGCAGATGGTCGACCGCATCGTGGGGTACATGCCGAAGGCCGAGCTCAAGCGCCGGCTCGACGGCGCGCTCCAGGCCGCGCCCCGCTAGCGGCTCCGCCGCGGGGCGTGCCGCCCCGCGGGCGACTCCCGCGGAACCTGGGCGCTACTCGCCCTGGCTCTGCAGCCACCGCTCTGCGTCGATCGCCGCCATGCACCCGTAGCCGGCCGCGGTGACGGCCTGCCTGTAGGTGTGGTCGTGCACGTCGCCGGCGGCGAAGACTCCCTCCACGCTCGTGCGGGACCGTTCGTGCAGCACAACGTAGCCCTGGGCGTCAAGCTCGAGCTGGCCGGCGAAGATCGCGGTGTTGGGGACGTGGCCGATCGCCACGAAGACGCCGTCCACGGGGCGTTCGGTGGTCTCGTCGGTCTTGACGTTGCGCAGCCGCACGCCGGTGACGACGCCGTTGCCCAGGATGTCGTCGATGACGGTGTTCCAGAGGAAGCTGATCTTCGGGTGCGCGAAGGCGCGCTGCTGCATGATCTTGCTTGCGCGCAGCTCGTCGCGGCGGTGGACGACGGTCACCGACTCCGCCAGGTTCCCCAGGTAGAGCGCCTCCTCCATCGCCGAGTCGCCCCCGCCCGCCACGATGACGCGGCGGTTGCGGAAGAAGAAGCCGTCGCAGGTCGCGCAGGTGGACACGCCGCGCCCCATCAGCCGGCGCTCGCCGGGCAGCCCCAACAGCTTGGCCGAGGCACCGGTGGCGACGATTACCGCGCGCGCCTCCACCTGCTGGCCGGACGTGGTGGTTATGGCGAACGGGCGGCGCCGGAAGTCGACCGTCTCCACGTCCTCGGTGACGAACTCGGCCCCGACCCGCTCCGCCTGCTTCCGCATGGCCTGCATCAGCTCCGGGCCCAGGATGCCCTCCTCGAACCCGGGATAGTTCTCGACGGCGGTCGTCAGCATGAGCTGTCCGCCGGCCGCGGCGCCCTCGATCACGAGCGGCGCCAGGTTGGCGCGCGCCGCGTAGATGGCCGCGGTCAGACCGGCGGGTCCGCCGCCCAGGATTGCGACGTTTCGCATCGTTCAGGCCTCCCTGTGCGCGCGGCGCGCCCGGTGAGTCGCACCGCGCCTCGCTAGAACGCGCCCCGAGGGGCGCTATTCCTGGACCATAGCGCAACTTCTCGCCGTGCTCGCGGCATTCGCCGGCAAGATTTCCCGCATCCCGACGGCGTTCCGCGCCGCGCGCGTCCTCCGCGCGGACAGTTGTTGGTCTCTCGCCCGGGGGAGCACACACCCCTCCCGTAGACGGAGGCCGCGTGCGCCCGTGCGCGGACCGGACGGTCCTCCGCTGCGGCCCGCATGTTCCTCCGATCAGGGAATAGGCGCGGCGCCCGCCCACCCGTAGAGTAGCAGCGACCACAGCCCCTCGACCAGGGAGACCGGGGAGGACTCGTGACTTCCCAGATCACCGTGCGTGCCCGCGACTGCTGGGACCGTCCCACCCATGCGCCGCTGATCGGTGAAGTGCTCGCCTACCGCGGGCAGGACTGGATCGTCGTCGGGATGTTCATGGGCGCCGACCCGATCACCAGCGAGATCGAGGAGTACCTGGTGCTCGAGGGGCGCGAGAGGAGAGAAAGGGGGGCATGAGCGTGCACAGGCGCGTGGTTCTGTCGTGGGTGCGCCCCTGCGTGACGATGCTGCTGTGCGTCGCGCTGGCCGTGCTCGCCCTGCGTCCGGGCGTGCCGCCGCGGTTCGCCTCGGAGGCCTCGGCGCAGGGGCTGTCCGAGTACACGCTGGGACCCGGCGACAGCATCGAGATCACGGTGCTCGGCGAGCCGGACCTGAGCCGGACCGTCTCGGTCCGCCCGGACGGGCGGATCAACCTGCCGCTGATCGGCGACGTCGAGGCGGCGGGCCTGACCCCGACGCAGCTGTCGGAGCGGATCGCCACCGCGCTGCGGTCCTACCTGAAGAACCCGCAGGTCGCCGTCTCCGTCCGTGAGTTCCAGCGGGCCTATGTCTATCTGGTCGGACAGGTGACGCGTCCGGGGCCGGTCGAGATCCAGCGCGGGTGGACCGTGCTGGAGGTCATGGGCGTCGCCGGCGGGGTCACGCCGCGCGCGGCGACCCGGCGCGCCAGCCTCATCCGGCGTGGCACGGGCCAGACCATCAACATCGACCTGGACCGGCTGCTGTCCAAGGGCGACCGCACCGCCAACGTCGCGGTCGAGCCCGGGGACATCATCATGGTACCGACGCTACAGACTCGCGTGCTCGTGCTCGGTGCGGTGCGCTCGCCCGGGGCCTACGACCTGGACGACGGGGCGCGCCTGCTCGACGCGCTGGCGTCGGCCGGCGGCACCGCGGACCGGGCCGGCATCGGCAACATCGGGGTCATTCGCAACGGCCCCGACGGCAAACCGGCGGTGACCAGCGTGGACCTCAACCGCATCCTGCGGGGCGACGCGACCCTCAACGTGCCGCTGCAGGCGGAGGACGTCGTCTACGTGCCGCAGGGTCCGCTCGTGCAGTGGCTCGACGTGCTGGCCTGGCTCTCGGGCCTCGGGCTCGTGCGGTCGGTGTTCCGGTTCTAGCGCGGGCGGAATTCCTGACGGAAGAGAGGAGACGGACGTGAGCGGAACATCCGGAGACTTCTCCCAGTACATCGGGGCCGTCAGGTCCCGGCTGTGGCTGATCCTCCTGGTCATGGCCGTGGCCGTGGGCGGGGTCTACTGGCGCATGGGCGAGGTGCCGCCGCGCTACGCCGCGGAGGCGACGTTGCTCGTCACGGCGCCAGTGGTGCTGCCGACGCCCACCGTCACCGACGCCGGCGGCGATCCGTCGTTCCGGCCCGGACAGACGATCGTGAGCCGCGACATCGTGCAGCTCATCACCAGCCGGCCGATCGCCGAGCGCGTGGCCGCGCGGCTCGGGCTGGCGGGCCCGGGCGTCGTCCGGCAGGCGGTGGACGCGCAGGCGGTGCGCGAGACGTCGCTGGTGCGGATCACCGCCACCGCGCCGGACGCGCGCCAGGCGGCCGACCTGGCCAACGTGACAGCCGAGGAGTTCGTGGCGTTCTTCCGCGAGACCAACCGGGCCAGCATCAGCGAGGCTCGGCGCTTCGTCGAGGAGCAGCTCGCCATGGCCCGCGTGCGGCTCGAGGCGTCGGAGCGGGCGATCCAGGCGTTTAAGGAGCGGCGGCAGATGCCCTCGGTGCCCGCGGCGACGGCGCAGATCTTGAGCGCGGCCGCGAGCGGACAGACCGAGCTTGACACCGCGACGATCAACCTCCGGGAGACCGAAGCCCGGCTGGCCGCGGCGCGCGACCGGCTGGCGCGGGAGCAGCCCGTGGTCGTGGCGTCGCGGTCCACCTCCGACAACCCCGTCTTCCGGCGCTACCAGGACCGTCTGGTGGAGCTGGAGATCCAGCGGGCGACGCTGTCCCAGACCTACACGCCGCAGCACCCACGGATGGAGCAGATCAGCCGGGAGATCGCCGACGTGCGCAGCCGGCTCACGACCGAGGCGCGCACCGCGATCGCCCAGGAGGTCACGACCAACAACCCGATCCACGCCCGCCTGCTGAGCGACGTGGTGACGCTCGAGGTGGAGCGCACGGCGCTGGCCGCGCGCGTCGAGGGGCTGCGGATCACGCAGCGTCGCCGGCTGGCGCAGGCGCAGGTCATCCCGGCCGCCGAGACCGAGTTCAACCGGCTCGTCCGGGAGAACCGCGTGCTCGAGGCCAACTACACGGCGCTCTCGACCCGTTACCAGGAGATCCTGCTTCGCGAGAACCAAGCCGGCTTCTTCCCTGCCAGCCTGCAGCTCATCGAGCCGGCCGCCGCGCCGACGCGTCCGGTCCCCTCGTCGTTCCCGCGCACCGCGGCGGCCGCGGCGCTGGCCGGGCTGGTGCTGGGGGTGCTGGCCGCGCTGGTCCTGGAGTCGCTCAACGACCGCATCCGGGGCAGCCACGACGCGGAGCGCGTCTTCGGGGTGCCGGTGCTGGCGACTATTCCGCAGCAGGGCGGGCCGACCCCGGCCCATGCCCTGCGGTCGATCTTCGCGGGCGTGCTGGTGGCCGCCGTGATCGGGGCCGCGGTGGCGGCCCGCCACAACGCGCCGCTGATCAGGGCCGTCGGAGAGATTCCGGACGCCGTGCGGACGGCGATCGCCGCGCGCATGGCGTCGGGCGCACCGAACGCATCTCGGTAGAGAGGGCCGGATCATGGAGAAGAACGGACGCAACGGATTCATCACGATCGAGAAGGCCACACAGGGGACGCCGTTCTTCGAGGCCTACGGCCTCCTGCTGGCCAGCATCCTGCTGGGGTACGACGGCAAGCCGCCCAGCGTGGTCGCCGTGACGGCGGCCCGCACCGGCGACGGCGTGTCAACCACCGCCGTCAACCTGGCGATGATGATGGCCCGGACGAACCGGCCGACCCTGCTGATCGACGCCAACATGCGCGAGCCCGGCCTGCACCGGGCGTTCGGCCTCGCGCAGAAGCCGGGCCTGGCGGAGCTGCTGGTCGGGAAGGCGGACCGCAAGGCGGTCACGCTGTCCACTCGCATTCCGCACCTGTCGCTCATCCCGGCGGGCGAGGCGCCGCTGCCGGCGCAGGTGCTGGCGAGCCAGCCCGGGCTCGGCGAGCTGATCGGCGTGCTCCGGGAGCACTACGACCTGATCGTGATCGACACGCCGCCGGTGCTGCAGTACCCTGACGCGCTCCACATCGCGAAGAACGTGGACGGTGTGCTGCAGGTGGTGTCCGCGGCGCGCGCGGTCCGGCGGGAGCAGCAGGAGTCCCGGCAGCTGCTCGAGCGGGTCGGGGCGCGGCTGCTCGGGACCGTCATGAACCAGGTCGCGTTTCGAGGGAAGGCGCTCGTCCAAGGGTAGGTGCTGTCGTGGAAGTTGGGGGCTCGTCCCTCCGCGAGCCACAGTGGTACGCGGTCCAGACCAAGCCGCGACAGGAAGAGCGCGTTCGGCGCTGGCTGGAAGAGCGCACGCGCCTTCCTGTCTTCCTGCCGAAGCTCGAGCAGGTCCGGCGGCGGCGGGCGCGGCGGGTGTCGGTGATCGAGCCCCTGTTCCCCTCCTACCTGTTCGTGCACATGGCCCTCGACCCGGAGCCGTGGTACGCGGTCAAGTGGACGCCGGGCGTCCGGCAGGTCGTTGGTACCGGCGGCCAGCCGCAGCCGGTGCCGGGCGAGGCCATGGCGCTCCTGCTGGAGCGCTGCGGGGAACAGGGCCTGGTGGCCTGGCGCCCGCCGCTGCGCGCCGGTGAAGCGGTCCGCGTGCTCCACGGACCGTTCGCCGGCCTGGAAGGGATCCTCGAACGGCCGACGAGCCGGGGCGAGCGCGTGCGCGTCCTGCTCGCGCTGCTCGGGGGTACGACGCCCGTCGAGCTGGACGTGACCGACATCGAGATCGTCGCCTGACGACCGGTGTCCGCCGCGGCCCTCGACGGTGCGTGCGGTGGACGATGAACACGAACACAACGCGAGAGGAGCTTCCCGGGCGGGAGTGGTGCACCGGGACGGCGGAGCCCTACCCATGGCGACCTCAGTAGCCCCCCCGGTGGTCAAGCCCGAGGCAGCCGTGCGATTCGACGAGCTGCTGCGGACGCGCGAGGCGCGCCTGGCGGTCATCGGCCTGGGCTATGTCGGGCTGCCGCTCGCGGTGGCCTACGCGGACGCCGGGTTTCGGGTGCTCGGGGTGGACGTGGACGCCGCGCGCGTCGAGGCCCTGCGCCGTGGGCGCTCGCCGATCCGCGACGTGCCCTCGCCGCGCATCGCCGCGGCGCAGGCCGCCGGACGGTTCCGGCCGGCGGCGACGGGCGAGGCGCTCGGCGAGGCGGATGCCATTTTCATCTGCGTGCCTACCCCCTACACGCGCAACAAGCAGCCCGACACGTCCAACATCGCGTCGGCGGCACGCGCAATCGCCGAACGGCTGCGCCCCGGGCAGCTCGTGGTGCTGCGAAGCACCAGTTATCCTGGCACGACCCAGGAGCTCGTCCTGCCCATCCTGGCCGCGGGCGGGCTGCGGGTGGGCCGCGACTTCTTCCTGGCGTTCGCGCCCGAGCGCGTCGACCCGGGCCGGACCGACTACACGGTGCGCAACACGCCGGTGATCGTGGGCGGCGTGGACGCGGAGAGCACGCGGAGGGCGCGGCGGCTGCTCGAGCAGCTCGGCGCGCCGGTGCAGGCGGTCTCCTCGCCGGCCGCGGCCGAGATGGCGAAGCTGCTCGAGAACGTGTTCCGCAACGTGAACATCGCGCTGGTCAACCAGCTCGCCATGCTGTGCGACCGGATGGGACTCGACATCTGGGAGATCGTGGATGCCGCGGCGACCAAGCCCTACGGCTTCATGGCCTTCCACCCGGGCCCGGGCATCGGGGGGCACTGCATCCCGGTGGACCCGTACTACCTGGCCTGGCGGGCGAGAGAGTACGACTTCCACATGGACTTCATCGAGCTGGCCGCCCGCGTGAACGAGGAGATGCCGTATCACACGGTCACCAAGACCCTGCTCGCGCTGAACGGGAAGCGTGCCACCAACGGCGCGCCCAGGGTGCTGGTGCTCGGCGTGACCTTCAAGAAGGATATCGACGACTACCGCGAGTCGCCCGCGCTGAAGATCATGGAGCTGTTGATCCGGCGGGGCGCGCGCGTGTCGTATCATGACCCCTACGTGCCCAGGCTCACGGTGGCCGGCCGGTCGTTGGCCAGCCGGCCGCTCTCCGCCGCGACCCTGCGCGCCGCCGACTGTGTGTTGATCGTGGCCGACCACAGCGCGTTCGACTACCCGTGGATCGTCCGGCACGCCCGCCTGGTCGTGGACACGCGAAACGCCACGCGTCGGGTCACCGAGGGACGCGAGAAGATCACCCGGCTCTAGCGCGCCGGCGCCCCGTGCGCCGGCGCACAGGCCTGACCACCCGATGCCCGCCGTCCTCCAGGTCATCCAGCAGGGTGAGCTCCGCGGGGCCGAGGTCTTCGCCCTCGACCTGTCGCGCGCGCTCGCGCGAGCGCACGCCTGGCGCGTCTCGCTGCTCAGCCTCTTCGGCACGGACGAGGGGTACGCCGGGGCGGTCCGGGCCGCCGGCGTGCCGCTGGGGCTCGCGCGGCCGGGCGGGCGGGCCAGCGGGTTCGACCCGCGCCTGGCCTGGCGGCTGCGCGGGATGATCGAGGCCGGCGGCTACGACGTGGTGCAGGCCAACGGCGCGGCGACCCTCAAGTACCTGGTCGCGGCGCGCCGGTTGTCGGGGCGACCCTGGCGGCTGGTCTACCGCGCGATCGGGCTCGGCTCGCACTGGCGGCGGCGGCTGGACCGGCGGATGCTCTACCGCTGGCTGTTCGCGCAGACCGACCGCGTGGTGGCGGTCGCCGCCGCGGTCGCCGACGATCTGGTCGCGACCTCCGGTGTGGACCGGCGGCGGATCGTCGTCATTCCCAATGGTGTCGAGCCGTCGCGCATCGCGGCCTCGGAGGCCGACCGTCGCGCGACGCGGCAGACGCTCGGCGCCGCCGACGGCGATGTCGTGCTCGTGCACGTCGGGAACCTGGCGCCGGAGAAGAATCTGACCGCGCTGGTCGGACTGACAGCGGCCTGCCGGCGCCACGGGCTCCCGGTGCGCGCGGTGCTCGTGGGTGACGGACCGTGCCGCGACGAGGTGGCCCGTGCCGTGCGCGAGGGGGCGCTGGAGGCCTCGGTGACGATGCTGCCCGCGCAGCCGCGGGTAGGTCCGTACCTGGCCGCCGCCGACCTCTACGTCTCGACGAGCCTGAGCGAGGGGATGCCGGCCGCGCTGATCGAGGCCGGCCTGGCCGGGCTACCGGTGGTCGCCTACGCGGTCGGCGGGGTGCCCGAGGTGATCGCGGACGGCGAGACCGGTGTGCTGGTGCCGGCCGGTGACGATCGAGCGCTGACCGAGACGGTGGTGGCGCTGGCTGCTGACCAGCAGCGTCGCGCCCGCATGGGGCAGACGGCGCGCCTGGCGTGCCGCCGGTTCGGGATCGGGGCGGTGGCCGCCGCGTACCACGGCCTCTACACGGCGTTGATCGAGACTCGTACCGCCAGGGCGGCCGCGCTCGCGCGCACGGGATGACCGTCCACGCCGGCCAGCCGGCGTTCCTGGTGACCATCGACACCGAGGGCGACAACCTCTGGGCGCGGCCCCGAACGGTCACCACGCGCAACGCCGCGTTTCTTCCCAGATTCCAGGCGCTTTGCGAGGCCTGTGGCCTGCGCCCCACCTACCTGACCGACTACGAGATGGCGACGAGCCCCGTCTTCCAGGAGTTCGGCCGCGACGTGCTCGCCCGCGGGACCGCGGAGATCGGCATGCATCTGCACGCCTGGAACACGCCGCCGATCGAGCCGCTGACCCCCGATGACTTCGCCCATCAGCCCTACCTGGTCGAGTACCCGCCGCGGGTGATGGAGGAGAAGATCGCGCGGCTCACCGGGCTGCTCGAGGACACGTTTCGGACCGGGGTGCGCAGTCACCGCGCCGGCCGGTGGGCGCTCGACGAAACCTACGCGCGGCTGCTCGCCCGCCGCGGCTACCGGGTGGACTGCTCGGTCACGCCGCACGTCTCGTGGCGCGGCCACCGGGGCGCGCCCGGCGGTCGGGGCGGCGCGGACTACACGCGCTTCCCGCAGGACGCCTACGTGCTCGACCTTGATGACATCAGCCGGCCCGGCCGGTCCACGCTGTTGGAGCTGCCGATGACGGTCGTGCGCGTGCGCTCCCGGGCGCCCGCGTGGCTGCGGCGCGCGGCCGCGCGGGTGCCGAAGGCCGCGCGCGCGCTGGAGCGCGTCGCGCCAACGGTGCGGTGGCTGCGGCCCGACGGCCGCAACCAGGCCGCGATGTTGGAGATCGTGCGCGAGGCGGTGGCTGGTGGCCGGCCGTACGTGCAGTTCATGCTGCACTCGTCGGAACTGATGCCAGGCGGCAGCCCCCGCTTTCGGGACGCCACGGCGATCGACCGCCTCTACGGCGACCTCGAGGCCCTGTTCGCGTACGCGAGGGCGCACTGTCGGGGGGCGACGCTCGGCGAATACGCGGCCGCCGTCACCCCGGAGCCGGTCGGGGTGGCATGAGTGTCGCGGAGCGCGTGCGCGTGCTGGTGTTGATCAAGGGGTTGGGCCTGGGCGGCGCGGAGCGCCTGCTCGAGCGGTCGATTCCGCACCTCGACCGCGAGCGCTTCGACTACCAGCTGGCCTACCTGCTGCCCTGGAAGGACGCGCTGGTGGGGCCGTTTGTGGCCGCCGGAATCCCTGTGCACTGCTTGAACTACCGGCGTGCCGCCGACATTGGCGTGGTCGGCCGGCTCGAGGCGCTGTTGCGCCGCGAGCGAATCGACCTGGTGCACGCGCACCTGCCGGTGCCCGGCGTGCTCGCCCGTCTCGCGCAACGCCGCGGCGCGGTGCGGCGCGTGGTCTACACCGAGCACAGTATGCCTTCGCACCATCGGTCCCTGAGTCGCGTGCTGAACGCCGCGACCTACCGGATGAACGACGCGGTGATCGCGGTCTCCGAGGGCATCGCGCGCGAGGTCGCCCGCCGCCTGGGCGGTGCGCACCGCGGGGCCGATCGGCTGTTCACGATCCCGAACGCGGTGGACGTCGAGGAGCTCGAGCGGGTGCCGGTGAGCCGGGAAGCGGTGCGCCGCGAGTTTGGGTTCCCCGACGACGCGCGGCTGGTCGTCCACATCGGTAACCTGCGGCCGGTCAAGGGCCACGCCGACCTGCTCGCCGCGGCACGAAGGGTAACCGACCGCGACCCGCTCGCCCGGTTCCTGCTGGTCGGCACCGGGCCGCTGGCCGCGCCGCTCGCGGCAGAGGCCGCGCGCCTGGGGCTGGACGGCCGGGTGGTGTTTGCGGGATTCCGCCAGGACGCGACGCGGCTGCTCGCCGCGGCCGACCTCTACGTGCTCGCGTCGCTGCAAGAGGGGATGCCGGTTTCGCTGCTCGAAGCGATGGCGCTCGGCCGGCCCGCGGTGCTGACGCGGGTCGGCAGCATCCCGGAGGTTGCGGTGGACGGCGAGACCGCGCGCCTGGTTGCCCCCCGCGATCCTGAGGGCCTGGCGACCGCGCTGCTCGAGCTGCTCGCGGACCCCGCGCGCCGCGCGCGAATGGGCGAGGCGGCCCGCCGGCGCGCGCGCGCGCGGTACGGCATGGCCCAGATGGTGGCGGCGGTGGAGGACGTCTACCGCCGCGTGGTGGCCGCCTAGATGCCGGCCTTCACGACCCGCGCGTACCAGGCCGACGACGAGGCCAGCGTGCTGGCGTTGCTGCGGGAGGTCCTGGGGGGCGGCCGGGGCTTCGAGCGCTCGGAGGCGTTCTGGCGGTGGAAGCACTTCGAGAACCCCTTTGGGGCCTCGCTGCTCACGCTCGCCACGAACGGCGAAGTGCTGGGGCTGCGGGCCTTCATGCGCTGGGAGTTCCACGACGGCGAGCGGACGCTGCGCGCGGTGCGCGCCGTGGACACCGCGACGCACCCGGCGGCCCGCCGCGGCGGTGTGTTCTCGCGGCTGACCGCGCAGGCGGTCGACGAGGCGCGGGCGGCGGGCGTGGACCTGATCTTCAATACGCCGAACGCGGTGAGCCTGCGCGGCTACCTGAAGCTGGGCTGGACCTACGTGGGCCGACTGCGGCCGCTGGTGCGCGTGCTCCGGCCGCTCCGCATCGCCGCGGCGCTACTCGGGCGGCCGGCGCCCGACGACCACAAGCCCGCCGCGGCGCTGCCCTCGATCGCCGATCTGCTCGCACACCGGGGCGCGCTCGACAGCCTGCTGGCGGCCAACGACCGGCTCACCGGTGGCGGCCTGCGCACCGCGCGCTCCACCGGGTTCCTGCGCTGGCGCTACGGGCAGGCGCCGTCGCTCGCCTACGCGGCCTGGTGGGTTGGTCCGGAGCCCGCGGCTGCCGCGGCGATCGTGCGCCAAAACCGCCGGCGCGACCTGCGCGAGCTCATGATCAGCGACCTGCTGCTCGGGCCCGACGGCCCGGCGCGCGCCGCGGGGATGGTGCGCGAGCTGGCGCGCGCCGTGCCCGCGGACTACATGGTGGCGCACGCCGCCGGCGGCACGCCGCACGCCCGCGCGCTGCTGCGCGCCGGGTTCCTGCCGGTGCCGCGCCTGGGGCCGTACTTCACCATCCGGCCGCTGAGCGCTCTGGCCGCGCCGCTCGCCGGCGCCGGCCCGCGCGCCTGGCGGCTGGCGCTCGGCGACCTGGAAGTGTTTTGAACAGCCGCCGTCCGCACTCAATGGACGAGTCGAAAGGGCGGGTGTAGCCATGGGCATCTCGATCGCGCGCGGGGCCGGCACGCAGCGCTGGCTGCTGGTCGTCCCGATCGTGCTGCTGATCGCCTGGAGCATCGGCACGCTGCTCGGGTCGAAGGACCTGACCTCGACGAGGGCCGCCGTGATCCTGAGCCTGCTGGTGCTGACCTCGCTGGTCCTCTTCTGGGCGGTCTCCCGGAGTGACCCGGATCCGACCAGGCTCTTCGTGCTCCTGATGGTGAGCTTCGCGTTGAAGCTCGGCGCGATGGCGTTTCGGTTCTACGGCGGCATCCTGGCCGACGCGTTCGCCTACAACGCCGCGGGCCAGGCCATCGCCGAGCAGCTGGCGCGAGGGCAGTGGCCGGCGGAGGTCGGGCTCTTCGGCACGCCGTTCCTGCGGCTGGCCGCCGGCCTGGCCTACTACGTCACCGGGGTGACCTTCCCGGGCATCTCCATGCTGTGGACGTGGTTCGGGCTGATCGGCCTGCTGCTCTTCTACCTGGCGTTTCGGACCGCGTTCCCACACGGGCACCGGCGGCTCTACATGGCGCTCATCCTCTTGTTCCCGTCGATGCTGCTGTGGACCAGCAGCCTCGGTAAGGACGCCCTGATGGTCATGTTCCTCGGCATGGGCGCGCTCGGCGCCGCGCGCCTGGGCTCCCGAGTTGAGGGGATCGGCGTCACCTGGCTGCTGCTGGGCCTCGCCGGCATGATGATGATCCGGCCCCACCTGGCCGCGGTCTTCGCGGTCGCGTTCGGCGCGTCCATGCTCATCCGGCCGATCCGCGCGGGCATGATGACCCCGGTGCTCCGGGTCGTCGGCCTCCTGGTCGTCGTCGGGCTGGCCGCGGCCGTGGTCAGCACCGCGTCCGGCTACGTGGGTCTGGAGAGCGTCGGCTCCCAGGAGATTTTCGGGTTCATCGAGGAGTACCAGGAACAGTCCGCGCGAGGCGGCAGCGCGTTCGAGCAGGTGGACCCGCGCACGCCCGCCGGCGCGGCCCTGGCGATTCCCACCGTGCTGTTCCGGCCGTTCCCGTTCGAGGCCCACAACCTCAACGCCCGCATCGCCTCGCTGGAAGGCCTGGCGCTGCTCGCGCTGATGGTGTTCCGGTGGCGTAGCGTGGCCGCGGCCCTGGGGGCCGCGCCGCGCCGGAGCTACCTGCTGCTGATCGTCGTCTACGCGTTGCTGTTCATCTTCTTCTTCTCGGCCATCGCGAACTTCGGCATCATCGCCCGGCAGCGGGCGCAGCTCTTCCCGTTCATCTTTATGCTGGTGTGCTACCTCGGACCGCGCGGCCCCCAGGCCGACGGGACCTCCGGGCAGGCGTAGGGTGGCGCAGCGAACCGACTACGACAACGGGAACGACGCGGACGGTCGGCTCGACACCGCCGCGGTGCGGGGCGCGATGTGGCTGGCGACCGACCAGGTCGGCAGCCGCGTCGTCGACATGCTCTTCACGGTGGTCCTGGCGCGGTTGCTGGTGCCGGGGGATTTCGGCCTGCTGGCCATGGCCGCGGCGTCCACCGCGTTCCTGCGGCTGTTCGGGAACCTGGGTCTGGCTGCGGCGATCGTCCAGCAGCGAGAGGTCGACGACGAGCTCCTCTCGACCGCGTTCTGGGCCAATGTGGCGACCGGCGCGGCTCTGTTCCTGCTCGCCGGCGTCGCGGGCAAGTACATGGGCGACCTGCTACGGGAGCCGCGCGCGGGGATCATCATCTTCTTCCTCTCGTCGCGCTTTCTCATCGCGGCCGGCTCGGCCACGCAGATCGCGCTGTTCTCGCGGCGCCTGGACTTCCGGGCGCTGTCCGTGCGCTCGATCCTGGCGACCCTCGCCGCGGGCGTGGTCGCCGTGGCGCTCGCGGCGCGCGGGATGGGGGTGTGGGCGCTGGTCGCGCAGGAGCTCACCCGGACCACGGTGGCGACCGTGCTGCTCTACCTGGCCACCGGGTGGCGGCCGCGGCGCGTCTTCTCCACGGCCAGGTTCCGCGCGCTCTGGTCGTTCAGTGGCCCGCTGCTCGTCTCTCGGTTCCTGCGATACCTGATCGGGAACGCGGACAACCTGCTGGTCGGGCGCTACCTGGGCTCAACCGCCCTGGGGTTCTACTCGATGGCTTTCTCGGTGTTCACGGCGCCGCTCAACGACTTCTCCGCCATCGTCCACCGCGTGATGTTCTCGGCGCTCTCGCGGCTGCAGGGCGACGGCGACCGGTTCAAGCGGGGTTTCCTGCTGGGGACCCGGTACGTCACCATGCTGACGATCCCGACGATGGTCGGCCTGGCCGCCGTGGCACCGCTGGTCGTGCGCGTGCTGTTCGGCGAGCGGTGGTTGCCCGCGGCGCCGGTGATCAGCCTGCTGGCGCTGGCCGCGCCGTTTGGCCTGATGATGGGCGTCGGCCCCAGCGGCCTGCAGGCCGGTGGCCGCACCGATCTCCAGATGTGGTTCTCGTTGGTCTCGGCTTTGGTCTACCTGCCGGCGTTCGCTATCGGGCTGCGCTGGGGCATCGTCGGGATGGCGGCGTGCTCGCTCGTGGGGTCCGCGATCCTGGCGCCCGTCGAGTTCCACGTCAATGCCCGCGTGACCGGCGTGCGGTTCGCGGAGCTGTGGGAGGCCGTCGGCGCCAGCGTCGTCGGCTCGGTGGTCATGGGCGTGACCGTGGTCCTGGCCAGGAGGGCGCTGGAGCCCCTGGGGCTGCCGCCCCTGGTGGCGTTGGTGGCGCTGGTGGCACTCGGCGTGGCGGTCTATGCCGCGCTGGTGTGGGCGGCGCAGCGGCAGACGCTGCTGGGGATGATCCAGGTCGTGCGGGAGGCGGCGCCGCTGCGCGGGTTCCGCGCGGGCCGGCTCGCCCGGGAGGCCAAGTAGCGTGCTGCGACGCGCCGCCAAGATGGCCCTGCTGCCGCACGGCGCGCTCTTCCGCGACCGGCGTCCCGGGCTCGTGATCCTGATCTATCACCGGGTGGGAAGCGGGACGGCCAGCGAGATCGACCTGCCCGTGGACCTGTTCGAACGGCAGATGGCCTACCTGCGCGACCACGCGCGCGTGGTCGCCCTCGACGCGGCGCTCGACGGGTCGCTGGACGCGAGCGGCGGGCCGGGCGACGCGGTGGCGGTGACCTTCGACGACGGGTCCCGCGACCTCTACGAGCAGGCCTTCCCGGTGCTGCTCCGCTACCGGATCCCGTCCACCGTGTTCCTGGTCACGCGTTACATCGAGACGCAGGCCCCCTTCGACTTCGGCGCGTACGGGCGGTCCGCGCACCGGTCGGCGCCGCTAACCTGGCCACAGGTGCGCGAGATGGCTGCCTCGGGGCTGGTGACGATCGGCGGCCACACCCACGGCCACGTGGACCTCACGCGGGTCTCCGACGCCGAGGCGCGCGCCGAGGTCGAGCGCTGCGCGGCCCTGATCGCCGACCGCGTCGGGCAGCCTCCGGCGCACTTCGCCTACCCCTGGGGACGGGTATCGCCCCAAGCGCGCACGATCGTGGGCGAGCGCTTCCGGACCGCGGTGCGCGGGGGCTCCGCCAAGAACCCGTTCGGCTCCCTCGACCTGCTCGGGCTGTGGCGGCGACCGGTGCAGCAGAGCGACGGGTTCTGGCTGTTCACGATGAAGGTTCGCTCCTACCTGGATGGCGAGGAGGTCCTGCGCGAGTTCGTCTCGAGCCGGCGCCAGGCGGGGCGGGCGGCGGGGCTGGCATGAGCGCGTCGCGCGACCGCCGCATCACGGTGCTGCACGTGATCGAGGGGCTGGGGACCGGTGGGGCCGAGCACCAGCTCACCGCGTTTCTGGTTCGCTCGGACGCTTCGCGCTTCCGGCATGAAGTGTGCACCTTCACGCGCGCCGGTCGGTTCGCCGAAGACCTGGTGCGAGCCGGAGTCCCGGTCCACACCCTCGGGGTGGCCGGTGGTGTCGGCATGCTCCGCGCGGCCCGGCGGCTGTGGCAACTCGTGCGTCGGATCGACGCCGACATCCTGCACGCGAGTCTCTTCTGGCCCGGCGTGATGGCGCGAGTTGTGGGCTGGCTCGCGCGGAAGCCTGTCGTCACGACGTTGGTCAACACGGCGTACGAGCCGGAGTGGCAGATGGACAACCCGAGGCTCACACCGACGAAGGTGTGGGCGGTGCAGACGCTTGATCGTATCACCGCAACCCTTGGGCGCGTTCGCTACGTGGCCATCACCGAAGCCGTGCGCGAGTCAGCGGTACGGCAGCTCCGGTGCCCGCGGGAGCTCATCGATGTGATCCCGCGCGGGCTTGTCTTGAATGGCGCCGCCAACCAGGGCAACACAGACGCTGCCGGGGTGCGCGCGGCGTTTGCATGGCAGGATGCCTACCCGGTGGTGCTCAACGTCGGCCGGTTGGTGCCCCAGAAAGGGCAGCGATACGCGATCCAAGCAATGCCGATGGTGCTTGAACGGTTCCCGTCCGCGCGGCTGGTCGTCGTCGGAGAAGGCTGGCTTCGCGCTGAACTCGAGAAGCTGATCCGTGATCTCAACCTGGAGCGGCATGTCAGCTTGCTCGGGGAGCGCCGCGACGTGCCGGCTCTGCTCCGAGCCGCCGACATCTTCGTCTTCCCGTCGCTGTTCGAGGGCCTGGGCAACGCGCTGCTTGAGGCGTTGGGGGCGGGGCGCCCGTGCGTAGCGAGCGCGACTCCGGCCGCCATTGAGGTCACGGACAACGGGCGTGTGGCACTGCTGGCATCGCTGCGTGACCCGCACGCGCTCGCGGAGCACATCGTCCGCCTGGCCGCAGACCGCGACCTGGCGGCGCGGTTGGCCGCCGAGGCGCGGGCCTGGGCGTTGGCGCGCTACGACATTCGGCGCAGCGTGGCCGCGATCGAGGCGCTCTACGGCCAGGTGGCCGGTGGGAGGACCTGAGGCGTCGTCGGGTATGGCGTCGCGGCTGACCATGGTGCACATCGGGGACTTTTCGGGGTGCGTCACCTCCCTACGAACGGCGCTGCGGGCGCACGTGGCGGTGGAAGACTGGGACCTGCTGTCGCTGGCGCGCCGTCCCGCCCTGGCCGCCTCGCGGCTGCGCGCCACGGTCGAGGCCTATCAGGCCGGGCGTGGGGTGCCCTGGGTCAAGACCCGCGCCTGGTCGGAGGCGCTGCAGCGGGTGGTGGAGAGGGAGGGGTTGATGACCCGCGGGCCGGTGCTGTTCGTGCAGACGCTACCGGCGTTCGAGCTGGACGGGGGCGCGCCATACGCCATCTACACCGACCGCGTGACACGCGAGGGGGCGGCGGCGCCGTCCCCGCACCGGTCGCGCTTCGCCCCCGGGTGGCTGGTCCGCGAGGAGGCGTTCGTGCGTGGCGCGGCGCGGATTTACCTGATGGGGCCCAGCACCGCCAACGTGCTCGCGCGCGAGTACGGCGTGGCCCCCGACCGCGTGGCGGTGGTCGGCGCCGGGCCCAATGCCGTCCTGGGGCCCGAGCGCCCATCGAGCGCCTGCCGGACGCTGCTGTTCGTAGGCCGCGAGTGGGAGGCCAAGGGTGGGCCCGAGTTACTCGCCGCCTTCCGTGTCGTCCGGCGTGAGTTCGACGATCTCAAGCTGGTCCTGGCGGGGTGCCGTCCAGCAGGCGTGAGAGAAGAGCGCGTGCGCTGTGTCGGGGCGGTTCCGCTCTCGGCCATGGACGCGCTCTACACCGAGGCCGACGCATTGATCCACCCGACGCACCGCGAGGCCGTGGGCATGGTGCTGATCGAGGCGTTGTACAAGGAATTGCCCTGCGTCGGCACCACCGCGGGTAACCAGCGCTGGGTGATCGGTGAGGCGGGGTTGATCGTCGAGCCAGGCCGCGTCGACGCGCTGGTTGACGCGCTCCGTGCGCTCATTCGTCACTACCCTGAGTTCCGGCGCCGCGCGCAGGCGCGGGCACGGGAGGTACGCGAGACATTCCGGTGGGAGAAGGTCGCGGCGACCATGGTGACCGACCTGCGGGACGGGGCGTGGGGCCCACGCCAGGAAGTCGCGCAGGAGTCCTCGCGATGACGCCGTCATTGACCTACATTCACTCCGGCTCGTTCTCGGGATCGGCGACGTCACTGCGCCGTGCGCTCGCGTCGCGCACGCCGGTCCAGGGCTGGGATCTCCTGGCGTACGCGCGGCAGCCCGCTCTGTTCGGAGCGCGCCTGCGCGCGGTCGCCGAGGCACGGCGCGCCGGGCCCTGGGTACCGTTCACGAAGACGCGCGCGTGGTCCGAGGCGGTCCAGCGGAGGCTGGAGCGCGAGGCGCTGCGCCGCGCCGCCGGGCCGGTCCTGTTCGTCCAAACGCTCCCGGCGTTCGTTCTGAACGGGGCGATCCGGTACGCCGTGTACACCGACCGCGTGGCCCTGGAGGGCGCAGCGTCGTCGACACCGTTCCGGTCCCGCTACTCGCCGTCGTGGCTGGAGCGCGAGGCGGCCTTTCTGCGCGGCGCCCACCGCATCTACCTGATGGGCCCGAGCACGGCCGACGTGCTGGTGCGCGAGTACGGCGTGCCGGCGGCGCGCATCGAGGTGGTCGGCGCCGGGCCCAACATGGAGCTCGGACCGCCGGGCACCTCGACGGCCTGCCGGCGGCTGCTGTTCGCGGGCATCGAGTGGGAGCGCAAGGGCGGTCCGGACCTGCTCGCGGCCTTCGCCGAGGTTCGGCGCGAGCACCCCGAGCTTGAGCTCGTGATCGTTGGTGGCGAGCACCGAGAACCCCTGCCGGCCGGCGTGCGCTCGGTCGGCCGCGTGCCGCACGCGGAGATGGACGCGCTCTATTCTACCGTGGACGCGTTCGTGCTCCCCAGCCATCACGACGCCGTGCCGATCGTCCTGATCGAAGCGCTGAGCAAGGGGCTGCCGTGCATCGGGACGACCGCGGGCAACCAGCAGTGGCTCATCGACGGCGGCGGGATGGTCGTCGAGCCCGGCCGGCCCGGGGCGCTCGCCGGCGCGCTGCGCGCGGTGATACGCGACTACCCGGCGTACCGGCGGCGGGCGCAGGAGCGCGGCCGGCAGGTGCGCGAGACGTTTCGGTGGGACCGCGTTGCCGAGAGGATCCTCGATGGCCTGGCCTGAGGCCGCGGCGCGCGATCTGCGCGTGCTCGTCTACCACCGGGTCTACGACGCGCACACTCCGGGGCGCGGCGACCCGCACCTGTGGAGCGCCACCTCCGAGGCCTTCGCCGCGCAGATGGCGTTCATCGCCCGTCACTTCGCGCCGGTCACGGCCTGGCAGGTGGCCGACGCGCTCGCCGGTGTCGCGCCCCTCCCACCGCGAGCGATCCTGGTGACCTTCGACGACGGCTACCGCGACTTCCTGACCGCGTGGCCTATCTTGAAGCGGTTCGGTGTGCCCGCCCTGGTGTTCGTGCCCACGGCATTCCCTGGAACCGCGCGGCGCTTCTGGTGGGACGAGCTGTACGAGATGGTGGCGACCACCGCCGCCCGTGGCGTGCAAGCTCCCGGGCTGCCGGCCATGGGCCTGCGCGACGCCCAGGAGCGCTGGCGCGCGGTGCGGCGTCTCAACCGCGTTATCAAGGGGCTTCGCGCGCAGGAACGCGAGGCCCTGATGGACGCGCTGCGGGACCGGCTCGGCGAGGCGCGCGCGGTTCAGGCCGAGGTGCTGTCGTGGGACGACCTGCGGGGGCTGGCAGCCGAGGGGCTCGCCGTCGGCGCGCACACCGTGACGCATCCGGCGCTCCCGTCGCTGACCGCCGAGGAGCTGCACGCCGAGATCGAGACGGCCCACGCGGACCTGACGCGGGAGATGGGACACCTCCTGCCGTTCTTCGCCTACCCCTATGGGCTGGTGGACGAGCGCGCGGCTCCGGTCCTGCGGGCGCTGGGCTATGTGGGCGCTTTCATCTCGCTGCTCGGACGGAACCGGCTCGGCCGCCGGAGCCCGTTCCTGCTCTACCGGCAGTCCGTGGACCGGCGCCACTCGGTGCCGGCATTGGCGGCTTCGATGACCGCCCCGTACGTAGACCTGCGGGAAGTCTGGCGGCTCTTGCGTGGGCGGTAGCCAAGCAATGGGTGCCTTCGTAGGAGACGTTACGAAGAGTCGGGGTGACCGATGGCGGTCTTGCACCGGCATGGAGGGTCACGGTACGCTGCGCTGCTCACGATTGTGAGCGTGGCCACGGCTATTCGCATAGCGTTCCTGCTACGAAATCTCAGCTTGACGACTGACGAAGCGACCAGTGTGGTTATCTCGCAACTCCCGTGGCACAGCTTTATCGCGCACTTGGCCTCCTACGAAGCGAACATGGCAGTGTATTATCTCGCCCTTCGGCCGTGGTTGCTCATTGGCAGCAGCGAGGGCATCGTTCGAGCTCTCTCGGTGGTGTTGAGCCTTCTCGCAGTGGTTGCACTTTACGTCTTGACGACGAGGCTCTTCGGAACTCGGGCAGGCCTCTTGAGCGCGACACTGCTTGCCCTAAATGCTACCCACATAGAGTATGGTGGGCAGGCACGCGCCTATGGATTGTACATACTACTGTCTGTGCTTACGTCTCTCGTGTTTTGCACGGCGGTGGAGCGCCCCACGGGGCGGAGGTGGACACTCTACGCATTCCTCGGCGCGATCACAGCATATACTCACTTCTACGCAGTCCTTACTTTGGTGAGTCACTATGCGTCCCTTTTGGCGCTCGGGCTGCGCAGAGTTCCGTGGCGCTGGGTAATGGCGAGCGGTGTGTTGCTCACCGTGCTGTTGCTTCCCGCGGTTCTGTTTGTTCTGCTGAGAGATGTGGGACAGGTGTCGCTTCTTGGACGACCAGGCGTGAGTTCCGTGATCGGAGCGCTTGCTGTGTTATCGGGCGGGATCGTCGCTTTGCCAGTGTACGCCTTTCTGTGCGCGGTCGCAGTCGTCGGTGCCTGGCGCGACGGAGTGATTCTTTCCCCCGCGTCGGAGTCAGTAAAGCGGTGGCGGTACGCGTTTCTGATCTGCTGGTTGATCATACCGATTGTGGTGGCGGTGGCCATTTCATTTGTTCGGCCGACGTTGGCTTTTCGCTACCTTTTGGGGAGTGTTCCTCCGTTGGGCGCACTGGCAGCCGTCGGCTTGGCGCGTTTGGGTCTGGTGATGGGGACGACCTGTATCGTGCTGATACTCGGTTTGTCAGCGCATGTTCTCAAGGCGAGATACGAAGGACGAGCGTGGGAGAACTGGTCCGAGGCAACGCGGTTGGTACAAACCCAGGCGAAATTCGGCGACGCGGTGTTTATTTTCGCGGGCCACGCTCGTCCGGGCTTTGAGTATTACTCTTCTAGGTACGGTGACGGTGGGCCGCCGATCGTGTACCCACAGAGCGTGCTCGCGCCGGTGCGACGCTTGACGCCGGCGCATCAGGACCTCGTGCGGCAAACCCTTGAACGACTGCCAGGGCAGTATGCTCGCGTGTGGCTGGTGTTGAGCGACGACGATGATCGCTACGAGAGGGTGTCAACACGGTATGCCGTGAGTTTACTCATCAGGGGCAATCTGTCGACGTCGTATCGCGCGGTGCAAGAGCATAGGTTCCGCGGGGTTACGGTCTTGCTGTTCGCTGCCCGGTAGTCGGTGACCGCTGGTGTGCCCGCACTCTGTGATGAGCAGGCTTCTCTTTACGATTGACGCCGACTGGGTGCCGGGTTCCGCCGTGGGGTTGGAGGCGCTCTTAGCACTTTGTGCCAGTCTGAAACTGAAGGCGACTATCTTCGCAACTGGGAGATTCTCGCTAGCGTATCGAGGTCTGATTCGGTCTGCGGCGCTTGCCGGCCACGAGATCGGCGTTCACGGCTGGGAGCACCCGATGCCGACCTTCGGCGCGGAGAACTACCGCTTCACGCCTGTCGCGCGGCGCCGCGAGTGGCTGCTCCGGGCGACCGAGGCGGTCGCGGACGCCACCGGGCACCCACCCCGCGCGTTCCGGGCGCCCTACCTGTGGACGGACGCGGCGACCTTCGCGCTGCTCGAGCGGCTGGGCTACGCGATCGACTCCTCGGTCCCGACACGGCGCTTCGACGGACTGCTCGGCATGGTGAATCACGTCGAGTTCCTGCTGGCGCCGCTCGACCCCTACCACCCGGACCCGCACCGGCCAGGTCGCCGCGGCACCAGCCCGATCCTGGAAGTCCCGCCGTCGGCGTTCGTGCTGCCGATGAACATGAGCACACTGCGGTTCGCCGGGCTGCGGTGGGCGTTGCGGCTCGCCGGGCTCATCGGTCGGCGCGCGGCCACGCTGAACTTCTACTGCCACCCTTGGGAGTTCGTCGCCCCCGAGCGCCTGCGCTTCCCACCCGGCACCCCGTCCCGGCACACGCGGGGGCTGGGTCCGGGGTGGCTTCCGACGCTGCGCGCGTTCCTCGACGCGATGCTGACCCGGGGATATGCCTCGTCGACCACCACGGAGGTCGCGACATGCGGCTCGTGGTAGCCACGACCACCGACGATCCGCTGGCGGCCGTGTTCTGGAGCGCGTACGCCACCGCCGGCGGGCCGGCGCCCGCGGCCGTCTTCCTCGTGCGGCCCCGGCGGGTGCGGCCGGCGTGGCGACGCGCCGTCGAGGGGCTGCTGATCTTCGGCGTGGCCGACAGCCTCCGCTCGGTGCGGCTGGCGCGCCGGACCGCCTCGGCGCTCGCGGGCGCACCGGAGCGCGTGCTGGCTGGCGCGAGCGCCATCCACCGCGTGGCAACGCTTAACCGCGGCGAGGGGCTGGCGGCCCTGGAGCGCGCGGCGCCCGACCTGCTTGTCTCCGCCGGGCTCCCCGAGATCCTGAAGCCGCACGTGTTGCGGCTGCCGGCTATCGGCGCCGTGAACGTCCACAACGGCCGGCTCCCGGCCTACCGCGGCCTGTTCGGGACCTTCTGGGAGGCGGTCCACGGCGAGGAGTGGGGCTACGCGTCGGTGCACGTGATGGCGCCCGAGGTGGACGCCGGGCCGGTGCTGGCACAGGGCGCGGTGCGCCTGGCGGGCCGCGGTCTGCTCGACGCGCTGGTGGCCAAGAAGCAGCAAGGGGGGCGGCTGCTGGCCTGGCTCGTGCGCCACGTGGAGCGCGAGGGTGCGCTGCCGGCGCCGCGCCCGGCCGCGCAGGACACCGCGGGCGCCTACTACGGCTGGCCGACCTTGCGCGACGCCGGGCGGTTCGCGCTGCGAAGAGTCCGGGGACGACGCGCGCCAGCGCTGGCTGGCAGTGCGCCCGCCCTCTGGCCCTCCGGTGTGGCCTACGCCGAGGACCGCCGATCGTGACGGTGCCTAGGCTCGCGCATATCGCGACCGTGGACCTCAGCCTGCGGTTCCTGCTGCGCGACCAGTTGCGCGC
Source organism: Armatimonadota bacterium (assembly GCA_031081715.1). Taxonomy (GTDB): domain Bacteria; phylum Sysuimicrobiota; class Sysuimicrobiia; order Sysuimicrobiales; family Humicultoraceae; genus Fervidifonticultor_A; species Fervidifonticultor_A tertius. The sequence continues at coordinate 36,340 of JAVHMA010000017.1, read as the reverse complement.
GTTCCGCGACGCGGGCTTCGAGGTGATAGGGATCAGCGCGCCCGGCCCCTGGGTCTCCGAGCTCGTCGCCGAGGGCCTGACCCACGTCCCGGTCGAGGGGCTGGCGCGGCGGTGGGCGCCGGCCGGCGACGCGCGGGCGTTCGCCGGGCTGGTGCGGGCGCTGCGCGCGCACCGGCCGCAGATCGTGCACACGCACACGCCCAAGGCGCGCATTCTGGGGCGGATCGCCGCGCGCCTTTCGGGCGTGCCCATCGTGGTGAACACCTACCACGGACTGTACGGCGTCGAGCGGGGCGGGCTGCGGCGTCGCCTGTTCCTGACCATCGAGAGGCTCGGCGCGCGCTGGGGTGACTTCGAGTTCAGCCAGAGCCGCGAGGATCTCGAGACCCTGCGTCGCGCGGGGGTGGTCAGCCCGCAGCGTTCAGCGTACCTCGGCAACGGGGTGGACCTGGTGGCCTTCGACCCGGAGCGGGTGGACGCGAGGGCCGCGCGCGCCGCGCTGGGGATCGACCCCGGCGCGGTCGTGGTCGGCATGGTGGGCCGGCTGGTGTGGGAGAAGGGCTATCGGGAGTTTTTCGCCGCGGCCGAGGCCTTGAGGCGGGATCACCCGCCGGTGGTGTGCCTGGCTGTCGGTCCGCACGAGCCCGGCAAGGGCGACGCGGTGCCCGTCGAGGTGACCCACGACCTGGAGGCGCGTGGCGTGGTGCGCTTCCTCGGCATGCGGACCGACATGCCCGAGCTCTACGCGGCGATGGACGTCTTCGTGCTGCCGTCGTATCGTGAAGGGTTCCCGCGCGCCGCGGTCGAGGCCGCGGCCATGGGGCGCCCGCTCGTGCTCAGCGACATCCGGGGGTGCCGCGAGGTCGTCGCCGAGGGTCGCAACGGCTTCCTCGTACCGCTGCGGCAGGTCGAGCCGCTGCTCGACCGGATCCGCCGGCTGGTTTCCGACCCGGCGCTTCGCCGTGTGCTGGGCGCGGAGAGTCGCCGGCGCGCGGAGCAGGAGTTCGACGAGCGCCGTGTGATCGCGACGACGCTCGACGTCTACCGCCGTCTGCTCGAGGAGAAGCGTGGAGTCACCATCGGCGCGCATTCGACGAGCCGGCCCGTCTGACGCCCCGGTGATCGCGGCGCTGCATCGGGAGCAGATCCCGTGGGGGCTGCTCAGCCGACTGGGCGATGAGTTCGTGGCCGCGTTCTACGCCGCGCTCGTCAGATCGCCGCTGGGCTTCGCGTTCGTGGCCGAGCGCGACGGGCGCGTGGTGGGGTTCGCGAGCGGCGTGGTCCACTGGCGGCGGTTCTACCGCGAGTTCCTGCGCGCGCACCTCGGCCTGGCCGTGCGCGCGGTCGCCGCCGGGCTGCGAGCCGCGCGCTGGCGCCGGCTGCTTGAGACCACTCGCTACGCGGCCTCGGCCGCGCTGCCGCCGGCCGAGCTGGTGTCTATCGCGGTGAGCCCGGAGGCCCGCGGCGGCGGGGTCGCCTCCGGCCTGGTGGCGGCCGTGCTGGAGGAGTTCGCGGCGCGCGCGGTCGCGGCCGTGCGCGTGACCGCCGGCAGCGAGAACCTCGCCGCGCGCCGCCTCTACGAGCGCGCCGGGTTCGCCCTGCGCGCGGAAGCCGAGATTCACCCGGGTGAGGTGGCGGCGATCTACGTGATGACCCCCGGCCCGCGGCGGACCTGGGCCGCGAGCGCGAGCCAGCCGCGGTGAACACCGAGACACCGGTCGTGGTGCTCGGGGCGGGCTACGGCGGGCTGGGCGCGGCCCGCAGCCTGGGGCGTCTGGGCGTGGCCGCGTGGGGCGTGCACTCGCGCCGGGATGCGCCCGGGCTCGCGTCACGATACTGGCGCGGGACCGCGGTGTGGGACATGGCCGCCCCCGCCGAGGAAACGCTCGGGTTCATGCGCGTGCTCGCGGCGCGCATCGGCCGGCGAGCGGTGCTGCTGCCGACGACCGACGCGGCCGCGCTGTTCACCGCCGCTCACGCCGGGGCGCTGGCCGCGGACTTCCTGTTCGCCGCGCAGCCGCTCGAGCTGGTGCGCGCGCTGGTGGACAAACGCCGGCTGCAGCAGCTCCTCGCCGCGGCCGGTCTGCCGGCGCCACGCACCGCGTTCCCCTCGGACGCCGACGGCGTGCGCCGGTTCGCGCGTGAGGTGGATGGATCTATTGTCGCGAAGGAGGCCGACCCGCGGATGCCAGGGGTGAGCTGGAAGGCGGTCGCCACGAGCGCCGACGCGCTCCTGGCGGACGCCGAGGGCGCGCGCCTCCTCGCGCTGGGCAACCTGATGCTCCAGGAGTACGTCGCCGGCGGCGACGAGGCCTCGTGGATGTTCGACGGCTACTTCGACTCGCAGTCCGCCTGCCGGGCGGCGTTCGTCGGGCAGAAGCTGCGACAGTACCCCCCGGGCGCCGGCGTGGCGTCGCTGGCGGTATGCGCGCGCAATGACGAGGTCGAGGCGATGGTCGTCGCCTTCCTCCGGGGGCTCGGCTACCGCGGCATGGTAGACGTCGACCTGCGCTACGACGCGCGCGACGGCCGCTACAAGATCCTCGACGTGAACCCCCGCCTGGGCGCGGCGTTCCGGCTGTTCGTCGATCGCCGGGGGCTGGACGTCGCCCGCGTGGCCTATCTCGACGCCACCGGGCAGGCGATCCCCTCGGTCGAGCCGCTCGAGGGCCGGCGCTGGATGCTCGAGGAAGACGCGACCGCGCTCGTCCGGCGCGATCGCCGCATCGGCGTGCTGGCGTGGACCGCCTCGCTGCGCGGCGTGCGGGAGCTGGCCTGGTTCGCCGCGGACGACCCGCGGCCGCTGCTGGTGCGCGGCCTCCGCGGCGTTCGCGGCCGGGCGGCCGGCGGCGCGCACCGGAGGGGTCCCTCCGGCGTGCCGGTTCGGGACGTGTGGCCGTCGTGAGGGGACTCGCTGTCCGCGCGCTGGCAGCCGCGGCACTGGTCGTGACCGCGCCGCTGCTCATCATGCTCGCGGTGGCCGACTGGCTGGCCACGGGACACGTCCTGTTCCGCCAGGTGCGGCTCGGGCGCGGGCTGGAGCCGTTCGTCGTGTTCAAGTTCCAGACGATGGTGGACGGCGCGCACCACGGGTCCACGGTCACGGTGGACCATGACCCGCGGGTCACGTCGCTCGGCAGAACGCTGCGGCTGCTCAAACTCGACGAGCTGCCGCAACTGGTGAACATCGTGCGCGGCGAGATGGCCTTCGTCGGGCCCCGGCCGCTCACGCCGAACGAGATCGAGGCCGTGCCCAGGCAAGTCGCGGAACAGGTCTACCGGGTCGCCCCCGGCCTGACCGGGATCAGCGCGTTCGCGTTCGCGGACGAGGAGCGGCTGCTCGTCGCCGCCGCCGATCCGCAGCGCGCGTACTTCGAGGACGTGCTGCCGCGGAAGATGGCCCTCGAACTCGCGTACGCGCGCCGCCGCACCTGGCTGAGCGACCTGATGATCGCCGCGCTGACGCCGCTGGCGCCGTTCTCCGCCGCGGTCCGGCGGTTCGCGCTGCGGCGGCTCGTGCCCGATTGGGACGGTGGGGGTGCCGGGATTCCGCCGGCCCATCCGGCGGTTCGGGGCGGGCAGGCATGAGCGCGTAGAGGGAGACGTCACGATGGATGGGGCGACGAGCCGGCGCCCGCTGATCAGCGTGGTCATTCCCGCGTACAACGTCGAGGCCTACGTGGGCGCGGCGATCGAGAGCGTGCTCCGGCAGACCTACGGGCACTACGAGGTCGTGGTCGTTGACGACGGTTCCACCGACGGCACCGCGGTCGCGGTCCGGCGCTACGGGTCGCGCGTGCGCTACGTGCGCCGGCCCAACGGCGGGCTGGCGGCGGCGCGCAACACCGGGTTGGACCACAGCACGGGGGAGATCGTCGTTTTCCTCGACGCCGACGACCTCCTGATGCCCGAGTTGCTCGAGGCACAGGCGGCGGTCTTCACGGGCGACCCGGACGCGGGCGTCGTCTACGCGTGGGCACAGTACGTGGACCAGGACGGCGCCGTGCTGGACGATGCGATGCGGACGGCGCCGGAGGCGGTCACGCTGCGGCGCATCTTGCTTGGGGGCAACTCGGTGCTCTTCTCGCTCGCTGCGGTGCGCCGCACGGTCTTCGAGCGCGTGGGGCGCTTCGACGAGGCGCTGCGGCAGTCCGAGGACTGGGACATGGTCCTGCGGATGCTCGTCGCGGGCGTGCGGTTCCGCTGCCTGCCGCGGGTGCTCGTCCACCGGCGTGTGCACACCCACAGCCTGAGCGCCGACCCCGCCAAGGCGCTGTACTGGGACCGGCGGGCGCTGGACAAGGCGTTCATGACCATGGCGCTCCCGCCGGAGTGCCGGCGGCTGGCACCCGCGGCCCACTTCGGCGTGCTCCACCGCGCGGCCATGGGCTCGTGGCGCCGCGGCGACCGGCAGACCGCGGTCGCCAGGCTGCGCGAGGGGTTCGCGGTGTGGCCCGCCGCGGCGTATCGGCCGCAGACCTATCTGACGGTGGTCGGCCGGCTGCTGCCGTCGGGGCTGCGCAGCCGCGAGCGCATCCTGCACGACCTGGACGGTCTGGCGGCGGAAGCCCAGGACCTGGTGCGCGCGCTGCTGGAGGACCCCACCGGCAGTGTACGCGTCAACGCGCGCGCGGCATGGAGCACGCTGCACGCCGTGCTGGCTCTGTTGTTCGCGCGCAAGCGGCGCTGGCGCGACGCCGCCCGGCACGCCTGGCGTGCGTTCACCCTGCATCCGCTGCCGCCGCTCCGCGGCGCCACCCTGATGGCGCTGCGAACGGCGCAGCCCGCGGACTGACCACCGGAGGCGACCGTATGAGCACGCTGACCCGCATCCCGCTCTCCCGGCCCGACATCTCCGAGGCGGAGATCGAGGAGGTCACCGGGGTGCTGCGCACGCCATGGTTGAGCATGGGGCCGAAGGTCCGCGAGTTCGAGGAGCGGTTCGCGGCGTTCCTGGGCGTGCGGCACGCGGTCGCCGTGGCGAACGGCACCTGCGGGTTGCACCTGGCCGTCCGCGCGTGCGGCATCGAGCCCGGCCAGCACGTCATCACCACTCCGTTCACCTTCGTGGCGACGACGAACGTCCTGCTGTTCGAGCGCGCCGTGCCGGTCTACGCCGACATCGACCCGGCTACGCTCAACCTGACGCCGCAGACCATCGAGGCCGTGATCGCGCGAGACTACGTGCGGCACGGGGGTCGCCTCGTGCACCGGACCTCCGGCGCGCCTCTGGTCGGGCTGCTGCCGGTCTCGGTCTTCGGCCACCCGCTGGAGATGGACGGGATCGCCGCGCTGGCGCGCGCGCACGGGTTACGTATTGTCCACGACACCTGCGAGGCCTTCGGCTCGGAGTACCGCTCCGAGGCCGAGGGGCGCTGGCTGAGCGAGGCCCTGCTGGCCGATGCGGCCGTGTACGCGTTCTATCCCAACAAGCAGATGACGACCGGCGAGGGCGGCATGGTCGTCACCCAGGACGATGCGGTCGCGGCCTACTGCCGGATGGCCCGCAACCAGGGGCGGCGGCCGGGCGCGGACTGGCTTGAGCACGAGGCCCTCGGGTTCAACTACCGGCTCGACGAGCTCTCGGCCGCGCTGGGCGTGGCCCAGCTCCGGCGCGCGGCCGAGATCCTGGGGCGACGCGCGCAGGTCGCGCGCTGGTACGACGAGGCGCTGGCCGGCATCCGCGGCGTCCAGACGCCGGCCGCTGCGCCGTGGGCCCGGGTCGCGTGGTTCGTCTACGTGATCCGGGTGGCGCCGGGCATCGACCGCGACGCGGTCATCGCCCACCTGGCGCAGCGCGGCATCGCCGCGAAACCGTACTTTCCCGCGGTCCACCTCTCGCCCCACCTGGCGAGCCTGGGGTACGGGGCCGGGGACTTTCCGGTCACCGAGGACGCGGCGCGCCGCACGATCGCGCTGCCGTTCTTCAACACGCTGACGCGGGAGCAGATCCGCGAGGTGGCCGAGGCGGTGAAGGAGGGAGTCGCAGCCCATGTGGAGGCCTAGCCTGAAGCCGACGCCGGCGATGCGCGCCGCGGTGTTCCTGGCCGGCGACCTCCTGATCTGGACGGGATCACTGTGGGGGGCGTTCCTCATCCGGTTCGACGGGGCAATCCCCGAGCGCTACCTGGTCGCCCTCCCGGCGCTGTTGGCCATCCTGATTCCGGTCAAGCTCGCCTGGAACGCCATCTTCCGACTCTACAATCTGACCTGGCGCTCGGTGGGGCTCGGCGACTTCCTGAGCGTGGTGAAGGCCACGACCGTGGCGTTCGCCACGACCACCACCATCATCCTGATCTTCCGGCAGGTGGAGATCCTGGCCACGTTCCCGCGCTCGGTGCTGCTCATGGACTACGTCCTGACGACCTGCGGGGTCACCCTCTTCCGCGCCGGTCGGCGCGGGTGGCTGATCCAGCGGGAGACCTATCAGACGCGCCGCCGACGGCGGCATGCGACCCGGCTGCTGCTGGTCGGCGCGGGCGCCGCCGGGATGCGGATCGCCCAGACGATGGAGGAGTCGGCTGCCGCGCCGTTCCGTCCGGTCGGGTTCATCGACGACGACCCCGCCAAGCAGGGCGCCTACATCCGGGGGCTGCGCGTCTTCGGCGGCCGCGATGTTCTCCCGCGCGTCGTGCGGGAGCACGCCGTGGACGAGGTGCTCATCGCGATCCCGTCGGCGCCGCCTCGCCAGCTCCGGGACATCATCAAAGACGTACGCGCGGCCGGCGTGCAGCGCATCAAGATCTTGCCGAGCATGACCGACTGGATGGCCGGACGGGTGGCGCTCAAGGACGTGCGCGATGTCAGCCCCGACGAGCTGCTCGGCCGACCGCCCATCAAGATCGCCTTCGACGCCATCGGGCACTATCTCGCCGGGAAACGGGTGCTGGTGACCGGGGCCGCGGGCTCGATCGGCGCGGAGCTCGTCCGGCAGATCTCGCGGTTCGGCGTCGAGCAGGTCGTCGCCACCGACGTCAACGAGTCGGGGCTGTTCGAGCTGGAGCAGGAGCTGTTCCGCGAGCGGCCCGACGTGCCGCTGCGTACCGCGATCATGGACATCCGTGACGCCCCCAAGGTCGAGTGGATGTTCCGCACGATCCGGCCGCACCTGGTGTTCCACGCGGCGGCGTACAAGCACGTGCCCATCATGGAGCGCGAGGTCGAGGAGGCGGTCAAGACCAACGTGTTTGGCACGCTGGCGGTCGGCGAAGCCGCGCTGCGGGGCGGGGTGGAGACGTTCGTCTTCATTTCGACCGACAAGGCGGTCAACCCCACCAGCGTGATGGGCGCCTCAAAGCGGGTCGGCGAGCGCGTGGGCGAGGTGCTCGGCCGCCGCGGCCGCACGCGGTTCCTGGCGGTTCGCTTCGGCAACGTCCTGGGCAGCCGGGGAAGCATCATCCCCGTGTTGCAGGAGCAGATCCGCCGGGGCGGGCCGGTGACGATCACGCACCCCGACATGACCCGGTACTTTATGAGCATCGCCGAGGCCGTGCTGCTGGTGCTGCAGACCCCGCTCATGACCTCACCCGGCAGCGTCTACCTACTCGACATGGGCGAGCCCGTGCGGATCGTGGACCTGGCGCACGAGCTCATCCGGCTGTCCGGGCTGGAGCCCGACAAGGACATTCCGATCGTGTTCACCGGCGTGCGGGCGGGCGAGAAGATGGAGGAGGAGCTCGCCCTGCCCGACGAGCGCGTCGTGCCCACGGTCTTCGAGCGCATCCTTGAGGTGCGGTCCGGGGGGCCGGCCGCCGACGAGGTGACCCTGCGGCTCGCGCTGCAGGAGCTGGACCGGCTCGTGCGGGTGATGGACGCGGAAGGGATCCGGGCGCTGCTCGACCGGCTCGCCGGCGGGCCGGTGGCGCCCGAGGCGGTCGCGGGCCTCGCGGCCCGGTAGGCGGGGCGACCGGGGCCGATGCGACTGGGACAAGTCGCCGTGGCGGTGCTGGCGGTGGTGACGCTCGGGGCGGCGCTCGCCGCGACGGTCTTCGCCCCCGCCCTCCTTCAGGCCGCCGGCGACTTCCTGGTGATCCGGGACCCGCTGGAGCCCGCCGACGCCGTGATCGCGATCAGCGGCGACGGTACCGGCGAGCGGGCGGGTGCCGCCGCGGCGCTGGTGCTCGCGGGCTACGGCCGGTGGCTCATCGTGAGCGGCAGCGCCGACGGTGCCGCGGCGACCATGGCGCGCGTCGCGCTGCGCGCCGGCGTGCCCGAGCGGCAGATCTTGGTGGACGACCGGTCTGAGAGCACCGTGCGGAACGCGCGCAACAGCGCGCGGCTCATGCGCCGTCACCGGCTGCGGCGCGCGATCCTGGTGACCTCGCCCTACCACACCCGCCGGGCCGCGATGATTTTCCGCGAGGAGTTCCGGCGCTGGGGGCTGGAGGTGCGCGTGACCGCGACCGAGCGCAGCTTCTTCGACGCCGACCGCTGGTGGACGCGCGACTTCGACCGGTGGCTGGTGACGCGCGAGTACGGCAAGATCGCCGCCTTCGTCGCGGGAGTTCGTTGACCACAGGCCCCGAACGACCGATGCAGCCCTGGGTCTGCTACTGGAACGGCTGGTTCGTCCCCGAGGACGAGGTCCGCATCTCGCCGGGGGACCGCGGCTTCGTGCTCGGCGACGCCGCGTACGAGGTCACGCGCACCTACCGGCACATCCCGTTCCACCTCGACTGGCACCTCGACCGCCTGTTCGCCACTCTGGGCTACCTGCGACTCGACCCGGGGCTCTCCAGGGAGCGGCTCGAGGCGCTGACCCTGGAGGTGCTGGAGCGCAACCGCGCCCATCTGGGCCCCGACGACGACGTGACCCTGACGCATCGCATCACCCGCGGTCCGAGCGGCTCGCCCTTCGGAGGTCCGCCGCCCGGACCGCCGACAGTTCTGGTCACCTGCCGGATGGTGCAGTTCGAGGCGTTCGCGCGGCTCTACGACGAGGGCATTGAACTCCAGACGCCGGGCGTCCGGCTGCCGGCCGCGGGCGGTCCCGACCCGAGGGCCAAGACGCAGAGCCGGCTGCTGTTCGCGCTGGGCGAAGTCGAAGTCAAGCGACCCGACCGGGTGGTGCTGCCGCTTTTCCTCGATACGAACGGGCATGTGACCGAAACCGCGTACACCAACGTGTTCTTCGTCGCCGGGGGGCAGCTCGTGGTCCCGCCGGACGACGTGGCCCTCGAAGGCATCACCCGCCGCGTGGTCATCGCGCTGGCGGCCGCGCAGGGCCTCGACGTCGTGCGCCGGCCTGTGACGCTCGCCGACACCGAGGCCTGCGAAGAGGCGTTCGTGACGTCGACGAGCCCGGGCATCCTGCCCGCCTGCCGCCTGAACGGCCGGGCGCTGGCGCCCGTGCCTGGCCCCTTCACGCACCGGCTCATCGCCGCGTTCAGCGCGCACGTCGGGATGGATGTTGTGGGTCAGGGCCGGGCCCACGCCCGGCGATGACCCGCTACGGGCCGCGGGGTGGGGTGTACGAGACCGCCAGCGCGGGGTCGCGCACGGGCTGCCCAAAGCGGGCGGCCTGCACACCGGCGATGACGATCGCCGTGGACAGGAGCGTGCGCTCGACCGGCACCGGGCTCCGCCCGGTCGTGTAGAGCTGGACCAGGGCATGGACCAGGTACCCGAAGTGGTCGTAAGGCTGACCGCCGAGCACCAGGCCGCTCGTGGCGACGGTGCCGTCGCCGTACTGCGCGCCGAGCAGGAACTCGCTGTCGTCGAACCGGTCGGGCACGAGCGCGAGCACGCCGCGCGCGCCGTCGGCGTAGGTGATGAGCAGGACGCGCGCGTCGCCGCGCACCGGGCCCCCGCCGCCGCGGCCGGTGCGCGGCGATGCCAGCAACGCGTCCATCACGCGGCCACCCCAGCCCTCGCGGTCGGGCATCGTCCAGTAGCCGGCGCCGACCTCGCGGACCTCGCGCACGCCGGTCTCGCGGGCGGCGCGCTGCTCCATGAACCCCTGGAGCAGCTCGGCGGCGTGGAACCCGAACGCCCAGTAGGGCGTCGAGGCCACGACAACGCCGACCTGGACGCCGGCGCTGTGGAGCGGGCGGGACAGCGGGGTGAACGGGAGCACCGAGCCGGCCATCAGCGGGATGCCGCGGCGTGCGGCTTCGCTCGTGATCGCCTGGCTGTCCTGCCAGCTCGCGGCCAGCATCTTGTCCACGAAGACCGGCACGCGCGCGCCGGTGAGGTCGAGCAGCCGGTAGACCTCGCGCATGACCTCGACGCGGCGCCGTGGGCTCTGGGGTTGGCCGCTGTCGGGCAGATCCTCGCGCGTGGCGACCAGCACGCCGTCGGCGTCGAGCCGCGGTCGGGCCGCGCCCGGGTCGGCGAGCAGCGCCTCGGCGATCGAGCCCGCGATCCGGAAGCCGTGACGCGCCCCAAGCGCGCGCGTCTGGTCGGTGGCGCGCGGCGCGTCGGTGTAGACGCTCGCGATGCCGAGCGGCGAGGCCACCGTGCGATCGCCCACGCGGTACCCCGCGAGGAACCGCGTGCCGATCACGTCGGCGTGCGACCAGGGATACCAGCTGTCCACGAGGAAGGCAATGCGCTTCGCGCCGGCCGGCGCGGCGCCGGTGGGCGTGGCGGATGGCATGGCGGCCGCCACGAGCGCGGCGGCCGCCAGGGCCACGATGCCCCGTCGTCCGAGGTGTCTCACGACGGGGCTAGAGTACGCGGGATGATCGAGCCTTCCCTACCACCTCCGGACGCGGATCACGCGGCTGGCCGCGCTCGCGCCGTTCGCCCCGGTGGCGACCGCGTAGAAGTAGGCGCGGCGATACGGGTGCGTGGAGACGTCGAACTCGAGCGTCGCCTGGCCGTTGGAGACCGGGATGCGCTCGAGGAACCAATGCGCCAGGTAGAAGTCCACGTGCGAGGCATTGGAGTCCACGGTCAGCCGTACGCGACCGTTGGCCACCACGTCGTCCGCGGGCGCGCTCAGGCGCACCCGGGGCGGCTGGGGCCGCGTCCCGGCGGTGTCGTTGTCCACGCGGAGCGCGTTGTACTGGGAGTCGAGCACGGCGGCCGCTGGCGCGTTGGGGTCGCCGATGCGGTAGAGCGTGAAGTTGGCCGCGCGGGACAGGTTGCGCTGGTGCCGGAAGCGGAGCCGGCTGCCGTCCGGGGCGACGCCGCGGCCGTCGAACCAGATGCCACGCGCCGCGTCCCAGGCGACGCGGACGAACTGCACCCAGGAGCGGTTGCTGCTGGGGTCTTCGGTCAAACTGTGCCGGACGTTCACCGAGACGTTCCGCACGACGCCGTCTTCGTAGACGCCGTCTTCGTTGCTGGCGAACGCGTACCGCCGGACCTCGATGCCCACCGAGTTCGCCCGGCCCATCCCGTCGGCCAGGAACCCGGTGATGCCCCAGCCTACCGCCCAGTGCGCGAGCTGCACCAGGTTCTCCAACGCGCGCACCTGGTAGCCCCAGTAGTTCGTGCCGTAGGCGCCCCAGGCGACGCCGTCGCCGTTGCGCCAGGAGAGCAGGTCCACGATGCGCTCGGGCGGCGTCGCGTTCTGCCACGAGTGGAAGCCGATGCGCCAGTTCGAGAACGCCTCGGCCCGGTAGACGTGGACCGCCTCCTCCCCCTGGTCGCCGCCGGCGCCGCCCTCCTCCCAGAGCATGCCCGAGGAGCGCTGCGACCCGTTGGCGCCCACGGCCACCGCACCGACGATCGAGCAGTTCATCGAGCCCGTCGTCCAGATGCCGTGGGTGAAGTAGACGTCGTTCGGCATGCCCCATTTCACGACGAGCGGCCGGTCGATCCAGCAGTCGTCGGCGGCGTGGCGCTGGCGGGTCGGGTAGCGGTTCGGCTCGGTGCGCTCGAGCATGATCGGGGCCGCGGCCACGGCGCCGCTGCTGCGGGTGCGCGACCGGGCCTGGTTGTAGACCACCAGGTCCTCGACGTTGATGCCCCACGACTCGTGGATATGGAGGCCGTCGCCGGGGCCGTTGAACAGGCGCGTGCGCCGCAGGTAGCTGCCGCGCGACCCGTCATCCTGGAGGTGGTTGTGCCAGGCGTACCGGCCCATCAGGGGGATTCGCGGCACCGGGCTGAAGTGCTCGACCGCCAGGTCCTCCACGTAGTGCTTGGCGCGGTTCATGAACATGATGTGCGGACGGTGGTTGGGGTCGGCGGCCGCGAACCGGATGTTGCTGGTCAGGTTGGCGACCTTGCCGGCCAGCACCTCGGTCCAGGTGTCGCCCCAGGCATCGGTCCACGTCACCTGCGTGACCGTGTGCGCGTACTGCAGCGCCGCGTCCAGCCGGAACTGGCCCGGGCCCTGCACCTCGACGATTCGGCGCAGTTCGTCCTCTTGCCGATCGTCGGCCGCGGTCCGGGCGTTGGTGGGGGTGAACAGCAGCACGTCGCCCACGCGCCAGCCCTGTGCGTAGTTGGGGTCGACCCTGATGGTGGTGGCGCCCGCGGCCGCGGTCTGCACGAGCGGCGACCACGTGTCGCGGTAGACGCCGTGAATCCAGACCTGGGCATCGTCCAGAGCCCACAGCCCGACGTCGGTGCTCACCGGGGTCATGGTGGCCCCGCCGACGTAGCGCGACTCGTCGAGCACGAAGCGCAGCGTCGCGGCCGCCGTGACGCGGTCGTTCGGCCGGCCGTAGTCGAGTACGCCCTGCCGGCGCACGATCAGGTTGCCGTACATGGTCAGCGTTGACGCGGTGCCTCGGGCGGCCCGCAGGGCACCTTCGACCACCAGCGTCCGGGCCTCGGCGTTCTGCACGTCGAGTTCGACGACCCGGCCGGCGGGGATGACGGCGTCGGTGTTCCGGTCCGGTACGCGGCCGCTGGCCCAGGCCGCGGGGTCGCTCCAGCGATACGACCCGGGCTGTGGAGGCGGCGGCGCCGGCGTCGCGGTCGGGACGGGTGTCGCGGTGGCGCGGGGCGTGGCGGTGCGTGTCGGTGTCGGGGTGGGCGTGCGCGTGGTGGTTGGGACCGGCGTCGGCGTCCGTGTGGCGGTCGGGCCCGGGAAGGGGAAGGTGAAGGTCGGGGTCGGCGTGCGGGTTGGTGTGCGCGTGGGCGTGCGTGTCGCGGTCGCTCTCGGAGCGAGTTGCGAGGGGCCGCTTGCGGGACCGCCGGACCCCGGTTCCGCCAGGCTGGTGCTGGACGGGAGCGTCCCGAACGCCAGCACGAGACAGGCGGCCGCTCCGAGCCACATCCGAAAACGCATCGGAAGCCTCCATGGTTGGAGCCCTCCGACGCCCGGTGGAAAACCGGAAAGCGCGCCCGCCTCTTCGGCAACCCGGCTATCTCGGTGCGTGGCGTCCGAGACCCGTGGCTTTGCGTCCTCGAATCGCTTCGAGTTTGCCTTTGTCGGAGGGGCTCGTTTTCGTTGCCCTAGGTTGCACCCGGGTAGGTGCCCAAGGATCAGTTCTCCTAGACGCGCACGACAGCATGCTGCGGTCGCCCGATCCCCGGCCGCTCCCCGGGGACTCGACGGACTCCAGATTGGTGCTCGAGCGGTGCGGTCACGAGGACCGTCCGCCACGAGCGTACCGGGCGCACGCCGCGGTGTACCATTCAAGGTCCGTCAAGATTGAGTTGAAATTGGGTCAAGTCAGGCCCAGGTGGCCCAGAAGGCACGAGTAGCACCAAGAGAGGATGGCGAGAGGATTTGGACGTCTTTGGGTACCCGCGGCTGCTGGCGAGTCTCAACCGCTTCTTCGGTAGCCGCCTGACCATCGAACAGTGCCGGCAGATTATCCGGGACCGCCTCGCTGCGCGCGAGGAGCGCTTCCTGCGGCAGATCGAGCGGTACGTCTACCGCTATCCGGAAAGCCCGTACCTGAAGCTGCTGCGACACGCGGGATGCGAGTACGGCGACGTCAAGCGCCTGGTTCGGCAGGAGGGCCTGGAGGGTGCCCTGACGCGTCTGCGCGATCAGGGTGTCTACGTCGCCTTCGAAGAGTTCAAGGGACGGCGGCCTGCTGTGCGCGGCAGCCGGACGTTCCACTTCACGGAGGCCGACTTCGACAACCCGTTCCGCCTGGGCGAGCTCAAGGTGACGACCGGGGCAAGCCGAAGCCGCGGGTCGCCGATCAGCGTCGCTCTCAACTCGCTCGCCGAGAACCGCGCGATCTGCTTCGGGCTGATGCTCGACGCGGTAGGTGCCACGCAGAGCCCGCTCATCACCTGGCTGCCCGGCTTTCCCGCGGGGTCCGGCACCTTCCTGTGGCTGGGGCTCTCGCACATCGGTCGGCCGCCGATCCGGTGGTTCGCGCTCTCCGATCCCGCGCGGCCCACGGTGTCGCTGCGCCGGCGGATGCTGATCCCCTTGGCCCGGTTCGCCGGCCGGCTGCACGGGTTGAGGCTGCCGGAGCCCGAGTTTACGCCACTGACGGAGCCGGAGCCGGTGCTCGACGGCCTGCTGACCGCGCGCCGGCGCCACGGCGAGGTCGGCCTGATCACCACGCCGAGCTGCGGCGTACGGGTGGCCGGCCTGGCTCGCGCATCCGGGGTGAGCCTGGAGGGCGTGCGCATCTTCGTGGGCTCAGAGCCACTCACCCCCGGCAAGGCCGGGGAGATCCGCCGCTCGGGCGCCGAGGTGCACGCGCGCTACATCTTTATGGAAGGTGGCGCGGCCGGCGTGGGGTGCGGCGAGCCGGACGCGCCGGACGACATGCACTTCCTGGCGGACAGCTTCGCGCTCATCCTGAACCGCCGGGCGGCCGCCGGCGTCGGGCATCTGGACTGCTACATGTTCACCTCGCTGCTCGACCACGCGCCCAAGATCATGCTGAACGCCGAGTCCGACGACTTCGGCCGGTTCGAACCGCGGCGGTGCGGCTGCCCCCTCGACGCGCTCGGCCTGCATCATCACCTCGCCTACGTGCGGTCGTTCACCAAGCTCACCGGCGAGGGCATCACGGTGCTCGGCACCGACTGCGTGCGCGTCCTGGAGGAGGTGCTGCCCCGGGATTTCGGCGGCACGAGCGTGGACTACCAGCTCCTCGAGGCCGAGGACGGCGATCACCTCACCCGGCTGTACCTGCTGATCAGCCCGGAGGTCGGCCCGGTAGACGAGGAGCGCGTCGTCCAGCGGTTCATGCAGGCGCTGTGGGACCAGCCCTACACCGGTCTCAGCGAGGCCTGGCAGCGGGCCGGCACGATCAAGGTCGTGCGGCGGCGGCCGGTCGAGACGGCGGGCGGGAAGCTGCTGCCGTTCCACACACAGGCGCTAGCGGCGATGCGGTTGGGGAACGGCGAACCGAGGACCGGGACCTAGGAACCGTGCCGGGAGTGGTCTCGCGCATGCGCACAGCGGCAGGATGGGCCGTCCGGCGCCTGATCCCCGAGGCGGAGCCCTCCGCCGTCCTGCCGTTCGTCATGCGGTGGGGCAGGACGAGGGTGAAGGCGCTGCTGCGCAGGCGGGGGCTCTTGCGGGGGACAGCTCTCGTCTGTCCGCAGGCTGGACGGATGTGGGCGATCGGCCAGGATCTCGTTCGCCCCGTAGCGGGTGAGGTGCTCGTGAGCGTGGAGGTCAGCGCGGTCAGCCCGGGCACTGAGCGGGCCCACTTCAAACGCCTCCCGAACGCCCGGCCACCCTTTCCGTACTTCCCCGGATACTCCGCTGCGGGCGTGGTCCTGGAGGCTGGCCGCGGCACGGGGTTGGAGCCAGGGGCGAGGGTCGCGCTGGTGGCACCGCACGCGAGCCTGGCCGTGGCGCGAGCCGTCCAGGTTTACCCCGTTCCGGCGGATGTGTCCCTGGAGGAGGCCGCGTTCGTCCAGCTCGGGGTCATTGCGCTGCAGGCGGTGCAGAGAGCCGATCTTCAGCTCGGCACGCGCGTCGTCGTGGTCGGACAAGGCCTAGTCGGCCAGATACTGGCCCAGCTCGCCGCCGCGGTCGGTGCTGATGTCGTCGCGTCCGTGGCGCGTTCCGACAGGCGCGCGACGACGCCGCTGCGGCGTGTGGTCAAGCAACTGATCACACTGGAACGGGACTCGGCGGGGCTGGCCGGCCTCCAGGCCGAGGTAACCTTCGAGGCGACCGGGGCGCCCGATGGCGTCGCCACCGCCTTGGTATGCACGGGCGTCGGCGGTCGCATCGTCCTGGCAGGGAGCACGCGGGGGACCACCAGGCGTTTCGACTTCGGGGCGCTGGCTGACCGGGCGATCACCGTCGTCGGCGCGCACATTAGCAGTGTCTCGCCGTCGGCCCGTACGAGCCTGGCCAGGGCTTTCCTGGATCTCTTGAGTCGCCGACGGCTGGACGTCGCTCCGCTGATCTCAGAGCGCATCCACCCTCTGGAGGCCGAGCGATTCTACCGTCGACTCGCGGCGAGCGACGACGGAGTCGTGGGTGCGGTGTTCTGCTGGGATCGCCTTGTGCCGGGAGAGCGGGCGTGCCGTGTCTGGCTGGTGACGCCCCCGGATCTGACGCCCTTCCGGGGTGGCCGGATGGCGCGATGGCCCCTCGGATGGCGGGCGCGGCGCCAAGAGTCGGGAGACTCGGCGTGAGCGTGCCCGGCGGCGTGCGGTCCGTGGACCGAGGGTCAGCTCGTGGTGACGTCCTGCGCGTTGCGCTCGTGGGCTGCGGTGAGCGCGGCGAGGGGTGCTCCACCGCGATCGCGAGGACGAGCAACATGCGCCTGGCATTGACGATGGACGCCGAACCGGCGCGAGCGGAGGATCTCGCCAGGCGGTTCAACGTGCCATGGACCGCGAGTTTCGAAGAAGTACTGGCCAGTGACAGCGTGGACGCCGTGGTGATCTGCACCCCCCACCATCTACACGCCGGACAAGTCGCTGCGGCCGCCGGCGCTGGCAAGCACGTCATTGTGGAGAAGCCGATCGCGACCAGCCTCGACAGCGCCGTGATGGCGGTCGAGGCAGCGCGCCGCACCGGCGTGCACGTCTCGGTGAACCTGTCCTACCGCTACTTCCCTCACATTCAGGAGGCTCGATCGCTGATCAAGGCAGGGGTGCTTGGCGACCTTTTCGGCGTCTCGCTGGTCTTCCAGACAGAGCGGTTCTCGGACTATTGGGAAGGGCACACCGGGCGTACGGCCTCAGACTGGCGGATGCGGCGCGAGTTGAGCGGGGGTGGCATCCTGATCAACATGCTGTTTCACCATCTTGATCTCATGAGGTTTCTGCCAGGGGAGGAGATTGTCGAAGTCGCGTGCACCCATGCCACCCTCGAGAACCCCGGCGAGGTTGAGGATAGCGTGGCGCTGTGGGTACGCTACGAGCGAGGTGCCGTCGGAACGGTCAACGCCAGCACCTGCGTGCGGGGCGCCGACGTGGTGGAGTTTCGCCTCTGGGGCCGTGACGGCCATCTGTCGCTGACGCCGCCGTTCCAGTTCTATTCGCTTCGCATCGTGGATGGCCGTCGCCCCGGCCGGTGGCATGCGGTTGCGGGGCGCCGCGGCGTGCGGCAGCGCGACGTCGAGTACTTCGAGCGAACCGCCAGATGCATCTTGAAGGGGGATCCCCCGGAGGTGACGGCAGGTGATGGCCTCGCGGTACAGGCGCTGACCGACGCCGCCTATCGGTCGGCCCAGACGGGACAGGCCGTGCGCGTGGAAGGAGGGCCATGGACCACTGCCGCCTCCTAACGGTGGCCGAAGCATCAGCGTCCGTCCGTGGTCTTCGGTTCGTCGAGGTGCCCATGCCGGTTCCTGGACTCGACGAGCTCGTCGTGGACGTGGCCTGCGCCGTTGTCGACCTGCAGTCGCTTCGATTGCGTAGCGACGCGCACGTGCCCGAGGGCGCGTTCGTCGGACGTGCCCACGCGGGCGGTGTCCACACTGGCGCCCCGGAGAGTGTTGTGGTGGGCGTCGGCCCGATTGCCGATCATGTGTGCGTGCCACGCGCGGCTCTTCGGGTGTTCGGTGCCTGCGGGGAAGCACTTGACGTGCTGGTGCTCCTGCCTGTCATGACCGCGCTGGCCGCCGCGTTCGAAGCTGCTCGGCTTGCATTCGGAGAGCGGGTGTGCGTCTCGGGTGACGGCATGGTGGCGCGGCTGGCGGCGCAGCTCACGCAGGTAGTGACCGGGAGGCCTGCGGTCATGGTCTCCGCGATCGATGGAGACTCATCGGGACCGGCTGATGACCTGGACGCGGATCTCATTGTGGATGCCACCGCTGACGAGGCAAAGTGGAAAGCAGTCCTGCCGATGGCGCGGGAACGCGGGCGAGCGCTCCTCCTTCTACCTGGCGGACCGCAGGTGCACCCCTTCGACTTCTACCCGACTGTGCATCTCAAATCGCTTGCGCTGGTCGCGCGGCGCGTGCCGGATGCGGCATCGTGGCGATCGGCGCCCGACGCAACGGTAGAAGCCCTGCGACGCCTGCTGGGGCAGAGAGGCCTGGGTGCGGACGCCGCGGCCGTGGTGCGTATCCCGTCCAGGCGCTTGGTTGAGGGGACGCTCGCTGTGGAGCCGCGGACCACGAACGGCGGGCTGGTGATATGGTTTGAGGCGTCGTAGTCTCCTCCGCTTGGCCTCCGTGGCCGTCCTGCTCCTGACCTGGGAGTGGGCCGGACGCCGCGCCGCCGGCACGCTCACGCTGCCACCCGCCTCCGCCGTGGCTGTGGCGCTGGCCGCTCAGCTCGTCGACGGCCGGTTCTGGTCCGCGATGGCGGTCACGCTCCAGGCGCTGGTCGTGGGTTTCGCGCTGATCGTCGCGGTGGGCATCCCGGCCGGGCTCGCCGCCGGCCACGTGCCGGCGGTGGGCCGCGCGCTGAATCCCTATCTGCAGTTCCTCCTGGCGGTGCCGGCCTCGCCGCTGGTGCCGCTGTTCGTGATCGCCTTCGGGATCGGACTGGCCGCCCGTGTGGCCACGGTCGTCGTCTTCGGCATCGCGGTCCTCGTGGTCAACACCGCGGCGGCCGCGCGGCAGACACCGACCCGGCTCATCGACATGGCGCGCGCGTTCGGCGCCTCGCGCCGCCAGCTCTTCGTGCGCGTCGTACTGCCCGCGTCGGTGCCGGGCATCGCGGCCGGCCTGCGTCTGGCGTCGGCGCGGGCGGTGGTCGGCATGGTTGTCTCGGAGCTCATCATCATCTCGGTGGGTCTGGGCCGCCTGATCAGCACGTACAGCGCGACCTTCGACGTGGCCAACCTCTACGCGATCGTGGTGGTCGTCCTGGCGATCGGCGTCGGCGTCGCGCGGTCCATGACATGGCTGGAGCGGAGGCTGGTCCGATGGGCATGAACGGGACCGTCATCGAGGTCAGCGAGGTCAGCCGGCACTTCCGCATCGCCGGCCACGAGCTCACCGCGCTCTTTGGCCTCTCGTTTGCCGTGCGGCGCGGGGAGTTCGTCAGCATCATCGGCCCGAGCGGGTGCGGCAAGACCACGCTGCTGCGGATGCTCGCGGGACTCATCGAGCCCCACGGTGGGCAGATTCGTGTCGGTGGGCGTCCGGTGCGCGGGCCGGGCCGCGACCGCGCGGTCGTCTTCCAGGACTTCGCGCTGCTGCCCTGGGAGACGGTGTTGGGCAACGTGGCCTTCCCCCTCGAGATTCAGGGTCTGCCGCGAGGCGAGCGCGAGGAGCGCGCGCGGCGGGCGATCGCGCTCGTTGGTCTCGCCGGGTTCGAGGCGTCCTACCCCTACCAGCTCTCGGGCGGCATGCAGCAGCGGGTCGGCTTGGCCCGCGCCCTGGTCGTGGATCCCGAGACGCTCCTGATGGACGAGCCGTTCGGCGCGCTCGACGCGCAGACGCGCCACCTCCTCCAGGACGAGGTGCTGGCGCTGTGGCAGGCCCACCCGAAGACCGTGGTCATGGTGACGCACGACATGGAGGAAGCGGTCTACCTCTCGGACCGGGTGCTGATTCTGACCGCCCGGCCCGGGCGGCTGGCCCGCGAGGTCGCCGTGCCGCTGCCGCGGCCCCGCGACGAGTCGGTGCGGCGCAGCGCGGCGTTCGCCGAGGCGGTGGAGGACGTCTGGAGCAGCCTCCGGACGTTGGTCGCGGCATGAGGGACGCCGGGCGGGTGCGCCGGTGGCTGCGGGCGCGCGCCGCGGGGGTCGCCGCGGTCCTGCCGGTGCTGGTGGCCTGGGAGGTGGTGGGCCGCGCGGGGCTGCTTCCCGCGGTGCCGCCGCCGAGCCGTGTCGCAGCCGCGGGGGTTGCGCTCGCGGCCCGCGGGCAGCTCTGGCAAGACGGCCTCCGCACGCTCGCGGCACTGGCGGCCGGATTCGCGCTGGCCGCGGCCTGCGGCCTGGTGCTCGGCGTGTTGATGGGCCGCTTTCGGACCGTCGACGCGGTCTGCGGCCTCTACGTGGACCTCTTCCAGAGCACGCCGGCCGCGGCGAAGGTGCCGGTGCTGGTCTTGCTCTTCGGGCTGGGCCGCGCGAGCATCGTCGCCACGGTTTTCCTGTTCGCGTTCTTCGTGATCACCGTGAACACCTACGCGGGCGTGCGCACCGCGAGCCCGCGGCTGATCGAGATGGCGCGCTCGTTCGGGGCCGGGGAGGCCGTGCTACTCCGGCGGGTGATCCTGCCGGCGGCGCTGCCGATGATCTTCGCGGGCCTGCGGCTAGGCATCGGACGGGCGGTCAACGGCGCGGTGCTGGGCGAGATGCTCATCTCCATCGTGGGGATCGGCGGGCTGCTAATGTACTACGGCGGCGCGTTCCGCGCAGACGCGGTCCTCGCGCTGGTTCTCCTCATCGTGGCCGTGGCGGGCGTGCTGATGGGCGCGGTGGGGATGCTCGAGCGACGCGTGGTCCGCTGGGCCGGACGCGGATGACGCGGCCGCCGGCCCGACGGGCGGACGAGCTTCGCGCCTCGGGCATCGCCGAGATGATGCGGCTGGCGGCCCAGACGCCGGGCGCGATCCGGCTCGAGGTCGGAGAGCCTGACCAGCCGACGCCGTCCCACATCGTGGCCGCCGCGTTCGCGGCGGCGAGGGACGGCTTCACGCGCTATACGCCCGCGCCCGGGCTGCCGTCGTTGCGCGAGGCCCTCGCGCGGAAGATCGCGGAGCACAACGGGCTGCCGACCACGCCCGAGCAGGTGGTCGCCACCTCGGGTTCGGTGTTCGCGCTCAGCGCGGCGATGCTCGCGGTGCTGGACCCAGGCGACGAGGC
Source organism: Armatimonadota bacterium (assembly GCA_031081715.1). Classification (GTDB taxonomy): domain Bacteria; phylum Sysuimicrobiota; class Sysuimicrobiia; order Sysuimicrobiales; family Humicultoraceae; genus Fervidifonticultor_A; species Fervidifonticultor_A tertius. The sequence continues at coordinate 15,288 of JAVHMA010000017.1, read as the reverse complement.
GCTGGTGCCCGACCCTGGCTGGCCCAACTACCGATCGGCGCTGCACCTCATCGGTGCGCGGGCGGTCGGCTACCCGCTGGTGCGCGAGGCAGGGTACGAGCCCGACCTGGAGGCGCTGCGGCGGCTCGTCGGGCCGCGGACCCGCGCGCTGGTGGTGAACAGCCCGAGCAACCCGACCGGCGCGGTCTTCGCCCCGGCCACGGTACGCGCCCTGGTGGAGCTGGCGGCCGAGCACGACCTCGCCGTGATTTCCGACGAGGTGTACGAAGAGTTCGTCTATGAGGGTGCGCACCACTCGCCCGCCGCGTTCGACCGGGACGGCCGGGTGATCACCATCTACGGCTTCTCCAAGACCTACGCGATGACGGGCTGGCGGCTCGGCTACGCCCGCGCGACCCCGGCGGTGGCCGCGGCCATGGGCCGTATCGCCGAGGCGATGACCGGGTGTCCGTCGTCGGTCGCACAGAAGGCCGCCGAGGCCGCGCTGGCCGGCCCGCGCGCTGAGGTGGACGCGATGCGCGCCCGCTACCGGCGTCACCGCGACCTGGTCGCCGCCACGCTGGGCGAGGCCGGGCTGCTCGCGGCGGTCCCGCGCGGCGCGTTCTACGCGCTGGTCGACCTGGCCCACATCGAGGCCGACTCGACAACGCTCGCCCGCCGCCTGCTGCACGAGCAGGGCGTGGCGACTGCGCCGGGCGAGACCTTCGGCCCGAGCGCGCGCGGCATGGTGCGGATCTCCCTGGCCACGGAGGGCAGGCAGCTCGAGGAAGGGTGTCGGCGGATCATCCGGTTCGCGCAGGGCGCAGCCGATGCCGGCGCGACCGGGGGGCGGTGAGGGCAGCATGAAGCTCTACGACATCTCGAGGCCGGTCTCGTCGGGAACCGCGGTCTGGCCCGGCGACCAGCAGTTCGAGCCGCGCTGGACCATGCACCAGGAGTCCGGGCACTCGGTCACCGTCGCCGCGGTGACGATGAGCGTGCACACCGGTACCCACGCGGACGCCCCGTTTCACTTCGATCCCGACGGGCGGCCCATCGGTGCGGTCGCGCTCGAGCCCTACCTCGGCCCCGCGGTTGTGGTGGAGGTGCACACCCCGCACATCGGCCTGGCCGAGGTCGAAGCGATGGGGCTGGCCGGCTTCCGCCGCGTGCTGTTCAAGACGCGGGCGAGCGCGGTGCCGGCCTCCGAGTGGGACACGGAGTTCCCCTACCTGACCGAGCAGGCGGCGCAGTGGCTGGCCGACCAGGGGATGCTGCTGGTCGGTACCGACGCCCCGTCGGTGGACGCGTTCAGCAGCCGCGCGTTGCTGGCCCACAAGGCCCTGGCCCGTGGCGGGGTCGCGATCCTCGAGTGGCTCGACCTGGCGGCCGTGCCGCCGGGGGCATACGAGCTGATCGCCATCCCGCTGAAGCTGGTGGGGCTGGACGCCTCCCCGGTGCGCGCGGTGCTGCGGCCCCTCGACGGCTGGGACGGCGCCCCATGACCTACGAGACCCTGCTCGTCGGCCGAGACGGCGGCGTGACCACGGTCACGCTGAACCGGCCCGCCAAGAAGAACGCGATGAACCCGACGCTGCACCGGGAGATGCACGACGCGCTCACCCGGCTGGCGGACGACGAGGGGACCCGCGTCCTCATCATCACCGGCGCCGGCGAGGCCTTCAGCGCGGGCATGGACCTGAAGGAGTACTTCTACGACCTGAAGGACCGGCCGCACGAGGTGGACCGCATCCGGGTGATCTCGCAGGAGTGGCGCGACCGCAAGCTGCGGCTCTTCCCGGCGCCCACGATCGCGATGGTCAACGGCTACTGCTTCGGCGGCGCGCTGCCGATTGTGGCGTCCTGCGACCTGGCCCTGGCGGCCGAGGAGGCCACGTTCGGTCTCTCCGAGGTGAACTTCGGCGGCATTCCCGCCGGTCCGGTCGCGTGGGCGATGGGCGCGGTCCTCCATCCCCGCGACGCCCTGTGGTACATGCTCACCGGCGAGCCGTTCGACGGCCGGCGCGCGGTGGAGATGCGGCTGGTCAACAGGGCGGTGCCCCGCGCGCGCCTGGAGGCCGAGACACGCGCGCTCGCGGCGTCACTCGCCGGGAAGGACCGGTACGCGCTCAAGCTTACCAAAGAGCTGTTCCGGCACAGCCGCGGGATGGAGATGGACGCGGCTTTGGCCTTCGCGAACGCGAAGGTCCGCGAGCTCACCTACCTGCAGCAAGGGGCCTGGATCGAGGAAGGGATCGGTAGGTTCCTCGCCGGGGAGTATCGCCCCGGCCTCGCCGAGCGGCCCGGCGAGGGGGAGCGCGGATCGTAGGCGCCTCGGCCCCGCTGGCGGCGGCGGGGCCCCGCGCGCGAGGGAGGGGAAGGTCATGAGAGTTCGCATCCTGTTTGCTGTCCTCGCGGTGCTGGCCACCGCGTACACCACCGCCGCCGCGCCCGCGGGCCCGGTGGAGATCCGCATCGGGCACGGCCTGGCCGCGGAGGAGCAACTCTACCTGATGGGCGCGCGGCCCGACGTGACGCCCAACCAGGGCCGGGCCTACACGCTGAGGCTCACCGCGTTCCGCGCGAACGCCGACCGCCTGGCCGCCTACGAGGCCGGGCAGCTCGACGCCGGAACGATCGCCGCGCCCACGGCGCTCTTCGCCGCGGAGCAGGGCATGCCGATGAAGCTCGTCGCGAGCATCGCCCGCGAGGTCCCGGGCGGCAACTGGTTCAACACGACCTACATGGCCCTGGCCGACGGCGGCCCGCGCGCGCCGCGCGACCTGCGCGGCAAGACGATTGCCATCGTGGACTTCAAGTCGGCCACCGACCTGTGGGCGCGCGCGGCGGTCGCGGGCGCCGGCCTCGACGCCTCGCGCGACGTCAACTACGTCATCCTGCCGTTCCCGGCCATGGGCGAGGCGCTGCGCACGCGGCGCATCGACGTGGGCACCTTTGTGCAGCCGTTCTACACGATGGAGCGGGGCCGGGGCGGACTGGTCGAGGTCTTCAACGCCAAGACCGGCGTGCCGTTCGACGAGGAGCTGCTGTTGCTTTTTCTGCGGCCCGAGTTCGTGCAGCGGAACCCGGCCGCGGTGCGCGCGTTCCTTCGCGACTTCGTGGCCGCGACCCGATGGTACCTGGCCAACCCGCGCGAGGCGCGCCAGGCGCTCATCGACCGCCGGTTCGTGCTCGCGCCGCCGGCGGTCTACCTGGAGCTGTAGGACTACTACCGGGAGCCGTCGGCCCGGATCAGCATCGAGGCGCTGCGGCGCTCGCAGGAGCTGCACCTGAAGCTCGGCTGGCAGCGCGGGCCGGTGGACCTCCGCCGGATCGTGGACAACTCGTTCCTGCCGTACTGATTCGCGCCCGAGAGGAGTCGTCTGATGCGACGCGCAGGGACCCTGGTGGGTCTTGGCCTGATCGTACTGGTGCTGCTTGTACCGCCGGCCGCCGCCCGGCAGACCCGCCTGGTCGTGGGGTTCTCCGGCGTCAAGCAGCTCACGTACGCCGCCATGCTGATCGCGCTCGAGCGCGCGCGCGACCGCGGCTACGACGTCGTCCCGGTGTTCTTCCCGAGGCCGGAGCTGGCCGTGCAGGCGCTGCTGCGCGGCGAGACCGACCTGGCGCGGATCGAGCCGAGCTCGGTGTCGGTGGCCATCGCGCGCGGCGCCGGGCTCGCCATCGTGGGGGCCGCGGCCACCAGCCAGTGGGTGCTGGTGAGCCCGCGCAGCGTGACCGCGCCCGCGCAGCTCGCGCGGCGCCGCGTGGCCGTGCACAGCGTGACGTCGATGTCCAACACGGTCGTCCAGTACGCGATCAAGAAGTACCGGATCGCCCAGCCCCAACTCCTGGTCATCCCCGGGTCACCGGCCCGCGCGCAGGCGCTGATGCAGGGCGAGATCGACGCCACCTCGCTGTTCCTGACCGACGCGATCCGCATCGAGCAGCTCGCGCCCGGGCGGTTCCACGTGCTCGTGGACTTCCGCGAGATGCCGATGGTGGACTCGGTGATCGTGGCGCGGCGCGACTGGATTCCCGGCCACCGTGAGGAGGTCGAGGACCTGCTGCGCGGGCTCCTCGAGACGCACCGCCGCATCGCCGCCGGTCCCGAGTGGGGCGCGGCGCGTACGCGGCAGCTGTTTCCCGACGAGGACGCGGCGTTCGTGGGCGCCGTGGTCCGCGCCTACATCGCGCGCGGAGTCTGGGACCAGAACGGCGGCATCGACCACCTGACCGCCGCCGGGCAGATGGTTCGATTCCTCAAGGAGATCGAGGCGCTGCCCGCGGGCGCGCCCGACGGCGCGGCCATCTACGTGGAGCTCAGCCCGCTGCAGGACGTGCTGAAGCGGATCGGCAGGAAGTAGGACGGCGCGGTGCTGGAAGTCGAGCATCTTTCCACGGTGTTCGTCCGGGGCGGGGCCCGGATTCCCGCGATCGACGACGTGAGCTTGCGCGTCGCCGCCGGCGAGTTCGTGGGGATCATCGGCCCCAGCGGCTGCGGCAAGAGCACGTTCCTCCACACGCTGGGCGGCTTCATCGCCCCCACGCGCGGCGAGATGCGCATCGCCGGCCGGCCGGTGCGCGGTCCGGGGCCGGACCGCGGCATGATGTTCCAGGACCTGGCGCTGTTCCCGTGGCGCACGGTGCTCGGGAACGCGATGTGGGGGCTCGAGGTCCAGGGCCGCCCACGCCGCGAGTGCCGGGCCGTCGCCGAGGGCTACCTGGCGATGGTGGGACTCTTGCCCTTCCGGGACGCGTTTCCGGCGGAGCTGTCGGGTGGGATGAAGCAGCGCGCGGCGCTGGCGCGCGTCCTGGCCTACGAACCGGCCGTGCTGCTGATGGACGAGCCGTTCGGCGCGCTCGACGCTCAGACCCGCGAGCTCATGCAGGAGGAACTCCAGCGCATCTGGCTCCAGACGCGCAAGACCGTGGTGTTCGTGACCCACGACATCGACGAGGCGGTCTACCTGGCGGACCGCGTGGTGGTCTTCACCGCGCGGCCGGGGCGGATCAAGGTGACCGTGCCGATCGACCTGCCCCGGCCACGCGAGCTGGAGGTCAAGAAGACGCCGGCGTTCGTGGACTACCGGAACCGGCTCTGGGACCTGCTGCGCGAGGAGGTCCTGCTGGGCCTGGCCCGGGACGGGCAGCCGGTGGCGGGCGGCCGTGGCTGAAGAGATCCGTCCCCTGGCGCCGCTCGCCAGGCCGGCAACTTGGCCACGCCGTGGTCCGCTGCGGAGGCGCCTGGTGCCCGCGGTCGGGCCGTTGACGGCGGCCGCGGCGGTGGTGGTGGCCTGGCAGCTCCTGGCGCAGGCCGGCGTCCTGCCCGTGTGGCTGGTGAGCCCGGCGGCGGTGGTGGAGCAGCTCGGTGTGCTCGCGGCCTCGGGCGAGCTGGCGCGGCATGCCGGGGCGAGTCTGTACCGTTCGGCGGTTGGGCTGGCGCTGGGGGCGGGCACGGGTGTGGCGCTGGGGCTGGCCGCGGGCGTCTCCCGGCCGGTGGCGGCGTTCTTCGACCCGCTCGTCGCGCTGACCTACCCGGTGCCCAAGGTGGCGATCCTGCCGGTGCTGATCGTGTGGTTCGGCATCAGCGACCTCTCCAAAATCATGGTGATCGCCATCTCGTGCTTCTACCCGTGCTTCATCGCCGCGCTTTACGGCGCGCGCGGCACCGACCCCACCTGGGTCTGGGCCGCGCGAAGCATGGGTGCGCGGCCGGCACGTACCTTCCTGCGCGTCGTGCTCCCATCCGCCGCTCCGCAGATCTTTAGCGGGCTGCGCGTGGCGCTGGCACTCTCGTTCATCCTGATGCTGGCGGCGGAGATGATTGGCTCCTCCAACCGCACGGGCCTGGGTTTTCTGATCCTGGCCGCGGACGCCTCGGGACGCTTCGACCTGATGTTCGCGGCCATCGCCGCGATCGCGGGCCTGGGGTTTTGCGCGGACCGCGCGCTGCTGCGGCTGCGGCGCGCCCTGGCGCCAGCGCCCCCCGCGGTGGAGGCGACTTTCGGTGAGTAGCGCCGCGGTCAAGGCCCGGCTGCTGGTCGGCCGGTACTACTCGCTCGTCGTGGTGCTCGCGGCCTGGGAGCTGCTCGCGCGGTCGGGCGCGGTGAACCCCAGGCTGTTCCCGACACTGGACGCCATCGGCTCCAGCCTCTGGGCCATGACCGCGGACGGCACGCTGGCGACGCACCTGGGCGCCACGCTACTGCGCGTGTTCGCCGGGTTCGGCCTGGCCGCGGTCGCCGGCGTGGCGCTCGGCGTGGTGATGGCACGGCTGCCCGCCGTCGGGCGCGTCATAGAGCCCCTCTTCTCACTCGGCTATCCTATCCCACGGGTGGCCCTCTACCCTGTGTTCGTTTTTCTCTTCGGGTTGGGACATCTTTCGAAGGTGGCGCTGATCTTCCTGGAGTGTCTGTACCCGGTGGCCATTCACACCTACTCCGGCTGCCGGGACGTGGACCGGCTCTATCTGTGGTCCGCGGCCAGCATGGGCGCCCGGCCGGCGCGGGTGTTCGCGCGGGTGGTGCTGCCGGCGGCCTCCCCGGCCATCTTCACCGGGCTACGGATCGCGCTGCCGGTGGCGCTCGTGATCGCGGTGTTGACCGAGATGATCGGCTCGACGCGCGGGCTGGGGTGGCTGCTGACCTACGCCACGGCCGCGCTCTCACGGCCGCAGGCATTCGCCGGCGTCGCGGCGATCGCCGCGGTCGGCTTCGCGCTCGACCGCCTGCTGGTGACGGCCCGCACCCGTCTGCTCCCGTGGGAGCACGAGGCGCCGCCCATCGCCGCAGGCGCCCGCTGAGATCGGAGAGAGGAACGTGCCGTTGCGTCCCCCCTGTCGTGTCCGCCGCCCGGGCCACGTCGCCCTCGATGTGCCCGACGTAGCGGCGGCGAGGGCGTTCTACACGCGCGTCCTGCGCCTCAGCCACGTGGAGACGACCGACGGCGTGGCCTACCTGCGGACGCGATTCGAGCACCACTGCCTGGAGCTGCACCCAGCGCCGGCCGCCGCGGTCCGTCACACCGGCTGGGAAACCGGGAGCGACGAGCAGACCGAGGCGCTGCGCGCGCACCTGGCCGCCCTCGGCGTGCCGGTGCGGGAGGCCCCGCCCGAACCCGGCCGCCGCGGCCTGGCATTCCAGTTCCAGGACGCCGACGGCCTGTGGCACGAGGTCTACGCCGCGATGGACCGCCTGGCGGTGCTGGTGCCGGACGGCCCGTTCCCGATGCTGCGGCAGGCGCACTTCGCGTACAACACACCCGACGTGGACCGCGCGCTGGCGTTCTTCCGCGCGGTGGGCTTTCGGGTCTCGGACTGGGTGCCGGGCATCCAGGGATCGCTGCGCTGTACGCCGGATCATCACAACATTTCGCTGTTCAAGTTTCACCGCCCCGGGCTTCACCACCAGGGGTTCGACGTGGGCGGCTGGTGGGAGCTCAAGCTCATGCTGGACTGGATGGCTGCGCAGGAGTTCGCCGTGGAGGTCGGGCCGGTGCGGCACGCGGTGGGGAACAACATCTCCGTCTACCTGCTCGACCCCAACCGGTTCCGCATCGAGCTCTACTGCGAGATGGAGCAGATCGACGACGACGAAGACCACGACACCCGCCGGCAGCCGCTGATCTTCGACCTGTGGCAGCGGCGGCCCGTCCCCCCGGGGTTCCGGGAGTAGGCGGCCGGGGAGGACGCATGCACTCGATCGACGCCGTGCCCACCGACCGCGCCGCCGCCCTGCTCGATCGCGTGCGGCCCGAGCAGGGCGAGGTGCCCGCGTTCCTGTTCTCCGACCCGGAGATCTACCGGCTGGAGATGGAACGCATCTTCGCGCGGTGCTGGCTGTTCGTCGCGCACGAGTCCGAGGTGCCCGCGCCCGGCGACTACGTGACCCGCTCGATGGGCGAGGACGCGGTCATCGTCGCGCGCGGCGAGGACGGCGCGATCCGCGTGATGCTCAACGTCTGCCGGCACCGCGGGATGCGGATCTGCCGGGCCGATCTGGGCAATAGCTCGCACTTCCGCTGCCCCTACCACGGGTTCACCTACAAGAACACGGGCGAGTTGATCGGCGTGCCGTTCGAGAAGGAGCTCTACGCGGGCGCGCTGATCAAGGACCGGATGGGCCTGCTCCAGGCGCGCGTGGCCACCCACGCCGGGCTGGTCTTCGCGACCTTCGACGAAGGGGCCGGGACGCTGGCCGACTACCTGGGGCCGATGGCATGGTACCTGGACCTGCTGGCCGGCCGCGCCGAGATGGAGGTCGTCGGGCCGCCCCATCGGCACGAGCTGCGCGCCAACTGGAAGCTGCCCGCGGAGAACTTCGCCTCGGACGCCTACCACACGATGCATACCCACGCGTCCATCGCCGAGATCGGCTTGACCCCGAGCGCGACCTGGGCGAAAGACGGCTATCACGTGGCCGCTGGCAACGGGCACGGTGTCATGATCGGCGCGCCGACGCGGCGCTTCATCTTCGCCGAAGCCTTGCGGCCGGTCTTCCGCCGCCGGCTTGCGCCGGAGCAGTACGCGCTGCTCGAGCGGCTGGCCCACATGCCCGGTACGGTCTTCCCCAACCTGTCGTTCCTGATCTCGGCGGTCACGCTCAAGGACCGGTTCGTCTCGCACACGGAGCTGCTCCAGTGGCAGCCGAAGGGGCCGGACCGCATCGACGTCCACTCGTGGCTGCTGATGGAAAAGGAGGCGCCGCCGGAGGTCCGCGAGCTCTCGCGGCAGGCGTTCATCGTGACGTTCGGGCCCTCGGGCATGCTGGCGCAGGACGACGCGGAGAACTTCACCGGCATCACACAGAACAGCCGCGGCCCGGTGGCCCGCCGCCTGGCCCTGAACTACGAGATGGGGCTCGGCACCGCTGCGCCCGCCGCCGGCGTGGGACCGGGGCAGGTGCTGGAGGGCAAGTACAACGAGGCCAACGCGCGCGGCTTCTACCGGCGCTGGCTCGAGCTCATGCGGGGCCGGGCATGAGCGCGCAGGGGGCGGGCGCGACGGGGGTGCCGGCGGACGTGCGCGTCGAGGTGCTCGAGTTCCTTCACCACGAGGCCGAGCTCCTCGACGACGGTCGGCTCGACGAGTGGCTCGAGCTGCTCACCGAGGACGTGAGCTACGCCATGCCGGTCCGGCTGACGCGGGAACGAGGTCAGGAGCCGGCGGTCTCGGCCGAGATGCAGTTCTTCCAGGACGACCTGGCCACGCTCCGGCTGCGCGTCCGGCGGCTGCGGACCGACTTCGCCTGGGCCGAGGACCCGCCCTCGCGCACCCGCCACTTCGTGGCGAACGCGCGCGTCGCCCCCGGTCCGACGCCCGACGAGGTAGACGTCCGGTGCAACGTCCTGGTCTACCGGAACCGGGGCGCCTCGGCCGCCTCGGACCTGATCAGCGGGGAGCGGCGCGACCGGCTGCGCCGCGTCGGTGGCGCCTGGAAGCTCGCGCGCCGGGTATTCGTGCCGGACCAGGCCACGCTCGGCGTGGACAACCTCGCGATCTTCGTGTGAGCACGGGTGGTGAGGCGCGACGATGAGTGACGCCACAGCGCGGGACGGCGACCCCGTCATCGAGGTGGGCAACGAGTTCGCGCTGGTCAGCGTGCGCAAGGTGCGGACACGCAACGGCGTGCGGCTGGAGATCGCCTCGCCGCGGCTGGGGCACCGCATCCAGCTCGACGCGCTCGCGCTCGAGAGCCTGACCTGGCAGCCGATGGAGACGTTCACACGGTTTCTCCAGACGCCGTTCGGGCCGCTGGAAACGGACGGGCACGCCGCGGAGCGGCCGGACCCGTAGCGCCGGCGGCCGTCGCGTCCATGCGCCTGCGCGACAAAGTGGCGATCATCACCGGCGCCGCCTCCGGTCAGGGGCGCGAGGCGACGCTGCTGTTCGCGGCCGAGGGGGCCCGGGTCGTGGCGTCCGACCTGCGAGGCGAGCCGCTCACCGAGACGGTGGCGCTGGTGCGCGCCCGCGGCGGGCAGGCGGTCGCGGTCGAGGGCGACGTCGCGGACGCCGGGCACCACCGCCGGACCGTGGAGACCGCGCTGGCGACATTCGGCCGCCTTGATATCCTCTACAACAACGCCGCCATGGTGAGCCGGGAGCCCGACGGCGACGTCGGCCTCGAGGCGATCGCGCTCGAGACCTGGGAGCGCATCCTGGCCGTGAACCTCACCGGGGTGTTCCTGGGATGCCGTGCCGCGATCCCGGAGATGGCGCGGCGCGGCGGCGGCTCGGTGATCATCACCGCGTCGGTCGGCGCGCTGGTCGGCCAGCGCGCGCACAACCACGCCTACGTCGCCTCCAAGGCCGCGCTCCTGGGCCTCACGCGCAATCTGGCGCTGGAGTACGCCGGCCGGGGCGTGCGCGTGAACTGCCTGGCCCCGGGGCAGATCCGGACCGCGATGATGGCGGAGCTCTATGATGACCCCGCGCGACGGGCCTGGTTCGAGGCGATGACCCCGATGGGGCGCTTCGGCGAGGCGCGCGAGGTGGCCGCGGCCGCGCTGTTCCTGGCCTCGGACGAGTCGTCGTTCGTGACCGGGTCGGTGCTGGTGGTGGACGGCGGCTGGACGGCGCTGTAGGAGGTGTGACGCAACGGATGACGGTCCCGACGGTGAGCGTGATCATTCCCACCTACAACCGGGCCCACATGGTCCCGCGGGCGATTCACAGCGTGCTCGCCCAGACGTTCGCCGACTTCGAGCTGCTGGTCGTGGACGACGCGTCCACCGACGGAACCGAGGAGATCGTGCGCGGGATCGCCGATCCCCGGCTGCGCTACATTCGGCGACCTGCCAACGGCGGCGTGTCCGCCGCGCAGAACACCGGCCTGGCGGCCGCTCGCGGCGAGTTTGTGAGCATTCTGCACTCCGACGACGAGTACCTCCCCGTCAAGCTCGATGTCCAGGTGCCACTCCTGCGCGCCACGGACGCCGGGGCGGTGATGGGCGCGGTGACGATCGTCGAGCCCACCGGCGAGTTTCTGCGACTGTCCAACCTTCGCGGCACCACCTACGAGAACTGGATCGGCTTCGAGAAGGGGATCCACATCTCGCCGATGCTGATCCGCCGTCCGCTCGCTCAGGCGCTGGGGTTCGACGAGACGCTGCCGGGATGGGAGGATGTAGACTTCGTGATTCGCCTCCTCCGGACTTCCCGGTTGGAGATCTCGGACGAGCCGATGGTGCGGCTCCACACCGACGGCGGGCACCGGCTGTCGTCGGCGGCGACCCAGCTGCACGGCATGCGGGGCCTCTTCGCGAAGTACGAGCGCGAGCTGCGCGCACGTCCCGAGACACGCTACCGCTGGCACCTGCTGGCCGCGCACTTCTGCGCGCGCCTCGGCGACGCGGCCGGCGCGCGCGGGCACCTGCGCGAGTGTCTGGCCGCGCGACCGGCCGCCCCGGCCGCGTGGCTGTTGTACCTGATGTCCCTGGCGGGCGACCGCGGCTTCATGAAGGCCTACCACACGTACGCGAGCGCGTCGCGCGCGAAGGAGTCGGTCCGCCGCTTCCGAGCGCGCTGGGTGGCCTGACCGGTACTGTCCCGTGGCGCCGCGGGCCGGCGGCGCGGCGGGACCATCCCCTCCGAGATCAGGCGTAGAAGGCGAGGTGGCGAGTGACGCCATGAACGAGACGAGCGGACGGCGATGGGAAGAAGGACCGCGGGTGCGGGTCAAGGCGCGGATCATCCCGCGTGGTGACCCGGTGCGGGCCGCCGTGGAGGCGCTCCGCGCGCGCCTCGCCGACGCCGAGCACCGGTTCCTGGCCCTGTTGGGCCAAATCGGGCAGGGGATCTCCCGCGACGCCCTGGTCGAGTGCCTGGAGCTCCTGGCGGAGCTCCGCGAGATCGCCGGCCGGCTCCACGAGATGGCGGGCCGGCGCGACATCTCCTACTTCGCCGACCTGCGCCTCACCGCCCTGCGGAACCACTGCCTGTGGCTGGTCCGGCGCACGAGCGGCGAGTTCCTCCTGCTCCTGCAGATCCACTTCGAGGCCACGCTGCGGCGGCTGATCGGCCCCAACGCGTACCAGGTCTACCTTCGGCTAGAGGACGTGGAGGACGTGGCGCGCGAGGTCGAGAGCATGAGCGACCACGACCTGCTGGCGCGGTTGCGCGACGGGACGCTGTTGCGGGAGAACGTCGAGCAGATGCTGCCGCCGGACCTGCCGGGGGCCTCGGTGCCGGCCGGCTACGCCGCGGCCGAGGAGCACGGCCCGTCTTGATCCGCAACCCGCGCGCGGCTACAGCCGCGCCCAGCGGACCCACTCCGCGGTCCGCCGCATGCCCTCCTGGAAGTCGACGCCGGGCGCGTAGCCCAGCACGCGCCGCGCCTTCTCCACGCTGAAGACCGTCCGCGACGCGTAGATCTGCACCAGGCTGCGCGACGGCAGCGCCGGGCCCGCGGGCGCCGACGGCTCCTCCGGCGCCGCCAGGGTGGCACTGACGACGTACTCGCGCAGCCGGCGCTGCATGCCCGGGGGGACCACGGTCCGGGCCGCCCACCGCGCGAGCTCGCCCACCCTCCCCACCGCGGGGATGCGCATCAACGCCTGCCGCATCTGCCGGTCGCGCAGAATGCGCAGCGACTCCTTGATGGTGGAACGCCGCGCCTGCCGGGCCTCGCCCCGCCGCCGCTCGATCTCCGCCGCCGTCATCTCGGGCAGCGGCAGGTAGCCCTCGCCGAGCGCTCGCGCGTGCGCCTCGATGAAGGTCTTCCACGTGACCACCTCGGGGTCGGAGATGTGGAAGACCTGGCCGCTCGCCTGCGGGTGACGCGCCGCGAGCAGCATCGCCTCGATCAGGTTGTCCACGTACAACGCGTTGCAGACGCCCGCGCCGCCGTCCACCAGGACCATGCGTCCCTCGCGGATCGCGGCGACGGTCGAGACGGTCCACGACCGGCTAAACGGGCCGTAGACGATCGTCGGACGCAGGATGACGACGGGTAGCCCGCGGGTCCGGTGGACGTCGAGGGCCGCGCGCTCCGCGTCGATTTTGCCGTCACCGTAGTCGTCGCCGGTGTGCGGCGTGGGCTCGTCTTCGGTGACCAGCGGCTTCGCCGGGCTGCGTCCGAAGACCCCCACGGTGCTGAGGAAGACCACGCGCGAGACGCCGGCGTCCGCGGCGGCCTGCAGCACGTTGCGCGTCCCCCGCGCGCTCGACAGCCTGTTCTGCCTTCCGCCGCCCCGCCAGTCCACCGCGCAGTGGTAGACGACGTCGCAGCCGGCCATCGCGCGCCGGACGGCGTCGAGATCGAGGACGTCGCCGGGCAGCATGGTGACCGGGAGGCGCGAGATGCGCGCGGCTGCCGACCACGTGCGCACCAGCGCGCGCACCGGTACGCCGAGCGCGACCAGCACCTCCGTCAACCGGCCGCCGATGAACCCCGTGGCCCCGGTGACGAGCGCGCCCGCCATCAGGACGGTCCCTTGACCGGGTACAGCCAGGGCTGCTCCAACGGCCGGCGCTCCCGGTAGCAGCGCTCGATCAGCGCGATCACCCCGAGCACGCTCTCGCCCGCCACCGCCGGCGGCGTCCGCTCGCGGATTGCGCGCGCGAACTCGCGCATCTGCTCCACGAACATCCGCTCGAACGAGTCGGTGGCCCCGCCCTCGTACTCGCTCGCGAACGTCACCCCGTTTCCCCCCCAGGCCGTCGGCCACACGCGCACGGGATACCGCCCGGACAGCCCGCATTCCAGCGTGAACGCGGAACCCACGATGCGGGCCGCGCTGCGCAGCCGGCGCAGCCGGCTCATGGTCACCTCGCCGCGCACGACGCCCGCGGGGCCGCGCAGGACCAGCGTCATCCAGCAGTCGGCCTCGACCCCGCCCAGGTTGTCGTCGCGGTACTCCAGGTCCACCACGTCGCCGAGCCACCACAGCAACAGATCGAGCATGTGGCTGCCCGTGTCGATCAGCACGCCCCCGCCCGCCTGCGCCTTCTGCCAGAAGAACCCCGATGCGATCGGCCAGCTGTAGATCCCGCCGCTCTCCAGCGAGAACCCCTGGATCGGTCCCAGCCAGCCCTCGTCAAGGATCCGCTTGACCAGCCGCGCTGCGCGGCTGTAGCGGAACATGTAGCCCGCCTGTAGCGGCATGCCCGTCTCGCGGGCCACCGCCACGAGCTGGAGGGCCTCCTCGGTCGTGGTGGCGAGCGGCTTCTCGACGAGCACGGGGATGCCGGCTCGGAGCAACTCCGTCGCCACCGGCGCGTGCAGGGCATGGGGCAGGGCCACGATAACGCCGTCCACGGCACCGATGAGCCGTCGATAGTCCTCCGTGACCGTGGCGATCCCGAAGCGCCGCGCCAGGAAGGCCGCTCGCTCCAGGTTCGTGTCGGCCAGGGCGACCACCGCGGCCTCACGGAGGGCGCGCGCGGCCGGCAGGTGACAGACGGACGTCACGGCGCCGCAGCCGACGATGCCAATCCTGACGGGCGTGATGGCCATAGGAGAGGTCTACGGGAGCACAGGCCGGGGAACCTTCAACAGGAGTTTAGTATAGCACGTAGGAATGAATGCTGCACACCTTCTTGCGCCGCGGCGCCACCGCGGCGGAGCCGGACGAGATGGTGGACCTGGGCGTCCGAGGTGGGGACCGCGAGCTCATCGCGAGGATGGCCGCGACGATCATGGATGCGTTGCGGCCGCTCGTCGTGCCGGGTACGCCGTGCGCGGTGCTGGACTTCCCGAGCTACGCGAATGTGGGCGATAGCCTGATCTGGCTGGGACAACGGGAGGCGCTGCGTCGGCTCGGTGCCCGCGTCGTCTACATGTGCGACATGGACACCTACGCTGCCGGCTACATGCGTATGCGTCTGGGCGACGGGCTCATCCTGCTGACCGGCGGCGGCAACTTCGGCGATCTCTGGGCCCACCACCAGCGGTTCCGGGAGCGCGTGGTCGCCGACTTCCCGCACCACCGGATTATCCAGCTCCCCCAGACCGTGTACTTCATGGACGAGCGCACCGCTGCCCGCACCCGCGCCGTGCTCGCCGGCCACCGCGACTTCACGATGCTGGTCCGCGATCCAGGTAGCCAGGCCTACGCCCGCGACGTGCTCGGGGTGCGGGCCGTTCTGTGCCCCGACGTCGTGTTCATGCTGGGGCCGGTACCCCGGCCGGCCCCACCCAGGGAGGACGTGCTCGTGCTCGCCCGGCAGGACGCGGAGGTGCGTTCGCCGCTCGGTCGGCTGGCCGCGCTCGGCGTCACCGTGACCGACTGGGCCACGGACGATCGCACCCCGATCCGCCAGACGCACGTCGCGCTCACGCGCTGTGTGATTCACTATCCGAGGGCACT
>JAVHMA010000016.1 GCA_031081715.1 Armatimonadota bacterium | reverse complement strand
TGCTGCGACAAGGTCACCATGCCTCCTGTCTTTGGCTTCGGAGGGGGGTGACACTTTCACTGAACGCTTACGGGGTGACAGAATCACAGAACGTTCACAAGCCGGGGTCTCTCCGCTTGACGCCCCCGGCCCCCTGTGCTACATTCGACGAAACTCCATAGCAACTCTTATCAAGAGTGGGCGAGGGCACGGGCCCGATGACCCCCGGCAACCTGCCGCCAGGCGGTAAGGTGCCAAGCCCCGCGGGATCCACATCCGGCGGATAAGAGGGTGAACCCCTCCCAGAGCAGGACGTGGAGGGGTTTTTTGTATCCCTCGGAGGACGCGATGGCCGTCACGCTCGAGCGCGCAACCGTCCGTGTGCCTGCGACCGTGGCCAACCTGGGCGCGGGCTTCGACGTGCTCGGCGCCGCCGTCGGCCTCCATGCCGAGATCACGCTAGAGCCAGCCGACGGGCCGCAGGTTTCTGTCGCGGGCGCCGACGTGCCGCAGGACGACTCCAACCTGATCTACCGCAGCGCGGTCGTGGCCGCCGAGATGCTCGGGTACCGGGGCGCGTTCGCGCTGCGCGCGACCTCGCCGATCCCGCAGCGATCCGGCCTGGGGAGCAGCGCGGCGGCCATCGTCGGCGGCGTGGTGGCGGCCACGCGGCTGCTGGGCGGCTCGCCGGAACCCGACCGGCTGCTCGCGCTCGCGGCAGAGATCGAGGGGCACCCGGACAACGTGGCCGCCGCGCTCTTCGGCGGTGTGGTGGTCGTCGCCCGCGACGAGGGTGGCTTCCGCTGGGTGAAGGTCACGCCTGCCCTGCCGCTGGCCGTCGCGCTGGCGGTGCCGGCGCTCGAGGTCGAGACCGACCGGGCTCGCCGGCTCCTGCCCGCGCAGGTCGCGCGCGAGGACGCGGTCTTCAATCTGGGCCAGGTCGCCCTGCTCGTCGCCGCGCTCGGGCAGGGCCGCGGCGACCTGCTGCGAGGGGCGCTCGGTGACCGCTTGCATCAACCGTACCGTGCCGCGCTCGTGCCCGGGTTCGAGCGCGTGGTGGCCGCCGCCGTGGAGGCCGGCGCCTACGGCGCCGTCCTGAGCGGGTCCGGCCCCACCGTGGCCGCGCTGGCCGCGCCCGAGGTGGCGGCGGCCGCGGGCGAGGCGATGCAGGACGCGTTCCGGCGCGCAGGGGTCGGCAGCCGGGTGATCGTGACCGCGGTGGAGACGCGCGGCGCGCTCGACGAGCCGCGGGGCGCCTGAGGGCGCGAGAGGAGGCAGGGGGTGGCCGTCAAGGTGCTGCGGTGCCGGGAGTGCGGGGCCGAGGTCCCCGCCGGCCCGGTGTACGTATGCGAGCGGTGTTTCGGCCCGCTGGAGGCCGTCTACGACCTGGACGCGCTGCGGCGGCTACCGCTGCGCGAGCGGATCGCCGCTGGCCCGCGCTCGATCTGGCGCTACGTGGACCTGCTCCCTGTGGACTACGACCCGGCCGTGGACCTCTCGCCCGGCATGACGCCCCTGGTCGCGGCCCCGCGCCTGGGCGAGGCCCTCGGGCTGCGTCGGCTCTACCTCAAGAACGACTCGACCAACCCCACGTGGTCGTTCAAGGACCGCGCCGTGGAGATCGGGACGGCGGCCGCGCGACGGTTCGGCTACCGGGTGCTCGCGTGCGCCTCCACCGGCAACCTCGCGAACTCAGTCGCGGCGCACGCCGCGCGCGCCGGCATGCGCGCGGTCGTCTTCGTGCCCGCGGGCATCGAGCAGGGCAAGATCGTGCAGTCGGCGATTTACGGCCCGACCGTCATCGAGGTGGAGGGCGGCTACGACGAGGTCAACCGGCTGTGCACCGAGATCGGCGAGGAGCACCACTGGGCGTTCCTCAACGTCAACATGCGGCCGTACTACAGCGAGGGCGGCAAGACCCTGGCGTACGAGGTGGCCGAGCAGCTCGGCTGGCGCGCGCCCGACGACGTGGTGGTCCCCGTGGCCTCGGGCAACCTGATGGTCAAGATCCACAAGGGCTTCGGCGAGCTCGCCGAGCTGGGGCTGATCGAGAGGACGGCGACGCGCGTGCACGGCGCCCAGGCCGCGGGCTGTGCGCCCGTGGCCGAGGCCTTTAGCAACGGCGGCGAGGTGCGCCCGGTGCGGCCGAACACGATCGCGCACTCGCTCGCGATCGGGACGCCGGCCGACGGTCGCTACGCGATCGCCGCGGCCCGCGCGTCCGGCGGCCGGGTGGCCGCGGTGAGCGATGACGAGATCGTGGACGCGATCGGCCTGCTGGCGCGTACCGAGGGCATCTTCACCGAGACCGCCGGCGGCGTCACCGTCGCCACCTTGCGCGCGCTGGCCGCCGCCGGCGCGCTCGACCCCGACGGGGTCACGGTCGCCTACATCACCGGTATGGGTCTCAAGACCGCCAATGCCCTGGCCGGGATGGTGGCGAAGCCCGTCCGCATCCGGCCGTCGCTGCGCGCGTTCGAGGCGGCGGTCCTCACCACCACCGCATAGGGGGCAGGAGAGAGACGCATGGCCACCATTCGCATCCCCACGCCGCTGCGCCGCTACACGAACGGCGAGCGGCTCATCCCGGTGACGGCGGGCACCCTCGCCGGCGCCATCACCGAGCTGGACGGTCGATTCCCGGGCTTGGCCGAGCGCCTGATCGACGGCGACGGCCAGCTCCATCGCTTCGTCACGGTCTTCGTGGGCGAGCAGGACGTCCGGCTGCTGCAGGGGCTCGCCACACCCCTGGACGAGACCACCGAGGTATCCATCATTCCGGCGATGGCCGGCGGCGGGGGCCCGTGGTAAGGTAGGGAGGGATCAGGGGCCGCCGGACGGCGGCCCGCGGGCCCGACGGTCGCATGAGCGTACCCGCCTCGGTGCGGCGCCGCGCCGCGAAGCTGCGCGCGGAGATCGAGGAGCACAACTACCGCTACCACGTCCTGGACGCCCCGACCATCTCGGACGCGGCGTACGACCGTCTGCTGCGCGAGCTGCGCGAGCTGGAGGCGGCGCACCCGGAGCTGGTCACGCCGGACTCGCCCACCCAGCGTGTCGGCGCGCCCCCCTCCGCGGCGTTCGCGGCGGTGCGGCACCGCACGCCCATGCTCAGCCTGGCGAACGTCTTCGACGAGGAGGAGCTGGACGCGTGGGACCGTCGCGTGCGCGCCGCGCTCGGCGACGCGCCGGTCCGCTACGTGTGCGAGGTCAAGGTGGACGGCGCGGCGGTCTCGCTCACGTACGAGGACGGACGCTTCGCGGTCGGTGCCACGCGTGGGGACGGCCAGCAGGGCGAGGACGTCACCGCCAACCTGCGCACCATCCGCAGCATCCCCCTGACGCTGCGGAGCCGGCGCGTGCCGCGCCTGCTCGAGGTGCGCGGCGAGGTCTACCTGCCCCGCAGCGCCTTCGCCGCGGTGAACGCGGAGCGCGAGGCCCGGGGCGAGCCGCCCTTCGCGAACCCGCGGAACGCGGCGGCGGGCTCGCTCCGGCAGCTCGACCCCGCGGTCACGGCCAGCCGGCCGCTCCAGATCTGGGTCTACGGGCTCGGCTACGCGGAGGGGCTCGCCCTGCGCTCGCACTCCGAGGCGCTCGCCTGGCTGCGCGAGGCCGGGTTCCGCGTCAACCCGCTGACGGCGACCGCGGCCTCGCTCGACGAGGTGCGGGCCTACATCCGCGAGTGGGCGGCGAAGCGGGCCAGCCTCGACTACGACAGCGACGGCGTGGTCGTCAAGGTTGATGACTTCGGCCAGCAGCAGGAGCTGGGCGCCACCTCGCAGGCCCCGCGGTGGGCCGTGGCCTACAAGGTCGCGGCGGAGCAGGCCATCACCCGGCTGCTCGACATCACGATCCACGTCGGCCGCACCGGCGCGCTCACCCCGACCGCGGTGCTCGAGCCCGTGCGCGTTTCGGGCGTCACGGTGACCAGCGCGACGCTCCACAACGAGGACGAGATCGCGCGCAAGGACGTGCGCATCGGCGACTGGGTCGTCGTCCAGCGCGCGGGCGAGGTCATCCCCGAGGTCGTGGGGCCGCTGCCCGAGCGCCGGAGCGGTCAGGAGCGGCCCTTCGTCATGCCGCGGTCCTGCCCGGCCTGCGGCACGCCCGTGGAGCGGCCCGACGGCGAGGCGGTGGCGCGGTGTCCGAACCTTGCGTGCCCGGCGCAGGTGCGCGAACGGCTCATCCACTTCGCCTCGCGCGACGCCATGGACATCGACGGGCTCGGCGAGAAGCTTATGACCCAGCTCATCGACCGCGGGCTCGTGCGCGACCCGGCGGACCTCTACCGCCTGACGCGGGACGAGTTGCTCACGCTCGACCGCATGGGCGAGCGGCTCGCGCAGAACCTCCTGGACGCCATCGACCGCAGCCGGACGACCACGCTCGCCCGACTGCTGTTCGCGCTCGGCATCCGACACGTGGGCCAGCATGTGGCCGAGCTGCTGGCGGCCCACTTCGGGACGATCGAAGCCTTGATGGCCGCGTCGTTCGAGGAGGTGCGCGACATCCCTGGCGTGGGCCCGACCATCGCGGAGAGCGTGGTCGCCTTCTTTGCGGCGCCGGCCAACCGCGCGCTGGTGCGCCGGCTGCTCGATGCGGGCGTGCGCCCCGCGGCCGCCCCGGCCGCGGGGTCGCCCGACGGCCCGCTTGGAGGCGCCCGAGTGGTCTTCACCGGCACCCTCTCTCGGTGGAGCCGCCAGGAGGCGGAGGCCCTCGTGCGGCGCGCGGGCGGGACCCCGCAAGAGGCCGTCTCGAAGAAGACCACGTACGTGGTAGCCGGCGAGGCGCCGGGGTCGAAGCTCGACCGGGCGCGCCGCCTGGGGGTCCGCGTGCTCACCGAAGACGAGTTCGCCGCGCTGGTGGGAGCGCGCTGAGGTGGGGCGCCGCGCGCTGCTTTGGGTCCTGGTGCTCGCTGTCGTCGCGGCCGCGGTGTGGTGGACGCAGCTGCGGCCGCGCGAGGCGCGCGTGAGCGTCTACTTCGTCGCTCCGGCCGACGGGAGCAGCACGCTGGTCGCCGTCGAGCGGGTGGTGACGGCCCGGGGTGCGGAAGCGCTGCTGCGGGCGGCGTTCGACGCGCTGCTCGGCGGTCCCACGCCGGTGGAGCGCGCGCGCGGGCTCACCACCGAGATCCCCGCGGGCACGCGGCTGCGCGGGCTCCGCGTGCGCGAGGGCACGGTCGTCGTGGACCTCAGCGGCGAGCTGGCCTCGGGCGGCGGCTCGTCGAGCATGCAGGCGCGCGTCTGGCAGATCGTCTACACCGCCACGCAGCTCCCCGCCGCCGGTCGGGTGCGCATCCTGCTGGAGGGCCGCGAGGCCGCCGCGCTCGGCGGCGAAGGTGTGCTCATCGACCGGCCGCTCGGCCGCCCGGGCGCGGTCCCGCGGTTCTGACCGTATCCGGTCGGGCGGGGCCGCGGGCAGGAGGTGTCTTCCGCACCGCAGAAAGAGGGGCTGTTCATCACGCCGCCCGCGGAGTCGAGCTTGCCCCGAGAAGTCTTCGCCGAGGAGATCGAGGCGTTTCTCGAACGGCTGGACGCCGTCGGCGCGGTCCGCATCGTCGCCAACGACGCGGGCGAGATCGAGCGCATCTACGCCACGACCGAAGCCGCCGGCGACGACAGCGTGGTGCGCCGGGCGATCACCTCGGCGTTGATGAGCCGCTACAACATCCACGTGGATGGGTGGCGCGTCCACGTGGCCCGGCTCGAGCGGCCTGCCCAGTCCCAGCCGGTGCCGGACTGCCGGCTCGTGCGCCTCGAGGAGACCATCACCGAGACGGCCACCCGTGTGGCGGTGGAGCTGGCCTACGAGCGCGACGGGGTGACCAAGACCACGAGCGGCTCGGCGCAGGCGCAGCCCGGTCAGGCCCAGCGGACGCGGACGGTGGCGCTGGCCGCGCTGGCCGCGGTCCGGCCCCTGCTCGAGCGGGCCGGGATGCGGCCCTCCCTGGAAGGGGTAATGTTCCTGCCGTTCGCGGGCGCCACGGTCGCCCTGGTCGCGGCCTCGCTGGCGTCCGAGCAGGGGACCGTGATCCGCGTGGGGTCGGAGACCGTCGTTGCGGGTGAGGCCGAGGCCGTCGTCGCGGCCGTGCTCGACGCGGTGCGCAAGCCGGCGCGGGCGTTTGCCGGGACCGGACGCGGCGCCGATCGACTCCGGCGCTTCGAGGGCCTGCGGCGCCACTACGAGGGGCTCGTTCGGGCTGCCGCAACCGCCGAGCCGCGCGCCGCAGACGCGGCCGCCCCCGATGACGTCGGCGAGGCCGTCGAGCGCGGGTCGGTCGACACCGGGCCGACGGAGCCCTCCGCCGAGGCGTCGGCCGCGGAGTCGGCCGCGCCCGACGACGCGCCGGGCGCAGCGACGGCCGGCGAGGCCGGTGAGCCGATCCTGGCCGAGATTCGTCCCGAACGCGAGGGAGGTGCGTCGATTGTGATGCGCGAGGAGATCCGCGGCGACGGTCCGCCGGGCAGACCCGCCCCGCGCGTGTCCATGGAAGACGCGTTCTACCGGAGGCTCGTGGCCGCCGGGGTGCCCGTGCACATCCGCTGCCGCGACGGCTACGAGATTCCCACGGCGGTGATCCGGGACTTCGGCACCTACAGCCTGCTCGTCGAGGTGAACGGCGTCGCCGAGCTCGTGTTCAAGCACGGGATCATCGCCATCCGGCCCTACGGCCCGCTGCCGCCCGAGGCCCCGCCGTCGTAGGCCGGCGTGTCGGCTGACCGGCTCGAGGAGCTGCGCCGCCGCCGCGAGCGCCTGCTGGCCATGGGCGGGCCCGAGCGGGTCCGGCGTCAGCACGAGGCCGGCAAGCTCACCGCGCGCGAGCGCCTCGACCTGCTGCTGGATCCCGGGTCGTTCGTGGAGCTCGACCCATTCGTGGAGCCTCGCTCCCGTGAGTTCGGCCTCGACCGGGTGGAGGCGCCGGCGGACGGCGTGGTGACGGGACACGGCACCATCGACGGGCGGCCGGTGCACGTCTTCTCGCAGGACTTCACCGTGCTCGGCGGGTCGCTCGGCGAGGGCCACGCGGCGAAGATCTGCAAGGTGCTCGACCTGGCGGTGCGCGCCGGCACGCCGGTCGTGGGCCTCAACGACTCCGGCGGCGCGCGTATCCAGGAAGGCGTGGCCAGCCTGGGCGGTTACGCGGAGATCTTCCTCCGCAACACGCTCGCCAGCGGCGTTATCCCGCAGATCTCGGCGATCATGGGCCCGTGCGCGGGCGGCGCCGTGTACTCGCCGGCGATCACCGACTTCACGATCATGGTGCGCGGCGGCGCCTACATGTTCGTTACCGGGCCGCAGGTCGTGCGCGCGGTCACGCGGGAGGACGTTTCGTTCGAAGCGCTCGGCGGCGCCGACGTGCACGCGGAGCGCAGCGGCGTCGCCCACTTCGTCGCGGCCGACGACGAGGAGTGCCTGCTACTCATCCGTCGACTGCTCGGCTTCCTGCCGCCCAACAACCTGGACGACCCGCCGCGCCGGCCGCCCGGCGACGACCCCGGCCGCGAGGACCCGGCGCTGGATGAGCTCGTGCCCGACGATCCCACCCGGCCGTACGACATGCGCGAGGTCATCACGCGCGTGGTGGACGACGGCGAGCTGCTCGAGGTCCACGCCGCGTACGCCCGCAACCTGATCGTCGGCTTCGCGCGGCTGCACGGCCGGTCGGTGGGCGTCGTCGCGCAGCAGCCGGCGGTGCTGGCCGGCGCGCTGGACATCGACGCCGCGGTGAAGGGCGCGCGCTTCGTGCGGTTCTGCGACGCTTTCAACCTGCCGCTGGTGACGTTCGTGGACGTGCCGGGCTTCCTGCCGGGTGTCGCGCAGGAGCACGGCGGCATCATCCGGCACGGCGCGAAGCTGCTGTACGCCTACTGCGAGGCGACCGTGCCCAAGCTGACCGTCATCACCCGGAAGGCGTACGGCGGCGCCTACGACGTCATGGCCAGCAAGCACATCCGCGCCGATCTCAACCTGGCCTGGCCCACGGCCGAGATCGCGGTCATGGGGCCCGAGGGGGCGATCGACATTATCTTCCGCAGAGAGCTCGCCGAGGCCCCTGACCCCGAGGCGCGGCGACGCGAGCTCGTGGCCGACTATCGCGCGCGCTTCGCGCACCCCTACATCGCGGCCGCGCACGGCTACATCGACGATGTCATCGCCCCGCGCGAGACCCGGCGACGCCTGATCGCCGCGCTCGAGGTCCTGCACCGCAAGCGCGAGCCGACGCCGCGGCGCAAGCACGGGAACATCCCCCTGTGAGCGAGCCGCGGTTGGACCCGCTGGCACAGTACGCCTACCTGGTCGCCGCGCGCGCGCCGATTTTCGACCGGTTGCGGGGGCTGACGCCCGAGCAGTACCGACAGTCGTTCCCGTTCGGCCTGGGCACGCTCCGCCGCACCATGCACCACCTGGCCGGGACGGAGTGGTTCCTCGTCGGGCAGATCGCCGGCGGCCCAGCAGGCGAGTATCCGTTCGGCGCCGAGGCAAATCCCGACGCTGAGACGCTCGAGCGCCGGTGGCGCGCGCTCGAGCCCCAGACCCGGCGCGTGCTCGAGACCGTCGACGACTGGGCGCGGCCAGTCGAGTACGTCGTGACCATCCCGAGCCGCCGACGCTACCGGATTCACAGCACAACCCTCGGGATCTTCGTGCAGTTCTGCTACCACGAGATCCATCACCGCGCGCAGGCGATGGCGATGCTGCGCCAGCTCGGCGCGCCCGTCGAGACCATCGACTTCCTCTGGCTCGCGGGCGCGCCGGTCGAGGTCGAGGAGCCCTAGCGCACAGGAGACGGGCGGCGGCTGGCGGAATCTCCTCCTCAGAGACCACCCCGGGTTGGGCACACCATGCAACTGCACCCTGTGACGGCGGGCGATCCCAAGTTCCGCGACTGGCTCCGCCGGTACCGCGAGGAGATCACCGGCGAGCCGCCCGACGACGCCTGGCTCGACCGCTACACCGAGGCGTTGTTCGCCGACGGCGGCAAGCACCGCCACGTCTGGTGGGGCGTGGACGGCGGCCGGCGGGTCGGGTTCGCGGTCGCCGTGCTCAACCGGCACTGGGCTAACCGGGGCCGGATGCAGGGCGTCATCGGCGAGTTCTTCATCTACCCCGAGTTCCGCCGCGAGGGCCTCGGTCGGCGCATGGCGCAGGCGGTCATCGACTGGCTCAAAGACCACGGCGCCGACGAGATCCAGGCCGGGGTCTTCGTCGGCAACGTGCGCGGCCTGCGCTTCTGGGAATCGGTCGGATTCCACCTGGCGCGCTACTCCCTCGTCTACCGCCCGGACCTCCCGCGCGAGCCCGAAGAGGACGAGTGACCGTCCGGCGATGCCGCACCCCGGCCGCCTGTTGATCGCCAACCGCGGCGAGATCGCGGTGCGCGTGATCCGGGCGTGCCGCGACCTCGGGCTCTCGCCGGTGGCGGTCTATGCGCCGTCTGAGGCCCACGCCCCGCACGTCCGGCTCGCGGACGAGGCGCTCGCGCTGCCGGGCGATGCGCCGGCCGAGAGCTACCTCGACGGGCCGCTGCTGGTCGGGCTCGCGCGCCGCGCGGGCGCCACCGCGATCCACCCGGGCTACGGGTTCCTCTCGGAGAGCGCGGACTTCGCGGCGGCGTGCGAGGCCGCGGGCCTGGTGTTCGTCGGGCCACCGGCCGAGGTGCTGGCCCGCTGCGGTGACAAGGCCGCGGCGCGCGAGGCGGCGGCCGCCGCCGGCGTCCCCGTGCTCCCGGGGACCGGGCCGGTGGACGACGGCGGCGCCGCGCACGAGGCCGCCGCGATCGGCTATCCGTTGCTCATCAAGGCCGCGGGCGGCGGCGGCGGCAAGGGCATCCACCTGGTGCGCGTCGCCGACGAGTTGCCCACGGCCCTGCGCCTGGCGCGCGGCGAGGCGCGCGCCGCCTTCGGCGATTCGCGCGTCTACCTGGAGCGGTGGCTCGACCGGCCTCGGCACGTCGAGGTGCAGGTGCTCGCGGATGCGGCGGGGCGCGTCGTGCACCTCGGTGAGCGCGCGTGCTCGGTGCAGCGCCGCCACCAGAAGCTCATCGAGGAGGCGCCTGCGCCCGGGCTCTCCGGATCGCTGCGTCGGAGGCTGGCCGACGCCGCGGTGCGCGTGGCTCGCGCCATCGGCTACCGCAACGCCGGCACCGTCGAGTTCCTGGTGGACGGCGAGGCCTGTTTTTTCCTCGAGGTGAACGCGCGCATCCAGGTCGAGCACCCGGTGACCGAGGCGACCACCGGTGTGGATCTGGTGGCCGCGCAGATCCTGATCGCCGCGGGGGCCGACCTGCCGGTGCGCCAGGACGACGTGCGGCCAGCCGGCTGCGCCATCGAGTGCCGGATCAGCGCCGAGGACCCGCACGGCGGCTTCTTGCCGTCGGCCGGCCGCGTGGACGGCGTGGTCGAGCCCGCGGGGCCCGGCATCCGCGTGGACAGCGGGCTCTACGCCGGGCAGACGGTCTCGCGGCACTACGACCCGTTGCTGGCGAAGGTCATCACCTGGGCCCCCGACCGCGACGGGGCCATCGCGCGCATGCGTCGGGCGCTTGGGGAGTTCGGGGTCTCGGGTGTTGACACTACGATCCCGTTCCACCTGTGGGCGCTCGAACAGCCGGCGTTCGTGGCGGGCGACTACGATGTCCGGTTCGCGGACGCGTGGGGGGCGGCACCGTCCTCGCCCGCCGCGGTGCGGCTCGCGATCCTGGCGGCGGCGGCCTGGACGCGCGCGCGCGCCGGCCGGCTGCGCCTGCCCGTCGACGGCGCGGCCCCCCGGTGGGTGGCGCGCGCCCGCGAGGAGGCACTGCGGTGAGGCTTGAGGTCGAAGCCGCCGGAAAGCGGCGCCAGCTCGAAGTGAACGGCGACGCCGGCGCGCTGATCGTCACGCTGGACGGCGAGCGCGTGCCCGTGCGGCTGCAACCAGTCGCAGGCGAAGAGTGCGCGCGGCTGTGGGTGGACGGCCGCGCCAGTGCGGTACGGATTCGCGAGGCGCACGACGCGCTGTTCGTGACCGTCGGCGCCGAGCGCGTCGAGGTGCGGGTGCGGCGTGCGCTGCCGGCGCGCGTTCGTCGCGCGACGGCAGCCGCGGGCGCCCGGCGCGTGGAAGTGCGCGCGCCGATGCCGGGGCTCGTGGTGGCGGTCGCGGTCGAGGTCGGTGCCGAGGTGCGTGCCGGCCAGGCCGTGGCCGTGGTCGAGGCGATGAAGATGCAGATGGACCTACCCGCGCCCTCCGACGGCCGCGTGGCCGAGGTGCGCGCGCGCGCGGGCCAGGAGGTGGCGGCCGGCCAGGCCCTGATCGTGCTGGCGCCGGAGGGGGATGGGCGGTGACCATCCGCGGGCGCGACCGTGAGCCGGACGGAACCGTTACCGCCGACGGCATTCCGATCGCGGTCTGCTACGGGCCCGCCGACGTGCGAGCCGAGTATCTCGCATCGGTCGGCTCGCCCGGCGAGTTCCCGTTTACGCGCGGCATCTACCCGACGATGTATCGCGGTCGGCTGTGGACCATGCGGCAGTACGCCGGTTTCGGCGACGCCGAGGCGTCCAACGCCCGCTACCGGTACCTGCTCGAGCAGGGCCAGACCGGACTGTCGGTCGCCTTCGACCTGCCGACCCAGATGGGGTTCGACTCCGACCATCCGGCCGCGCTCGCCGAGGTCGGCCGGGTGGGCGTGGCGATCGACACGCTGGCCGACATGGAGGTACTCTTCGAGGGCATCCCGCTCGACCGCGTCTCCACCTCGATGACCATCAACGCCACCGCGGCGATCCTGCTGGCGATGTACGTGGCCGTGGCCGAACGCCAGGGCGTGCCGCGCGAGGCGATCGACGGCACCACCCAGAACGACATCCTCAAGGAGTACATCGCGCGCCGGACCTACATCTTCCCCCCCAAGCCGTCGCTGCGGCTGGTGACCGACACCTTCCGGTTCTGCGCCGAGCAGCTGCCGCGCTGGAATCCGATCAGCGTGAGCGGTTACCACATCCGCGAGGCGGGCGCGACCGCGGTCCAAGAGGTGGCCTTCGCGCTGGCCAACGGGCTGACGTACCTGCAGGCAGCGGTGGATACTGGGCTCGCCGCCGACGCCGTGGCCCCGCGGATGTCGTTCTTCTTCGCCTCGCAGATGACCGTGCTCGAGGAGGTCGCGAAGTTCCGCGCCGCGCGGCGCCTGTGGGCGCGCCTGGTGCGTGACCGCTACCAGCCGGCCGACCCGCGCGCGACGATGCTGCGGTTCCACACGCAGACCGCCGGCGCCGCGCTCACGGCGCAGCAGCCGGACAACAACGTCGTGCGGGTCACGCTTCAGGCGCTCGCGGCCGTGCTGGGCGGCACGCAGTCGCTCCACACGAACGCGCGCGACGAGGCCCTGGCGCTGCCCACCGAGGAGTCGGCCCTGCTCGCGCTGCGCACACAGCAGATCATCGCGTACGAGAGCGGGGTGGCCGCCACGGTGGATCCGCTGGCGGGATCGTACTACGTCGAGCACCTGACCGACGAGATCGAGCAGCGCGCGCAGGCGCTCATCTCCCAGGTCGAGGCCGCCGGTGGCGTGCTCCGTGCGATCGAATCGGGGTGGATCGAGCGCGAGATCGCCGAGGCCGCCTACCGCGAGGCGCAGGCGGTCGAGCAAGGTGACCGGATCGTCGTGGGCGTCAACCGGTTCCGCAGCGAGGCGCCGGCGCGCGTCGAGCTCCAGCGGATCGACCCGGGGGTGGTGGACCGCCAGCTCGCGCGGCTTCGCCGCGTCAGGGAGGAGCGGGACGGCGCCGCGGCGTCTCGCGCGCTCGCCGCGCTGGCGGACGCGGCGCGCGGGACGGACAATCTGCTGCCGCCGATCCTGGACGCGGTGCGGGCCTACGCGTCGGTCGGGGAGATCTGCGACGTGCTCCGTGGGGTGTTCAGCACCTACCGGCCGCCGGTCGTGGTCTAGGCCCCGCTCCTCTCGCCGTCCCGGCGTGCGCCCGCCGCCTCAACTTCCAGCATCCCCAGGCCCGCCGCCACCGCCTCTGCCCGGTTGCGCGCGCCCAGCGCCTCGAAGATCTCGCTGACGAGCTTCTTCACCGTCGCCGGGCTGACCGCCCGCGGCTGGCTGCTCAACCACTTCTCCGCCCTCATCATGCCCGAGCCCGGCAACCCCACCCGCCTCTCCGTGCGGGAGGCCGACGGAAACCGGGGCTGAGGGTGCCACCCGGCGCGACCGCGCCAACCCGGACGTGGGGCTCGTCTATGCGTCCCAGGACATCGTCCCGGGCCTCATCGAGGAAGCTCGCGACGCCAACGCCAACGTCACGACCTACACGTGGACGACCTTCCCCAACCAGATCCACGCCTACATCGCCACCATCCGCGACCCGGTGAACTGGACGACCACGTATGCCTACGAGCGCTCCTACGAGGTCTGCGTGCAGGAGGGCCCCCAGGGCCAGTGCCAAGCCACCCGCTGGCACTACCGGGTGCGCGCGGTCACCGACCCCTGGGGCCGCACGGCCACGTACACCTACACCGCCCAGGGCCAGCTCGCGTCCGTCACCAACGGTGCGGGCCGCACGACCAGCTACACCTACGAGCCGCTCCTCGCGCGCCGCCTCCTCAGCGTCACCACCGCCCGCGGCCACACGACGGCGCTGCAGTGGAGCACCCTCGCCAACGCCGGCCGCATCACCCGGGTCACCGCGCCCGATGGCAGCGTCACGACCTACAGCTACACGATCCAGGGGACCGGCATTGGCACGACCGTGGTCACGAACGCCCGCGGCCACGCCACCACGTACCTCATGGACACCAACCCCGACGAGGACTACCAGTGGGGTGGGTGAGCCGGGTCCGGTTGCCGGCCCCGTCGTACTGGAAGGTCCAGGACAGCGTGCCCTGGGTGAGCTGGGTGAGGCGGTTGGCCCCGTCGTAGGTCGCGGTGGTGGTGCCCCCGCCGGGGTTGGTAAGCGTGATCCGGTTGCCTGAGCGGTCGTAGGTGGCCTGGACGACCGTGCCGTCGGGAGAGGTGGTCCGGGTGAGGCGGTCGAGGGGGTCGTACTGGAACTGGGTGGTGCCGGTGGGGTCGACCAGGGTCAGGCGGTTGCCGTTGGCGTCATACGTGTAGCTGATCGTCTGGCCGCCGGCACTGACCTGGGTGAGGCGGTTGGCCGCATCGTAGGTGAAGGTGTGGACCTGGCCCTTGCGGTCGGTCATCTGGGTGCGGTTGCCGACCGGATCGTACTGGGAGGTGGTGGTCTGGTTGAGGGCGTCGCGGACCTGGGTGAGGCGGTTGACCGCGTCGTAGGTGAAGGTGGTGCTGTGGCCGCGGGCGGTGGTGAGCTGGGTGAGGTTAGAGACCGCGTCGTACTGGTAGGTGGTCTGGCCGCCCAGCGGGTCGGTGATCCGGGTCAGGCGGTCGCGGGTGTCGTAGGTGAAGGTGGTGAGCTGGGTCTTGGCGTCGTAGGTGCGGAGGCGGTTGCCGGCCTCGTCGTACTCGTGGCGGACGACGTAGCCGAGCGGGTCGGTCACCCGGGTAACGAGGCGGCTGGCGTCATACTCGGTGGCCCAGGTGCGGCCGTTCCCATCGGTCCTGGTGACCGGGTCGTCGGCGGCGTTGTAGGTGAAGGAGGTCACTCCGCCGGCGGGCGGGGTGATGGTCTGGACCTGGCGGCGGGCGGTGTAGGTGTAGGCGGTGGTGAAGCCGCGGGGGTCGATGACCTGACTGACGCCGCCCCAGGCGGTGTAGACGTACTGGGTGAGGCTCTCGTCGGCGGTGCCGACGGCGCGGCGGACGTGCGTGAGGTTGTGCTTGGTGTCATAGGTGTAGTTCGTCCGGACGCCGCGGGGGTTGATGAGGCTGAGCTGGTTGTCGTTCGCATCCCAGGTGGCGGTGGTGGTGAGGTTGAGCGAGCCGACGGCGCGGACGACCTGGGTGACCTTGTTGCGGGGGTTGTACTGGTAGGTCGTGCGCTGCCCCCGGGCGTCGAGGACCTCGGTGACGTTGCGCCGGGTGTCGTAGGTGTACTGGGTGACGTGGCCCAGGTGGGTGGTAATCCGGGTGACGTTGCCGACGTAGGGGTCTTCCGGGTCGCCGGAGGCCTCCACGATCTGGTAGGTCGTCCTGTTCCCGCGGGCGTCGGTGACCGTCGCCGTAGCGACGCTGGCCGTGCCCGTGTAGGCATAGGTCGTGGCCGTGCCGTCCGGCGCGGTGACGCGGGTGACGCGGGCGGCCCCGATGGTCAGGGTCCAGTCCAGCGTCCAGGTGTGGCCGCGGGGATTCGTGACGGTGCGCAGGCGCCGCCAGGTGTCATAGGTGTAGCTGGTGGTGCGGCCGGCGCCGTTGGTGACGCTAGCCAGGAGGTTCTGCGCGTTATAGGTGTAGGTGGTGGTGCGGGCCCAGGGGTCGGTGATGGTGCGGAGCCGGTAGACCCACTTGTGGGACAGACAGGCCCCGGCCTCCGGGTGCTCCTCCACGCAGACCTGCTGGTGCTGTTCGTAGCCGTAGGTGGTCAGGCGGTTGACGGGGTCCCGAACGCTGGCGATGTAGGCCTGGATCTGGTTGGGGAAGGTGGTCCAGGTGTAGGTCGTGACGTTGTTGTTGGCGTCGCGTGCCTCCTCGATGAGGTGGGTGGCGGGCGCGACCTGGCCGGCGACCTGTGCGAGCCGGTTGCGCCGGGTGGCACCCTTGGGGAGGGACATCATGAGGAGCCCGGTGGGCGCGCACTCGATGCTCTGGGTCCCGACCCGCCGCTGGATCCGCACCCGCTGCCGCGGAGCCGGGGTCGGCTGTGGTGTGGGGCTCTGGCCCTCGGGGTCGGTCTGCCAGCAGGTGTACTGCTCCTTGAGGGTGGTGACGGTGCCGATGGTCTTCTGGTAGATGGCCCACTTTTCGTTGGGGCCGGGACCATGCTCCCACCCGGTGAACTTGTGCCGGCCGCGGTTGCCGTCGGCCTCGCGCACGAAGAAGCCGGCCGTGTTGGGATCGGTGGTGATGTCGGAGAGCTGGCTGAGCTGCCAGCCCTTGTAGTGCTCGAGGGCCCCGAATCCTCCGATCCCGATCGCGGTCGCGGGGGTAGGCTTGGTGTTGCTGTAGGTGCGCACGATGAACGGGGTCCGCCCCGGCCCCCAGAGGTCCACGACGCGGACGGTCGCATGGCCGTCGCGGACGTCCACGTCGATGGAGACCTCGGGCGTCTGGTGCTCCGGCTGCTGCCCGAGCGGATCCTCGGGGACCGGCAGCGGCGGAGACGGATCTTGCCCTGCGTGTGCGCGCGGCATCAGTCGCGGCGTCAAGGATGCCGCCAGGAAGATCAGCGTGATGAGGCAGGTCAGGACGAGCTTGCTGGGCCGCCGGATGGGACGCATGGCCGCAGGCCTCCTGGCTCGTGGAGTCTTGCGGCCACGAGCATAGGAAGCGCCGCGGGCGTGCGGCAGTCGCCAACCGGCTCTTTTTGGGGCGCCATCTGGCTCTTTCGGGGTGTAGCCGGATGGCTACGCGATCAGCCGACGCGTGGGCTCGGTGCCGATTCAGGCGATCGGAGTGGGGACCGTCGGCGCGTCCGCGTGACCGGGCGCGAACAGGCCGCGGTACGCCTCGCGGGCCTCAGGCGATAGCCCCTGCTCGGTCTCGCGCAGCAGGTGCATCGCGATGCGCCGGCCGCCGAGCCGCTCGATGTCCACCAGCAGCCAGGCCAGGACCTGCCGCCGGGCCTCGAGCGTCAGGTGGCGGTGCGACGCCCGGACGTCCAGCGCGCCTTCCTGCCAGGCAACCATCCAGCCGCTGCGCTCCGCCTGGCGGCGCACGCGCTGCACGATCGCGCGCGCGAGCTCCTCGCCCGCGAACTGCGCGAACCGGTCCAGCAGGCCCCCGGCCATGAGCGCGAAGACGTCCGCGGACGTCGCTGTCTCGCCGTCGGACTCGTCGGCCGGCATGGCGGCTGACCGCTCCTCGTGCACACGGACGAATGCGTCCACGACCGCCGGGTCGAACTGGGAGCCCGCGCACCGTCGCAGCTCGGCGATGGCCTCCTGCGGCTCCATCGCCGGCCGGTAGACGCGGTCGGACGTCATGGCCTCGTAGGCGTCCGCCACGGCCAGGATGCGCGAGCCCAGCGGGATAGCCTCACCCGCCCGCCGGCCCGGGTAGCCCCAGCCATCCATGTGCTCGTGGAGGTGCCGGACGATCTCTACGACCTCCTCGGGGAAGCCGGCGGTGCGCAGCAGCCGGGCGCCGATCAGCGAGTGGCTCTGCATCGTCTCCATCTCGGGTTCGGAGAGCCGGCCGGGCTTCAACAGGATGCTGTCCGGGATGCCGATCTTGCCGACGTCGTGGAGCATCGCGGCGGTGCGGATGTGCTCGCGGGTCTGCTCGTCGCACCCGAGCGCGCGGGCAGTCAGCTCGGCGTGGCGCGCGATGCGCAGCGAGTGCCCGCCAGTGTAGGCGTCGCGCACGTCGATGGCCTCGCCGAGCGTTTCCAGCGTGCGGTTGTAGGCCGCGCGCAGCTGGTCGTGCATCGACGCGTGGTAGAGCGCGGTCGCCGCCAGGTTGCCGAGCAGCATCGCCGGCGGCAGGTCTTCCTCGCGGAAGCGCGATGGGCGCCGCGAGTCCGCGAGCACCATCGCGCCCACCGGCGCCTCCCCGTGGATCAACGGGATGCCGACCGCGCCCTGCAGCCCATAGGTTCGGGCCAGCGTCGCGTCCGGGTGGTCGCCAGCCTCGGGCAGGCGATGGACGAGGACCGGCCGGCGCTCGCGGACCACTCGGGCCGCGAGCAGGTCGGTGTCGACGATGGGCCGGCGCAGCGCGAGGAACGCGTCGCGGGCCGGGCCGGTCGCGGCCGAGCCCACGATCTCGTCGCCCTGCACGAGCCAGATGAAGACATGGTCCACGTCGAACAGGCGGGGGATTTCCTCGCACACGGCCTGGAGCGCCATGGCGACATTGCCCGCCAGCTTGACCGGCACGCCGATCCGGCCGATCGCCTCCATCAGCCGCGTGCCCTTGTGCGCCACCTGCTCCATGCGGGTGGCGTAGCGGCTCAGGTAGGCGACCAGCAGGTAGAGCACCCAGAAGAAGCCCAGACGCGCCACCAGCTCGAAGGCGACCGCGCCGGGCGCCAGGTCCACGCGGAGGGTCATGAGGGCCAGCGCCCCCATGCTGCCCGCCACCGCGAGTGCGCCCGCGGTCTCGCCGTAGCGCAGCACGTTCCCGACGATCACCAGCGCGAGCAGCCAGAGATACGGGCTCGCCGCTCCACCGCTCGTGGTGACCGCGGCGGCGGCGAGCACGAAGTCGAGCACCGTGTTGAGCAGGATGCGCAGCCGCGTCCAGGCCGTGGGCCGACCGGGCCGGATGAAGATCTGAGGCACGGAGTAGAGGAAGGCCACCGCGACGAGGAGTTCCCACACCCCCGCGGCAGGCCGCGCCATCGGGAAGGTGACGAGCGCCGTGCCCGCGGCCGCGGCGGTGATACCGAACCGCAGCCAGGACATGAACTGCTCGGTCGCCTCCAGGCCCGGCCGCAGGGTGGGGTCCAACAGCGCGCGCGCCGCCAGCGTCGCTTGGACCACGAGTCGGTTCACGCCCGGTAGATGCCCCCGCCGGCGCGTCGCTAGACGGTGTTTGACAGCGCCAAACGTCGGGCGGTCCCGGGGCGCGCGCGGGCCTGCTATCCTAGCGGTGATGGCCGTCCTCGTCCGCGACCTGGTCGCCTCGCTCGTCGCCGGCTCCACGCAGGCCGCGGCCCGGCTCATCTCTCTGCTCGAGAACGACGACCCGCGGGCCGCCGAGATCCTCGTCGCCCTCTTCCCGCACACCGGGCGCGCGCACGTGGTGGGCGTGACCGGGCCCCCGGGGTCGGGCAAGAGCAGCCTGGTGAACGCCGCGATCCGGCGGCTGCGGGCCGAGGGCCGGCGTGTGGCCGTCGTGGCCGTGGACCCCACCAGCCCCTTCACGGGAGGCGCGCTCCTCGGCGACCGGGTGCGCATGCAGGATCACAGCACCGACCCGGAGGTCTTCGTGCGATCGATGGCCACGCGCGGGAGCCTGGGTGGGCTGGCGCCGGCGACCGACGAGGCGGTCGCGGTGCTGGACGCCTGGGGCGCGGAGGTCGTGTTCATCGAGACCGTCGGCACCGGGCAGGCCGAGGTCGACGTCGTGGCCGCCGCCGACACGGTCGTGGTGGTCACCACGCCAGGGCTGGGCGACGGCGTCCAGACGATCAAGGCCGGCGTCATGGAGATCGGCGACGTCTTCGTGGTGAACAAGGCCGACCGCGCCGACGCCGACCGCACCGTGACCGACCTCAAGATGGCGCTTGGTCTGGCCGCGCGCGACGGGTGGCGCGCGCCGGTGCTCACCACCGTGGCGACCGAGGGGCGCGGGCTCGAAGAGCTGCTCGCCGCGATCGCCGACCACCGGCGCGCACAGCAGGCAGCCGGCGCGGTCGAGGCGCGCCGGCGTCAGCGGTGGCGCCGCGACATCGTGCGCGCGGCCGAGGCACGGCTGCGGGCCGCGTTCCTCGACGGCGCGACCGCCAGTCGCCTGGACGAGCTGGTCGCGAAGGTCGCCCGGGGTGAGCTCGACCCCCGCACCGCAGCCGCCCGGTTGCTGGATGCGGCGGGCGCACCCGCCGTGGGGGCGGGCATCGCGGGCGCGACCCTCGACCACATCGGCGTGGCCGTGCGCGACCTGGCGGCCGCTGCCGCCGTCTACGAGCGGGCGCTCGGGCTGGCCGCAGGCGCGCCGGAGACGCTCCCCGCGGACCGTGTGCTGGTAGCCTTCGTGCCGGTCGGGGCGACGCGCATCGAGCTGCTCGAGCCGACGGATGCCGACGGACCGGTCGCGCGATTCCTCGCGCGGCGCGGTGAAGGCGTCCACCATGTCGCGGTGGCGGTCCCCGATCTCGAGGCGGCGCTGGCGCAGGCGCGCAAGGCGGGTTGCGCCCCGATCGACGAGGTTCCGCGCCAGGGCGCGCACGGTCGCCGCATCGCCTTCCTGCATCCCCGCCACACGCACGGCGTGCTGATCGAGCTGGTCGAGCGGCCGCAGCGCGCGCCCGCCTGAGCGGTTGTCGAAGCCTGGCGTGCATGGTAGACTGATCGCCAGGCCTTAGCGGCACAACCTCGCACCGCGTTCCAGATCGGGAGAGCTCCGTAGCCGGACGGGGCCTCCAGATACCAGCGATCCTCGGCACGACCTCGGGCGGCAGGCGGCCCGCCCAGTCCGATCGCGTTCGC
This sequence comes from Armatimonadota bacterium, assembly GCA_031081715.1. Lineage (GTDB taxonomy): Bacteria > Sysuimicrobiota > Sysuimicrobiia > Sysuimicrobiales > Humicultoraceae > Fervidifonticultor_A > Fervidifonticultor_A tertius. The sequence goes on along the minus strand of JAVHMA010000016.1, from coordinate 51,255 downwards.
AGGGGGTGGCATGTATGTCTGCATGGAGGACCCGGCAGGTGGCGGCCTGGGGCGTCGTCGCCGCGTCGTTGGCGATGGGGGCCGCCGCGCAGGCCGACCTGCCGCGCGCCGCGGAGGTCCGCGCCGGCGCGACCGTCGCGCGCGTGCGCACCTACGGCGGCACGGTCGCCGACGCCGTCCGTGCCGCCGGCGTCGCGGTCGGGCCGCACGACGTCGTGCATCCGGCTCCGCAGAGCGCGCTGCGCGACCGCGCCACGATCACGGTGCGCCGCGCCGTGCCCATTCGTATCATCGCCGACGGCGGCTCGCACGTTCGGGTCACCGCCGCGCGCACCGTGGACGAGGTCCTGGCGGAGGCGGGCGTGCGCGTCGGGGCGGCCGACCGCGTCTACCCCGCGCCGGGGACCGAGGTGTGGGCGGGCGCCACTGTGCGCGTGGTGCGGATCGTCACGCGCATCGTGGCGGTCGAGGAGCGCATGCCGTTCAACCGCGTGACACTGGGCGACGCCACGATGCCGCGCGGCCTCCAGAAGGTCGTGCAGCTCGGGCGCCCGGGCGCGCGCCTCCACCGCGTCGCGGTCACGACCGCGGACGGCGTCGTGGTCCGGCGCGAGCCGGTGGAAGCCGTCATCACCCGGCCGCCGCTGGATCGGATCGTGCACGTGGGCACGCGCCGCACCGTCGCCAGCCGCGGCGAGTTCGCCGGCCGGGAGATGGTCTACATGGAAGCCACGGCGTACGCGCCGTGGCATGGGAAGGGTGTGGACGGCACGACGGCGATCGGCCTGGAGGCCGGGTACGGCGTCGTCGCGGTGGACCCGCGCGTCATCCCGCTCCGGTCCCTCCTCTATATCGAGGGCTACGGCCGCGCGATCGCCGGCGACACCGGCGGCGCAATCAAGGGCTACCGCATCGACCTCGGGTACAATACCCCGCGCGAGGCCTATCAGTTCGGCCGCAAGGTCGTGCGCGTCTATATCCTCTCCACACCCGCGGCCCGTCCCGCGCGCCCATCGGTCTCGAGTCGATAGCGTCGCTGGACCTGGCGTCCCCCGCCGGCGTCCGCGCCGCGCTCGCCGCGGCGGGACTGCGGCTGCGACGATCGCGCGGCCAGCACTTCCTGGTCAGCCGCCGCGCGCTGGAGGCCATGCTCCGCGCGGCCGGCCTCACGCCTGCGGACGTCGTCCTGGAGATCGGCGCTGGCATCGGGACCCTGACCGTGGAGCTGGCGCGCACCGGCGCCGCGGTCATCGCGGTGGAGGTGGACGCGCGGTTCATCCCGGTGCTCCGGGCGTCGTGCGCGGCCTACCCACGCGTGCGCCTGGTCCACGCCGACGCCATGACCCTCGAGCCGGCGGCGCTGCGGCCGCGGCCCACGGCCGTGGTCGCGAACCTGCCGTACGCCATCGCCTCGCCGCTGCTGATTCGCCTGCTGGAGGCGCACACCGCGCGCCGCTACGTCGTGATGGTGCAGGACGAGGTAGCCCGGCGCCTGGTAGCCGCGCCCGGCACGCCCGCCTACGGGTTGCTGACCGTCGCGGTCGGCGCCCACGCCTCCGCCGCGGTGGTCGCGCGCGTGCCGCGAGCGGCGTTCTTCCCGCCGCCCGAGGTCACCTCGGCGGTGGTGCGGCTGGACGTTCCGGCGGTGCCGCCCGTGCCGCCGGAACTCGTGGGACCGCTGATGGCGGTTGCCCGGGCCGCCTTCGGACAGCGGCGCAAGATGCTCCGCTCGGCGCTCCGGCAGCTGGGGCCGCGGGCGGCGACCGGCGACGACGCCGAGGCGCTCTGCCGGGCCGCGGGTATAGACCCGCGGGAGCGCGGGGAGCGTCTTTCCCTGGCCGCGTTCGCCCGTCTGGCGGCCGCGCTGCGCGACAGGGAGGCAGCGCCTCACCCGTGAACTCTCGTGGTGGAGATGTCCTGGAAGGGACGGGTGGCGCGATGATCGAGTTCGAGGCGTTCTTTTCCAGATCGGCCCGGACCGCGGAGCGGTCCACGATCCGGGAGCTCCTCAAGCTGGCAGGCCGCGGCAACGTCGTCTCGTTCGCCGGCGGCCTGCCCGACCCTGAGACGTTCCCGGTGGACGAGCTCCGCGCGGTGGCGGACGAGGTGCTCCGCACCGACGCGGCGCGCGCGCTCCAGTACGGGACGACCGAGGGCGATCCGCGGCTGCGCGCGCAGCTCGCCGCCTGGATGGCCAAGGACGGGCTGCAGGTCGCCCCCGACGACATCCTGATCACCACCGGCTCTCAGCAGGCGCTCGATCTCGTAGGCCGGGTCCTGCTCGAGCCGGGCGACGCCATCGTCTGCGAGCTGCCGTCCTATCTGGGCGGACTTCAGGCATTCCGCGCCTACCAGGTGGAGATGGTGGGCGTCCGGCAGGACGACGAGGGCATGGCGCCCGCGGACCTGGCGGAGGCGCTGCGGCGCCTGGCGCGCGCGGGGAGGCGGCCCAAGTTCATCTACGTCGTGCCGGACTTCCAGAACCCGTCCGGGATCACCTGGACGCAGGAGCGGCGCGAGCAGCTGCTGGCCCTCGCCGGCGAGTTCGGCACGTTGATTGTCGAGGACAATCCCTACCGCGAGATGCGGTTCGCCGGGATGGCCCCGCCGCCGATCGCGGCCCTGGACCGTGCCGGCCGCACGCTTTACCTGTCCACGTTCAGCAAGACCCTGGCCCCGGGGCTCCGCATCGGCTGGCTCGCCGGCCCGGCGGCCGTCATCGAGCGCTGCGTCACCGCCAAGCAGGCCATGGACCTGTGCGGCCCGGCGCTGACGCAGGCCATCGCCGCGGCGCTGCTCGCGCGCGGCGGGCTCCTCACCCGGCTGCCGGAGGTCGTCGCGCGGTACCGCCGCAAGTGTACGGCGATGCTGGAGGCTCTGGAACGCGAGATGCCGCCCGGGGTGACCTGGACCCGACCCGAGGGCGGCTTGTTCCTGTGGGTGCGCCTGCCTGAGGGCCTCGACGCGGGGGCGATGCTCCAGCCCGCGCTCGCCGAGGGCGTGGCCTACGTGCCCGGGCAGGCGTTCCACTGCGACGGGGGCGGCCGCAACACGATGCGGCTGAACTTCTCCTATCCGACCGAGGCGCAGATCGCCGAGGGCATCGCGCGGCTCGCTCGCCTCGTGCGGCGCGAGAGCGCGCCGGCTATCCACACGATCCACAGACGGGGAACGACCGTTTCGGATTGACGCTCCACGCCGCCCGGTGCTACAGTCGCACCGTCAGCGGTACGTGGCTGCGCGAGGTGGGAGGAGGTACTCCTTCGGGAGCAACCCGGCCTAACTCGGTGGCCGGCGGCCGCTGACGTGTGTCAGTCGGGCGACGCGCGCCGCAGCACGGCGCCGTGCGCGGCGCCGACCGCATCCCGGGCGAGAAGGATCGTGAGCGCGGCCCCGGGCGCCCCGGGCTGGTGGCGGACGCTGGCGCGCCCGAGGGCCGCGGCGGCCAGGTGCGCCGCGTTGGCGCGGGGTGTCCGCGCCACGACGGTGGTCCGTCCGTTGGGCGAGGGCGCGGCGCGCACGCTCACCTGACGGAAGCCGACTTCCCGCAGCCGCGCCGCGGCGCGCAGCCCCAGGCCGGGCATGCCGCTGGCATTGACGACCTCCACGGGCATCGCGGCCAGCTCCTCGGCCGTCAGGCCGTAGTACAGCTCCGCGACGAGCGGCCGGATCCTCGCGAAGTCCGGTTCCCAGTATTGGGGCGCGAAGCCGCCCGGCAGCGTGTGCGTCTCGAGCCCTCCGCCCGCCCGCGCCGCGAACAGGCCCAGCGCCACCAGCTGCGTCGGGCTCAGGTTGGTTTCGGTGTTGCGGACGAATGCCTGGAGCAGCCGCGGGCCGGCAAGCAGGGTCGCGGGGTCCTTGAGCTCTGCGATCAGGAGTTGCAAGACCTTGCGCTGCCGCTCGACCCGGCCGATGTCGCCGAGCGCGTCGTGCCGGAACCGGATGTAGCCGGCCACCTGCTCGCCGTTGAGGCGGTGCCGGCCCTGCCTGAGGTCGATATGGAGCCCGGCCCAGGTGTCCGTGTACTTCATGTCCTTCTCGACGTCCACCTCGAGCCCGCCCAGGGCGTCGATGACGTTCTTGAACGAGTCCGGACCCAGCTTGACGTAGTAGTGCACCCGGACGGCCATCAGCCGCTCGACCGTGCGGATGGTCAGGTTGTGGCCGCCGTAGGCGAACGAGGCGTTGATCTTGGTCGTGCCCACGCCCGGGATCTCGACGCGCGTGTCGCGCGGGATGGAGACCGCGGCGATGCGCCGACGCTCGGGGTCGAACGAGACCAGCAGCAGCGTGTCCGCCCGGGCGACGTTGAGGACGCGGCGCCGGTTGTCGTAGGTGACGTCCACGCCGATGACCAGGACGTTCACCCGGTCGGCCACGCGGAACGGCCACCCGAACAGGCCCGGGTGGCGCTGCGCAATGCTCCCGACCGTCACCTGCGTCAGCACGTAGATGTAGAGGCCCACCGCGAGCCCGATGACGACGACCAGCAGCGCCGGGACGGCCCACAACACCGTGCGCCAGGGCCGGCGCCGGGGAGGGGGCGGCGCGGCCTGCGGCCCGGGCAGCGGGCCGGCCGGCGGTGGACTCTGCGGGCGCTCGGGGAGCGGCAACTCCGGCTCGGTCACGCACCCATCTTACGGACAACGCCCAAACCCTGCAATGCAAAGGAGGTTGAAGGAAGGTGGAAAGGAAAGGACTTGCCGCGCCAGGCACGTAACCTGTATCGTGCCGCTTGTCACCCGCAGGAGGCCGCGCCCGTGAAGGAGCTTCGCCTGAACGCCTACGCGAAGGTGAACCTGGGGTTGAACGTCCTGCAGCGCCGCTCCGACGGGTACCACGAGGTGGAGACGGTCCTGCACACGGTCGCGCTGCACGACGAGATCGTCCTGCGGGAGACCGGCGACGGCATTCGGGTCACCGCGGACCACGACATCCCGACGGGCGCCGACAGCCTGGTCTACCGCGCCGCCGCCCTGCTGCGCGAGCAGCTCGGGGTGGCGCGGCCGGTGGAGATCGAGATCCGCAAGCGCGTGCCGGTAGCCGCGGGACTCGGCGGCGGCAGCGCCGACGCCGCGGTCACTCTGATGGGGCTGGCCCAGATGTGGAAACTCCGTCTCGACGGCCGCGAGCTCCACGCGCTGGCCGCCCGGCTCGGCGCCGACGTGACCTTCTTCCTGACCGGTGGGGCGGCGGTGGCGCGCGGCCGCGGTGAGCGCGTCCAGACCCTGCCGCCGTTGCCCACGACCTGGGTCGTGCTGGCGCGGCCGCGGATCGAGGTCCTGACCGAGTGGGCCTACCGGCAGATCCAGCCCGCCGCGATCACGCGGCGGCCGGACATCGCGCAGCTCGTGGAGGCCGTCTCGCGCCGGGACGTGCCGGCCGTGGGGCGCTTGCTCGGGAACGTCTTCGAGGAGGTTATCGCGGCCCACCACCCGATCGTCGGCGAGCTGAAGGCGCAGGTGCTGCGGGGCGAGGCCTACGGTGCCGTGATGACCGGGACCGGCCCCACGGTCTTCGGGCTCATGGCCAATGAGGCCGCGGCCCGCCGCGTGGCCGACCAGCTCGCCGGCCGCGGGGACGTGGACGTCTTCGTGACCCGGACTTTCGCGGAGGAGCGCTAGTGCCCGCGGCGGTGGTGCTGGCCGGCGGCCCCCCGGACCCCGGCCTGGCGCCCGGTCTGCCCAACAAGGCGTTCCTGGTGATGGGGGGCCGGCCGCTCGTGGCGCGGGTCACCGACGCCCTGCGGGCCGCGGGCGGCGTGGACCGCGTGGTGGCGGTCGGCCCGCCGGATGCGCTCGCCGCGGTGCTCGGCGCCGACGTGGAGGTTCTGCCCGAGCGGGAGAGCATGATCGACAACATCACCGCGGCGGTCGCGCGCCTGGGGCCGGTCGGGCGGGTCCTCACCGTCGCGGCGGACCTGCCGTTGCTCGACGGGCCGACGGTGCGCGAGTTCCTCGACCGCTGCGGCGAGGACGCCGACTTCTGCTACCCGATCGTGCCGCGCCCCGCCGTCGAGGCGCGCGTTCCCGGGGCGCGCAAGACCTACGTCACCGTGACCGACGGCACGTTCTGCGGGGGGAGCGTCCTGCTGTTCCGCGCCGAGGTGGTCGACCGCGTCCGACCGTTCGTCGAGCAGATCGTGGCGGCCCGGAAGAAGCCCTGGCTGCTCGCGCAGGTGTTCGGGTGGAGCACCGTGCTGAAGTTCGCCGCGGGCCGCCTGTCGATCGCCGAGATGGAGGCGCGCGCCGAGGAGATCACCGGGTTTCGCGCGCGCGCGGTCGTCATCGAGCGGCCCGAGCTCGCCCTCGACGTCGACGCGGAGCGTCCCGAGAATGTGGCCGTGCTGCGGGCCGCGCTCGAGCCGGCGGCGCGCGTGGACTGACCGGACCATGAATCCGGCTGCAGGGCAGGCGCCCGGACGCCGCAGGACCGGCCGCCTCCGGCGTGGAGACCGGATGGTGGTCATGGCCGAGCGCCTGATGGCCGAGCCCAACCGGCTCCACGCGCTGGCCGACTTCGGGGCGCGGCTCGGCGCGGCGAAGTCCACCATCAGCGAGGACCTCGGGCTGCTGCGCGCGGTCGTGGAGCGGTTCGGGCTGGGCCGCATCGAGACCGTGCCCGGCGCGGCGGGCGGGGTCCGCTACCGGCCGGTGCGGACGTCGGCGCAGATCCGCGCGCTGGTCGAGCGCCTCTGCGCGCGCCTGCGCGAGCCAGGCCGGGTGTTGCCCGGCGGCTTCCTCCACACCACCGACCTGATCTTCACCCCGTCGCTGGCCGAGGAGATCGGCGAGGTGTTCGCGACGTTGTTCGAGGACGTCCAGCCCGACGCCGTGCTCACCATGGAGGTGAAGGGCATCCCACTGGCGCTGATGACCGCTCGCGCGTTCGACGTGCCCCTGGTGACGGCCCGGCGCGGCGGCCGCGTCACGGAGGGGCCGGCGGTGAGCGTGAACTACGTGTCCGGGTCCTCGCGCATGGTGCAGTCCATGACCCTGCCCCTGCGCGCGGTGCCGCGCGGCGCGAGGGTGCTCTTCATCGACGACGTGCTCAGGGGTGGCGGGACCGCCCGGGGGGTATATGATCTGATGCGGGAGTTTGCGGCCGAGGTGGTCGGGGTGGGCGTGCTCGTCGAGACCGAACACCCGGCCGACAAGATGCTGGACCGGTATCTGGCGCTAGTCACCTACCACGGCGGCGGCGCCGCCGGTGAGGGGCTCGTCAGCCCGAGCCGCTGGCTCGTGGACGCAGGCGGCGGAGGCGGGTTGGGAGGAGCAGTCCACCGGCGGTGACGCTGAAGGCGATCTTCGAGGAGCTGGCGTACTTCCAGCCGGGGGTGGTGCGCCTGAACCCCCCGGCCGACGAGCGCGACATCGCCAAGGCCGAGGCCGAGCTCGGTGTGGGGCTCCCCCCGTCCATGCGCGCGGCGCTGCGGGCGTTCAACGGCGGGTTCGTGGTGAACGAGCCGCTCATGGGCGTCCCGCCGATCCAGTCGGCGCTCGACGCCGTGTTCGCGACGCGGCAGGCGCGCACGCACTGGGGCGCGATCGGCTGGTCGGACGCGTTCGTCGAGGTCGCCAGCGACGGCTGCGGCAACCCGTACGCGCTGTTGACCGACCGGCGCGACGCCGCAGGCGAGGCGCCGGTGGGGTTCTTCGACTCGGGCGTCATGGATGTCACCGAGGTCGTGGCCTCGTCGTACGTCCACTTCGTGTGGTTCCTGATCCAGGACGTCAAGTGGCACCACCGGGCCGATGGCCGGCCGCTGGCGCGAGACGAGGTGCGCTGGACCCCCGAGGGTGTGGTGATCCGGCCCGAGGCGCTCTCGCCGTGGCGGTTCAACGAGGCCTGGATGCTCGCGCACGACCCCGCGCTTGCGCGGTGGCGCTGAGCCGCCCGCGGCCCGCGCGGCCGCAGACGAACGGAGGCACGCGATGAAGAGGACGGTGCGAGTCCTGGCGGCCTGGCTGGCGGCTGCCGCGGTGAGCGCGATTGCGCTCCCGGCGGCGCCGGCGGGGGCGCAGGCGCCCAGGCCGATCACCCTGACCGAGGCGCTGACGCTGGCCGCGCAGCACAACCACGGGCTGCGCGTGGCGGCGTTCGAGGTCGCGGCCGCGCGGGCGGCGGTCAACCAGGCCGAGGCCTTCCGCAGCGGGCTGCTCACGCTGAACGCCGCCTACACCCGCGTCAACGACCGGCCTCCGACGACCATCGTTATCCCGCCGGGCACGATTCCGGGTGTCGTCACGCCGATCACCATTACCATCCCCCCCGCCAGCCCGAACCTCTACTCGGTGGGCCTGACCTATCAGCTCCCGCTCTATTCCGGCGGCCGCAACGAGGCGCAGATCGCGCTGGCGCGGGCGAACCTCCTCGGGGCTGAGGCCGCGCTGGAGCGCACGAAGCAGCAGCTCGTGCTGGACGTCAAGCAGGCCTACTATCAAGTGCTGCTGGCCCAGGCCGGGCTCGAGGTCGCCGGCCGCACGGCCGCCGAGGCGGAAGAGAACCTGCGCGTCGCGCGGGCCCGGGTGGCCGCCGGCGCCTCACCGCGCTTCGACGAGATCCAGGCCGAGGTCAACCTGGCCAACGCGCGTGTGGGCCAGATCCGGTCACGCAACGCCGTCGCGCTCGCGCTACAGGGGCTCAACGGTCTGATGGCGCAGCCGCTGGACGCGCAGTGGGCGCCGCGCGAGGTGATGACAATCGTGCCCCTGCGGACCGAGCTCGCGGCGCTCGTCCGGCGCGCGCTCGAGGCGCGCCCCGAACTGGGCGAGCAGCAGGCGCGGATCGCCGCGGCGGCGGCCGCGGTGGACGTGGCCCGCGCCGGTCTCCGGCCGGTGGTGGCGTTCCAGGCGGCGCCGGCCTACGGCAACACGAGCGGCGCGAGCCTGACCGGCGGCGGCCCGGCGGCGTTCTCGTGGAGCGCGACGCTGTCGGCGACGCTCGTGCTCTTCGACGGGCACCTGACGGCCGAGCGCATCCGCGAGGCGGAGGCCCGCGTCGAGCAGCTTCGGGCCGCGGAGGCACAGCTCCGGCAGGCGATCGAGGCCGACGTGCGGCGCGCCGTGCTCAATCACCAGGCCGCGGCCGAGGAGCTCGCCGGCGCCGACAAGACCGTGGAACTCGCGCAGGAGGGATTGCGGATCGCCAACGTGCGGTTCGCCGCCGGGGTATCCACCAACCTCGAGGTCGTGCAGGCACAGGCCGCGCTCTCCCAGGCGCAGGCCAACCGCATCCAGGCCCTCTTCCACCTGAACGTCGCGCGGGCGCAGCTCGAGCGCGCGGTGGGTGGCGCCGTCGAGTAAGACGGCGCGGCTCGTGCGCCCACGGACGCGGGCGGCCCGCCGCCCGCGTCTCGTCGTCCACCGGCGAGCCGGGCGGCCACCCGCTGGCAGGAGGACCGGCTGGCTGTGGCGTAGTGTCCCGGCGCGGATATACAATCGTCCAGTGAGTGAACATCTGTTCAATGCGCACGGTCGAGCGTCTGCAGGCGCTGGAGCGCGAGGGACGGCCGTTCCGGGTCGCGGTCGTGGGCGCGGGCCAGATGGGTTCGGGGCTCGTGCGGCAGGTCGCGCGGACGCCGGGGCTGCGTGTCGCGGGCATCTGCGACGTCGTGGAGGCGCGCGCGGCGGCGGCCGCCGCGGCTGCGGGGCTCGCCGCCGCGCCGGCGGCCTCCGTGGAGGACATCGGGCGCCTGGTCCGCGACGGCCGCACCGCGGTGGGCACGCGGGCCGCCTGGTTCGTGGACGCCGAGGGCGTGGACGTCGTGCTGGACGCGACCGGCGACCCGGAGGTCGCCGCCGCGCTCGCGCTTGGGGCAATCGCGCGCCGCCGGCCCTTCGTGACGATGACCGTCGAGGCCGATGTGACCGTGGGGCCGATCCTGGCCTGGATGGCCCGCGCCGCCGGCACGGTCTACACCGTGGCCGCGGGCGACGAACCCGCGGTGCTCTGCGAGATGGTGGACGCCGCGCGCCTGATGGGCTTCCGCATCGTCTGCGCCGGCAAGGGCAAGAACAACCGGCTGGACCGCACGGCGACGCCGGCGGCGGTCGCGGCCGAGGCCGTCGCGCGCGGCATGAGCCCGCGCATGCTGACCGCCTTCGTGGACGGGACGAAGACCATGGTAGAGATGGCGGCCCTGGCCAACGCCGCCGGCCTGCACGTGGACTGCCCCGGGATGCACGGTCCCAAGGCGGACCTGGCCGACTTGCTCCGGATCTTCGTGCCTGAGGCCGACGGCGGCATCCTGCGCCGCAGCGGCGCGGTGGAGTACGCCATCGGCGACGTGGCGCCTGGGGTGTTCCTGGTCGTGGCGGCTGACGACGCGGTCGTGCGCCGCGACCTGGACTACCTCAAGATGGGGCCCGGACCGTACTACCTGCTCCACCGGCCGTATCACCTGGCCAGCCTGGAGGCACCGCTGTCGGTGGTCCGGGCGCTGCTCCACGCCGAGGTCACGATGGCCCCGCAGGGGCCTCCGGTGGCCACCTGCGCGGCCGTCGCCAAGCGCGACCTGGCCGCCGGGGAGGTGCTGGACGAGATCGGGGGCGAGACCGTCTACGGGATGGCCGATGCGGTCGAGCGCGCCGCGGCCGTCCGGGCGCTGCCCGTTGGTGTGGTCGCGGGTGCCCGGGTGCTGCGCGACGCGGCGCGCGGGACGGTGCTCACGGCGGACCACCTGGCGCTGGACGAGACCCGGTCGGTGGTGAGCCTGTGGCGGCTGCAGGAGGCGATGATGCAGCAGGAAGCGGTGGGCGGACGCGCATGACCGCGGAGCACGCGTTGATGGCCAAGGTCGCCGACCTCTACCACCTGCGCCACCTGACGCAGCAGCAGATCGCGGACCGCCTGGGCCTCTCGCGCCCGGCGGTCTCCAGGCTGCTGGCGCGCGCGCGCGCGCGGGGTATCGTCCGGATCGAGATCGCGCTGCCCGAGGCCAGCCACCGGGCCCTGGAACGCGAGCTCGAGGAGCGCTACGGCCTGCTCGAGGCCGTGGTGGTCACCGGTCGCAGCGAGTCCCCGGCGGCCACGCGCCGGGTGGTCGGCGAGGCCGCGGCCCGCTACCTGGGCCGGCGGCTGCGCCGCGGCCAGCGCATCGGCATCTCGTGGGGCACGACCGTGCAGGCGACGGTCGAGCAGGTGACGGCTCGCCGGCTCGGCGTCACCGTGGTGCCGCTCGTGGGCGGGGTGGGCCAGGTGACCCCGGGCATCCACGCCAACGAGCTGGCCTCGCGCCTGGCCGAGCGGCTCGACGGCCGCGTCCACCTGCTCCACGCGCCCGCAGTGGTGGCGCAGCGCGGCGTGCGCGACGCGCTCCTGTCCGACCCGGACGTCCGCGGGGCGCTGGAGGCGGCGCGGCGGAGCCAGGTGGCGCTGGTCGGCCTGGGCGCGCTCATCGCATCTTCCACCCTGGTACGCACCGGCTACTTCACGGCCGAGGACCTCAAGGCGCTGCGTCGCCGGGGGGCCGTGGGCGACGTGTGCACCCGCCTGTTCACGCGCGATGGGCTGCCGGCCGACGCCGCGCTCGACCGGCGCATCCTGGCGGTTGACCTCGACGATCTCCGTCGGATCCCCACCGTTGTGGGGGTCGCCGGCGGCATGGAGAAGGCGGATGCCATCGCCGGCGCGCTGCGCGGCCGGCTCGTGAACGTCCTGATCACCGACCACCTGGCGGCGCGCGCGGTGGTGCGCGCCAGCCGGGAGACCGCGGAGGCGGCGCGATGAGGGTCGCCTCGCCAGACCTCGAGCAACTCGTCGGCATGCTCCGGACGATGCTGCTCATCCGCGCCTTCGAGGAGAAGGCCGACGAGTTGTTCGCGCTGGGCCGCATCCACGGCACCATGCACCTGAGCCTGGGGCAGGAGGCGGTCGCCGTCGGGGTGTGCGCGGCGCTGCGCGCGGACGACTACATCCTGAGCACCCACCGCGGCCACGGGCACTGCCTGGCCAAGGGCGCGGACCCGCGGTTGATGATGGCGGAGTTCCTGGGCAAGGAGACAGGCTACTGTCGCGGCCGCGGCGGCAGCATGCACATCGCCGACGTGCGCGGCGGGAACTTGGGCGCCAACGGCATCGTCGCGGGCGGGCTGCCGATCGCCACGGGCGTGGGGCTCTCGATTCAGATGCGCCGGACCGGCCAGGTCTGCGTGGCGTTCTTCGGCGACGGCGCGGCGAACGAGGGCGCGTTCCACGAGGCGCTCAACCTGGCGGCGATCTGGATGCTGCCCGTGGTCTTCGTCTGCGAGAACAACCAGTACGCGATGTCGATGCCGGTCCGGCGGGCGATGCGCGTGGAGCGCGTGAGCGACCGGGCCACGGCCTACGGGATGCCCGGCGCCACGGTGGACGGCATGGACGTCGTGGCGGTGCACGAGGCCGCGACCTCGGCCGTCGGGCGCGCCCGCGCGGGTGGCGGGCCGACCCTGCTGGAGTGCGTGACCTACCGGTACAGGGGGCACAGCAAGAGCGACCGGCAGCGCTACCGCGGCCGCGACGAGGTCGAGGCCTGGCGCGCACGCGATCCCATCGCCCGGCTCCGCGCCCGCCTGACCGCCGACGGCGCGCTCACCGAGGCCGAGGCGGACGCGCTGGCGGCCGAGGCGTCGGCGGCGATCGAGGACGCGTTGCGCTTCGCCGAGGCCCAGCCCGAGCCCGATCCGGCGACGCTGTTACAGGACGTGTACGCGTGAGGGTGCTCACCTACGCCGAGGCGGTCCGGGAGGCGCTGCGCCAGGCTCTCGCCGACGACGAGCGCGTGTTCCTGCTGGGCGAGGACATCGGCGTCTATGGCGGCGCCTTCGGCGTCACCGAGGGCCTGCTGACCGAGTTCGGGCCCGAGCGCGTCCGCGACACGCCGATCTCGGAGGCGGCGATCACCGGGTGCGCGATCGGCGCGGCGGTCACCGGGATGCGGCCCGTGCTCGAGATCCAGTTCATGGACTTCATCACCCTCGCCATGGAGCAGCTCGTGCTTCAGGCCGCGAAGATACGCTACATGTTCGGCGGCACCGCGCGGGTGCCGATGGTCTTGCGCACACCGGCCGGGTCGGGCACCGGCGCGGCGGCGCAGCACTCGGAGAGCCTGGAGGCGTGGTTCGCGCACGTGCCCGGGCTCAAGGTAGTGGCGCCGTCGTCGTCGGCCGACGCCAAAGGACTGCTGCTCGCGAGCATCCGCGACGACAACCCGGTGATCTTCGTGGAGCACAAGCTGCTCTACCGCACGCGGGGCGAGGTCCCCGAGGCGCCGGTGCCGATCCCCCTCGGGGTGGCCGAGGTGAAGCGCGCCGGGGACGACGTGACCGTCATCGCCACCTCGGTGATGGTGCCGCGGGCGCTGGCCGCCGCCGAGCGGCTGGCGGCCGACGGCGTCGCCGTGGAGGTCATCGACCCGCGGACGCTGCGGCCGCTGGACGCCGAGACCCTGGTCGCCTCGGCCCGCAAGACCGGCCGCGTGGTGGTCGTCTACGAGGCGGTCAAGACGCTGGGGATCGGCGCGGAGATCGCGGCGCGCATCGCCGAGAGCGAGGCGTTCTACCACCTGCGCGCGCCGATCGTCCGCCTGGGCGGCCAGGAGGTGCCGATTCCCTACAACCGGCGACTCGAGGCGGCGGCGGTGCCGCAGGAGGACGACATCGTCGAGGCGGTCCGTCAGGTCATGGCGGCCTGAGATGCCGACCCCGGTTATCTTGCCCAAGTTCGACATGACGATGGAGCAGGGGGTCATCGCGCGCTGGCTGCGGGCCGAGGGCGACCGCGTCGAGCGGGGCGAGCCGATCCTCGAGGTGGAGACCGAGAAGGTGACGATGGAAGTCGAGGCGCCCGCGTCGGGGATCCTGGCCGGCATCCGCGCGCGGCCGGGCCAGGCCGTGCCCGTGGCGCAGGTGATCGCCTACATCGTGCAGCCGGGCGAGGAGGTCCAGGCCCCTCCGGCCGAGGAGACGACCGCCGCGGCAACGGCGGTTGGCGCACCCACCGCCGGTGCGCCTGCAGCCGGCGGCGCGAAGGCGGGCGCCCCGGCCGTGGCCGCGGCGCCCGCGGTACGCCGGCTGGCTTCCGAGCTTGGCGTGGACCTGACGCGCGTCGCCGGGAGCGGGCCCGGCGGCCGGGTGACCGAGGCCGACGTGCGCGCGGCCGCGGCCGCCGCGACGGCGCCGACCGGGCACCCTGGTGCGGCCGGCCCCGGGGCCCCGGCGCCCGCGCCGGTGGCGCTCGAGGGGCGCCGGGGGGCGATCGCGCGGCGCATGGCGCAGAGTGCGCGCGAGATCCCGCACATATACCTCACGCGCTACGTCGACATGACGGCCGCGGCCGCGGCGCGCGGCGGGGCGTCGTTCACCGCGGTGGTGGTGTGGGCCGTCTCGCGCGCGCTGCGCGCGCATCCGCTGATGCGCGCCTGGTTCCAGCAGGGCGCGGTGGTGACGAGCGAGGCCATCCACATCGGGGTGGCGATGGACGCCCCCGAGGGGCTGATCGTGCCGGTGGTACACCACGCGGATCGCCTGGACCTCCCCGCCCTGCACGCCGGGATCGAGGTCCTGGCGCGGCGGGCCCGGGACAACGTCCTGACTCTGCCCGAGGTGACCGGAGCCACGTTCACGGTGTCGAACCTGGGCATGTGGGGGGTTGACGCGTTCACGTCGCTGATCAACCCGCCGCAGGCCGCGATCCTCTCGGTCGGCGCGGTACGGCCTCGGCCGTGGGTGGTCGGGGACGCGATCGTCGCTCGGCCCGTCTGCGAGCTGACGCTCGCGGTCGACCACCGCGTGACCGACGGCGCGGGGGGGGCGCGGTTCCTGCGCGACCTGTGCGAGCGCCTTGAGACCATGGGAGCCGCCGATGCCGGCCACCGCTGAACGCTACGAGGTCGAGTTGCCCTGCCCCAGGTGCCGGCGCACGACCGTGCACCTGGTGACCACGGCGGACGACGCGCTCTCGCGCGTGATGTGCATCGCCTGCGGGCACGCGGCGACCGTGCGCACGCTCCAGTTCATGGAGCAGTACGTGGGCGGGGTGGTACGGCGGCTGCTGGCGAAGCCGTCGGAGATCACGACCGAGTTCGCACGCAGCCCGCGCGACTTCGTGACCTCGCTGCCGGGGCGCGTGCTGACGAAGCCGTTCCGGGTGGCCGCGGAGCTGCGGACCACCGTGGACATCATCCGTCCGCGCCGCCGGCCCGCCGACCGTCGGGTTGCGCCCGCGCCGCCGGCGATGCCCGGGGAGCTGCCCGCGGTGGCGCGCGCCTGCCGGGTGCTGCTGAGCGCGCCGCTGCTGTGGGCGCACCCGTCCGAGGAGATCCTCGAGATCGCGCGCGCGCTAGGCTACGACGGCGTCGAGCTGTGGGCCTACCAGCTCGTGGCCGAGGACGCCGACCCCTCACGCCTGGCCGCGCGCGCCCGCTCGCTCGGACTGGAACTTACGCTGCACGCCCTGAGTTGGGACCTGAACCCCACGTCGCGCATCGAGCCCATCCGCGAGGCCTCGATGGACGCGCTGCGCCGCTCGGTGGACCTGGCGCGCCGGCTGGGCGCCTCGGTCCTCGTCATGCACCCGGGCCACACCACGGTCCCGCACGACGCCGGAGAGGCCTACTGGCCCGGGCTCGTGACCGCGGTCGCGGAGCTGGCGGACGCGGCCGGGCCGGAGCTGACCGTCGGGGTGGAGCACATGGAGCCGCGGCAGGCGGAGTACGTGGTGAGCCCGGAGCACGCCAACCGCCTGGTGCGAGAGGTGGGGCGGCCCAACGTCGGGACGGTCCTCGACGTCGCGCACATCCCGTGGGGCCAGGACGAGGTGGTCTTCCTCGGACACCTCGACCGCATGGTGCACGTGCACCTCAGCGACGCGGACGAGTCGCGGCTGCACCTGCCGCTGGGCCAGGGCCGCCGCGACTTGGTGCGCGTGCTGCGCGCGCTCCAGGAGTTCAGGGGCGCGGTCGCCATCGAGGGGTTCTCCATCAGCGCGGGCGAGGAGCTGGCGCGCTGGAACAAGGCGCAGTTCGAGGAACTGTGGCGGGCGGCGTCGCTCGTCGAAGCGTAGCAGGCGCCTGGCGCACCCGGGCGCGGCGGCATCGCAGCATCACGGGGGGAGAGAGGAGATGAACATGGGATACAGGAAGCTGTGCATCGTGGCGGTCGCCCTGGGGACGGCGGCCGTGCTCGTCGTCGGGACCATGGCCGGCGGCGCCCCGGCGCCGTCGGGCACGATTACGCTGTACACGTCGGAGTCCGACGACGACGTCAACCTGCTCACGCGCGACTTCACCCAGCGGAACCCTGGCATCCGGGTCAACGTCTTCCGGGCCGGCTCCGGGCCGGTGGTCTCGCGCATCCAGGCCGAGCTGCAGGCCGGGCGCATCCAGGCCGACGTCATCTGGTTCGCCGACATCGACTTCTTCCGCTCGCTCGCGCAGCGCGACCTGCTCGAGTCCTACAGCCCGCCGGCGGGCCGGCGCGCGCCCGGGGAGTTCCACTACGACAACAACCGCATGCACGAGGTGCGGCTGATCTTCAACGTCGTCGCCTTCAACACCCGCGCGGTCCGGTTCAAGCCCGAGAGCTGGTGGGACCTGAGCCTGCCGCGCTACCGGGGCCGGGCCGGCATGCCGAGCCCCTTCATCTCGGGCGCGGCGTTCAACCACGTGGGGACGTTCGCGGCCATGCGCGAGTTCGGGTGGGACTTCTACCGGAAGCTGCGCGCCAACGACGCGAAGGTGCTCAACAGCAACGGCGACGTCGCCCGCGCGCTCGCCTCGGGCGAGATCGTCATCGCGCAGATCGTGGACTTCTTCGTGCGCAACCTCAAGGCCCAGGGCTCGCCAGTGGACCACATCTGGCCGAGCGAGGGCGCGCTGCTGATTCCCACCCCGGTGGCGATCATCAAGGGGACGCAGAACCTCGAGGCCGCGCAGGCGTTCGTGAACTACCTCTACACGCCCGAGGCCCAGCGCATCTTCGTGCAGCGCTCCTACATTCCGGCGGTGCGCGACATTCCCTACCCGGCCGGAACGCCGGATATCGCGAACCTGAGGATCCTCAAGCCGAACCTCGCGTTCATCGAGCAGAACCGGGCCACGATCCGGTCCACGTTTGGGGAGATCTTCGGCATCCAGTGAGGTCCGGCTGTGCGTGAGGCCGCCCTGCCTGTCGCGCCAGCCCGCGGTCCGCGGCTGGCCGGCGGCGCCCTGGTCGCCGCGGGCGTCGCGCTCGCGGCGGCGCTCGCGGTGCTGGTGGTCTACCCCTCGCTCATGCTCGTCGCGGGGTCGCTGCTGGCCGACGGCCGCCTCACGCTGGCCCACTACTGGCGGACATTCCAGGACCGCGCGGCGGTGGCCACGCTGGGCAACAGCTTGGTCGTGTCCACCGCCGCGACCGTGCTCGGGACCGCGCTGGGCACCGTACTCGCCTGGCTGGTCACGCGCACCGACCTGCCGGGCCGACGCCACTGGGACACGCTGCTCCTGTTGCCGTACATGATCCCGCCGTTCATCGGCGCCATCGCCTGGGTCTACCTGCTGGGGCCCGCGGGGTACCTGAACCAGCTCTGGATGGCGGCGACCGGGTCGCCCGATCCCCTGGTGGTGATCTACGGCCCCGCGGGCATCGTCTTCGCGCTTACGCTCTACGGCTACCCGATCGTCTACGCGACGATGCGCGGGGTGCTGCAGCAGATGAACCCGGCCCTGGAGGAGGCTGCCCGGATCGCCGGCGCCACGCCGGCCCGGCTGCTGCGCGACGTCACGGTGCCGCTCATGCTGCCCGGGGTGCTGGCGGGCGCGCTGCTGCTCTTCATGTCCTCGCTCGCCAACTTCGGCATTCCCGCGGTCATCGGTTTTCCGGCGCGCTACTTCGTGCTGCCGACGCGCATCTACCGGACCATCCTCAACTTCGACCTGCCGAACAACCTCCAGATCGCCGCCGCGCTGTCGATGTGGCTGGTGGCGATCGGCGTCGTGCTGCTCTTCCTCCAGCGCCGCCTGCTGCGGCTGAGCCGCTTTACGGTGGTCACCGGGCAGGCCACCGCGCCCTCGCGGGTGGAGCTGGGCCGGTGGGCGACCCCGGTCGCCGCGGTGTTGGGTGCGTTCGTCCTGGTCGGCGCGGTCCTGCCCGTCGGTGCCATGCTCCTGACCGCCACGATCCGCGCCTACGGGCTCCCGCCGGCCCTCGAGAACTTGACCCTGCAGCACTTCGAGACCGTGGTGCTGGGCATTCCCAAGCTGCCCCGCGCGGTAGCCAACAGCCTGGCGCTCGCGTCCGGGGCCGCGACGATCATCGTGGTGCTGGCGCTGGGGATCGCTTACCTGATCGCCCGGCTGCGCGTGCGCGGGGGCCACGTGCTCGACGTCCTGGTCACCATCCCCTACGCCGTGCCCGGCACCGTCGTGGCGCTCGCCATGATCCTGGCGTGGATTCGGCCGATCCCGATCCTGGGCGTGCACCTCTACAACACGATCTGGATCATCCTGCTCGCCTACGTCGCGCGCTTCCTCATCTTCGGCGTGCGCACGCTGATGGCCGGGCTGAGCCAGGTCCACGACTCGCTCGAGGAGGCCGCGCGCATCAGCGGCGCCGGCGGGGCCCGCGCGTTCCGCGAGATCACGCTGCCCATCATCCGGCCCAGCATCGCGGCCGGGTGGTTCTTGGTGTTCGTGCCGGCCGTCACCGAGCTGACGCTGTCCATCCTGCTGTTCTCCGTGGGCAACGAGACCCTGGGCGTGGTCGTCTACGGGTTGCACGAGGAGGGGAAGTTCGCGCTCGCGGCCGCCGCGGCGTTTTTGGCCACGACCATGCTCGTCGGCATCCACCTGATCGCGCGCGGCCTCACGCAGCGCGAGCTGGTCACCTGAGCGTCGAGGGAGCGGCGCCGTGGCGGAGCTGGTCCTGGAGGGGTTGAGCAAGGCCTACGGCGCGGTGTGGGCCGTGCGCGACGTCTCGCTCGCCGTCGCCGACGGCGAGTTCGTGACCCTGCTCGGGCCGTCGGGGTGCGGCAAGACGACCACGCTGCGGATGGTGGCCGGCTTCATCCGGCCGACGGCGGGCCGCATCGTGCTCGACGGCCGCCTGCTCTCGGCGGTCGAGGGCCATGTCATGGTGCCGCCGGAGCGCCGCGGCATGGGCATGGTGTTCCAGAGTTACGCGGTGTGGCCGCACATGACCGTCTTCGACAACGTGGCCTACCCGCTGCGCGTGGCCGGTCTGTCCCGCCACGAGGTCGCCGGCCGCACGACCCGCGCGCTCGAGCTCGTGCACCTGGAGGGGCTGGCCGGGCAGTACCCGCACCAGCTCTCGGGCGGCCAGCAGCAGCGCGTCGCGCTCGCCCGCGCGCTGGTGAACGAGCCCGCGGTGCTGCTGCTGGACGAGCCCCTGTCCAACCTCGACGCGAAGCTGCGCGAGGAGATGCGCTTCGAGATCCAAGACCTGCAGCGGCGCCTGCGCATCACCGTGCTCTACGTAACGCACGACCAGGGCGAGGCCATGGTGCTCTCGGACCGGATCGCGGTCATGGTCAGCGGGCGGATCGTGCAGGTCGGCGCGCCGGAGGAGCTCTACGAGCGGCCCGCCGACCCCTTCGTCGCGTCGTTCCTGGGCGTGGCCAACTTCCTGCGGGGCGAGGTGGTCGGCGCTGACGGCGGCGCCGCGCGGGTGCGCCTGGACGGGCTGCCCGAGGCGGACAGCCTGCGCGTGCCCGGTGCGGCGCCCGCGGGGCGCGTGCTCGTCTGCGTGCGGCCGGAGGCGCTCGCCTGCGACCCCGACGGCCCGTTGCGCGGTCAGGTGGTGCGGCGTACCTACCTGGGCAGCGGGCTCGACTACCTGGTGGCGGTGGGCCCGCACACCGTGCGCCTCGCCGGCGGTCCGGACCTCGACCTCCGGGTCGGCGAGGAGGTCCGCCTGGCGGTGCGGCGGGCCGTGCTCTATCCCGAGACCAGCGCCACGACGTCCTCGGGACGCTCCGCCACGTAGTCCGGGCCGCTCGCCAGCAGGGCCTCGCGGTCGCGCGTTCCCCACAGGGCCGCGATGCTGCGAGCCCCGGCGGCGCGCGCAGCCTGCACGTCATAGGCCCCGTCACCCACCACGCCGATCGCAGCCACGTCTGCGCCGAGCCGCCGGGCGGCCTCCAACACCGGCTCGGCCGCGGGCTTCGGCGCGGAGGTGTCCTCGGCACTCACCGCCGCCGCGATGTATGGCGCCAGCCCGAACCGCGCGATCGCCAGTTCTGTAGAGCGCCGGCGCTTGGAGGTAACGATGCCCATCTTGAGCCCGTGGGCCGCGAGTGCCGCGAGCATCTCGCGCACGCCCGGGAAAACGACGGCCATCCGGTCGTGGTCGCGCTCGTAAGCCGCGGTGTAGGCCGCGGCGAGCTCCGGGACGCGCGTGGGATCGACCGCGGCGAGGCGCACCGGCAATGGCTCGCCCCAGCGCGACGTGACCTCGGCCTCCGTGGGCTCCCGCCCCAGCACCGTGCGGCAGGCCTCGCGGAACGCTGCGGCGATCAGGTCGTAGGAGTCGATCAGGGTCCCGTCCAGGTCGAACAGGACGGCGGTGACGCGCAGGCGCGGCATGCGTCCTCCGAATCAGGGCACGTGGTCCGGCTTGCCTGCGGTCTTCGCGCCGGGAGCGTGGGAATCCCCCGGGACGGTCTGAAGGGCCGCGCGTTCCCGCCCGCGAACCCGGGGTTCGTATGCCCTCAGGCGTGACGATGGCGGACCTGCACGCGGCCGCCCGGTTCGTGTGGAAGTTGCGAGGCCACCTTCGAGATCCGCTCGATCGCACGGCGGCCGCAGCGATCGTGCGCCGTCGGCTCGAGCGTCGCGCCGCCGACTTCTTGCGGCTCGTGGACGCGGCGGTCTACGCGAACCCCCGTAGTCCCTACCGCCGCCTGCTGGCGCTCGCCGGGTGCGAGCCGGGCGATCTGCACGCCCTCGTGGCGCGGGAGGGCGTCGAGGGCGCGCTCGCCGTCCTGTTTCGCAGCGGCGTCTACCTGACCGTGGATGAGTTCAAGGGCCGCCGGCCGGCACAGCGCGGGTCCGCGGTCGTCACGGTAAGTCCCACCGCGCTCTGCAGCCCCCTCCGTGACCCGCGCCTCCCGGCCTACACCGGCGGGAGCGGCGGCGCGCCGAGTCCGGTCGCCTACGACCTGCCGTCTATCCGCGATCGCGCGGTCAACGCGCTGCTCGCGCTCGAGGCGCAGGGAGGGCTCGCGTGGGTCAAGGCGGTCTGGGGCCTCTCTGCGGGGTCTGCGCCCGTCGTGCTCCGCTACAGCTCGTTCGGGGCGTCGGTCGCGCGATGGTTCGTGCAGGTCCCGCCGACGGCGTCCGGCCTCCACCCGCGCTATCGCTGGGTCTCGCCGGCGCTCCGCTTGGCCGCGGCGCTCGCGGGCCGTGGGCTGCCCCGGCCGGAAGTGGTCCCGGTAGGCGATCCGCTACCGATCGCCCGGTGGATGGCGCAGACCCTGCGCGCCGGCGCTGTCCCGCATCTCTACGGCTTCGCGAGCCCCATTGTCCGGCTTTGCCAGGCCGCGAGTCAGGCGCGCATCGACATCCGTGGGGCCCGGGTGACGATGACGGGTGAAGCGGTGACGGCGGCCCGACTGGCGGTCGTGCGCGCCGCCGGGGTCGTGGCCACGATGGACTATGGTGCCGTGGACGCCGGCGGTCCGGTGAGCCACGGGTGCCTGCGCCCGTCGAGCCCCGACGACGCCCACTTCTTCCACGACCTCCACGCCCTCATCCAGCCCGGACCGGGCGCGCACGGGCTGCCGCCGCGCGCGCTGCTGCTGACCTCGTTGCGGCTGACCTCACCGCTGGTGCTCCTCAACGTCTCGATCGGCGACCAGGCCGTCGTCGAACGCCGGCCGTGCGGCTGCCCGCTCGGCGCCTTTGGCTGGGAGACGCACCTCAGCGCGATCCGGAGCTTCGAGAAGCTGACCGCGGCCGGCATGACGTTCCTCGATACCGACGTCGTGGGCGTCCTCGAAGAGGAACTGCCGGCGCGGTTCGGCGGCGGGCCCGCGGACTACCAGCTCGTGGAGGAGGAGGCGGCGGACGGCGCCACCGTGATTCTGGCCGTGCACCCGCGCCTCGGGCCGCTCGACGCCGAAGCCGTGCGGGAGGTCTTTCTCGCGGCGATCGGGCGTGGCGACGGCGCGGAGCGCATCATGACGCTCAACTGGCGCCGCGCCGGCCTGCCGCGCGTCGAGCGCCGTCCGCCCGCCGCCTCGGCCCGGGGCAAGGTCCCGCATGTGTGGCGGGCGTACGTCGCCGAGTCGGAGGCATCGGCCCTGCCAGGAGGCGCCCCGTGAGCGAGGAGCGCGTCCACCCGCTGGACGCCGAAAGCCTGGCGCTCTTCGCCCGCAAGGGATGGGAGGCCGGGCCGGGCGCACCGCAGACCGGACCGGCCAACGGGGTCAAGGTGCGCCGGGTGATGCAGCTCACGCGCGACCTGGCGGGCCGACCATTCGAGGCCCTGCGGATCCTGGACGTGGGCTGCGGCGAGGGCGTCTACGCCATCGAGGCCGCCCTGCGGGGCGCCCGGGTCGTCGCGCTCGACGCGCGCTCGGAGCGCATGGACCTGGGCGCCGCATGCGCGGCGCGCGTGGGGATCCGGACCGTGCAGTTCGTCCTCGCGGACGTGCGGCACGTCACCAGGCAGGCCTACGGCGACTTCGACGTCGTCTACTGCCTGGGCCTGCTCTATCACCTGGACGCGCCCGACGTGTTCGCCGTCCTGGAGAACCTGCACGCGCTGTGCGCGCGGATGATGATCGTGGACACGCTGGTGAGCCTCGCCCCGGACTGTGAGGTCGCCTGGCGGGGCTGCCGCTACCGGGGAGCGCGGCACCGGGAGCACGGCGACGACGATCCGCCCGAGGTGCGCCGCAGCCGCGTGCTGCGGTCCATCGACAATACCTTCAGCTTCCGGTTTGCGCGCGAGTCGCTGGTGCGGGCGCTGCACGACGCGGGCTTCACCTCCGTGCTCGAGGGCCACGCCCCGCTGGAACCCGGCAAGGCCCCTGACCGCATCACCGTGGTGGCCATGAAGGGCGCGCGCGTGCTGCTGTCGACCTACCCGTGGGTGAACCACCGATCGGAGGAGGAGATCGCCAAAGCAGTGGAGGGGTCGCCCTGAGCGTCGGCCCGGCCGTGGTCTTCTGCATGCCCGAACGCGGGCACTTCCAGCGGGTGCTGCCGCTTATCCGCGGGCTGGCCGACCGCGGGACGCCGGTCGTGGTCTATACCGCGACCGAGTTCCAGGCGGCGACCGAGCGCGCCGGCGGGCGCTTCGCGGACCTCTTCGGCCGCTTCCCGTTGGGGGCCGCAGATGCGACCTCCCGGCCCGTTCCGTGCCGCTACGTCACCTTCGCCGCGCACTACGCCGAGGCGCTGATCCAGGAGATGGTCGGCCTGCGGCCGTCGGTGATCGTCTATGACACGTTCGCCGTGATCGGGTTCTTGCTCGGGCGCGTCCTCGGCGTCCCCTACGTCAACGTCTGCGCGGGGCACGGCATGACCCCGGCCGTCGCGCTCCGGTCGCTCGCCGACGACCGTCGGGTTGCGCCCTCGGAGGCGTGCTGGCGCGCGGTGGAGGTCCTGCGCGACCGCTGGGGCATCGCGGAGGCGGGCCCCTTCGCGTACTTCACCGGGGTGAGCCCGTACCTCAACGTCTACTGCGAGCCACCGGAGTTCCTGAACCCCGTCGGCGCGGCCGCGTTCCACCCGATCGTCTACTTCGGCTCTCTGTTCCCCGACGCCAGGGACGCGAGCCGCCCGAGCCCCGATCCGGCGTGGGACGGGCGCGACGGCGCGGCGGTACGCGTGTACGCGTCGTTCGGGTCGGTGGTATGGCGGTACTTCGCGGAGGAGGCCGCGGCCGCGCTCGAGGCGTTCGCCGACGCGATCGCGGCACTCGCCGGCGCCCGGGCGTTGATCAGCTTGGGCGGTCATGGGTTGCCCGCGGTGACGAGGACGCGTCTAGAGCGCTCCAACGTCCGCGTGGCCGACTACGTGGACCAGTGGAACGTGCTCCGCGACGCGACCGCCTGTCTGACGCACAACGGGCTCAACTCGACCCATGAGATGATCTACCACGGCGTCCCGATGATCTCGTACCCGTTCTTCGCGGACCAGCCCGCCCTGGCCGCGCGGTGCCAGGCCATCGGCTGCGCGGTGCCGCTCGTCGGCGCGGTGCGGGGAGCTGTGGCGGCGGGCGACGTCCGCGCCGCGCTCGATCGGGTGCGGGAGGAGGCGTCTTCCATGGCGGAGGCCCTGGCCAGGGCGCGCGCATGGGAGCTGGAGGTCATCGCGGCGCGCCCGGCCGCAATCCAGCGCATCCTCGACCTGCGGCGCGGGGCCGGGGAGGCGGCTTGAGGCCGCCAGAGGGATGGGAAGCGCCCGTGGGCGCCGGGGCGGGCGGTTGACAGGCGTCGGGCGCGTGGTACCATGAAGATTGCGACGCGGGGTGGAGCAGTCCGGTAGCTCGTCGGGCTCATAACCCGAAGGTCGGAGGTTCAAATCCTCCCCCCGCTACCAGGCATGCGAGGAGGGGCACGGCTCTGAGCCGGTGCCCCTCCTCGCATTCATCAGCTCGTGGCCCTGCCGTCAACGCCCGCTACTACGTTGAGGACAGATCGGCGTTCAATGCGCTCGCCTTCTGGGAGCACGGTCCGAAAACCCGCAGGACCATGCCACCGCGCCTGCTCAGGCGCCGGAGATGTCCGCGAGGAAGCGATCGAAGGCTTTCGTCAGGGCTTTCAGGTGCTTGGCCAGATCCTCGCTCGACGGGTACTTGGACAGTCCCTCCAGCTCTCTCGCGATGCGCGCGACCTCCCGGCGCGCGTCGGCAGCGGCGTCGCGAACCTGCGTGCGAACAGGCATTCCATGGCCTCCTTCCGGGCACGACATGGCTTCCGTCTTCTCTATTGCCACAACGCCGGGCACGTCGGCAAGCCCCACGGGCCGCCCTGGCATCGGCCGGCCGCCCGAGCCGCGCCGCGTGGTACCGGCGGTGCCATGCGCGGGCACGGCGTCACGCGTCGGCCGTAGCATGCTGGCGCGCGGCGGCAGGTAGCCGGGCCGCGAGAGGGAACAGGGTCCTGCCCGAGCAGGGGGGTGATCGTCATGGAGCGACGTCTCGCGGTGCTGGTCGCGCTCGCGGGGCTCGTGGCGGCGCACACCGCCGCGCCGGCGCCCGCGGCAGCACAGTCCGCCAACATCTCGGTCGGCGGGGTCTGGATCTGCCGCCTCACGCAGGGTGCCTCCGGCCTGACGCTGGAGCAGCGGGTCCGGCAGATCGATCAGCGCATCGCCGACGTGCTGAGCCTGCCGCTGCGGCGGTCGCAGATCCTTGTAGAAGTCCGCCCGGTCTCGGGCACAGTCGCGATCGTCGCGGCCGGCATCACGGTCATCACGGTGACCCCCGCCGACGCGGCGGGGACCGGCGTTCCGATCCACGAGGTGGCCAACCAGTGGGCCGCGCGCCTGGCGGAGGGGCTGCGGCGCGCACTCCCGGGCCGGGCCGTGATCGCCCGCATGTACACGCAGCCCGGCGTCGGGCTCGATAGCGAGGCGCAGCGTTTGGAAGGGCTCACCTGGTACTGGCTCATCAGCTGGCGCGGCGATGTCCGGGAGCTGGTGCCGGCCGATCCGCGACGTTACACGATCGAGTTCTCGCCCGACGGGCGAGTGGCCGTGCGCGCCGACTGCAACCGGGCCACGGGGACGTACGTGCGCCGCGGTCAGACCCTGACGATCGCCGTGCGCGCGGTCACCCGGGCGG
This sequence comes from Armatimonadota bacterium, assembly GCA_031081715.1. GTDB lineage: Bacteria > Sysuimicrobiota > Sysuimicrobiia > Sysuimicrobiales > Humicultoraceae > Fervidifonticultor_A > Fervidifonticultor_A tertius. The sequence continues at coordinate 25,483 of JAVHMA010000016.1, read as the reverse complement.
CATGCCCGCCCGGATCGCTCGATCGGCGCTACCTGGCGCAGCTCGGGCAGGTGGAGTTGATGAATCGCCGGGGCGACGACCTGGCGCTGCGGCTGCATGGCGGCGTGGGCACCATGATCTTCAGCCTCTCCCCACGCTAGCCACGGCGCTGCGCCCGCGCGGCTAGCGGGTCCGGACCTCCCACTCGATGGCGTCGAGCGCCGGCAGGTCGGCGACCCCCAGGCGCCGCAGCATGTTCAGCGCCTGCGCCCGATGGTGCATGCCGTGCGTGAGCACGTGCACGATCGCCGTGCCGCGTGTGAAGTGCTCCGGCCGGAACTCCGCCTGCATCGGCTCGTCGTGACGGCCGTCCCGCTCCACGCGCAGGGCCACGTCTTCGAGCTCGCGGTGCGCTTGCTCGAGCAGCTCGAGCAGCTCGCCGGGCGTACGCGGCTGCGGGACCCGTTCGATCGACTCGCGCACCGGCCGGCCGGCGATGCGGTCTGACCACCGGAACATGGCGCCGACGATGTGGCGCAAGGTATCGTGCAGCGACCCGGGACCGATGTCGAACCGCTGCCGAAACTGCTCAGGCGTGAGCGCGCGGCAGCGCTCGAGGAGGATGCGCGTCGCCCAGACGTTGTGCTAGAGCAGGCGCTGAATCATGGTCATGGGCGCCCTTCTTCCCGGCGGTGTCTTGCGCTTCCTGCCCGCGCTGTTCGGTAGACGCCTCCGCCAGCGCCCCGGTATTGTATGGCCATGCCCAGGCTCAGCGCCGGCGCACGGGCCCGGCTGCCGGCAACCGCCTTCGCCTACATCGACTCGCGCGGCCGCCGGCGGCTCCCGATCCACGATCGCGCGCACGTGAAGAACGCGCTGGCGCGGTTCAACCAGGTCGTCTTCGAGGACGAGGCCGCGCGTGAGCGCGCGCGCACGCGCCTGCTCGTCGCCGCCAGGCGCTACGGCATCGTGCCCGTCGGGTTCGTGACCGGGCAGCTGCGCCAGGAACGCCGCCACGCCGCGGCTGGCCGGCTGGTGATCGAGCTGGGCCGCGTCGGCGCGCCCGGCGAGCTGGAGGAGCGCCTGCGCCGCGTGCTGCGCGACCCCACCCTCACGGTGCTGCACTGGTCCGACGCGGCCGGGGCGTATCTGGATCGGGCGGGGCGGCCGGTCCGCCTCCCTCGCGGGGACGACCGGCGGCGGGTGACGCTCCTGCAGCGCGGCGGCCGGCCCATGACCGCGCTGGTCCACGCCCCGGCCGTGCTCGACGATCCGGCGCTGGCCGAGACCGTGCGCGCCGCGGTCCGTTTCGTTGTCGAGCGGGACCGCGCCTACGGCGAGGTCCGCGCGACCGCGGCCGACGCGGCCATGCTCCCGACGGGGTTCGTGACCCTGCTGATGACCGACATCGAGCGCTCGATCGGCCTGCTCCACACGCTGGGCGACGGCTACGCGCGATTGCTGAACGAGGTGAGGGCGGTGCTGCGCGCCGCGACCGCGCGCGGCGGCCACGAGATAGACGCGCGCGCCGACGAGTTCTTCGCGGTCTTCGGCCGCGCGCGCGACGCGGTGGAGGCGGCGGTGGCCGCGCAGCGCGCGCTGCGCGCGCGACGCTGGCCCGCCGGCGTGCGGGTGGGCGTGCGTATCGGCATCCATAGCGGCCGGCCAACCCTGACCGACGCCGGCTACATTGGACTGCCCGTGCACACGACGGCCCGCGTGTGCGCCGCGGCGCACGGCGGCCAGATCGTCGTCTCCGCCGAGGCCCGGGCGGCAGTCGGCCTGGCCCCGCCGGGCGGCATCCGCTTCCGCAGCCTGGGGCGCCACCGCCTGCCCGGGCTCCGGACCGCCGAGGTGCTCTTCCAGGTCGCAGCGCCTGGATTGCCACAGCGATTTCCGCCGCTCAGGGTGGAGCGGGGACGCCGGCAGCGGCGATAGACCGGCGCTTCGCCGCGCGCGCCTACCGCCCCGCCAGGATCAGCGCGATCCGCACCGCCAGCAGCACCCAGCCGGTGACCACCACGATCCAGGCGATGCGCCGCGCCACCCCCGCGAGCACAACGAACAGCGTCAGCACCGCCAGGAACCCCACGGGATCGACCAGGTCGTCCGGCAGCGAGGCGTGCGGCAGCAGCGTCTGAATGCCGGCGAGAATCGCCCGGCCCAGCTCATGGGCGATCGTGGAGAGAAACTGGAGTACCGCGCGGAGCGGATCGGCGCCCGCCATGGTGGTCGGGCTCAGACTTCGGTGGAGCGGGGGAAGCCCTCCTGCGTCATCGGTCTGCCCAGCGCCTGGTCGAAGAGCGCCAGCAGCCGCTTGACGTCGATGGGCTTGGTCAGATAGTCGAGGACCCCGGCCCCCAGCAGCGCGCGGATGCGACGCGGCGAGGCGTCCGCGCTGATCACCACCACCGGCGTGGCGCGGGTTTCCGGGACGGCGCGGAGCCGGCTCAATACCTCCTCGCCCGGCATGTCGGGCAGGTGGAGGTCCAGGAGCACCAGGTCCGGGGGGGTATGGCGGGCCTGTGCCAGGCCGGTCGCGCCGTCCGCGGCGGTGAGCAGGGTCACGCCGCTGCGCTCCAGGAGCCGCTCGATGAGAGCCAGACTCGAGAGGGCATCCTCGATGTAGAGCACCACCGGCGGCCCGGCGTCCGCGCGTGTCCTACCCACCACTACCAAGTCTAAAGATTGTAGATCAGACTCGCAAGAGCATGGCCTCCAACGCCAGGTCTCACAGCCCGCCGGGCGCGCTGCCGTTGGTACGGTGCGGTCGCGGGGCGGACCCCGAGCCTCTGTTCGACAGGATTAGTGATTGTAGGCCCGAACCTTCCACGCCGAGAGCCCCCACACCTGGTGCCGGAGGAGGAACTCCATGAAGACGCTGCTTCGCCTGGCGATGGCGGCGATCGCCGCCTTTGTGCTGGTTGCGGCCACCCCGGTGGCCCCCCCGACGGACCTGACCCCCAGGCAGGTCGCCGACGGCGACTTTCCCGGCGGCGGCTAGCCTGACCTAGACGCGGTCGGAGGAGGAGGGAGGCCGGTCGGCGACGCGCGGCGGGGGAGGACCCAGGGGCTCTCGCACCCTCACTTGCCCACCCGCCGATTCGCTGCTACACTCACTTTACTATGGCTCAACCCTCCTCCCCGACGGTCGTGTCCCGCACCACCCTGGCGCGCCCCGACTGGCTGGTGCAGTTCGGGCATCGCCTGCGGCTCGCCCGAGGCCGCGCCGGCCTCACGCAGCAGCGGCTCGCCGCGCCGGACCTGAACAAGAGCTTCATCAGCCTGCTCGAGAGCGCGCGCTCGTACCCCTCGGTCGAGACGGTGATCAGCCTGGCCTCGCGGCTCGACACCTCGGTGGCCTCGCTGCTGTTCGACGCCGACGAGCTGCGGCGCGAGACCGCGCACAACCTGCTGCACCTCGCGTGGCTCCTCGACCCGGCGACGCGGGGCGAAGAGGCCCTGCGCCTGGCGGACGCGGCCGGGGCGCTGGCCGGCGGTCTCCCCCCCGAGATGCGGGCGCGCGCGGTGCTGGTCCGGGCCCGCGTCGCGATGGCCGCGAGTCGCCTGGGTGAAGCCGCGGTGGCCGCTAACGAGGCCGCGGCGCTGGCACGGCGGGCGCGACACGCCCGGGCGCTTGGGAGCGCGCTCGCGCTGCGCGGCGTCATCGACGAGCGCCGCGGGCAGTACCGGGCCGCAATCGCCACCCTGCAGCGGGCGCTCGGCATCATGCGGCGGACGTCGTCCGTGCGCTCTGAGGAAGGGGTCTGGGCGCTGCTCTCGCTCGCCGCGGCCTTCGGTCGCACCGGGCAGGCGGCGCGCGCCCGCCGCGCCTACCGGCAGGCGCTCGCGGTGGCCACGCGGCTCCACCTGCCGCGGATGCGCGGCAGGGCGCTCACGGGCCTGGGCATGGTGGAGTGGATGCTCAAGCGCCTCGACGAGGCGGTGAGCGTCTTCAGCCAGGCCTACGCCGCGTTCGAGCAGGACGAGGACCTGCCGGAAATGGCCCGGGTGCTCAGCAACCTGGGGCTCATCCGGCGCGAGCAGGGACTCTACGCTGAGGCGCTCGCGGTGCTCGAACGGGCGGCGCGGCTGCGCGAGCGCCAGCGCGATGCGCGCGGGCTGGCTGCCACGGCCGACGAGACGGCACAGGTGCTCCTGGCCATGAACCGTCTCGCCGAGGCGGCGCGGGCGGCGCGGCGCGCGATCGAGCTCGGGCGGGCCTCAGGGGACCGGTCACGCCAGGCCGTGGCCACGATGACACTCGGCCAGGTGCTGCGCGCGCAGGGCCGCCGGAAGGAGGCCATCGAGCACCTCCAGGCTGCCATGGTGCAACTCCGCCGCCTGGGCATGCGGCCCCACGCGGCGGCGGCCCAGGTCGAACTCGACCTGACCCGCGATCAGAGGCCTTCAGGCGTCGCGGCGACGCGGTAGCGGGCCAGGCCGTCGTCAGCGTGCGCCGAGCGCGGCGGCGGCCTTCCGCACGTCCCGCGGCTTGACCCAGAGGATCGAGCCGTAACGGCCGGCGCCGGCGACCACGGCGCTGCTGGCGGTCACGTTCACCTTCGCCCGGGCGAGCGCCTCGAAGGCGTCCACCAGCGCGCCGACGCGGTCCTCGCCCTCGATGAGGAACGCCTTCTTCGGTCCCACGACCTTCCAGCCGGCGGCGCGCGCGGCCTTCCTGAACGCGGCCGGGTCGGCCGGCACGAAGTCGAGCTGGGAGCGGCGGCCCGCGGGGAAGCCGTGGAACGCGAACAGGTTCACGCCGGCGTCGCGGAGGTGGGCGAGCGCGCGGGCGCCTTCCCCCGGCCGGTCGCCGGCGACAACATAGAAGTAGTCCACGACACGAACCACGTCCGGCATCGTGACTCCCTCCCGTGAAGGATCCTGCTTGCTGTTCTTGCTATGTGCCCGGTGGTGGAATTCCTGCATGCTGCGCCGGGCGGGCAGGCGGGTCTGGGTGGCCGCGCGGTCGGGTATAGTCCCACTAGAGTCCCGGAAAGACAAGGCCGTCACCGGCCACGGGGTCGCGCGACGCCGGAGGCGGCCGCCCGCTCCGGGAGTCAAGGGCTGGGCACACTCCATGCGCGAGCCCACGGTCACAGAGACCGGACAGCGGCCCTCCGCACAGCGGGTCTTTACCGCCGCGGAGCCGCGCGACGGCGCCGCCGCGCTCCAGGAGCGGACGAGCGCGTTCGTGGCGCGCATGACCCACGAGCTACGAACCCCGCTCAACGCCATCCTCGGGTTCGCCCAGATCCTCGAGCTCGACGCCCTGACGCGCGACCAGGCGGAGTCGGTCCAGCAGATCTTGCGCGCGGGCAACCACCTGCTTACGCTCATCAACGAGGTGCACGACTTTTCCCGCATCGAGGCCGGCCGGCTCCCGCTGTCCAAGGAGCCCACCCCGGTGGACGAGGTCGCGTTCGAGTGCATGGAGCTGATCGGCCCCCTGGCCACACCGCGCGACCTGAAGCTGGGGTGCACGATTCCGCAAGGGGCGCCGTGGCACGTCATGGCCGACCGCCAGCGCCTGAAGCAGGTGCTCCTCAACCTCCTCAACAACGCGGTGAAGTACAATCGGCCCGGCGGGTCGGTCACGCTATCCGCGGAGGAGACCGCCGAGCGTACGCTGGTGCTGCGGGTGATCGACACCGGGGCCGGCATCCCGGCGGACAAGCTAGCGCGGCTGTTCACGCCGTTCGACCGACTCGGCGCGGAGCAGAGCGACGTCGAGGGCTCGGGCATGGGCCTGGCCCTCTCGAAGCGGCTCGTCGAGGTCATGGGCGGCGAGATCGGCGTCGAGAGTACGCTCGGCGAGGGCAGCACCTTCTGGGTGGAGCTGCCGCTGGTCGAGGGCCAGGTCCAGCGGTACGTTCAGGTGCAGCGGAAGGCGCTCAGCCCGCCGCGCCACCCGGAGCTCGACAAGGCCCGGACCATCCTCTATATCGAGGACAATCTCTCCAACCTCGAGGTCGTGCAGCGGCTGCTGGCCCCGCGCGTGCGCGTGCGGCTGGTGACCGCGATGCAGGGCCAGCTCGGGCTCGAGCTGGCCGCCGAGCACTACCCCGACCTGGTTCTCCTCGACCTCCACCTGCCGGACATCGCCGGCGAGGAGGTCCTGCGGCGGCTGAAGGAGGCGCCCGAGACGCGCGACGTGCCCGTCGTGATCATCAGCGCCGAGACGCGGCGCAGCGAGATGGAGCGCGTGATGGCCATGGGCGCCTTCGCCTACCTGACGAAGCCGCTGAACGTCCGCGTGCTGCTCAAGGTCATGGACGACGCGCTCCGGCGGTAGCCGGCCGCCCGGGGCCTGGCACCGCGGCGTGCGGGTCCGCGGCCAGCGCCGTTGCCCGGAAGGCCCTCGCCACCACCACCAGCCCCACCGTCATGGCGCCCGCGGCGAGGGTGAACGCGCCACCGAGCCCGGCCCGCGTCGCCACGGCGCCGAAGATGATCGGGCTCAGCAACTCGGCTAGGCGGTTGCTGGTCATCCGCAGGCTCAACGCCACGCCCCGCTCCTGCGCGGCCACCGCACCGGCGATCAGGCTGATGGTCATGGGCTGCGTAACGCCCCAGCCCACGCCGCCGACGAGCGTGACCGCCACCAGCGGCCAGAACTCGCGCAGGAGCGGGATGCCCGCCAGCGTGAGCGTGGCCAGCGCGACCGCGCCCAGCAGCAGGCGGCGCCGGCCGAGGCGTGTTGACAGCGCGCCGATCATCGGCCGCACCAGCGTGGCGCCGCCGCCGATGCACGAGAACACGATGCCGATCTGCGCCTTCGTGAGCCCCACCGACTCCAGGTAGATCGGCAGGAAGCTCGCTCGGATACTCCACGCGAAGATGACCAGGAAGGCGATCCACAGAACGAACCGGACGTCCTGGCGGCGCGCCAGCGTCCACGCCGCGCGGTACGCGTGGTCGGGGCGCAGCGGCCGCAGCGCCTCCTCGCCCCGCGCCGGCGGGTTGGCGCTCACCGAGAGCGCCATCGCGAACGGTACAAGGCCGGCGGCCGCGCAGGCGTACAGGGCGGTTTGCAGGGAGTAGCGGTCGGCCAGGAACCCGCCGAGCAGCGGGCCCAGGAGCTGTCCGACCGAGATCCAGAAGGCGAACAGGCCGAAGTCGCGGTCGTGGCGGCCCACGCGGCTGGCGCTGGCGACCGCGGTCTGGTTCGCCACCACCATCAGGTTGTGGGCCATGCCCGCCAGCGCGGCGGCGGTGATGAGCAGCGAGATGCCGGTGGCCGAGGCGAGCAGGGCCGTCGCGGCCACGAAGCCGAGCGAGCCCACCACGGCCATCCGGCGCGAGCCGAGCACGTCCGAGGCCAGCCCCGCCCAGACGCCGAGCACCAGCGGCAACGCCGACGCCGACGATACCACCACGCCGACCAGCGCCGGCGTGGCGCCCCGGCTGACCGCGTAGAGCGGAATCAGCGGGGTGATCGCGTTCATCGTGATGACGTGGGTGGTGGCGAGCAGGAAGGTCGGCCACAGGCTCACCGGCCGCGCCGCCGGCGCCGTGGTGTCGGACTTGTGCGCGCGGGCGATCGGTCTACACCCCCACCCACCACGGGCCGGCGAGCTTGCGCAGCGCCGCGACCGCGCTCAGCGCGGCCAGGTAGCCGGTCTTGGGGTTGGTCGGGGTCGGCACGTTCTCCACGCGCAGGTGCAGGCGACCACGCGGGGCGTCCACATCGATCTCGTGTGTGTTGCGGACAATCCCCGGATCGGCGACCACGCGCACCTGTGTCCGGTCCAGTCCGAGGCCAGCCAGGCTGAGCGCCGCGGCCACGTTGACGTTCTGCGGGAAGAGCGCGACCGCGCGTCGCGCCTCGCCCTCGTAGAGGACGCGCGGGGCGGCGAGCGCGTCCAGGTCCACCTTCAGGTCGTCCACATAGGGGATACCCCGCCAGGCGGCCGGCGGCTTCGACGTCGTGATGGTTACGCGGCCCTCGCCGCCGACCGTCAGCGCGCCGACGGTGTCGAGGCCAGCGATCGCGCCCGACGGCACGTAGATGCGGGTCCGCCCCGCGCGCGCGGCCGCCTCCAGCTCGGCGTACAGCGCGTCGTCGGCCAGCGCACCCGCGCTGAGCGCGACCAGCGCCAGGCCGCGGCGCAGGTAGCCGGCCCCGTACGCCCGCAGCGCCGCGTGCCCGGCGGCCTCGACCACCGCGGCGAGGTCCCAGTCGGGCAACGCCTCCGGCGCCACGTACGGCACACCGAAGCGCGCGGCCACCTCGCGGGCCGGCGAGGCGGGGCGGCCGCCCACGGCCACGATCCGCGCCTCGCCGGTGAGCCCGGCGGCCGCCGCCTCGAGCACGAACGTTCCGATGGCCCCGCACCCCAGCAGCCCTACTCGCACCTGGCATCCGTCCCTTCTGATTGCGGCCAAATCGCCCTGATCCGGTCGCGCTAGGAGTTTTCGCGAAGGAACCCGGCGACCAGCGTGACGAACCGCGCGGCCTGATCCCACTGCACCCAGTGCCCGGCGCGGTCGAAGACGTGCAGCTCGGAGCCCGGGATCAAGGCCTGCAGCAGCGGGGCGCGCTCGACCGCGGCGCCCGCGTCGTTGCGGCCCCAGACGATCAGGGTCGGCGTGGCCAGGCGCGCCAGCTCGCTGTCTAGCGGCCGCGGCCGGCCGGCCTGCCGCCGCATCGCGTGCGCCTCCTGCCGTGGGCCCAGGCTCATCGCCAGCCGCTCCTCGACGAGCTCGTCGGTCACCAGTGCCTGGTTGAAGACCGTGCTCAGCGTGAGCGTGCGGATCGCCTCGCGGCTCGGGGCGAAGTCACGCAGCTCCTGGGCATGCGCGCGCGCCCGCGTCGCGGCCGCCTCCGAGCCCGCGGGTGCCAGCGTGCTGCTGGCCACCAGCACGAGCCGGCCTGCCCGGGGTTCCTCCAGCGCGAGGCGCGCGGCGATGTAGGCGCCCATCGAGCTGCCGACTAGGTGCACGCGGCCCAGGCCGAGCGCGGCGATGACCGCCCGGGCATGGGTTACGCGGAACTCCATGCCGTGGTCCGCCGGGCTCGCGCTGTGCCCGAACCCCGGCTGGTCGTACGCGTACACCGCAAAGCCGGCCTCGGCCAGCGGCTGGATCGTGGGCTTCCAGACGACCTGGGCGCAGGCGCCCGGGCCGGCGCCGTGGATCAGGAGCACGGCCGGGCCGTGCCCCGCCCGCAGGTAGAAGGTCCGGATCCCCGCGGCCTCCACGAACTGGCCGGCCGTCAAAGGAGGAAGACCCATCCGCGCATCGTATACTGCATCCAAAGTCCTGACCAGCGAGTACCCGGGCCACCGCCAGCCGGCCGGGTGCACAGGGAAGGTGTTCTGTGGGCGCGTTGCGGGCTCCTGTTGTCGTCTTCGTTCCAGCGTTCCCCATCAATCTGACCCCGCTGTGGGTCGCCCTGGACAAGGGGTTCTTCCGGGAGGAGGGGCTCGAGGTCGACGTTGCCGCGGTCTTCCGCTCCCAGGGCGAGCACCCCCGGTTCCAGTGGCGGCGAGAAGGCCGGCTGGTCTTCGCGTCGCCGTGTGGGTCCGGGCCCTTCCGCTCGGTCCTGGAAGGCCGCGATCGCAGCGACCAGGAAGTCAACGTCATCTCCGTGGCGCGGTACACCGCGCACGTCCTGGTGGCCCGGCCCGAGATCGCTGACCACGCGGCCCTGCGCGGCCGCCGGATCGGGGCGGACTTCAAGGGCGGGTCGGGCATTGACGCCAAGATCGCGCTCCGGCACTTCGGGGTGGACCCCGCGGAGCTGACTTGGGTGGACAGCCGGGGCCAGCCGCCGGACACGGAGCGCTACCGCCTGGCGCTGTTCGACCGCGGGGAACTCGACGCGGTCTGCTGCGACCCGCCGCACTGGAACGAGGCCGTGGCGATGGGCGGCCGACGCCTGGCCTCAGCGCGCGACCTGCTCGAGCTGCCGGAGGCCGGGATCGGCACCTCGCCCGAGGTCATCGAGCGGCACCCCGACGTGGTCCGCGGGATGGTGCGCGCGGTGCTGCGGGGCGTGGAGTTCGCGCGGCAGAACCGGGAGGAGACGCTGGACTGTGTGCTGCGGCACGACGCCCGAATGACCCGCGAGCGCGCCGCCGAGGTGTGGACGATCTGCCACGACGACTGGGTCCCACCGACGACCCCGGAACCCTACGAACGCAAGGTGGAGATCTACACCCGCGAGTGGAACCTGCCCCCGCGGCCGATCCACGCCTACTACAACTTCACCTTCCTGAAGGAAGCCATGCACGACCTGCGGCTGCTGCGGTCGTGGGACCCGGCGCTCGACGCCGCCCCGGCCGCGGTGTAGCCGACGGAGATCCGCTTTCCCGTGGAGGCGTACCGATGAAAATGCTCCAGCTGCGCGGCACGACGAAGGAAGAGAACGAGATCCTGACCCGGGTGGGGCCCGGCACGCCGATGGGCGAGCTGCTGCGGCGCTACTGGTGGCCCGTGGGGGTCTCCGCGGACCTCAAGGAGAAGCCGACGTTCATCCGCGTCCTCGGCGAAGACCTGGTGCTGTTCCGGGGCAAGAGCGGCAAGGCCGGCCTGCTGGGCGCTTACTGCCCGCACCGACGCGCGAACCTCTGCCTGGGGAACGTCGTGGGCGAGGACCTGCGCTGTCGCTACCACGGCTTCACCTTCGACGTCGCCGGGAAGCTCGTCTACGTGCCAAAGGAGGTACCGGACCCCGAGGCCTACATGGCGGGCGTGCAGCACCTGGCCTACCCGGTGCAGGAGCTCGGGGGGCTGATCTTCGCCTACCTGGGGCCGCAGCCGGCGCCGCTATTGCCCCGCTTCCAATTCCTGGCCGCGCCGGGCGAGCGCCACGCGAAGATCACCGGCATCTCGAACTGCAACTGGCTCCAGTGCGTAGAGAACGGCATGGACCCCCTGCACGTCGCCTACACGCACGGCGGCACCTCGCTGGAGGGCCTCGACGTCGAGCCCGACATGTTCTTCGAGGAGACGCCGTGGGGCCTGGTTCACAAGGCCTACCGGCCGGAACGGGACGGCCGGTGGAACTACCGGGAGCACCACCTGCTGTTCCCGGGCATCAGCTGCGGCGGCACACCGGGGCGCTACGTGGAAGGCTCGGCGGGGACACCGTTGATGAGCGCGCGGTGGAGCGTGCCGATCGACGACACGACCACGCTCATTCTGCGCTGCACACTCAAGCCCGCGGACAACCCCGGGCGGTTTGTGCGCGACCCGTTGCCGCCGGTGTGGAAGGCGGTCACGGTGGAGCCCTACAAGGAGTACAAGCACCGCAACGAGGACGGGTCGGTGACCCTCGGGTACACGATCCCGCGGTTCGTCGCGACCGAGGACGCCACCCTGATCGACAGCCTCGGCCCGATCGTCGAACGCGAGAAGGAGTACCTGCACCCGCAGGGCGACTTCGGCATGTTCGTGCTGCGGACGATGTACCTGCGCGAGGTGGAGAAGGTGCGGGCTGGGCGCGATCCGATCGGCACCGTGCGCGACCCGGCGCAGAACGAGCTGATCGAGATCACCGCCTACGAGCGGTGGATCACCGAGGCCGAGCGGCAGGCGCACCGGGCCCAGGCGCGGCCGATCACGCTCTGAGACGGCGAGGGCGGGAGCGCCAGAGGCGGCGGATGGGGACCGTGGTCGCGGCGATCGCGACGACGCACAACCCGCGCATCTTCTGGAACCGCGACGCGGCGGATGGTGCCTCGCGGGAGGCCCTCGACGCGGTCTTCGACGCGCTCCGCCGCCGACTGGCCGAGGCGCGCCCTGACCGGCTGATCGTCATCGGCGACGACCACCTGGACACCTTCTTTCTCGACCATGTCTCGCCGTTCTGCGTGGGCCTGGCGCCCCGCGCCCGGGGCCCGCTGTGGTACGAGGCCGAGATCATGCGCATCCCGCGCTACGAGGCGGTCGTGGACGTCGGGCTCGCCGGTCACCTGCTGGAGGCGGGCCTTAGGGGGAACATCGACCTGGCGCAGGCGCGCGAGTTCGACCTGGACCACGCGTTCTGCGTGCCGCTCGCGGGCCTGCGGCCCGAGGCCGACCTGCCGATCGTCCCGATCTTCACCAACCTGTTCGTCTACCCGCTGCCCTCGCCGCACCGCTTCTACGAGGTGGGTGCGCTCATCCACCGTGCCGTGCGCGAGCGGCCCGACGACGCGCGGGTAGCGGTGATCGCGTCATTCAACCTTTCGCTGGACGTCGGCGGACCGCGAATGGGGCAGCGCGATGAGGCTTTCGACCGGGCCGTGCTCGAGCTGATGCGGGCCGGCCGCGTGGACGATCTGCTGGCGATCACGGTCGAGCGGCTGTACGCCGCCGGCAACTCCACCGTGGAGTTCCTCAACTACGACATGCTGCTCGGCGTGGTGGGCACCCGGCCGCCGGACCTGTTGGAGTTCCATCAGGTCCCGGCGTGGGGCGCGTGCCCGTTTGCGGCGTGGTGGTGGTCGTAAACAGAGCGGACCCGGCGGAGGTGAGGAGCAGTGACGACGATGTCGCGCAGGAGGAGCGCCCGGGCGGTGTGGGTGATGGTGCTGGCGGTGGTCTGTCTCGCGTGGGTCGCAGGCCTGCTCGTGCCCCAGGAGGGCGCGGCGGCGCCGCGGCTGATCCGCCTGCGGCTGGGGGTCGCCTCGACGCCGGTCGCGCTGTTGCCCAACTCGGTGCTCTGGCTCGCCAAAGACCTGGGCTTCTACGAGCGCGAGGGGCTCGACGTCGACGTGGTGGAGGTCCAGGGGACGCCGCCGATCCTCACGGCGCTGCGCACCGGCGAGCTCGACATCGGCAACGTGGCGACCGAGGAGGTCATCCGGCTCGTCGCGACCCGGAGCCTGGATTTGCGCGCGATCCACTCGCCCGACGCCCGGCTGTACTTCCAGATCGTCTCGCGGCCGGACCTGAGCGCCGTGGCAGACCTGCGAGGCAGGACCTACGCGGTTGCGCGCCTGGGCAGCCTGGACTACTCGCTCACCGAGCTCGTGCTGGCGCAACACGGCATCGGCGCTAACGAGCTGCGGTTCGTCGGCGTCGGGGCGCCGTCGGTGCGCGCGCAGGCGGTGGTGGCCGGCCGCGTGGACGCCACGACGTTCTCGGTCGGCACATGGATGACCGTGCGGACCGCCCGCACCATCAAGGTCCTGCTCGACCACGAGGCGTTTCACAACGCCGCGCCCCTGGTGCAGAAGGTGAACGCGGTGACGCTCCGGACCGCGCGGGAGCGGCCCGAGGTCGTGCGCGCGTTCACCGCGGCGATCGTCAAGGCCAGCCGGCACTTCGCCGAGAACAAGGCGGCCTGGGTGGACGCCATAGCCAGGCGTCGCACCGACATCGGCCGGCCGGAGCTCGGCGACCTGTGGGACATCTACCGGACATCGTGGGCGGTCAACGGGCTGATGAACCTCGGCGAGTACGTGCGGACCGCCGACTTCCTCTACCAGACCGATGACTTCAAACAGGTGCCCAAAATCCCGGTGTGGGACTGGGCGGATACGCGGTTCCTCGACGCGGTGCTGAAGGAGATCGGCGTGTACGGGCGGTTCGACAGTCCCGGGCGGCAGATCCGGTAGGGCCGGGCGCCGGGGAGGCTCGGGTGAGGTGACCACCATTCCCAAGATCGATGTCCGTGCCGTCGGGAAGTGGTTCGGCCGGGGCGACCAGGGCCAGGCGGCCGGCATCGAGGTGTTGCGCGACGTTACGTTCGCGGTGATGCCCGGCGAGTTCGTCTGCCTGGTGGGGCCGTCGGGGTGCGGCAAGACGACCCTGCTGCGGATGATGAGCGGGCTGATCCCGATCGACCGCGGCCAGATTCTCATCGACGGCACGCGGCCACCGGTGCCAGGCCCGCACGCCGGCTTCGTGTTCCAGTCGTACCGGCTGCTGCCATGGCGGACGGTACTCGACAACGTGCGTTTCCCCCTCGAGATCCAGGGCAAGGACGCGGCCGAGCAGCGGCAGCGCGCGGCGACGTACATCCGCATGGTCGGCCTGGCTGGGTTCGAGCAGCGCTACCCGCACGAGCTGTCCGGCGGCATGCAGCAGCGTGTAGGCCTGGCCCGCGCACTCGCGATGGGGCCGGAGATCTTGTTCATGGACGAGCCGTTCGCGGCACTGGACGCGCAGACCCGTGAGTTCATGCAGATCGCGCTCAGTCGCATCTGGGAGGCGAACCGGGTGACCGTGGTCTTCGTCACCCACAGTCTGGATGAGGCGCTGTTCCTGGCGGACCGGGTGATCCTCATGCGGCCGCGGCCGGGGGCCGTGGAAGAGGTGCTGGCCGTGCCGCTGCCGCGGCCCCGGTGGACGTATGACTTCCACGCCCGGTCCGAGTTCGTCGCGTTGCGGGCGCATCTGTGGGAGCGGATCCGCCGCATGGTCGCGGACCAACCCGAGTTTGCCTGGTTGCTGGGGGGGCCGGGGGACGACGAGGCGCATGGGCAGCTACGACCTGTGTAAGGCCCTGCACCGTGTGATCGCCAGCCGTGAGGCCGGCGCCGCGGTGCGCGCGGGCGACTTCGGCGCGCTGGCCAGCCTGGCGCTCGATCCCGAGGAGCGCCGGGCGATCGAGCACGCCGACTTCGTCAGGCTGTACCGGCTTGGCGCACACCCGCTCCTGCTGTTCCACTTCGCCACCGTGATTGGATCGCGGGAACGCTACGTACGTGAGGTCGTGCCCCGGCTCCAGGGTGTGCCGAACCCGTTCTACGACTACTACTTGGGCGCGCGAGACCAGGCCTATGGGCACTGACCGCGCGCAGGTTCTCCCCGCCCCGCGCGTCCGCGCGGCCGGCCACCGGCGGCTGGGTGTCACCGCCTGGCGCCTGATCGCCCTGGGGATGATCCTGGGCGCCTGGCATGTGGCGTCGATCCCGGCGGGAGCGCTGTTGCTACCCTCGCCGCTCGCCGTCGCGCCGCAGTTCGTCGCGCTCCTGCGGAGCGGTGAGCTCCTCGCCGCGACCGCCAGCAGCCTGACGGTGCTGTTCAGCGGCTACAGCCTGGCGATCCTGACCGGGGTTTCGCTGGGTGTGCTGATGGGAGGCATCCGGCCGTTCGGTGAAACCCTGGAGATCTTCGTCCACGCCATGAACTCCACGCCGCGGGTCGCGTTCATCCCCCTGATCGTGCTGTGGTTCGGGCTGGGCATCAAGGCCAAGGTGGTCATCGTCTGGCTCACAGCGGTCTTCCCGATCCTCATCAACACCTATGTGGGCGTGCAGAACACCGACTGGGGACTCATCGAAGCCGCCCGCTCGTTCGGCGCCCGGCAGAGTCAGGTCTTCCGCCACATCATGCTCCCGTCGGCGCTGCCCTACGTGGTCACCGGGTTGCGCATCGGTGCGGCGCTCGCGGTCATCGGCACCGTGGTCGCGGAGCTCTACACGGCGCTGACGGGCCTGGGCCACCTGCTGGCGCTGTTCGGGAATACGTTCCAGACCGCCAAGTACTTCGTGCCGGTCGTCACGCTGCTGTTGATCGGCACCGCGATCAGCGAGTCGCTCAAGGCGCTCGAGCGACGCGCCGCCCGGTGGAAGAGCACGACCGTGGAGTTCTGAGCGTGACGGGGCCCATGGGTATCGAACGGCGCTCGATTCAGCAGGACACCTCAAGGGGGGGTGACGTGACGATGCCAGTGTCCAAGCTCGTGCTGCCGCGGGCCGCGGTGCTGACCGCGGTCGGGTTGGCGGTGGCGCTCGTGGCGATCGGGCCGTGGCTGGAGCTCGGCGGCGCCTTCGCCGGGACGGCAACGCGCCCGGTGGTCCTCACCATCACGACCGAGCCCGCGACCCTCGACGCGCAGGCCGTCAACGACCGGCACTCGCGCGTGGTGAGCGGGAACATCTTCGAGACCCTGCTCGACCGTGACCGGACCGGGCGGCTGGTGCCGCTGCTCGCGGAGTCCTACGAGGCCGTGAACCCCACGACCTGGCGGTTCCGGCTGCGGCGCGGAGTCACGTTCCACAACGGCGAGCCGTTCAACGCCGAGGTCGCGGCCTACAGCGTGAACCGCATCATCGACCGCAACTACCGCACGACGCGCGGCTCCTACACGGTGGGCATCGCCGGTGCGCGGGTCGTGGACGAGTACACGGTGGAGGTCCTTACCTCCGGCGTGAACGCGACGCTTCCGGTCCAGATGACCTCGCTCCCGATGGTCCCGCCACGGGCGTCGCAGCAGCGGGACTTCGCGTGGCGGCCCGTGGGCACCGGGCCGTACCGGTTCCTGGGGTGGGTGCGCGGCCGCGAGATGCGGATCGCGATCAACGACAACTACTGGGGGCCCAAGCCGACGATCCGCGAGGTGGTCGTCCGCATCATCCCGGACAAGCAGACCGAGCTGCTGGCGCTACGGGCGGGCGAGGTGGACGTCGTCCTCGACTTGCTCCCGGAGCAGATCCAGCTCGCGCCCAAGCACGTCTCGCACCCGGCGCCCGAGTACAGCTACATCGCCTTCAACACCCACAAGCGCGAGATGGCCGACCCGCGGGTGCGGATCGCGATGAACCTGGCGGTGGACAAGGAGCGCCTGGCGCGGACCATCTACCAGGGGCACGCCCGACCGAACATGTCCCAGCACCTCTCCCCGGGCATGGTGGGTTTCAACCCCAACCTGCGCCCGTTCCCCTACGACCCGGCGCGGGCCCGTCAGCTCCTGGCCGAGGCCGGCTTCCCGCAGGGCTTCGCGGTCGTGCTCAACACGCCGATCGGCCGCTACCTGAAGGGCGAGGAAACTTCGGAGTACGTGGCCCAGCAGCTCGCGCAGGTCGGTATCCAGGCGCGCGTGCAGCTCCACGAGTGGACCGCCTACCAGAACCTGGGACGGATCCCCGGCGACCGGCCGGGCGCCTTCGACCTCAAGTACGGCTGGAACTCCAACGAGTGGTTCGACGGCTCCCGGATCATCGCGCACATCACGTGCCGGGGCACCTCTAGCAAGATCTGTGACCCGCGCATCGACGAGCTGATGACGCGTGCGAACGGCACCGTGGACCAGCGCGCGCGCGACGAGATGTACCAGCAGGTCTGGCAGATCCTGAACGAAAACCCGTACTCGATCTACCTGCTGCAGCAGAATCTCATCTACGGCCTCTCCGCCCGCATCCAGTGGCGGAACCGGCTGGACGATGAGGTCCGCATCGCCGATATGCGGCTGGTGCGGTAGGCCGTCGGCACGCCGGCGCCGCGGGCTCGGCCCGCGGCGCCGGCCGCCCACCTGGAGGGAGATCGCGTGCACGCGCAGTCGCCGGGTCGGTTCGTGGTCACCCGGATTCGCGACGGGCTGGGGATTTTGCTCTTGGTTACCGTGGTCATCTTTCTGCTGGGCTACGGACTGGGCGACCCCGCGGCGCTCATGTCGCCGGTGGACGCCACGCCCGAGGAGATCGAGAACCTGCGCCGGCTGCTCGGGCTCGACCGGCCGCTGTACGTGCAGTTCGTGGACTACTTCGGCCACCTGCTCCGGGGCGACTTCGGCGAGTCGCTCTGGCAGTACCGCCCGGCGCTCCCGATCGTGCTCGAGGCGCTACCGTTCACGTTGCTGCTGACCGCGACCGCGCTCGTGCTCGCCGGGCTGCTCGGCGGCATTAACGGGACGCTCGCCGGGTTCTGGGCCGGGTCGCGGTTCGACCGCGCGACCAACTTCCTCACGGTCGCCGCGGTCTCGGTGCCGAGCTTCTGGGTGGGTCTCATCCTCATCGCGGTCGCCGCGGTCCGCATCCAGTTGTTCCCGACCTCGGGGTTTACGGGGTGGCAGAGCCTGGTGCTCCCCGCGGTCACGCTGGCGGTGGTCCACGGCGGGCGCATCCACCTGCTGGTGCGGTCGGCAACCTTCGAGGAGATGACCAAGCCCTACGCGATGGTCGCCCGCAGCAAGGGGCTGCCCGACCGGCTGATCCTCTGGAAGCACGTGCTGCGCAACACGAGCGTCACGGTGGCGACCACGATCGGCTGGGAGTACGTGCGGATGCTCGGCGGCGCGGCGTTCGCAGTCGAGGTCGTGTTCGCCTGGCCGGGCATCGGGCAGCTGATGATCAACGCGGCCAACCGCCACGACTTCCCGGTCCTCCAATGCGCGGTGATCATCGCCGGCGCGTTCGTCGTGGCCACGAACGCCCTGGTCGACATCGGCTACCGGCTGATGGACGCGCGGCTGCGGGTCGCGTAGCCGCCATGCTGGACGCGCGGCTCGGCCGCAACGAGGACATCGAGGAAGCGCGCGCGCTCGCGCGTCAGGCGACGCTGTCGCGCGCGGGCGACCTGTTCTGGCCGGCGGTGATCGTCGCACTCGTGCTCCTGGCCCTGACCGGCGACGCCCTGGCGCCCTACGCGCCGACCGCCCAGGACGTCGGCGCCAGGCTGCTGCCGCCGTTTGCGACCTCGTCCCGCGGGTTCCATCTGCTGGGCACCGACCCGCTCGGCCGCGACCTGCTCTCGACGATGATCGCCGGGACGCGCCTGTCGCTGTTCATCGGCGTCACCGCCACCTTCATCGGCCTCGTCATCGGGGTCGGCCTGGGTATGGCCGCCGGGTACTACGGGGGCTCGGTCGACCGGCTGGTCATGCGCCTGGCCGAGGCCCAGACCGCGATGCCGATGTTCCTGGTGGCGATCCTGTTCCTGGTGGTGCTGGGGCCGTCGGTCTTCAACGTCATCATCCTGCTCCCGGCGCTCGTCTGGCCGGCGTTCGCGCGGCTGGTGCGGGCGGAAACCCTGCGCCTGCGCGAGACGCTCTACGTGGAGGCGGCGGTCGCCACCGGCTGCACCGGTCCCCAGGTGCTGTGGTCGCATATCTTGCCCAACGTGGCTCCGCGCGTCGCCGTGCTGACGGTGATCGAGGTGGGCCACGTGATGCTCGCGGAGGCCGGGCTCAGCTTCCTGGGCATCGGCGTGCAGCCGCCGGACGTCACCTGGGGCTTGCTGATCGCGCGCGGCCGCCCCTACCTGGCCGTGGCCTGGTGGCTGGTGACGATGCCGGGCGTGCTGCTGGGCCTGGCCGTGCTCGCCTTCAACATGCTGGCGCGGCGCTTCGAGGTCGCCAGCGGGAGCGCGGCGTGATCCAGGAGCCGCTGCTCGACGTCCGCAACCTGCGCGTGCGGTTCGAGACGCCGCGGGGCCTGCTGCGCGCGGTCGACGACGTGTCGTTCTCGGTGGCGCCGCGGGAGACCGTCGGCATCGTCGGCGAGAGCGGGAGCGGGAAAAGCGTCACGATGCTCTCGGTGCTGCGTCTGTTCCCGCCGCTGGCCCGTGTCGCCGTCTCGGGGCAGGTGCTGTTCGAGGGGACGGACCTGCTGCGGCTCTCGGAGGCCGAGCTGCGCGAGGTCCGCGGGGCTAAAATCGGGATGGTCTTCCAGGACCCGCTGACATCACTCAACCCCGCGCTCCCGGTGGGGGAGCAGATCGCCGAGAGCCTGCGCACCCACCGCGGGCTCTCGCGCGTCGCCGCGCGGCGGCGCGCCGAGGAGCTGCTGGAACTCGTCGGCATCCCCGACCCGGCCCGGCGTGCCGACGATTTGCCCTACCGGTTCAGCGGCGGCATGCGCCAGCGCATCATGATCGCCATCGCGATCGCCTGCGAGCCCAAGTTGCTGATCGCCGACGAGCCGACCAGCGCGCTCGACGTGACCGTGCAGGCCCAGGTGCTGGTGCTCCTGGAGCGGCTGCAGCGGGAGCTGGGCATGTCGCTCATCATGATCAGCCACGACCTGGGCGTGATCGCGGCCACGAGCCGGCGCGTCCTGGTCATGTACGGCGGCTGGATCGTCGAGCGGGGGAGCGTCGAGGAGATTCTCGAGCGGCCTGGCCACCCGTACTCGGCGGCGCTGACGCGGTTGGTGCCGGACCTCGATCAGCCGCGCGACGAGCCCCTGGTGCCCATCCCCGGCCAGCCGGCGCCCGTGGTCGGCCCGGTGGGGGGCTGCCGGTTCGCGGCGCGCTGCGCCTACGTCATGGACCGGTGCCGCCAGGAGACGCCGCCCGCCGTGGCGCTGGCGACCGAGCACATCAGTCTCTGCTGGCTCTCGGCCGACGGCGTCCGGCCCGCGCCCGCGCCGATCCCCGCGGGCGGCCGGCGATGACCGTCGTGCCGCCTGCCCCGGCGCCCGCCGCGCCACTCATGCAGGCCCGCGACGTCACCGTGCGGTTCTCGGTGCGCGGCGGAGCGGTGATCGTGCCCGTGGACGGCGTGAGTCTCGAGATCGGCCCGGGCGAGACCCTCGGCCTGGTCGGCGAGAGCGGCTGCGGGAAATCGACGCTGGGCCGCGCGCTGTTGCAGCTCGTGCGCCCAGCCGCGGGGCGCGTGGCGTTCATGGGGCAGGACCTGACCGCGCTCGACGGCGAGCCGCTGCGCGCGATGCGCCGGCACATGCAGATCGTCTTTCAGGACCCGCGCGGGTCGCTCGACCCGCGGATGGCGATCCGCCGCATCGTCGAGGAGCCGCTGCGGGTGCACCGCCTGGCCGGCCCGCAGGAGGCGGCCCGCGCGGCCCGCGAGATGCTCGCGCTCGTGGGGCTTGACGCGATCTACGATCGGCAGCGCCCGAGTCAGCTGAGCGGCGGCCAGCTCCAACGGGTCGCGCTCGCGCGGGCGCTGGTCACGCGGCCGAAGCTCGTGGTCTGCGATGAACCCGTCTCCGCGCTCGACGTGTCGGTGCAGGCGCAGGTGCTGAACCTGCTCGTCGACCTCCGGGCGCGGTTCGGGGTCGCCTACCTGTTCATCTCCCACAACCTGGCCGTGGCCCGGCACATCAGCGACCGGGTCGCCGTCATGTACCTCGGCCAGATTGTGGAGGAGGGGCCGACCGACGCGCTATTCGCGCGGCCCCGGCATCCCTACACGCAGGGGCTCGTGGCCTCGGTGCTGCGGCCCGGCCTGGGTGCCCGCGACCAGCTGGCCGCGGCGGCCCGGCTCGTGGCAGGCGACGTGCCGAGCCTGCTCCAGCCGCCCCCCGGGTGTCGCTACCACCCCCGTTGCCCGTTCGCGCAGGAGCGCTGCCGCACCGAGGCGCCGCGCCGCGAGCCCGCGGGCGGGGGCCAGGTCGTCGCCTGCCACTTCTGGCAGGAGATCGCCTCCGGGACGGCCCGGCCGCGGCCCGCGGCGCTGGCCACCCCGAGCGCCTGACGCCCGCGAGCAGGAGAGCCCGGCCGCGGCCCGAAGGGGCCCGCATGCACCAGCGGCTCGCGCAGGCGATCACCCGGTTCGCGTCCGTCGGCGTTCGGCCGCAGGACTCCGACGACGAGCGGCTCCGCAAGTCTACGCTGACCATCGCCGCCGGGCTCATTATCGTCACCGGACTGGTGTGGAGCGCGTGCTACGCTCTCCTCGGGCTGCGCGGGCCCGCGTCGATCCCGCTCGCCTACTCCGTGCTGTCCGCGGGCACGCTGCTGCACTTCGCGGTGGCGGGGGACTACCGCGCGTTCCGCTTCGGACAGCTGCTGCTGATCCTGGTGCTGCCGTTCGCCACCCAGTGGGCGCTGGGTGGGTTTGCCGCGTCGGGCGCGGTGATGATGTGGGCGTTCATGGCGCCCCTCGGCGCGTTGTTGTTCGCTGGGCCCCGGGCGGCGGTCGGATGGCTCGGGGCGTTCTTGGGGCTGGCGGTCGCCTCCGGGATCCTGGACGGCCGGGCGGCCGAGGCGGCCGCCCCGGTCGCGGAGACGGTCGCCCGGGGGTTCTTCGTCATGAACATCGCCGGCCTCGCGTCGATTACCTATCTCGTCGTCCGACACTTTGTGCGCGAGAAGGAGCGCGCGCAGGAGCGCTCAGAGCGGCTGCTGCTGAACGTCCTGCCAGCGCCGATCGCCGAGCGCCTCAAGCGGGACCCCGCGGCGATCGCCGACCACTACGCCGAGGTCACCGTGCTCTTCGCGGACATCGTCGACTTCACGCGTCACTCGACCGGCGTCGCCCCGCGGGACCTCGTGCAGATGCTCAACGACATCTTCTCGACGTTCGACCAGCTCGCCGAGCGCCACGGCCTCGAGAAGATCAAGACCATCGGCGACGCCTACATGGTGGTCGGCGGCCTGCCGCGGCCACGAGCCGACCACGCGCACGCGGTAGCGGCCATGGCGCTGGGGATGCAGGACGCGATCCGGGGGTGCGCGGCGCGCGCCGGGCTGCCGCTCGAGCTGCGGGTGGGGATCAGCACGGGCCCTGTGGTGGCCGGCGTGATCGGTCAGCACCGGTTCATCTATGACCTGTGGGGCGACACGGTGAACACCGCGAGCCGGATGGAGTCGCACGGCCTGCCCGGTGTGATCCAGGTCTCGCCGGAAACCTACCAGCGGCTGGCCGACTGCTTCGCGTTCGAGCCGCGCGGCCCGGTGGCGATCAAGGGCAAGGGGATGATGACGACCTACCTGCTGCGCGGCCCGCGCCCGGAGGCCGATCCCCGCGGCGCGGCCCTGCGGCTCGCGGCCCGGCCGGACTAGGGCGGGCCCGCGGCGCCGGCGCGGCTGGCCCCGCCGAGCTCCACGTGCGCGCCGCGTCCCGCCTCCAGCGCCCGACGGTAGACGTGGTGGGCGGCGGCCAGGTCCTCCACTGCCAGCCCCAGCGATTTGAACAGCGTGACCTCCCCGGGCGCGGTGCGGCCCGCCGTCCGGCCGAGCAGCAGCTCGCCGAGCTCGCCCCGGATGTGGTCGTCGGTGACCGCGCCCTCCTGCCGGGGGATGAGGAAGTCACCGGCCTCCTGCAGCGCGGACTCGCGGCGGTCCACGACCAGGCGCGCGCGGAGGACGGCCGCGGTGTCGAGCTCGCGCGCGAACGGCACGCTGGACCCGACCGCGTTGACGTGCGCACCAGGAGCGATCCAGTCGCCGAGCAGCACCGGCTCGCGTGCGGCCGTGACCGTGCAAATGAGATCGGCCCCGGCGACGGCCTCGCGCGCCGACCGCACGGCCTCGATCGCCATGCCCCACCGGCGGCCTTCGACCGCCGCGAAGCGCTCGGCGTGCTCGGGGGTGCGGCTCCAGACGCGCACGCGGCGTAGCGGGCGGACCGCGCGCATCGCCTCGAGGTGCGTCCGGGCCTGCGTACCCGACCCCAGCAGCGCCAGGTCGCCGGCATCCTCGCGGGCGAGCAGGCGCGTCGCCACCGCGCTCGTCGCCGCGGTGCGGATGGCGGTGATCGCCGTGGCGTCCACCAGCGCCAGCGGGCGGCCGTGCGCCGCCTCGAAGAGCATGACCGCGCCCTGGTGAGCGTCGAACGGCGTGCCGTGGTTGTCGGGGAAGACGCTGATCACCTTGAGGCCGAAGACCCCGGCCTCGGGGAGAAACGCCGGCATGGTGCCGAGCGCGCCTCTGCGGCCGGGCAGCCACATGATCGAGCGCAGCGGCATCACCGCCTCGCCGGCCGAGAGCGCGGCGAGCGCGCGCTCCATCGCGGCGATGCACTCGCCCATCGGCAGCAGGTTCCCGACGTCGTCCTGACCGAGCACGAGCACTGTCATCGCGTCGCTCCGGCCTTGAACTGACGTGCTCGTTCTGGGGAACGGAGGGTGGCCCCTCCTGTCGAGGAGCGGGCGGCCGCGGCCGAGAACCTCCTGGGCATGGCCGTACCCGCGGACCTGACGCGGCTCGCCCGAGCGCTAGCCGCCCGCACCGAGGAGGTCATCGTCGACGCCGTGGCGATCTGCGAGATCCCGGCGCCCACGTTTCACGAAGCCCGCCGGGCGCGCCACGTGCTCCGCCGCATGCGCGCGCTCGGGCTGGGCGCCCCGCGCCTGGAGGAGACCGGCAACGTCGTCGCGGAGTTGCCCGGTGCCGCAGACGGCCCGACGGTCGTGCTGACGGCCCACCTGGACACGGTGTTCGAGGCGGATGTGCCCGTGCGGGTGCGCCGTGAGGGCGCGGTCCTGCGTGCCCCCGGCATCGGGGACAACAGCCTGGGGGTCGCCGGCCTCCTGTGGCTCGGAGGCGCGCTCCGGGCGCTGCCCGGCCGCGGCACGCTCGTGCTGGTGGCGAACACGTGCGAGGAGGGCCTGGGCGACCTGCGCGGCGCGCGCGCCGCGTGGGACCGCTACGGCGCGCGGGCTGATGCCTGGATCGTGCTCGAAGGTGCCACGTTCAACCGCGCGGTCTACGCCGGCGTCTGCTCGCGGCGACTCGAAGTGGGCTACCGCGCGGCCGGCGGCCACAGCTGGCTCGACTTCGGCCGGCCCAGCGCGGTGCACGCGATCGGCCGGCTCGTGGATCAGATCGCGGCGATCCGCCCGCCGCGGGAGCCGCGCACGACCTACAACGTCGGCGTGCTGCGCGGCGGCACGACCGTCAACTCGATCGCGGCCTCCGCCAGCCTGCTGCTCGACATGCGATCGGAAGATCCGGCGGCGCTGGACGCGCTGGACCGGACGGTCCGCGACCTCGCGGCGGCGGTCGCCGCGGCATCGGACGTGGAGGTCTCGGTGGAGGTCGTGGGCGACCGGCCAGGCGGCCGGCTGCCCGACGGCCACCCGCTCTTCAGCGTGGTGAATGCCGCGGCCGAGGCGGTCGGCGTACCGGTGGAGTGGGAGTCCGGCAGCACCGACGCGAACGTGCCGCTGAGCCACGGGGCCGCGGCGGTCTGCCTGGGGCTCGCGCGGGGCGAGGGCGCGCACACGCGCGACGAGGCGGTCGACGTCGGCGCGCTCCCGCTCGGGCTGACCCAGGCCTGCCTGGTGGCCGCCTCGCTGCTCCGGCGCCCGGCCCTGACAAAGTTCGCGGTGATCGATTCGACGAGCGCGGGCCGATCCACCAGGGAGAGCGTTGACCAGTAGGCGTCCGCGCGTCCGGGCCGCGCGGCGGAGGCGCCATGCGCCTCCGCCGTCGCACGTCCGCCGCTCCTCTTCGCCTGCGCCCCGCGGCCGTTGTGCGGCACGCGCGCCGACGCGCGTCCCGCCTGCCGGTGTGCTTGCTGATCGTGAGCGCGGCGATTGCCGCGACCGTCACTGCGCCCGCGTGGGGGCAGGCGCCGCAGCCGCCAGAGCTTGCGGAGCCCGAGCGGCCGCAGGGCCAGCCTAGCCCCGCCACGGAATACCGCGCCGCGGCCTCGCGTTGGCCCGTATCCGATGAGCGCGGTGCGTGTGTTCGTCGCCGCGGGCGACGACGCGGCGCGTGACGGTCTGGAAGCGTTGCTGCGCGGCCGGCGGGACGTGGAGGTCGTGGGGAGCGGGCCGGCGCCCGGTGGCGGCCATCTCGCGGACCCGGTCGGTCCCGACGTGGTCTTCTGGGATCCGGGCGCCGGGGGCCTCGCGCGCGAGCGGCTTGCGGCAGCAGACGCCGGCGGCCCGCCCGTCGTGGTGCTGGTCGCAGATTCCGCGCAGGCCGCACGGGCCCTGGCTGGTGGCGCGCACGGGATCCTTCCGCGCGACGCGGACCCGGACGTCCTAGCAGCCGCGGCATCGGCCGCCGCCGCCGGGCTCGTGGTGCTCGATCCGGCGCTGGCCGCGCCGGTGGCCCGCCGCGAGCCGGACCCCCTGGTCGAGGACCTCACCCAGCGCGAGCATCAGGTCCTGCAGCTCCTGGCCGAGGGCCTCGCCAACCGGGAGATCGC
>JAVHMA010000015.1 GCA_031081715.1 Armatimonadota bacterium | reverse complement strand
GAGCGTGATCATGGTGCGCTGCGAGTCGCTCGTCGGACTGCCGCACGCGCCCCGCGCGTCGGCCGCGGTCAGGCGGCCCTCGACGCTGTACCACGCCTTGCCGATCGCCTGGTACCCTTCGCCCGCGCGGCCCAGGCGCAGCGTGATGCCCCCCTCGACGTGGTCGAGGTCGTGCAGGCCGATCGGCAGCAGGAAGTCGAGCGAGCACAGGGTGTTCGTGTCGACGAAGCTGTTGATGCGCGGCAACTCCCCCCCGCGGAGCACGCGACGGAGCAGCGCCTCGGACGAGGGACGCAGCTTGGTCGGATCGACGCCGGTACGCCGGTACAACTCGCGCGCCGGACGCAGTCCCTCGATCTGCGCCGGCTCGGCGCCCTCGTGCGCCCGGCGCAGCCGCGCGGCCAGCGCGTCAATCTCCGCCCACACCGCGGGATCGTGCTCCCGCACGGTGACCTCCTCGGCCTCCACGACCGCCAGGCACAGCGCGCCGGCAACGGAGGGGTCGAGCCGCACCTCGGTCATCCTCTACCTCCCCTGCCATCATGCGCGTCGCACGCGCGTCGGGCAAGCAGGCCCCACGCCACCGCGCGGCGTAGAGGGATAGCCGTGGACCGCCGCGCCGCCGCCCTGCTCACCGCCGCCTTCCTGACAGTCGCCTGCAGCCGGACGCCGGCCCGCGCCCCGGCGCTGGTGCCGTTCGCCAGCGAAGCGCACGGCTTCCGCATCTCGCACCCGGGTGGCTGGCATCGCGTGGAGTCGGACGACGGGCGGCGCGTGTGGTTCATGCCGACCGCGCCGCCGGCCGGCGAGAGCCCGGAGACGTCGGCCACCGAGTTCCTGGTGGTCATGTCCCGACCCGATCCCGGCCCGCTGTCCGAGGGGCAGGTGCGGCGGCTGGCCATGACGTTGCTTCCCATGCACGGCGTCTCGGGCTTCCAGCGCACGTCCGAGGACGGCGCGGCCGTGGCCTGGTACCGGTTCGAGTTGACCGGGTCCACGCGCGGGATCGAGTGGGCATCGCTGGGGCTGCTGGTCACGGGCCCCCGCGGCCTGCACTACGCCGTCTGCGCCGCGCCGCTCGCGCTCTGGCGCGATCGCCAGCGGCTCTGCGACGAGGCGCTCCGCTCGTTCGTGCCCGGTGACCTGCAGTGAGAGGAACACCCGCATGTCCATGACCCGGAAGGAGAAGCTCGCACTGTTGCGCGGCGTCGAGCTGTTCTCGGGTGTGACCGCGCGCGCCCTGGGGGTCATCGCCAACGCCGCGGTGGACGTCTCGTACCCGGCCGGGCAGTACATCGTCCGCCAGGGACAGGTGGGCACCGGATTCTACGTCGTGGCGAGCGGCCGCGTGCGGGTCGTCCGTGGCGGTCGCGTCCTGGAGCGGCTCGGCCCGGGCGGGTTCTTCGGCGAGCTGTCGGTCATCGACCAGGCACCGCGCGCGGCCCACGTCATCGCCGAGGACCCGACGACGTGCCTGGCGCTCGCGTCGTGGGACTTTGCGCGACTGATGGAGCGCCACCCCAAGATCGCGCTGGCGGTCCTCCGCGCGGTCGCGCGCCGGCTCCGCGCGGCCACGGACCACGCGCGCCACTAGCCGGGCTACAGCAACCCGCCAAGCGCGGCGTGCAGCGGCGCGCGGTGGGCGCCGCCCTCGTAGTTCAGCATCGAGTCGCCCGGCAGCTCGTGCTCGGTGACCTGCCCGCCGCGCCGCACGTACGCGGTGGGGTGGTGCTGCCCGTCCTTGTCGGTCTCGACGACGATCGCCACGGCGTCCGCGCCGGCCTCATCGACGAAGTGGGCCAGCGGCAGGATGCCCTCGTCGCGGATCCCCTGGGCCCGGTCGAGCGAGACGACGCGCGCCAGGTACCCCTTCTGGTTGAGTAGCTCGGGCGCATGCGTCGCCTCCGCCAGCAGGTAGGGCACGACATCCTCGGCCCGCAGTGTCTGGCGCGGCATCTCGACACCGAGCCGGTCGGCCAGGTGAACGGCCAGCACGCCCGCGTTGTGCCGGAACCCCGCGACCCCGGCGGAGTTGCCCGCACCGCCGTGCTTGCGGATGCCGAAGGCCCCCTGCGTGATCGTGCCGGCGAAGAAGATGCCGGGAAGCGATGTGCTCTCCCAGAAGGGGTTCATCCGCGGCAACCGGTCGTGGTAGAAGGTCGCCACACCGAGCGCCGGCAGGTCGCCGAGCGGGCTCGTAAAGCCCGTGGCGACGATCACGTCATCCACGTCGAAGGTCCGGGCGCCGCCGTGCGTCCCCGACGTGGACACGCGCCAGCCGTCGGCCGTGCGCTCCACGCGGTCGATCGAGGCCTCGAGCACGAACACGCCACCGCCGAGCAGATGGTCCTCGTAGGGCACCAGGTACTTTGCGCGGACGCCCGCGCCCGCGGCCAGGACCGAGAGCAGCGGCGGCCGGGGCGAGGCCAACACGATCAGCCGCGCCCAGGGGAGCAGCGCGTCGGCGACCTCGAAGGCCGAGTTGCGCTTGCCCACGATGAACACGCGGCGCCCGGCGTACACCCGCGCCGGCATCACCTTGACATAGTGCGGCGCCGCGTCCAATCCCGGAATCGGGGGAATCCACGGCTCGGCCATGCCCACCGCGAACACCGCGAAGCGGCAGCGGTACTCTCCGTCGCTGGTGACCAGCACGAACTCGGCGCCGTCGCGGCGCGTGCCTTCCCATCGGCACCCGTAGCGCACCTCGAGCCCCGCACGCGTGGCGAAGGCGGCCAGCCCCGAGGCCATCTCGGTGCGCGAGGGGAAGTACGAGCTCCCGTCCATGAACTGCGGGACCAGCGAGCGGAGCGGCGCCTCGTCGGCGATCAGGCTGTTCCAGTCGAACCAGGCATACTGCCGGCTGGCCCGATCCGCGGGCCCGAAGGGCTTGGACCACGTGTTGAGCCGCTGGAAGAGCGGGTAGCGCAGGAACATGCCCCCGGGCTCGGCGTCCGCCGACAGCACCGCGTGCGGCACGCCCAGCCGGCGCAGCGCGTACGTCATCTGGAGCCCGCCGGGGCCGCTGCCGATCACGATCACCGGGTAGCGACCGGGCGGGTAGGGTCGCCGGGTCAGCTCCGCCATCGGTTTGCGTTGCGCAGCCGACGGGCCTGCGCCTGGAGCATCCGGTACATGACACGCGGGTAGCTGATCAGGAACTGCTCGATCTCGGGCCCCCCGAGGGCGATGCAGCGCAGCGGCCGCAGGGCCACGACGTCCGCCGTGGGCGGCTCGCCGAGCAGCACCGAGACCTCGCCGAAGAAGTCCCCGCGCCCCAGCGTGGCCCGGGTCTCGCCGTCGATGCGCACCGCCGCCTCGCCGTCGAGGATGACGTAGAAGTTGGACCCCGCAAATCCCTGGCGCAGGATCCGCTGGCCCTCGGTGAACCACTCCTCGTCGAACGTGTGCGAGACGGCCTGGAGCTGCGGCCGCGTCAGGTCCGCGAACAGCGCCAGCCCGGAGAGGATATCGACAATCTCATCGCCGCCTTTGCCGTTCATTCCTCATGCCTCCGGTGGGTGCATCCCCCTGCGCGTGCGAGTTCCACCCGGCGCCGCCGCCTCCTGCGCGACACTCAGCCCGCCCGGGCCGCCGCGCGATCCGCCTCCAGCCGCTCCAGGAGTCGGCGAAGAGCATCGTCGCGACCCGACGCTCGCGCTGCACGTCACCGGCGGGCGTCGTCATGAATCGGGCCTGAGCGACACCTCATGACCGGAAGAGCAGGCCGAACGCCAGCGTCATGGCCAGATTCCCACCGATCTCGGCCAGCCGGCCCCGCCGCCCACGTGCCAGCACCACGCGGGCAAGGTACCATGCGGCCACGAGCCACCAGGCGCCGGGCCCGCCGAACAGGAGCACCGTGAGCACGCCGCCGCGCTCGAGGTACCCCGCCAGGCGCGGCAGGGGCGCGAGCAAGTCCTCGGGTCGGGACCGCGTGCGGTACGCTACCGCCAGCTGGTAGAGCACGATCGCACCCGCGAACGTGACGGCCACGTAGGGGATTCCGTAGAACATCGCGGCCGTCAGCTGCGCCGACGCGAAGGCCCACTGTGCGTCCCACGGGACGCCCGCGATCAGCAGAACCAGCGCCAGCGCCGCCAGGTGCACCGCCTGATCCAGCGTAAACGCCGCGAACGACGCCGGGCCGGTCGCGTAGCCCGCCCGGACCTTGATGTAGTCGATGCCGTAGTGCACGACGCCGACCAGGGCCGCAATCGTCCACCCGCGCGCAGACAGCGGCACGATGAGCGCCGCGGTCACCGCGGCGTGGATGCCGGCGTGGATCATCTGACCCGCCGACCGGGTCTTCAGTCTCACGAGCTCGTAGGGCTGCAGGATGAAGTCGGCGATCAGGTGCGCCAGCAGCAGGCAGAGCCAGGGTGACACACCCGTCCTCCCGTACCGTCGGTCCGAGCGGTCCGCGTCCTGACGGTGTTTCGGCGCAATGCCCGGGAGCCCTGCAGGGGACCCCAGCGCGTCTGTCTAAAGGCTCGGCGAATTTGCTCACCGGAGCCCGGCCGGAGCTGGAAGGAGTCGCCATGACCACACTCAGGGACATCGTCCTGGCCCACCTGGAGTACACCTTCGAGAAGGAAGCGTGGCAGCCGTCGCTCGCGATGGCCATCGACGGGCTCACCGCGGCGCAGGCCGGCTGGAGGCCCGGCCCGGAGCGTCACTCGGTCTGGCAGATCGTCCAGCATGTGGCCCGCTGGAAGCGCGCGGCCCTGGACGACTGGAACGGTCGCCGGCCGGACTACGACGCCATCGAGCGCGCCGACTGGCAGGACCCGTCCGGCGACGACGCGGCGTGGCAGGCTGACGTGGCGGCCCTGCGCCAGATCTCCGAGGAGATCAGGGCATGGGTAGCCGCCCGCTCGGACGAGGACCTGGCCCGCACACGCGAGGGCGAGAGCGCCCCGCTCGCGGTTCGCATCCAGCGCATGGCGACGCACGACATCTACCACGCCGGCCAGATCCGCTATCTGCGGGCGCTGCAGGGCGCCTGAGCCCTACCCCGCCAGGATCAGCGTCGTCCCCGCCAGCGCGAGCGCGGCGCCGGCCGCCACCCACCCCGAGAGCGGCTCGCGGCTCTTGAGCACGATCGGCCCGGCCACCAGCACGACCAGCACCTGCAGGTTGTAGAGGACCGAGACGATCGCGGCCGGCGCATGCCGCAGACCGACGTACAGGCAGAGGATCGCCGCGGTGTTCAGCAGCGCGCTGCCCGCCACGTCGCCGCGCAGCAGCACGGCCCGCGAGGGCCAGCGCGCCGCCCGGTGCACACGGCCCCAGAGCAGGTGCGCGCCGAGCGCGACCGATGCGCCCACGGCCGCGCCGAAGACCGGGACGGGCGTGATGGCCAGCCCGGCGCGGCGCGCGACGTCACCGACCGCGAACGCCACGGCGCTCGCGAGCGCGAGCAGGACACCGCGGGGGTCGGCCGGGCCACGCCCGGCGGGCGCAGCAGCCGGCCGCAGGCTGACCCACAGCCCGAGCAGGACCGCGGCCGTCCCCCACAGCTGAGAGGCACGCGGGAACTCGCGCAGGACCAGATAGCCGATGAGCAGCGTAAAGACCGCGCTGCTGAGCCTGATCGTCACGGAGAGCGATGCGCCGATACGGCCGATGCTCTGATACGAGAGATTCCGGCCGACCAGGGTCCCGGCCAGGCCGCCCGCGACGAAGAGCGCCACCGCCTCGAGCCGCAACAGGGCGAGCTGCCCGCCGGTAGCGGCGAGGACGGACAGCCCGACGAAGACGGTCACGTTCACGACGATGCTGACGAGCACCCCGGCCTCGGGCGCCACCTCGCCCATGAAGCGACGGGCCAGGATCGTGCTGAAGCCGAAGGCGAGCGCCGAGGCCAGCGCGGCCAGCTCTCCGATCATGCCGCCGCGGCTCCCCCTCCCCCGTACGATCGCGCGAACCGTGCCGATGACGAGGCCGGAAGGGCGTTGTCCGGTGGGAGGGTGGCGTGCGGACCAGCGCGGCCGGCGGAGAGCGCGGGTGGGCGGCGATCGAGCTGGTGATCGCCCTGACACTGCTCGCTCTCGCCGCGGCCGGCCTCTGGGGCCTCGGCGGCGCCGCGTCCCGGGTGAGCGTGCTGCACGCAGGCCGCCTCGACGCACAGCAGGGCGCGCGGCGCGCGCTCGACCGGGTCACCGAGGAGCTCCGGTGGGCGGCTGGGGTCCTCCCCGACCCCGGCTGCGGGCCCGCGGGCCTGTGCCCGGACCGCGTCGCGGTCGTGGTGCCGCCCGGGAATCCGTACCGGCGCGACCAGGCCTATCTGGTCACCTTCCGGTACAATCCCCTCCAGCGCGAGGTCGAGCGTCGCGTGGCCGGCGGCGTGAACAACCTGGCTTCCCTGGTGGAGCGCGTCACGTTCACCTACTTCGATGCCGCAGGACAACTCGCCTCCGACGCGCCTACGGTCGCGCGGATTGGCGTTTCACTGACGCTCGTCCCGCGCGACGGGTACGCGGTCACGGTCGAAGGCGAGGTTGGCCTGCGGAACTGGCGGCTGCCCTACGTCCGCCCCTCTCCCACTCGCGCGTGGCGGCCCACGCCCGATGCGTCGTGGGCGCCCCTGGAGGCACCGGACCCGTCTCGAAGTCGCTCGGCCGGGGGCTGGATGTCGACCGCCACCCGCGGACCCTCACCTTGACGGCCCCGACTCTCCATGCTATCGTGAATTTGATATCAGGCTCCTTTAAGCGCCGTCCCGAGAGACGGACAAGGAGGTCCGCGATGCGCGTCCGCTCTGCCAGCAGCCCGCCGCCCGGCGGGCGTCGTTGTTGTCTGCCCCCCTCGTCCCGCCGTCCGCACCGCCGCACGGACCATCCCCGGGAGGGCACCTCATGATCAGCGTCACCGATGCCGCCGGCAGCACCTGGGACCGCACGCTCGAGCACACCGTCCGCCAGTTCGGCGGCTGGGTGAACGCCCACACGCACCTCGACCGGGCGCACACGTTCGCGCCGGAGTACCTGCAGCACGCCAACATCGACCCCGTGGGCGCCGCTGGGCTGTCGCTTCCCGTCAAGCAGATCCTGGTCGGCGAGCTCCACAAGGGCCTGGCCTACCGCGCCGACAACCTCTACGGCCGGATGCGCGCGGAGCTCGAGCGGATGGCGGCGCTTGGCACGCGCGAGGTCACCACGTTCGTGGACGCCACGCCCGACATCGGCCTGGTCGCCGTCGAGCAGGCCGCGCGCCTGCGTGAGGAGCTCCGCGGGCGGCTGGTCCTCAAAATCGCGGTCTCCCCCATTTTCGGCTTCAAGAACCCGCGCGCCAACCCCGACCGATGGAACGTCTACCGCGAGGCCGCGGAGATCGCCGACGTGCTGGGCGGCCTGCCGGCGCGCGACCGTGCCGAGGGGCGCGTGGGGTTCGACGGCCACGTCCGCATGATCCTAGAGCTGGGCAAGACGCTGCGCAAGCCGGTCCACCTCCAGGTGGACCAGGACAACGACCCCCGCGAGGAGGAAACCGAGCAGCTCGTCCAGGCCGTGCGGTGGCTGGGCTCACCCGAGGTCCCGGGCGAGGCCGGGCCCACGGTGTGGGCGGTGCACGCCATCTCCCCGTCCTGCTACGACGACGAGCGGTTTGGCCGGCTGCTCGCCGATCTCGTGCGCTACCGGGTCGGTGTGATCTGCTGCCCGACGGCCGCGCTCTCCATGTTCCAGCACCGGCCGCTGGCCACGCCCACGCACAACTCGATCGCCCGCCTGCTCGAGATGATGGTCGCGGGCGTGGAGGTACGCGTCGGGACCGACAACATCTGCGACATCTTCATCCCCAACGGCGACGGCAGCGTGCACAGCGAGGTCTGGGTCGCCGCGACCGCGCTGCGGTTTTACCACACCACCATCTGGGCCAAGGTCGGCGCCGGCATCCCGCTCAACGAGGGCGACAAGGAGTGGATCCGCCAGGCGCTCCAGCGCGCCCGCGACACCTGGACCTCGATCCGCGCGGAGATAGCCCGCACGGCGGCCAACGGCCGGCACGCGCTCAACGTGGACAGAGGGCCGTTCGCCGCGGTCCGCTGAGCGACCGAGGGGAAGCCACCGCGACGGCGAACCTTCTCCGACGATCACGGTCCGCACGTTCGCGGAGGAGGGTCGCATGCGCTCGCGGCTGGACTTCGGCCGGGCCATCGAGACGCTGCGAGCGTCCAAGGGGCTCTCGCGCGAGGAAGCCGCAGCGCTGGCCGGCATCTCCTCCTCGTACTTCGCCGAGGTCGAGCGGGGGCTGAAGCGGCCGTCGGCGGACATCGTGGCGCGGGTGGCGCGCGCTTTCGGCATGTCCGGCAGCGCCTTCCTCCAATACGTCGAAGAGCTCTCGGCACCGCTCCCCGAACCCGAGGCGCGCGCGCGCCCGGTGCAGCTCACGCTGCGCCGCGGCCGGCCCCTGCCGCTGTTCTCCAGCGACGACGCACCGGCCAGCGGGCCGCGCCGGCGCCGCGCAGACGCGGAGCGGGACCTGGTGCTCAACGAGCTGCTGGTGATCGGCCGGCGGCTGCGGCGCGAGGACCGTGCCGCGCTGCTCCACCTCGCCCGGCACCTGCTCCACCGTGGCGAAGGCCGCGGCGCCTAACCGGCGCGCCCGCCCGAGCCGCCCCCGCCCCCGCCGCCCCCACCCGAGAACCCGCCGCCGGAGCCCCTGCCCGAGGTCGCCGAGGACGTCGCGGCCGCGAGCGCGGTGGTGAAGGTCGCAAGCGAGGCCAGGGGGGCGCCACCCCGCGATGCCGCTCCAGACGACCACACCCGCAGGCTCGGTGCTTGCGCGAGCTCCTCTGGTGAGTAGAGCTTACCGAGCTGGCGGATGACCTGGTCGGCGACCCCGAGCGGGACCGCGTAGACCAGGTAGTGCTCCCAGATCGCGAGCGACGGCAGATCCGCGCGCGGCATCTCCGAGAAGTGCAGCAGGAACCGCCGGAACGCCTGCCACCGGCCGAGGTCGTCGGCGCCGCGCCGGGAGCGCCGCCGCAGGGCGCCGCTGCCCGCGAGCAGCACGAGGCCGCAGGCAACCAGGCTGACGGCCGGGAAGATGCCCAGTCCTGCCACGAACCCCGAGGTGAAGCCGCCGAACCAAGCCGCCACCAGGAGCAGGATGCCGATCCCCAGACTCCAGCCGCTCACCCGCGCGCTCGCCGGATCGAAGAAGCCGTGGTAGTGCGCGGCAGCCTGCACCTTCGACTTCCACGCCGAGAAGGACCGGCCGATGCGTCGCTGCACGTCCGCGGGCAGGCCGCCCCGCTCGATCGTGATCGGCTGGCCTGGCCCGTCGGTCTTGCCGAACAAGAGCTCAAGCGCCTCGCGTTCGAACGGCTGCAGCACGCCGCCCTTGCCGGTGCGCGCGAGCGTGTAGGTCTCGCGACCCCACCGCCCGTGCCTGCGGTCGATCGCGATGAAGCCCCGGCGCGCCAGATCCAGGATGGTGGCCACGAAGTCCGCAGGCGCCACCGCGCCAAAGCGCCACAGCACCCCGAGCTCTGCGGGCGAGTAGGTTCCCGGCAGCTCGCGGTAGTAGTCGCCGGCATCCGCCGGCCGGTACTCGCGACCGTAGCGGCCGTAGAGCCAGACCCAGACGCCGAGGACGATCACCGGCAACACCGCCGACGCGTAGATCACCAGGCGCGCGGCCACACGCCGCAGGTTCGCGGCCCTCGCCCACCGCTGCTCCTCGGCCAGGATGCGCGGCAGCCCCTGGCCACCCCGCACGACGCGCGCGCCGGGCACCACCGACCGCGGGAAGACGACGCGGCCCTCCAGCATCGTGGAGGCCGGCAGGCGTTCGATCTCCAACCGCGCGCCACCCTCCACCGGGGTCGCGTGGCCGTGGAGCGGCCCGTGCCCCCAGACCCGGATCTGGTCCGCCGGCACCCGTCCCGGTAGCCTGACGTTCACCACGGCCGTGCGGGTCGGCACGTCCCATCCCGTGCCGATGAACTTCCAGTAGAGTTCGGCGACGTCGTCGTAGACGGCCACGACGTCATCGAGGTGGTAGCGGAAGGTGAAGGTGCGGGTCTCGCTCTCCGCGCGGAAGTGCCAGCGGATTTCGACCCCCCCGCCGCCGCGACTGACACGGTAGGTGCCGGGCTCGCCGCTGGTCGAGAGCCGGTATGGACCCCGGTCGTCCGCCACGCTGACGTCGCGGATGCCCGAGGTGCCGGCCAGCGGCAGCTCATAGGTCGCCCAGGAGAACGATCCGTCGAACCGGTAGGTGCGGGCCTCCACGATGCGCAGGTGCCCGTCCACCGTGACCACGGCTTCGATGGACACCCGCTCGAAGTCGTACGACTTGGCCCACGCGGGGGCGGCCGTGAGCGCCAGCAGCCCGCAGGCCGCGGCCGCCGCGAGCCAGCGAACGGCGGCACCGGCCGCGCCGCTCACGCGCGTCGTGTGCGTCACCGAAGTGGCACCATGCGCGCCAGCTCGGCGCGCATCCCAAGCGGCTGCGCGCCCTGCTGGAGAATATCGTCCGCCTTCACCATCCCCACCCCGCACGCGAACCACCGCCACGACTAAGTCCGGCCCCCGCCCCCAGGCCGCCGCCGAAGTAGAGCCGCATCGCCTCGCACGTGCGGGCGGGGACACCATAGACTCGCGCCGCGCGGGGGCACCGCGAGGCTAGCCCGTGGGCCGCCATCCCACGGCCCGGGAGCGCACGCGGCGGATGACCTCGTCGGTGAACTCGCTGGTGGACGCCTCGCCGCCGAGATCCACCGTGCGCACCCCGGCCTGTACCGCCTCGGAGACCGCGTCGTAAACCGCGCGGGAGGCCGCCTCCGCGGCCGGGTGCGGCAGGTAGGCCAGGAGCGCCGCACCCGCCAGGATCATGGCCATGGGATTGGCGACGTTGCGGCCGAACAGGCGCGGAGCGGTGCCGTGCGGCGCCTCGGTGAGCACGACCCGGGGGCCGCCCTGGGGGTCGAGGCTCAGGACCACCGACTCCGCGCCGGCGATACTCCCGAACATCTGCATGACCAGGTCGCTCAGCGTGTCGCCGTCGCGGTTCAGGGCCGGGATCACCAGCGCCTCGCCCGTCGACTGGAGCAACAGGGCGAAGACCGCGTCGATGAGCTGCGGGTCGTAAGGCACCTCTGGATGGCGGGCCGCGGCCGCGTCCATCTCCTCCTTCAGCATGCCCTCGTAGACCGGGCTCACCGTGTACTTCGGGCCGCCGAAGACCTTGGCCCCCCGCTGGGCCGCGTAGCGAAAGGCGAACTCGGCGACGTCGCGGCAGTGGCGGCGGGTGATGGTGGTGGTGCGGCGGGCGACCTCGTCGGCGCCCGTTCCCTCCCGCCACTCTCTGGCGTTGTAGGCATCCCCCACGGCCATGCGCACCACCGCGATGGGCGCAACGACGCCGGTGACGGGCCGCACCCCCGGGATCCGCCGACCGACGCGGAGGATGACCGTGGCCTCAATCCACTCACGCAGGAGGGCGTTGGGGCTCCCGACGTCCCCAGGGTCGTCCGGCGTGATGGTGGCAGCCTTGATCCCGAAACCCCAGCGCCGCAGGGCGTCCGCGGCCTCGCGCACGACACGGTTGGCGGTCCGCCGCCGTGTCGTCAGCCGGAGGTCGTACCGTTCGAACTGAAGCGGCAACCCAACTACCGCCGGATCGAGCACGCGCAGTGCCTCTTCCAGCAGCTCCTGACCGGTCTCGTCACCCTCGAGGACGACGATCCTCATCGATGCGCAGGGTGAGCAAAGTCTCCTGCCACTCCTCAAGCCGCGGCCGCACCAGAAACAGCCCGAGCACGCTCATCCCGCACAGCAGCGAGAGGGCGACCCGGCTCCCTGTCACGATGTAGGCGACGATGCCGAGGACGGCCGGCGTCTGCGTCATGACCACGGCGACGAGCGACTGCCCGACGAGTCGACCCAGCGCTTCCCGGGCGGTAGCCGCGACCGGCCCCGGGTGCAGCGCCCGGCGCTTGAACCACACCCCGATCGCGACCTCGAGCGCGCCCACGCCGAGAAAGATCAGCGTAAGGAGCCGGCCGACGGCATCGGCGCGCGGCGTGACCCGCACGAGCACCGGCAGGACCACCCAGACCGCGGCCGCGAGGGCGGCGCAGCCCACCCAGACGGCGTGAACCGTCCGCCACGCGCCCTCGGTGCCGCCGGACGGCACGCGCCCTGCCAACCTGCCGCGGGAAGTTCTTCACGCCGCCGAGGCGTCCTGCGCCGGGCGCGAGCCGTCACGGGCCCGCGGGCACGGCCGGCCGGTACGCCGGCAGCGCCTCGCGCACGCGCCGCATCCCTTCGCGGATGTTCTCCGGGCTGGTGGCGTAGGAGAACCGGAGGTAACCCTCGCCGCCCGGGCCGAACGACGTGCCGGCCAGGCAGGCCACACCGGCCTCGTCGAGCAGGTAGGCGGCGAGCCGGCGCACGTCCCGGTCCACGGCGGCCACGTTGGGAAACACGTAGAACGCGCCGCGCGGCATGCGGCACCGGACGCCCTCCATGCGGTTGAGCTCGTCGGTGATGACCGCCCGGCGTGCGCGGAACTCGGCGACCATGCGGTCCACGGCCTCCTGCGGTCCGCCCAACGCGGCGATGGTCGCGATCTGCGCGAACGCCGCGGCGCACGAGCTCGAGTTGATCATGAGCTGCGCCATCTTCTCCACGAGACCCGGCCACATCACCCCGAACCCGATGCGCCAGCCGGTCATCGCGTAGGTCTTGGACAGACCGTCCATGATGATGGTCCGCTCGGCCATGCCCGGCAGCGCCGCGATGCTCGGCTGCGCGCCCTCGTAGACGATGCGGCTGTAGATCTCGTCGCTGAGGACCACCGCGCGAGTTTGGAGCACGGCCTCGGCAATCGCGCGCAGGTCGTCGGCCTCAAGGATCGAGCCGCACGGGTTGTGCGGCGCGTTGAGGATGACCATCCGGGTGCGCGGCCCCAACAGCGCACGGAACTCGTCCAGGTCGACGCGGAAGTCGTGCTCCTCGCGCAGACGGACCGGTCGGAGCGTCGCGCCGACGAAGCGCGCGAGCGACTCGTAGATCGGGTAGCCGGGGTCGGGGTAGACGACCTCGTCGCCGGGGCTCACCAGCGCGAGCATCGCGAACAGTAGGACGTTCTTGGACCCGGGCGTGATCACGACCTGGCCCGGGTCCACGGGAATGCCCCGGGTGCGCGCGACGTAGTCGGCCACGGCCTCGCGCGCCGGTGCGAGCCCGGCAGCCGGGGTGTAGTGGGTGTAACCGTCCCGCATCGCCCGCACTGCCGCCTCGACGATGTGCGGCGGCGTGTCGAAGTCGGGCTCGCCGATCTCGAGGTGCACGATGCTGCGGCCCCGCGCCTCGAGCTGGCGGGCACGCGCCAGGACCTCGAACGCCGTCTCCGTGCCGAGCGTCTGCATTCGTGACGCGAACTCAACGTCCACGGTCGATCCCTCCGCGACGATTCGTTCCTGGGGGCTTCTGCGGCCGCCCGCGGGCTCCCTGCGGCTTCTGCGCCAACTCGTCGCGGTCGCCGCTCACCCGATTGGCCAGCCGCCGCCGGGTCTGCTACACTCCTGTTCGGTCCGCTCCACACCACGCGCCGGGACGGTGACCATGACACCGCTGACGCTCGTCTCCTACGGCCTGGGCCCGATCGGCCTGGCCATCGCCGGGCTCGCGCTCGAGCGCGGGCACCAGATCGTTGGGGCCGTCGACATCGACCCCGCCAAGGTCGGGCGCGACCTCGGCGTCCTGCTCGGGCGTCAGCCGATCGGCGTCCCGGTGACCGCCGACGCCGCCGAGGCGCTGGGCCGGCGGCCGCAGGTGGTACTGCACTCCACGCAATCGCGCATCCCGCAGGTGGCCGGTCAGATCGTCGCCTGCCTGGAGGCGGGCGCCTCGGTCGTCTCCACGTGCGAGGAACTGGCATTCCCCTGGTACCGGCACGCCGCCGTCGCGGACCGCATCGACGGCGTCGCACGGAGCCGCGGGGTGGCGGCTGTGGGTGTCGGGGTCAACCCGGGATTCGTGATGGACTTGCTTCCGGTCGTGCTCACGGCACCGTGCCGTCAGGTGCGCGCGGTCCGCGTGGTCCGCGTCGTGGACGCGGGCAAGCGTCGCCTGCCGCTCCAACGCAAGGTGGGAGCCGGGATGACACGCACCGAGTTCGAGGCCGGCGTCGCCGCCGGCACGCTGGGACACGTTGGGCTCGGCGAGTCTGCGGCAATGATCGCCGACGCCCTGCGCTGGCCGCTGGACGACGTCACCGAGACCATCGAGCCCGTAGTAGACGGCGGCCGCGTGACGGGCCTGCACCAGGTCGCCCGCGGCCGGTGTGCAGGCCGGGAGGCGATCACGCTCGACCTCACGATGGCCGTCGGCGCGCCCGACCCGCGTGACGAGATCATCCTCGACGCCGACCCGCCGATTCACGTGACCGCGGCCGGTGGCATCCATGGCGACGTCGCTACCTGCGCGATCGCGGTCAACGCGATCCCCCTAGTGCTCTCCGCGCCGCCCGGGCTGACGACGGTCTCGCGCCTGGCCGCCCTGCACGCGTAGCCGCCGCTCAGGCGCCGCGCAGTGCCAGCACGAGTAGCGCTACTGCGGCACTGGTGTTCAGGATCACGTGCGCTACGGTCGAGGCCGCCGTGCCCCAGCGCGCCGCCACGATGCCGAGCCCGGCGGCGACGACCAGCAGCGAGGCGGTCCGCGCCGTTGATAGGTCCAGGAGAACATGCTTGGCGGCGAAGGCCGCGGCGGTCAGCGCGACCCCGGCGGCGCGGCCCCACGCCGCCGTGGCCGCGCGCTGAATGTACCCGCGCCACGCGTACTCCTCGGCAGCCGGGCCGGCCAGGCCGTTGCCAAGTAGCATGAGCGCCGCGGTCCAGGGTCCGGCCTCGACCACGCGCCGGAGCACCTCGTCGTCCAGGCGCAGCCCGAAGATCGGGACGTCGACGCCGATCGCAGCCGTCGCGGCGACCGCGCCCACGACGAGCCCGCCCAGGACACCGACGACCGGGACGGTACGGTCGAAGCGATAGCCGAGGTCGGACCAGCCCAGCCCCCGCGTTCGCGCCAGCCAGGTGAACAGGCCCCACGACAGGCCCGCGACCGCCAGGAGCGCCCACGCGTCCGCCGCCTCGAGGCGGCCTGGGAGGCCTGGCCCGTCGCGCGCAGGCAGCACGACCAGCGCCTGCGCGGTCCACCGCACCCCCGCCTCGACGCCGACCCAGGCGGCGGCGGCGCAGAGGGCGTCGGCGGCGGGCCGCCGCGCGCCGGGCCTCACGGCTCCGGCGACGGCCGCCGCCGGCCCGCTGCGGCGCACACGTTGCCGCAGGCGGGCGGCACCAGCACCGTCCGCCGCGCCGCCAGCAGGTCGTAGACGCGCTGTCCGGCTGCCAGTCGCAAGGCGGCCAGCAGCGGCGCCAGCGGCCACAGCAGGACCGCACGGCCGGCGACCTGGACCATGACATCCATGCCCTCCCGAACCGCCCCGTCGGGTCGCACGCTGTGGATACGGCGCTCCAGGCGCCGCGGGTCGAGGGCGAACAGCTCGGCGACGCCGGGCTCGCGAAACGAGACGAACCGCACCAGGCCGGTCAGATCGGCTGCCCGCAGCACGGCGATGCTCCGCCGGCAGTCCGCACACCAGCCGTCGTAGAACACCGTCAGGCTCCACCGACCTTCCACCCACGCGCCGGCGCGGCGGTACTGCGCGTCGGTCAGAAGCAGCGGGTAGAGACTCAGCATGCTCCAGGCGAAGGTCACGAGCCCCATGAGCACGGCGATGCCCACGTGGAACAGCACGCCGGTCACGATGAGCACGCCGCGCGTCCACGGGTTGAAGAGCGCGGCGGGAAACATGACCTCGAACAGCACCGTGCCGTACGTGCCCCCGACAACCAGATAGGGACTGCGGTAGACCGTGGCGGCCAGCGCGGGGTTGGAGAACTCGTCCACGCGCAGGATGTAGTACAGTGCCGTCCCGTTCTGCCACAGCTCGCCGGCCGCCTTATAGAGCCCTGTGCTGGCATAGAGGAGCGCGAGTTGCGCCACGACCAGAACCACACCGACGTTGTGCGCGACGGCAGCTACCTCGCGGACCCACAGGGGAGAGACTCGGCGCGGCCGGCGCGCGTCCACCGACAGGCGCGCGCCCGCGTCCACCAGCACCAGGAACAGCAGGACGATGCGCATCAGGTTGTCGCCGCCGTCGCCGATGAACGGGTTGCGCTCCTGGAGCGACCAGACCGCCAGCCAGTGCAGCGCGCCCATCAGGCGCGCGTGCCATCCCAGCGTGTAGGCGGCCGCTACCGCGATCCCGACCAGGTAGAGCGCCTCGGCGTACGCGGGCGACGAGCTGAACGCCCAGACGCTGAGCACCGGCCTGGCGGCGACGAACCGCTCGAAGGGCCACCACCCGTCCGGTCCCCAGAGCACGCCGCGTACGGGCAGGTGCAGCGCGTAGTAGTAGAGCGCCCACGTCCCCAGCAAAATCCGCGTGAGCGCCGCGCCGGTCAGCCAGTGCTCGCGGACGAGCCACCGCTGCAGGCGATCGAGCAGCGCCACGCCGCTCACCGCCCTTCCGCCGCCGCGCCGTAGGGTGCCCACGGCAGGCGGACCAGGTGCGTCGTCCCGGCCGCGTCCGGCTCGTGGCGCCGCGACCACGGCGGCGGCTGGTGGATCAGGATTCCGGCCTGGACCGCGGTGGCGCGCCCCCGGCCGACGAGGCGATCGCACGCGGCGGACGCGGCCCGACCCAGCAGGTACGCGCCGGCGTCACGGATCCGGCGGTCGGCGTCCGACTCGCGCCGGCACGCGGGCGAGACGCGGTCCCGCCGGCAGGCCAGCATCCGCCACTCCGAGGGGTCGCCGAACAGGAAGTTGCGGATCGCGTTCTGCTGGACCCGCAACAGCCGGGCCGCCGGCGAGTGCCGGTCGCGATGCAGCCGCGCGAGCAGGGGCATGGTCGCGTCCTGCCACGGCGAGACCCCGGCCGAGGTGCGGCAGCGCACGGTGAGCACGAAGTTGGACCGGATGGGGTTAGGCGCGAACAGGTGCCAGTTCTGCTCGAACAGCGGGTGCTGGAGCCCGACGACGACGCGGAACCACTGCGCCTTCACCGGGTTCGGCGGCGCCAGGTAGAGCACGGTGTTGAGCAGGTAGACGCCAGCCGCGCCACCGAGGACGGCGATGGTGAGCCAGACGACGGCGGTACGTGCCATGGTGGCCTCCTCATCGCCCCGGAGGGGAGGCGCCGGCCTCCCCTCCGGGCGGGGCTACCACACCGGGTCGAACGCGTGCGCGGCGACCTGCTCGTCGGGCTCGATCGGGAGCCGGTGCCCGCCGCCGAAGAGCCGGTCGAGCGCGTACCGAACCGCCTCGCCCGCCACGTAGTTGAGCCCGGCTCGCACCACGGCCATGGCGAGTTCGCGCCAGAACTCCGGCGCCGGCTGGTCGCGTATGGTGTGATCCGGATCTTCGCCCACGGTGCTGCCACCGAAACTCCAGCCGCCGTCCGAGGCGCTCTCGCCGTACTCGCGTCCCTCGGGCAGATCCGCCAGAGTGTACAGCCGGAGCGGCCGACACGCGCTGGCGTCGCCGTGCCCGAAGCACTGCGCGAAGGCCGCGCTCGATGCCGCCACCGGCGAGGCGGTCGACCCGTGGGCCGCCAGGCCGACCAGGGCTAGCACGAGGGCCAGCAGCATGGCCATCGTCTTCATGCTGATCGCCTCCTCTAACAGACCGGCGTGGTCTCTCCGGGCGCTCTCAGCGGCCGGCTCCGGCCTGCACCCGCTCTATCGGCCGGGCGC
This sequence comes from Armatimonadota bacterium, assembly GCA_031081715.1. Taxonomy (GTDB): domain Bacteria; phylum Sysuimicrobiota; class Sysuimicrobiia; order Sysuimicrobiales; family Humicultoraceae; genus Fervidifonticultor_A; species Fervidifonticultor_A tertius. The sequence continues at coordinate 54,589 of JAVHMA010000015.1, read as the reverse complement.
ACCCGGCGCACGGTGGTTTGAGACGCGAGTTGCCGGAGCCGGGACGCCCAGGATCGCCCGCGCCAGCGTGATCACGGCGACCTCCGCAGCGCCCGCCTCGCGCAGCGCTCGCGCGCACGCCTCGGCCGTGGCCCCCGTGGAGAAGACGTCGTCCACCAGCAAAATCCGACCGCGCACGGCCGCACCACCGACCACGAACGCCCGCGCCACGTTCGCGCGCCGGGCCGCCGCGTCCAGGGCGACCTGGGGCAGCTCCTGCCGGAGGCGCCGCAGGACCGCGGGCAGAAGCGGCAGCCCGAGCCGCGAGGCCAGCCTGGCGGCCAGCAGCTCGGCCTGATTGAACCCACGGGCGGCGAATCGGTGGGGATGCAGGGGCACGGGAACCATGGCGCTCGCGCCCTCGGCGACCTCGGCGGGAGCCAGGGCGGCGAGCAGGCCGCCCAGCGGCGCCGCCACGTCCCGGCGGCCGTGGTATTTCAGCGCGTGGAGCGCGAGCCGCAGCGGGCCGCCGTAGATGAAGACCGAGCGCGCGACTGCGAACGCCGGCGGCCGCCGGCGGCACGCCCCGCAGGTCGGCCGGCTGGGACCGCCGGACGCCGCCCCGGCGAGGGGATCGCCGCAGACGGCGCACACCGGCGACGGAAGGCGCACGAAGCCTCCGAGGCAGGCGGCGCACAGCCGCGATGCTGGCGCGTCGCACGCGGCACACCGCGGCGGGTAGAGCAGGTCGACGAGCGCGGCCCACACCCCTGCTATCGGCAGCGGTGGCTGGCCGCTGCGGGGCGGGCCCGGGCGGGATGCGGACGGTTGCGGGGCTGGGGCTGGCGCGGCCCCGCTCAGGTCCCTTCCTGCCAGGACTCCAGGTAGCTGCGCTGAGCGTCGGTGAGGGCGTCGATGCCCACGCCGAGCGCCTCGAGCTTGAGGCGAGCCACGGCCTCGTCGATCGCGCGGGGCACCGCGTGGACGGTGCGCTCCATACCCGCGCCCGCCGCGGCCAGGTGCGCCACGGACAGCGCCTGGTTGGCGAACGACATGTCCATGACCGCGGCGGGGTGGCCTTCGGCCGCGGCCAGGTTCAGCAGCCGGCCCTCGGCCAGCAGGTAGAGCCGCCGGCCGTCGGGCATCGCGAACTCCTCCACGTGCTCGCGCGCCGCGCGGCGCGAGACGGCCATGCGCTCAAGCGCCGGGATCTCGATCTCTACGTTGAAGTGCCCGCTGTTGGCCAGGATGGCGCCGTCCTTCATGACGTCGAAGTGCTCCGCCCGGAGCACGCCCGTGTTGCCGGTCACCGTGACGAACACGTCACCGACCCGCGCCGCCTGCGCCGCGGGCAGCACCTCGTACCCGTCCATCACGGCCTCCAGCGCGTGCAGGGGAGAGACCTCCGTGACCACGACGCGCGCGCCCATGCCCCGCGCACGCATCGCCACGCCCCGGCCGCACGAACCGTAGCCGCAAACTACCAGCGTCCGGCCGGCCAGCAGCAGGTTGGTGGCGCGGAGCAGACCGTCGATGGTGGACTGCCCGGTGCCGTACCGGTTGTCGAACAGGTGCTTGGTCTTGGCGTCGTTGACGGCGATGATCGGGTAGCGCAGGGCGCCGTCGCGAGCCATGGCGCGCAGCCGGATCACGCCGGTGGTCGTTTCCTCGGTACCACCGATCACCGACGGGAGCAGGTCGGTCCGCTCCCGGTGCAGCGTCGAGACCAGGTCCGCGCCGTCGTCCATGGTGATCTGCGGCGCGTGCGCCAGCGCCTGGTGGATGTGCCGGTAGTAGGTGTCGCGGTCCTCCCCGCGGATCGCGTAGACGCCGACGCCGTACTCGGCCGCGAGCGCCGCGGCGACGTCGTCCTGGGTGGAGAGCGGGTTGCTGGCGCACAGCAACACGTGCGCGCCGCCCGCGCGCAGGGTGAGCACCAACGCGGCGGTCTCGGTGGTCACGTGCAGACAGGCGGCGATGCGCACGCCGCGGAGCGGCTGGTCGGCGGCGAATCGCTCCTTGATCCGCCGCAGCACCGGCATCTCCCGCTCGGCCCAGGCCATACGCCGCAGGCCGTCCGCGGCCAGGTTCACATCGCGCACGTCGTGTGTCATGCGGCCCTCCAGGGATCGCGAGTGCTCACGGGGTGAATTCCAGGCGTCGGCCCACCGATTCGTCGCGTACGCAGGCCGGGCGCGCGTCCGTCGCCTGGCGGCGATCGTTACTCGATGAAGTCCTTGAGCCGCTTGCTGCGGGACGGGTGCCTCAGCTTCCGCAGCGCCTTGGCCTCGATCTGCCGGATGCGCTCGCGCGTGACACCAAACTCACGGCCCACCTCCTCCAGGGTCCGCGGCCGGCCGTCGTCGAGCCCGAAGCGCAGCTTGAGCACCTTGCGCTCACGCGGCGTGAGCGTCTCGAGCACGCCGTCGAGCTGTTCCTTCAGCATGGTAAACGACGCGGCCTCGGCAGGGGCCAGCGCGTCGTGGTCTTCGATGAAGTCGCCCAGGTGACTGTCCTCTTCCTCGCCGATGGGCGTCTCCAGCGAGATCGGCTCCTGCGCGATCTTGTTGATCTCGCGCACGCGCTCCACGGGCAGGCCCATCGCCTCGGCGATCTCCTCCGGGTTAGGCTCCCGGCCCAGCTCCTGGAGGAGCTGGCGCGAGACGCGCACGAGCTTGTTGATGGTCTCGACCATGTGGACCGGGATGCGGATCGTGCGCGCCTGGTCCGCCAGCGCCCGCGTGATCGCCTGCCGAATCCACCACGTGGCGTAGGTGCTGAACTTGAACCCCTTCCGGTAGTCGAACTTCTCGACCGCCCGGATCAGACCGAGGTTGCCCTCCTGGATCAGGTCCAGGAAGAGCATGCCGCGGCCCACGTACTTCTTGGCGATGGAAACGACCAGCCGCAGGTTGGCCTCGATCAGGCGCCGCTTGGCCTCCTCGTCGCCCTTCTCCATCCGCTGCGCCAGCGCAACCTCCTGCGCCTGGGTCAGCAGCGCGACCTTGCCGATCTCCTTGAGGTACATCCGGACGGGATCGTCGATGGAAATCCCCTCCGGCGCGCGCAGGGTCGCCTCCGCCTCCTCCTCGGCCTCGGCCTTGGTCTTGGGCTCGGCGGCCTTCTCGTCCTCGACGATCTCGATGCCCTGTTCGGCCAGCACGCTGTACAGCCGATCCACCTGCTCCAGGTTCTGCTCGACGTCGGGGAACTGCTCCAGGATGTCGTCGTGGGTCACGAAGCCACGCTTCCGCCCGAGCTCCACCAGCGCGCGCATCTCGGCGCTGAGCTCCTCGGTCGGTGTGGTCGTCGGGGTCTGGGCCTTCTTCTTCGCCATCGTCAGTCCGGCTCCGACGCGATCCTGCGTCTACCTGCCTCGCTTCCCGGCCACGATCAACCCGGCGTAGGCCGCCTGCAGCCGTCGCAGCTCCGCTTCGTCGCCGCTCGCCTGGGCAGCCTGAATCGCGGCCCAGACCCGCTCGCGCTCGGCGGCGGCGGGTTCGTGGTGCACCAGGTAGCGGACGGCCTCTGCTGCGGCCCGCTCCTTGTCCCGGGCCGTGACCGGCGGCGGCTCGAACGCCAGGCGGGCGAGTAGCGCCGCCGCGGCGTCGTCGAGCCCCTCACGGATCTCGTGCACCCCGGCCCGCGGCGCGGCGAACAACGCCGCCGCCAGGGCCTGGTGGGCGGGCAACGCGAACGACTCCGGCCGCAGGTTGGCCGCGATCTCGGCCCGGCGGGGCGGTTCCTGCACCATCAGGTGGAGGAGCAACCGCTCCGCTTCCTCGCGGGCCCGGTCCCCTCGCGGCCCCGCGGTCCCGGCCTGCGGGCCCGTTGGCCTGCCGGCGCGCTTCCGCGACCGCAGGCGCTGGCGGAGAGCGTCCTCGGGCACCCCGAACCGCCCGGCGAGCGTCCGCAGGTACTCGGCCGCGCGAACCGGGTTGGCCACGGACTGGATAACAGTCAACATTTCGTCGATGAGCGCGATCCTTCCTTCCCTGCCGGCCGGGTCGTGGCGCTCCGCAGCCACCTGCAGCCGGTACTCGAACATGGGCAGCGCCGTGGCTACCATCCGGGAGAACGCCTCGGCGCCGTGCTTCCGCAGGAAGGCGTCCGGGTCCTCTCCCGGCGGGAGGGCTGCCACGCGCGCCACCATCTCGGCCTCCTCGCAGAGCTGGAGGCCGCGCTCGGCCGCAGCCTGCCCGGCCTGGTCCGCGTCGTAGACGAACACGACATCGGACGTGAACCGTCGCAGCAGCGCCACCTGCTCCGGGGTGAGCGCGGTGCCCAGGGACGCCACGGCGTTTTGGAACCCGAACTGATGGCAGGTGAGGGCGTCCATGTATCCTTCCACGACTAGCACCTGACCGCGCTCCCGCACGGCCTCGCGGGCCTGGGCGAGCGCGTAGAGCAGCCTCCCCTTTGAGAACGCCGCAGACTCCCGTGAGTTCAGGTATTTCGGCTCGCTGTCGTCCAGCGCCCGGCCCCCGAACGCCACCACCCGCTCCTGGAGGTCCATGATGGGGAAGATGAGCCGGTCGCGGAACATGTCGAAGTAGCCATCCCCACCCTGGCGGGCCGCGACGAGCCCGGCTGCCTCCAGCACCGCCGGGGCGTAGCCCCTCCCCCCGAGCGCGCCGAGCAGGCCGTCCCAGCCGGGCGGCGCGTAGCCCAGGCCGAAGCGGGCCGCCACCGTCTCGTTGACGCCCCGGCGAGCCAGGTAGTCGCGCGCTCTCTTCCCTCGGGGCCCGGCCAGCGCGGTCCGGAAGTAGTCGTGGGCCGCATCCAGGGCGCGCAGGAGCTGCTGACGCTCCGAGGCCCGCTGTGCCGCCTCGGGTGACGTGTCGATCACCACGCCCGCCCGACGCGCGAGTTCGTGCGCCGCTTCGGCAAACGTCAGGTTCGCGGTCCGCATCACGAAGTCGAAGACGTCGCCGCCGGCCCCACAGCCGAAGCAGTGGAACAGGCCCCGCTCGGCGTCTACGTGGAACGACGGCGTCTTCTCCTGGTGGAACGGACAGAGCCCCTTGTAGTAGCGGCCCGACCTCTTCAGGGCCGCGTGGGCCCCAACCAGCGCCACAAGATCGGTGCGCCGGCGGATCTCCTCCTTGACCTCCGGGGTCAGGAACCCGCGACTCATCTCACCTCAGCCCTCACCCGGCATCGGGCTCTTCTATGCCCGGCTGCCCTCCGCTTCCTGCTTCTGCCGCTTGGCCTCGGCCACCAGGCGGTCCGCGACGTGCGCCGGCACCGGCTCGTAGTGCGAGAACGAGGTGGTGAAGCTCCCCCGGCCGCCGGTCAGCGACCGGAGGTCGGAGGCGTAGCGCAGCACCTCGCCCTGCGGCACCTGCGCTCGCACCAGGGTCGTCCCGTCGCCCTGCGGCTCCATGCCCGCGATCCGCGCCCGCTTGGAGTTCAGGTCGCCGATGATGTCGCCCATCTGCTCCTCGGGCACCCGCACCTCGATGTTGAGAATCGGCTCGAGCAGCACCAGCCCCGCCTTGGTGGCGGCCTCCTTGAGGCCGAGCGCCCCGGCGAGCTGGAATGCGATGTCGGAGGAGTCGACGTCGTGGTACTTGCCGTCCACGAGGGTGACACGAATATCCACGACAGGATACCCTGCCAGTATTCCCTCTTCCAGGGCCTTGCGGACGCCTTTCTCGACCGACGGAATGAACTGGTTGGGGATGGCGCCCCCGTAGATCTTGTCCACGAACTCGAACCCGGCGCCGCGCGGCAGCGGCTCGACCTCCAGGAAGCAGACGCCGTACTGGCCCCGGCCGCCACTCTGCTTCACGTGCCGGCCCTGGCCCTGCGCCTTGCCCTTGACCGTCTCCCGGTAGGGGACGCGTGGGGGGGCCAGTGTCACGTCCACACCGAACTTCCGCCGCAACCGGTCAGCCATGATCTCCAGGTGCGACTCCCCCATGCCCGAGATCACCGTCTGCTTGAGCTCGGCGTCGCGGCGGACGGTGAAGGTCGGATCCTCCTCCGCCAGCCGGTGGAGCGCGTTGCCCATCTTATCCTCGTCCGCCTTGCTCTTCGGCTCGATCGCCATGGAGATCGCCGGCTGCGGGAACGCCACGGGCTCCAGGCGCACGGGCGCGTCCTTGCTGCAGAGGGTGTCACCGGTGCCCGTCTCCGCGAGCTTGGCCACGGCGCCGATGTCGCCGGGCCCCACCTGCGGCGTCGCCTCCTGGTGCTTACCGCGGAGGATGTAGAGCTGCCCGAGGCGCTCGTTCTTGTCGCGGGTGGCGTTGTAGACCTGCGAGTCGGAGACCAGCACGCCGCCAAAGACGCGGAAGTAGGACAGCCGGCCTACATAGGGGTCGGCCATGGTCTTGAAAACCAGGGCCGCGAGCGGCCCCCGCTCGTCGGGGCTCACGCGGACCTCGGCGGCGTTGCGCGGGTGCGTCCCGGCGACCGGGCCCCGGTCCGCGGGCGAGGGCAACAGCCGGGTAATCGCGGCGAGGAGCTGCCGGGCGCCCACCAGCCGTCCGGCCGCGGCCGCCAGCACCGGCACCACCCTGCCGGAACGCACCCCGGCCACGAGCCCGCGCGCAAGCTCCTCGTCGCTGAGGCTGCCGGCCTCCAGGTACTGCTCGACCAGCGCGTCGTCGCTCTCCGCCGCGACCTCCATCAGCCGCTCGCGCGCCGCCTGCGCCGTCTCGCGCAGCGCGGCCGGGATGTCCTCGACGGTCTCCTTGCCGTCCTTGACGAGGTGGGCCTTCATGGTGAGCAGGTCCACTACCCCGGCCAGCGCCGCCTCGGCGCCCACCGGCAGGTGCACCGGCACCACACGCGTACCGAATCGCCGACGCAGCATCTCCACCGTCTCGTCGAAGCTCGCGTTCTCGCGGTCGAGCCGGTTCACCACGACGAGCCGGGGCAGGTCGCGGTCCTCGGCGCGCGCCCAGACGTACTCGGTCTGCACCTCGACCCCGGCGCGCGCGTCTGTGACCACGACGACGCCCTCGCACACGCGCAACGCGCCGACGACCTCGCCGACGAAGTCAGGATAGCCGGGGGTGTCGATCAGGTTGATTTTCACCCCGTCCCACTCGACGGGCGCCAGCGACGCGTTGATGGTGTGCTTGCGCCGGATCTCCTCGGGGTCGAAGTCCGTGGTCGTAGTACCGTCGTCCACGCGGCCGAGCCGGTCGATCGCGCCGGTGACGAACAGCATCGCCTCGACCAGCGAGGTCTTGCCGACCCCGCCGTGCCCGGCCACGGCGACATTACGGATCTGCTCAGGTCCGTAGCGCTTCAAGCCCACCCTCCCCCACGGGCCGCCCGGCCGCGCCTAGTACCCGCGTCCCGGATCGACCACGTTGACCATCGGCCGGCCGTCAAGGAACCGGCGCAGGTTGTCGCAGAACAGCGGGATCGCGCGGTCGTAGTAGGTGCGCGACGCGCCCGACACGTGCGGCGTGATGATGACGTTCTCCATGGCGTACAACGGGCTGTCGGCCGGCAGCGGTTCCCGCTCGAACACGTCCAGGCCAGCCCCGGCGATGACCCCTTCCCGCAGTGCCGCGATCAGGTCCGCCTCCCGGACAACCTTGCCGCGGCCCACGTTGATGAGGATCGCGCTGCGCTTCATCAGGCCTAGCGCCCGGGCGTCGATCAGACCCTCGGTCTGGGGGGTGAGCGGCACCACGATCACCAGGTAGTCGGCCGCGCGCAGCACCTCGTCGGTGCCCTCGGGCCCGAGCACGCGCTCGACGTGCGGCACCGCGGTCGGTGTGCGTCGGGTCCCGATCACCCGCATGCCGAAGGCGGCGGCGCGCTCGGCGACCGCGCGGCCGATCGCCCCCAGCCCCAGAATGCCCAGCGTCTTGCCCTGGATCTCTTCGCCCACGACCGCGGCGCGATCCCAGCGACGCGCCGCCTGCTGGCGAACCGCCACGTGCAACCGCCGCGCGAACGCGAGCACAAGGGCCATGACGTGCTCCGGCAGCCCCACGGTGTGGATGCCCACCGAACTGGTGAGCACGACCCGACCCTCGCGGACCGCGGGCACGATCAGGCCGTCGGCCCCGGCCGCGGTGGTGTGGATCCACCGGAGCCGCGAGGCACGCGCCAGCACCTCCGAAGGGATTTGCCAGGCGACGATAGCGTCGGCTTGGGGCGCGGCAGCCGCAGCACGGTCCAGGTCTGCGGCCGCGATCACGCGCACCCGCGGATCGACGGCCCGGATCATCTCCAGGTACCGGTCGTCCACCCGTGCCAGCACCAGCACGGTCAACGGTTCGGTACTCATCCCACCCGGATCTCCTCGCGCGCAGGGCTCACCCCGCCTGGCCAGCGGCCTCGCGCAGGCGGCGCACCACGAAGTCGCGGTCCAGGGCGGCCAAGAACCACCCGGCCTGGGGCCCGGAGTCCTTACCGAGAAAGGCCTGATAGATGGCGCCGAACGCCGCCTTCGGCGCAAGCCCGTGCTCTCCCTTCAGCGCGTGGATGGCGGCGTGAAGCTCCTCGCCGGCCAGAGCCTGCTCGACCAACGGGACGAGCGCGGCCAGGAACCGGCGCTGCTCCGGGGTTAGCGCCGCCGCGGTGTCGGGCAAGGCCGGCTGGACCTCGAAGCGGTAGTGCGGCGGCGCGTAGGTCTCCAGCCAGCGGCGCGCGTCCGCCACGCGCGCGTCGAGCTCGGCACGGTCGGCGGGCGTGAGCGCACCGCCCTTCTCGGCCTCGGCGACGGCGGCAATGTCCACGGACGGGATCTGGCACAAGTGGGCCACGCGCGCGAACCGTAGCCGAAAAACGTCGGCCATCCCTCCGCCGGCGTGCGCGTAGTAGAAGGTCCGGGCCAGGTCAGGGTCGTCCTCCCGACCGAAGTAGGCGCGCGCCGCGCGGTCGAACTCGTCGTAAAGCAGCGGGATGGTCTCGCCACCCGGATCGAAGTTGACCTGCTGGCGGAAGTGCGGCCGCACGATCGCGAACCGGGCGAGCTCGGGCCGCAGCAGGTCGGCGAACTCCGCGGCCGGCACGCCGACGCCGCGACTGGACGCCATCTTCCGGCCGCCCACCAGGAACCACTCGTACGCGATGGGAAACGGCGGGCGGCCGCCGTAGATCGCCTCTACGATCGCGCTCGCGCGATCGTGGCTGCCACCGCGGGTCATGTGGTCCTTGCCGGCGCCCTCCACGGTGACGCCGAACAGCCGCCACTTGGCCGCCCACTCGGTGATGTACTGGAGCTTGCTTCCGCCGCGAAACGGCGAACGGCGGCCCTCGTGGCCGCATCCCTGTGCCCAAGCGACCTTGTCGGGCCGGCAGGCGTAGGCGACCAGGGCCCCATCCCAGCCGACAACGACCGTGGTCCCGATCTTGCCGCACGCCTCACAGACGACCTGCACCGGATGGCGCTCGGCCTTCCGGCTTCCGCTGATGGCTCGGTCGAGCTCGATGATCTCGCTCGCCCGGTCCAGTGCCACGCGGATGGCATCGTCGAACACGCCTTCCCGGTACAACTCGCTGGTCCAGTACACTCTCGGCCGCGCGCCCAGGCGAGTGAAGATCGCGGTGAACTCATCGCCGTAGTAGCGCGCGAAACTCGGGGCCGCGGCGGGGTCGGGCGAGGGCACGTCGCACAGCGGCCGCCCCAGGTGCGCGGCCAGGTCGTCACGGCCGGCGGGCAGGCCGTCGAGCGGGTCGTAGTCGTCGTAGCCATAGAGGAACTCGACCGCGGCGCCTCGGTCGGCCAGGGCGCGCGCCACACAGTCGTGGAGGATCACCCCGCGCAGCGAGCCGACGTGGACCCGGCCCGAGGGGCTCTTGGCGTCGTTGACCACATGCCGGGGTGCCGGCCGCGTGCGCCGGATCTCCTCCGCCAGGAGGTCAACCCACACGGCGCGAGGCCTCCCGCCGGCGCGCGGCGAGCGCGCGCTCGCGCACCGCGCCGACCAGGTAGACAGACCCCGTCACGCAGAGGACCTCGCCCGCCCGCGCCTCGGCCTCCGCCCGCGCGAGCGCGGCCACCGGGCCGGGAACCTCGACGACCTCGGGCCCCTGACCGCGCACCACCTCGGCGAGCTGCGGCGCGCCGATCGCCCGTAGGTGCGGGGGCTCGGTCACCACGACCAGCCGCGCCCGACCCGCGACCGGGGGCACGGCCGACGCCGCGTCGTGGGTCGCGAGCATGCCGAAGACCACCACGAGCGGCCGCCGCGGGAAATAGACGTCGAGGGAGGCGCGCAGCGCCTCCATCGCCGCGGCGTTGTGCGCCACATCGAGGACCAGCGGCGGTTGGCCATCGAGCACCTCGAAACGCCCGGGCAGGACCGCGGCCTGCAGCCCCGCGGCGACGGCGTCGCGCGGCAGCGGCGCGGGCGCCAGGAACGCCTCGGCCGCCACCACCGCTGTGGCGGCGTTGATGACCTGGTGCGGTCCGCGCAGCCGGCTCTCCATCCAGCCGTAATCGCCACCCGCCTCGAGGCGCAGCCGGTGCCCGCCGTTCGCCCGACCGCCGTCCAGCCACCGGGCGACCTCCGCCACCCGGATCAGCCGCGCGCCCACGGACACCGCCCGGGCCGCCACGACGCCATCGACCTCGGGCACCTGGGGCGCGACCACGACCGGCCGGCCGGGCCGCATCACGCCGGCCTTGTGGGCGGCGATGGACGCCAGGCTGTCCCCGAGCAGGTCGGTGTGATCGCGGCTGATCGGCGTGATCACGGAGACCGCGGGGTCGAGCACGTTGGCCGCGTCGTAGCGGCCGCCGATGCCCACCTCCACGACGGCCGCATCCGCGGCCTGCTCGCAAAAGCAGCGCAGCGCCAGCGCGAGCGAGACTTCGAAGTAGGTCGGCCGGCCGAGGCCCGCGCGGCCGGCCGCCTCGACGGCCGGTGCCACCCCGGCCACCAGCGCCGCGAGATGCTCCTCGCCGATCATCTCGCCGCCGACCCGGATGCGCTCGCGAAAGTCGGAGACGTGGGGCTTCGTGTAGAGCCCGGGCCGCCGGCCGGATGCGGCGAGGATGGCGGCCAGCATGGTCGACGTCGAGCCCTTGCCCTTGGTCCCGGCCACGAGCACGACGGGGTACGACGGCCTCGCCAGGTCCAGGGTGGCGAGCAGCCGAGCCATGCGCGCCAGCCGGTCGTCCGGACCCAGGTGTGGCCGGCGCCCCTCGAGCAGGCTGCCAAGATACGCCAGAGCGTCGTGGTAGGCCATCACGCACTCACGCCGCGGCGACCGGACGGCGACAAAAGGGGCAGGCCGCCGCCGGCGACCTGCCCGCCGTGGTCCGGGCCACGCTTACTTGACCGCCGCCTTCAGCTCCTTCCCCGCGGTGAACGCCGGGACCCGCTTGGCCGGAATCCTGATCTTCGCGCCAGTCTGCGGGTTGCGGCCCTCGCGCGCCTTGCGCTTCCGGACGAGGAAGGTGCCGAAGCCGACGAGCGTGACCTTGCCGCCTCGCTTCAGCTCGCCCGCGATCAGGTCCAGCGCGCTGTTCACGATCTCGAGTGCGTCCTTCTTCGTCGCGCCGGTCTTGTCGGCGACCCTCTCGACGAGCTGCTCTTTGTTCATCCCTCACCTCCTCGCCGCACAAAGACGCGCACCGGCCGGCGCGCCGCGGACTCGATTCGGCACCCCTGCGCGGACTCCTGCGGCACGCTTGGCGCCCCGGCGTGCACTATTCGGCCGGCCGCGCCCGGGGTGGCCAGTGGCGGTCGTAGCGCCGCAGCAGCAGCCAGTCGCGCACCCGGTCGGGCAGACGGCGCACCAGCGCGCCCAGGCGCGCGTCGGCGCCGACCAGATAGCGCGTCTTCGGACGCGGCGCTGTGAGCGCGTGCTCCACCGCCCGCGCAACCACATCGGGCCGCAGGCCTGCGGCCGCGCGACGCCGTGCGAAGCGCCGGGCGGCGGCGATCGCGGGACCGTACAGTGCCGCCGCGCCAGGGGCCGCCGCCAGAATCGCCTCGCCGCGGCCAAGCGACGTCTCCCAGATGGAGGTGGCTACGCTGCCTGGCTCGATCACGACCACGTGCAGGCCCCACAGCGAGAGCTCCAGGCGCAGCACGTCGCTCATCGCCTCCAGCGCGAACTTCGAGGTGGCGTAGGCGCCGAGCATGGGCGAGGCGATCAGGCCGGAGACCGAGCTCATGTTCACGATGCGGCCTCTGGCCCTCCGCAACGCCGGCAAAAACGCCTGGGTTGCGGCCAGCTGACCGACCACGTTGACCTCGAACTGCCGGCGCAACTCCTCGGGCGGCAGGAACTCGAGGGGGGCCGGGACCGCGATGCCGGCGTTGTTCACCAGACCGGCGAGCCCCCCCTGCCCCACCGCGGCGTCCACGGCGGAGGCCGCGGCCGCGAGCGAGGCCGTGCTGGTGACGTCGAGCAGAAGCGGCGACAGCGCGCCGCCCGCCTCCTGGCGAAGCGCCTCGCCGTCGGCCGCGCGGCGTACGCCGGCGAAGACATGAAACCCGGCCGCGGCGAGACGCAGCGCGCAGGCCTCGCCGATCCCCCGAGAGGCGCCGGTGACGACGACCGCGCCGCGCGGTGCTGGCCGTGAAGCCGGTGGCTGCGGGCTGGCGCTCAACCGACGGGGCGCGGCGGGGCTAGTGCCGCTGGCCAGTCAGCAGCAGCCCTCGGGCCAGGTCGCGTTCGACGTGGTAGACCAGGAACCCGGCCCAGTACGGGGTCAGCAGGCGGTAGGGGTCGAAATGTCCCGCGATGATCGACGAGGAGGTCAGGAACATCGCGTCGAGCTCGTAGAGGAAGCGCTTCCCCACACGCATGCGTGCCTGCTACGGCGCCCCTTCGGGCGTTTCCTGCTCTCCGGCAGCCAACGACCGGCCCCGTCGGCCGAGGATCACTAGCGGCGGGCCGAGCACGAACGCGCCCGCAAGCTCGTTGCGGTCGCACCGGACGGGAGGACGAGCCCCTCCCCCGACCCGCCAGGCCGCGGTGTGTCATACTTGAAGAAGGGGGACGTGACATCGCCGGAGGCGAGGTGACAGCCGTGAGCGGCCGTGATGTTGCTATCGTCGCGCTCGTGGTCGTCGGCGCACTCATCCTGATCCCGCTGCTCGGGGGCGGGATGATGGGCGGCTGGGGCATGGGCCCGGGCATGATGGGGCCCGGCATGATGGGTGGCCAGTGGTATGGTCGGGGCGGCGGCCCCTTCCTCCTCAGCGGGATCTTCTGGCTGGCGATCCTCGCGGGCGTGGTACTGTTGATCGTCTCGCTTGTGCGCCAGGCGCCGCCGCGTGCCGGCGGCGAGGAGGCACCGTTGGAGATCCTCAAGCGCCGGCTCGCCCGCGGGGAGATCAGCCGCGAGGAGTACGACGCGCTCAAGCGCGAACTCTCGTAGGGCGTCGCCCGATGTCGCGGCAGACCACCTGGGGCATCGCGCTCATCGTCGCCGGCATGGTCGGGCTGGCCGTGCTGAGCGCCCTCGTCGGGGGTGACGCCTGGGCCCCCTTTGCCTCGGACGGCGGACCTGACGCATGGGAGTGGCGCGGACCCATGGGGCCCGGGTTCGGCGGGCCTCACATGGGCCCGTGGATGTGGCGGCGCGGGGGGTTGGGCGGCGGTCAGATACCGCCGGTCGCCGGGGCCCGCACCGTCGAGATCGTCGCGACCGACTTCGCGTTCCAACCCGCCGAAGTCACCGTCAGGGCCGGCGAGGCCGTCAACATTCGACTCGTCAATCGAGGGGTCACGGCCCACGATCTGCTGGTGCCGGCCCTCGAGGTCTGGATCGTCGCGCCGCCGGGACGGTCGGCGACGAGCGGCCTGCGACTCGACCAGCCAGGAACCTACGCGTTCTTCTGCAGCGTGCCGGGGCACCGCGAAGCCGGGATGGTCGGGCGCCTCGTGGTGACGCCCTAACTACGGTGGGAGGTCTGGAGCGGGAGACGGGAATCGAACCCGCACCGCCAGCTTGGAAGGCTGGAGCTCTACCATTGAGCTACTCCCGCGAGGCGTGGTGGGCGGGGAAGGATTCGAACCTCCGAAGCGCGTTGCGCAGCTGATCTACAGTCAGCCCCCTTTGGCCACTTGGGTACCCGCCCGCGCCACCTGAGATTATAGCAGGCGCACGCCACGGTGCAGCCCGTCTGGGGCAGCGGCGGCGGGTCTGTCCGCCCCGGGCAAACCGGCGGCGACCCGCCTTGGCCCTCCGCGAGTTCCACCACGTCGTGCCCTTCGGGCGCGAGGTCGGCCGCCGCGGAGAGCCTCACGCATCCTCCACAACCACGACGAGGCGACGGACAAGCCACAGCGCGGCAGCCCCCTGCAACCGCGCCCGACGTTCGTGATGCCCACGCCCCGCGGGAGCGAGGCCACGCCGTGGCGCGCCGCGCCGGTTCTGCTCGCGACCGCGGCCGCTTCGCGCGCTGCCGCCGAGAGGGACGCGCCGCGCCGGCGAGAATATCCACGGCTGAGCGCCGGCGCGAGGTGGAGCATGACGACGTGGGGCTGGTGGATCATTGGGTTCATCGCAGGCGGCCTGGGACTGATCCTGCTCTCGTACCTGATCCGGACCATCGATCTGTGGCCTTTCTCCTGGCTGCGGCGCGTACTCGAGGCGCCGATCGGCCTGCCCCGGCTCGACCCGGATGTACCCGCGGAACTCTACTACCACCCCTACCCGCGCCGTCTGCAACTCAACTGGCTGGCGCTCGTCCTGGGACCGGTTTGGTACCTGCTGGTCGGGCTGTGGGTCCACGCTTCAATCATGGCCGCGCTCGTGGGATTGAGTGGCGGGCTGCTGGCGCCGATCGTCTGGCTCTACTGCGGGTTCAAGGCCAACGAGGACCTCCTCGAGTTCCGCGTCGCCAGCCGCAGCGTCTACTGACCTCGCCGGGGCCGCGCGAAGGACCCATCCGTCGCGTCGGGCGGGCGTGCTATAATCATGCCCGCACCGGGCCGCCGTAGCTCAACCCGGCAGAGCACCGCACTTGTAATGCGGGGGTTACCGGTTCGACTCCGGTCGGCGGCTCCAGGGCCTCTGCCCTGCCCAGACCCTCAGCCATCCGCATCTGGAGCGCCTGGCGCCGGGTCGGCGCCCTTGTACGTGACGACTCGCCCCCACAACCCTTTCGTTCCCCAGATCCCCGACCGCAGGCACTCGAGCTGCACGATCTGACTGTGGTCCACGAACAGGTTGACCTCCGGGCCGTAGTTCTTGATGTACCAGGCGAAGACGTCCGGCTCGGCGGCCTCGAACATCACCCGCTCGAGGCCGAGCGCGTCCACAAACTTGGCGGGCACGTCCGTGCGCCAGCTTTCGACGCTTTCCGTGATGCCCTCGGACTCGACCATGATCATGTACGCCCCGGCATCCAGGAAGCGTCGGGCCTGAGCGATGGCCCACTCGGGCGCGCGGGTGCCCTCTGCCGCGAGCTCCGCGGCCGCGGTCGCGCCGCCGGCCCCGAACTGGATGCCGACCTCGGGCTTGGCCCGCAGCCCGGCGGCCTGCACGTCCTTCACCAGGCGCACCCAGTCGTCGGTCGGAATGGTGATGAACCCGCTGGAGATCTCGACGATGTCGAACCCCAGCGCCGCGCACTCGTCGATGTACCGCCGGACGGCCCGCGGACCCTGGGTGACCACCCGCTCGATGAACCCGCCGGTGGAGACCAACACGTCGTACCGGTGGCAGTGCTCGATGAGCGCGCGCACCGCCTCGCGCGGCATCAGCGAGAACGACCCGCCGGCGAACTTGAGCGCGTCCACGTACGCGCCCATGGTCTCCAGGACGTCCTGGAGGTAGCGGGGGCCCATAGGCGTGTAGTACGGGCCGCGAATCTCGGTGATGCCCCGGGTCCGCGGTTTGAGCGGCCGGTCGTTGGTGGCCAGGAACGGGAACGCCCGGTCCATCGTCGTCTCCCTCCGCCGGTCAGGTCCGCACGCTCGCGAGTAGGCGTGTCAGGTCGGCGACCTGCAGTGTCTCCAGCCCCCGGACCGCGGCGACAATCTCTCGCCGCAGCCCGGCGTCGGCGTGCGGCGCGCTCAGCCGGTCGAACTTCTCCACGATCGTCTCCCATCCCGCCGGCCGCGTATGGAACCCCTCGTAGTCCTCCTGCTCGGTCGCCAGGGTCCGCCCGTCGCGCAGGGTGACGCGCACGCGGCTCGGCATGCGCGCGGGGAACTGCCGGCTGTACGCCTCCACGGGCCGCACCTGGACACGGCGGAGCAGGGCCTGCACGTCATCGCGCTGGATGCGCTCCGGCCGGTACTGCTCGGGCATCACCTGCCCGTCGAGCAGGGCGGCTGCCACCATGTAGGGCAGGCTGTGGTCGGCCTCCTCCTTGGTGCGCACCACGGTCTTGTCGCCTTCCTCGCCGCCGCCGATGATGTGGAAGGCGACGTCGAAGGTGTCGACCTCGACCCGCTCGATCTGCGCGGGGTCGAACCCGGCGCGCCGCCGCAGGTCGAGCGCGGCCTCGATCGAGGTCTGTGAGTGGATCTCGGCGTTGTAACGCTTGACGATCGTCTGGCGTACACGCTCGAGGTCTTCGCGCGCCCAGTCGATTTCGAACCGACCGGCGATCGCCTCCATGAAGCCCTTCGGTCCCTCGAAGACCTCGGGCGGGCCGGTGATGCCGCGCATCGCCAGAAAGGTCGCGTGCGTGGCGGCGAACGCGGTGTTGGGGTAGGCCAGGCCCTTCCAGTGCGAGAGCGCGCCGGTGCGGGTGACCCGCAACGCGTTGAACGCCGTGCCCGAGATGGCGATCGCGTGGGCCGTGCGCCCCTCGTCGAGCCCGAGCGCCCGCGACACGCCGGCGGCCACCGCGTACGCCCCCTGGGTGGTGTGGTCGAACCCCTTCGCGCGGACCGGCGCGACGTCGCTCAACCGGCACTGCACCTGGTAGGCGACGGCCAGCGCGACGAGCAGCGTGCGGCCGTCGGCGCCGGCGTACTCCGCGGCCGCGAGCACCGCGCCCAGGTTGTCGCTGGGGTGGCAGGTCTCGCGCGGGGCCAGGTAGCTGTCGTTGAAATCCAGGTAGCGGACGAGGGCGCCGTTGTACAGCGCCGCGCGGTCCGGCGCCGTGCGGCCGCCGCCAACGAGCGTGCACCGGCCGGTGCCGCCGAACTCGTCCACGTGGGCGCGGACCATCCGCACCGGCTCGCCGCCCAGCGCGCCGATCGCGCATCCCAGGGCGTCGAGCACCCGGATCTTGATCTGGGTGCGGGCGTCGTCGGAGAGGTCGTCGAACCGGGCACGGGTCACGAACGACGCCAGGCGCTGGACCGCGGTCACGGTCCCAGTCTACCGCTCCGCCGCGTGCAACTCCACCCAGAAGCGGCTGCCCTGCCCGGGTGTGCTCTCCACCCCCATCCGACCGCCCATCGCCTCGACGAGCGCCCGCGACAGCGCCAGCCGGATCCCCATCCCGCCGATGCCGCGCGCCTCGGCGTCTCCACGCTCGAACGGCACGAAGAGCCGAGCCGCCACCTCCGGCGCCATCCCGAAGCCGGTGTCGCGCACCTCGACCCGCACCCGGCCGTCGGCCGGCGCCGAGGTCACGACCTCCACGCGGCCGCCCGGACGGTTGAACTTGACCGCGTTGCTGAGCAGACTACGGAAGACCTGTCCCAACCTGCGCGCATCCGCGACCACGAGGACGCCGTTCGCGCCCTTCGGCCCATCCGGCAGGGCCACGTCGTGCCTGGCGGCCATCGGCCGGATGTGATCCAGACTCTCCTGCAGCACCGGACCCAGGGCCACCGCGCCGACCGATACCGACTGGCCGATAGTCTCCATCCGGGCGACGTCGAGCACCCGGTCGATGAGCTCGAGCAGGTGGCCACTGGCCTCCATGATGTGCCCGACCGCGTCCCGCTGCTCCTCGCTCAGGGAGTCCGCCTCCAGGAGCTGCGCGAAGCCCATGGCGACACCAAGCGGCGTGCGCAGCTCGTGGCTGACGCGCGAGAGGAACTCGCTCTTTGCCCGGTTGGCGCGCTCGGCGTCGGAAAGAGCGGCCCGCACCCGCTCCTCCGCCTGGACGCGCTCGGTGATGTCGAACGCGCACCCCACGGCGCCCGCGGGTGCGCCGCCGGCGTCGTACTCGATTTGCAGCGGCGCTAGAATCCACCGCAAGCCACCGTCCGCGTGGCGCAGCCGGAAGGTGAGCTCGCCACGCTCGGCGCGCGCGCGCAACAGGCCGCCGACGGCCTCGCGGAACGCCGTACGGTCGTCGGGATGGATCAGGGCGAGCCAGCCCTCGCCGAGCAGAGCCAGCTCTTCGACCGTACGGCCGGTCAGGAACCGGACGCCAGGACTGACGTACGAGAAGCGCAGGGTCGCGGGGTCGATGCGGAACACCATGCCGGGCACCGTCGCGACGAGCCGGTCCAGGAAATCGCGGGCCCTACGCAGCTCGGCCGACCGTGCGGCCAGGGCCTCGGCCATGTCGTCGAACGCCGCGGCGAGCCGTCCCACCTCGCCGTGCGACCGCACCCCCGTCCGGACGTCGAGGTCGCCGGCGGCCATGCGCCGCGCCGCCGCGGCCACTCGGGCGATAGGCCGCACCAGCAGGACCGACCCCCCGCCCACCGCGAGCAGCAGCGCGACCAGCGCGACCGCGGCGATGCCGGCCAGGTTGCGGGCCATCGCTTGATTGGCCTGCTCGTAGGCCATCGCGACCGGGACGCCGACGCTCACGAACAGCGACCCCATCTGCTCGGGCACGCCGACGCGTGCCACCCCGTGGAGGCGGCGTACGCCGTCGGCCCCCTGAAAGTCCAGCTCGGCCACCTCGCGGCCAGCCAGGATGCGCGCGACCAGGGGCTCGTCAGGCACGGACCGGCCCCTCCACAGCTCCGGGTTCGGGTGACGGGTCAAAATCGTCCCCTCGTCGTCGATCACCAGGATGGAGCCGCCCGGCGGGATACGCGCCACGGCCGCGAGGTCGCGCAGGTAGTCGACGGATAGCGCCGCGGCAACCACCCCGCGCAGGCGGCCCGCCGCGTCGAAGATCGGGTAGGCCACCGGCACGACCGGCCGCTGGCCGATCCGCTCGACGGTGTAGGTCCCGACGGTGAAGCGCCGGGCCGAGACCACGCGCCGGAACCACACGCGGTCGGCCACCTGGACCGGCGAGCGCATCGGCACGCCACTGCAGGTCACCCGGCCGTCGGCCGCGACCACGATCATGTTGACGTAGAGGCTGGAGTGCCCCACCAGACGCCCGAGCTGCCGGCTGCACTCCCCTCCGCCGCCGGCCTGCACACCGCTGAGGTGGGTCGCGACGATCAGGGTCTGGCGCATGCCCTCCAGCGCCCGCGCGATCTCGGCCGCCGCGAGGTCTGCGGCGCGGGCAACATTGCCCGCAGCCTCGTAACGGTCCCCCGCGCGGCGGTACAAGCCGTCGACCACCGCGAAGCCCGCGATCGGGACGACCGCCACCAGCACCAGAAGCACCAGGTGCACCCGAAGCCAGCCCACCCGCTCGAGCATGTGCACGCGCCTCCGGAGGGGTTATGCCCCCCGCCCGGCCGCGGCGGACGGGGAATCAGGGCCGCGTGGGGACCCGTTGTGCTAGAATGATGGCCATGCGGGATCAGTACGGGCGGCCGCTCACCGACCTGCGCGTGTCGCTCACCGACCGGTGCAACCTCCGGTGCGTGTACTGCATGCCCGAGGACGGCATCGACTTCCGACCGCCCGCCGAGCTGCTCCAGGATGATGAGCTGGTGCTGCTGGTCGAGATCGCCGCCGAGCTGGGCGTCTCGAAGGTACGCCTCACCGGCGGCGAGCCCACGGTGCGGCCGCGGATCGTCGAGCTCGTGCGCCGGGTGGGCGCTATCCCCGGCATCACCGACCTGGCGCTCACCACCAACGGCCTGCTCCTCGAGATGCTCGCCCGGCCGCTCGCCGCGGCCGGCCTGACGCGCGTGAACGTCAGCCTGGACACGCTAGATGCGGCGAAGTTCCGGCGGATCACGCGCGGCGGCGACGTCGGGCGCGTGCTGGCCGGCATTCGGGCGGCCGAGGCCGCGGGACTCGGGCCGATCAAGCTCAACGCGGTCGTCGTCCGCGGTTTCAACGAGGACGAGGTGGTAGCGCTCGCGGCGCTCACGCTGGACCGACCCTGGGAGGTCCGCTTCATCGAGGTGATGCCGTTCGGGACGGTCGCCGATGTGGCCGACGCCGGCATCGTCTCCTCGGCGGAGACCATGGCCACGATCGAGGCTGCGCTCGGCCGGCTCGAGCCGCTCGACCTCACCGGCGACGCGCCGGCGCGTACCTACCGGCTGCCGGGCGCCGAGGGCCGGCTCGGCTTCATCAGCCCGGTGAGCGAGCCGTTCTGCGCGAAGTGCGGGCGCATCCGCCTGACCGCGGACGGCCGCCTGCGGCTGTGCCTGCTGCGCGACGACGAGGCAGACCTGCTCGGACCGCTGCGAGCGGGCGCCTCCCGCGACGAGATGAAGATGCGCTTTCGCGCCGCCGCGTACCGGCGGCCGTTCGGCCACGCGCTCGCGGAGAAGCTCTACCCCGAGAAACGCGTGATGATCCAGATCGGCGGCTAACCGCCGCGCGCTAGCGGCGCAGGCGGCCCCGCATGGACCCCGGGCCGACGGCCGGACCTCGCAGCATCATGCCCTGGAACCGCGTCCACTGCTCTGGCGTCAGCACCGCGCGCACCTCGACCAGCATCCCGTAGCGGGCCGCGGTGAGCTGACCCTGCAGCTCGCCCACGCGGCGCGCCACCGCGTCCAGCCGGGCCCGGTCGGGCGACGCCGCGAGCAGCGCCTCGCGCGCGTCCAGGTGCGCCCGGGCTAGGTCGATGCGCAGTTGCGCAGTCCGGGCCCGGTGCGCGGTCAGGATCTGGTCCACGCGCCGGGCCTGCTCCTCGGACAGCCCGAGCGCGCGGCGCAGGCGGTCACCGGGCGTCGCGGGCACCGCCGCGGGGGGAATCTGTTGCGCGACCAGCACGCCATGGTCGGCGCCATCCCACGCCTGCCCCTCCGCCCCGGCCGCCGACGCCAGGCCCACGAGCAGCGCCGCAGCCACGATCGCACAGCCCAACACGGTCCTCATGAACGACCCTCCTCGCTCTGTGCACGTTCCACCTAATGTGACGCGGGAGGCGCGCGCCAGGTTGAGCGCGCGAGACGGCCGGGACGGTCAGTCGTCCTCGGGATCGAGCAGCTCTTCCTCGGCGGGCACGAACGCCCGGCCGCACCGCGGGCAGGTCAGCGGGGCATCGTCCGCGGGTGCGACGAGCAGGAAGACGTGCCGGCAGGAGGGACAGGTGAGGCGGTAGACTTACGCGTCCTCGCCTTCCAGGTTGCGCTCGAGCTTACGCTTGACGCGCTGGAGGGCGTTGTCGATGGACTTGACGTGGCGGTTGAGCTCGTTGGCCATCTCCTGGTAGGACTTGCCCTCCAGGTAGGCGGTAAGCACCTTGCACTCGAGCTCGCTCAAGTTCTTGCGGATGCGCTCGCGCATCGTCGCCGAGGCTTCCTGGTTGATGACCAGTTCCTCGGGGTCGGAGACCTTGATGCTGCTGATGACATCGAGCAGTGTGCGGTCGGAGTCCTCGTCGTAGATCGGCTTGTTGAGCGAGATGTACGAGTTCAGCGGGATGTGCTTCTGACGGGTGGCCGTCTTGATAGCGGTGATGATCTGGCGGGTGATGCAGAGCTCGGCGAACGCGCGGAACGACGAGAGTTTGTCGCGACGGAAGTCACGGATGGCCTTGTAGAGGCCGATCATGCCTTCCTGGATGATGTCCTCGCGGTCGGCGCCGATGAGGAAGTACGCCTTGGCTTTGACGCGGACGAAGTTGCGGTACTTCGCGATCAGAAACTCGGCGGCGCGGTCATCGCCGCCCTTCGCACAATCGACGAGCTCTTCGTCTACCAGTTCGTGATAGCCCAGCCCTTCCCGACGCGCAAGCGCCACCCGCTATCCCCTCCGGCTCTCCCACGAGGAATGGGCTATCATCTGTCGGCGGTGCCCGTCGCGCGCATCATCACAGCGAGTCAGCCCTCATTATATGAACCGCCTCTGGGGGCGTCAAGGCAGCGTCGCGCCACGAGGCGCCCGCCGAAGGCGGCTCACCGGCCACCACCGCGCTCCACCTGCCGGCGCACCTCGAACATCAGCACGGCCGCCGCCACCGACACGTTCAGCGACGCCGTGGCGCCGCGCATCGGGATCCGCACGAGGCGGTCGCACCGCTCGCGCACAAGGCGCGACAACCCCCGACCCTCGCCGCCCGCGACAAGCGCGACCGGGGGGCGCAGGTCCACGTCGTAGAGGCTCTCCCTGGCCGCGGCGTCGGCGCCGATGACCCACACTCCCTCGCGCTTGAGCTGCTCGATCGCGGCCGCCAGGTTCGGCACCTGCGCGACCGGCAGGTGCTCCACCGCGCCGGCCGACGCGGCCGCGACGGCCGGGGACAGCCCCGCGGCCCGCCGCCGGGGAATCACGACGCCGTGCGCGCCGGCCGCCTCGGCCGAACGGATGACCGCACCCAGGTTGCCCGGGTCCTCCACCCCGTCGAGCAGCACGACGAACGGGGCCTCGCCCCGACTGCGCGCGCCGGCCAAGATGTCGGCCAGCTCGACGGTGGGCCGCGCCGCGGCGAGCGCAATCACGCCCTGCGGCGCGCGCGTGCGGGCCAGGCGCGCCAGGGCCGCAGGGTCGACCTGCTGGACCGGGACGCCGCGCCGCCGCGCCTCGCGGAGTAGCTCCCCGATCGCCGGGCCCGGCACGGCGGAACGGCTCACGAGCAGTTTGCGGATCGGCCGGCCGACGCGCAGCGCCTCGAGCACCGGGTGGCGGCCCTCGATCTGGACGCCGGGCGTCAGGTCCGGCCGTCCGGCCGCGCCGCGACGCGCCATCGTGTGCCTCCGGGCAGGTCTTCCACGATGATGCCCAACTCCGCCAGTCGGGCCCTCACCGCGTCGGCGACGTCGAAGCGCCGGGCCCCCCGGGCGCGGTCGCGGCCTGCGAGCAGCGCCGTGAGCACGGCCTCCGGGTCGCGCGGTACCTCACCATCGCCGAACAGCGCCGGCTCCTGGGCGCGGAGCTCGCCCAGGACCCGCGCTAGAGCGCCCTGAACGTCCGCCGCCAGCGCGACCCGGTCGATCCGGAGACCCAGCACCCCGGCCAGGCGCCGAAGCGTGACCGCGGCCTGCCCCAGTCCGCCGGCGGCGCCACTCGTGCCGCCCATCGCCGCGGCGGCGCCGCGGTTGAGCTCGGCGGTCAGGTCAAACAACGCGGCGAGCGCCTGCGGCGTACCGAAGTCGTCGTCCATGGCGCGCTCGAACGCCATCCGGGCGCGCTCGGCCGCCCGCGCGAGCGGGCCGTCGGCCGGCAGCTGCGGAATACGCGCTTCCGCCGCGACGGCGTTGGCCAGCGCGGTGCGCAGCCGCTCGACCCCGCGACCGGCGGCCTCCACGGCCTCGTCGGTCCATCGCAGCGGCGTACGGTAGTGAGCCGAGAGGATGAACAGGCGGATGGCATCCGCGTCGTGGCGGCCGAGCGCCTCCTGGATCGAGACGAAGTTGCCGAGGTGTCGGTGCATCTCCTCGCCCACGGGCGGCTTCAGCAGCGCGTTGTGCAGCCAGTAGCGCGCGAACGGCCGGCGGCCGGTGAAGGCCTCGGACTGCGCGATCTCGTTCTCGTGGTGGGGAAAGCGGAGGTCGTCCCCGCCCCCGTGGATGTCGAGCTGCTCGCCGAGATGGCGCATGGACATCGCCGAGCACTCGATGTGCCAGCCTGGCCGGCCTGGCCCCCAGGGGCTCGACCAGCTCGGCTCGCCGGGCCTGGAGGCCTTCCACAGCGCGAAGTCCATCGGGTGCTCCTTCCGCTCATCGACCTCGACGCGGGCACCGGCCTGCATCTGGTCGAGGGAGCGGCCCGAAAGCGCACCGTAGGCCGGGAAGGACGTCACGCGGAAGTACACGTCGCCGTCGACCGCGTAGGCGTGGCCGCGAGCGAGCAGCCCCTCGATGATCTCGATCATCGTCGGGATGACCTCGGTCGCGCGCGGATAGGCGTGGGCGCGCTGGATGTTGAGGGCGTCCATCTCGCGCAGGAACCGTTCCAGGTACTCGCCGGCGATCTCGAAGATGGTGCGGCCCTCCGCGCGCGCCCGGTCGAGGATGCGGTCCTCGATGTCGGTGAAGTTCTGGATATGGCGGACCGCATACCCCTGGTACTCCAGGTAACGACGCACGACGTCGAAGAACGTATAGGAGAGTGCGTGCCCGACGTGCGCCGGGCCGTAGAGGTTGGGCCCGCACACGTACATGCGCACGCGTCCGGGCTCCAGTGTCTCGAACGGCTCCTTGCGCCGCGTCAGCGAGTTGAACACCTGCAACGTCATGCCGCCACCTCACGCGTCCTCCCGGTGCCGGCCGGCGCCGCGCTACGGCAGGCGCGCGATCGGGATCGCCTCGAGCTCGGCGCAGAGCTGCCAGGCCCGCCGCACCCGCAGCGTGTGCGGGTCCATCTGCCGGACGCATCGCAGGTCGAAGGCGCCGCGGTCGGTCACCACCCGGTGGTAGACGGCGTCGTACTCCCGTCGGGTCGTGACCACCTTCGCGATCAGATGGAACTCGGTGCCGCGCCAGAAACCGACGAGCCGCGGTCGGTAGGCCATCGGGCGGTCGATCTCCACGACCACCGGCTCCAGGGTACGGGCGCGCTCGATGAAGATCAGATCGTGGGACCCGGGATCGGGCGCCTCCCGCCGCCCCGGCCCGGTGCGACGGTTCCGCCCGCGCCCGCCCCGGCTCACCACAGCCTCCGGACGAGCGCGACCGCCTGGGCGGCCACGCCGTCACCGCGCCCTAGCGCGCCCAGGCCCTCGCTGGTGGTCGCCTTCACGGCCACGCGGTCCGCGGGCACGCCGAGCGCCGCGGCGATGCGCTCGCACATCGCGTCCACGTGCGATGCCAGCCTGGGCGCCTCGGCGACGACCACCGCGTCCACGTTGGCCACCTCCCAGCCGGCGTCGCGCGCCCGCGCCGCGACCCGCGCGAGCAGCCCCATACTGTCCGCGCCGCGGTAGGCCGGGTCGTCGGGCGGGAACTGGCGGCCGATGTCACGCTCGCCGGCGGCGCCGAGCACCGCATCGGCGATCGCGTGGGCGAGCGCGTCCGCGTCCGAGTGGCCCTCCAACCCGCGGGGGTGGGCGATACGGACGCCCCCCAGCACCAGCGGCCGGTCCGGCGCGAACCGGTGCACGTCGTACCCCATGCCCACCCGCACCGGCGCGGCCTCGGCAGCGAGCTGGTCTCGCGCGCGCTCGAGATCGTCGGCGGTCGTTATCTTCAGGTTGCGCGGGTCGCCCGGGACTACCGCGACCTCGCCGCCAATCCGCTCGACGAGCCCGGCGTCGTCGGTCACCGGGGCGTCGGCCGACACCCGGCGGTGGGCCTCGCGCAGCAGGTCGGCGTGAAAGGCCTGCGGGGTCTGAACGGTCCACAACGGCGCCCGGTCCACCGTGCGGCGCACGCGGTCGCCCGCCACCTCCTTGACCGTATCGGTGACCGGCAGCCCGGCGGTCGCGGCGCCGGTGCGCGCGGCCGCGTCCAGCACACGGGTGATAAGCGTATCGGTCACGAACGGCCGCGCGCCATCGTGGACGACGATCCACGCGGCCCCGGGGAGCGCGTCCAGGCCCGCGGCCACGGACTGCCGGCGCTCGGCGCCGCCGGCGACCACCGCCGCGACCCGGCCGCCCAGGCGCTCGCGGACCGCGTCCACCTGATCGGCGGCCACGACCACCGCAGTCGCGTCGACCCGCGGGCACCGCGCGAACGCGGCGACAGCGTACTCGACGATCCAGCGGCCGCCCAACGTCCGGAACGGCTTGGGCACGCGGCCGGGCAGCCGGGTGCTGCGGCCTGCGGCCACGATCACCGCGCCGACCCCCCCGGCGCTCACCGCCGCTCGACCGTGGGCCCCGCGGGTTCGCTCGACTTGGGCCGGGCGAAGACCATCCGGCCGGCCGAGGTCTGCAGCACGCTGGTGACGACGACGTCGAAGGTCTCGCCCATATAGCGCTTTCCGCCCTCGACGACGATCATGGTGCCGTCCTCCAGGTAGGCGACTCCTTGCCCGGCTTCCTTGCCGTCGCGGATGATGTGGACCGACAGCTCCTCGCCGGGCAGCACCGTGGGTCGCAGCGCCTGGGCGAGCTGGTTGACGTTGAGCACGCGGACGCCCTGGAGCTCGGCGATCTTGCTGAGGTTGAAGTCGGTGGTAACGATCGCGGCGCCGCGGTCTCGGGCCAGGGCCACGAGCTGGTTGTCCACGTCGCGGCCGCCGGCGGCATCTTCCAGGATTTGGACCGTGGCGAACTCCTTCTGGAGCCGGTTGAGGATGTCCAGCCCGCGCCGCCCGCGGTTGCGCTTCACCGCGTCGGGCGAGTCGGCGATGCGCTGCAGCTCCAGCAGGACCGACCGCGGCACCAGCAACGGGCCCTCCAGGAACCCTGCCATGGCGACGTCGGTGATACGGCCGTCGATGATGACGCTGGTGTCCAGCAGCTTGGCGCTGGCGCGCGGCCCGCCGGCATCGCCGGCGGGCCGGTCGGGCTCGCGCCGCGCGGCGACTCGCGAGAGCGCGTGGGTGACCTCGTCGCGCCGCTGGCGAGCCAGATGCAGGCCGAGATAGCCCAGGACGACCGCCGCCACCAGGCGCACGTAGGGCCCCACCAGCGGCAGCCCCTCCAGCAACCCGCCGACGATGTAGGCGATCAGCAGGCCCGAGGTGAGCCCGAACGCCGCAAGGAGGAGCTCGTGGAGGGAGAGCGCGGACAGTCCGTGCAGCGCCCAGGCCATGGCGGTCACGAACGCGCGCGACACGATCGGCATGAGCAGCCACCCGCCGAGTCCGCCGACGACGACCCCGGCGGCGGTGACCACGAAGTCATCGGTGACGACGAACGGGACCCACAAGCGGGCCAGGCGCACGATTTCGTGACCGGCAATCCCCCCGAGGAGCACACCGGCCCCCCGGATCACGCGCTCACGCATGACTGGCGCCCGATAGACGAGTCCGGATTCAGCGGGCCGGCAGCAGCGGTCGCACGCCGGCCTCGCGGTGAGTATAGCACACGCGCGCAGGCGCGGAGAAGCCGCCGCACGGGGCTCGGACGCGCGATTTGACAGTCGCGCGACACCGTCCGTATAATGGCTCAGCCAACCACAGGGCAACAGCCCTGGCGCGAGGTGAGCGATGGCCGAGCTCAGCGAGGGAACGTTTCAACGCACCGTCGACGAGTATCTGATCCGCCACCGCAGCGTCCTGGATGTGGAGAGCAAGCTCACCGAGGCGGTCGCCCGCGTCAACCGGGCAATCGCGAAGGCCGTGACCACCTGCGGGTGCGTATCGATCCACGCCGGCCGGCAGAAGTTCCCCACCGACCACGGCCTGGCCGGGCTCCGCGAGCTCATGCAGAGCCACCTGGAGGGCGAGCTGTGCGCGCGGTGCCGCGAGGCCGTCGAGACCGAGATCGGGATGACCCTGTTCTACCTGGCCGCGATCTGCAGCCTCTTTGGTCTCGACCTCGCCGCGATCGAACGGAAGGAGCACGCCCGGGTCGCGACGCTCGGCGTCTTCCACCTTACCTGACGCCCGCGCCGCTCAACCCAGCAGACGCAGCGCCTCACCGAGCTGCGTGACCACGATCCGTTCCATCCCCGCCGGCGTCCCGTCGCCGTCGCCACGCGGGACCACCGCCCGCGCGAACCCCAGCCGTGCCGCCTCCGCCAGGCGCTTGCCAAGCTGCGGCACGGCGCGGACCTCGCCCGCCAGCCCGATCTCGCCGATGATCACCGTGTGCGGGTCGATGGGCCGGTTGCGCAGGCTGCTCGCCAGCGCGACGGCGACGCCCAGATCGGCCGCCGGCTCCTCGACCGTGATCCCGCCCGCCACGCTCACGTAGGCGTCCTGGCTGGCGAACTGCAGGCCCGCGCGGCGCTCGAGCACGGCCAGGAGCAGCAGCAACCGATTGTAGTCCACGCCGGCTGCGGTGCGCCGGGGCATGCCGAAGTGCGTCGGGCTCACGAGCGCCTGCACCTCGACCAGCAGCGGCCGCGTCCCCTCTATCGCGCAAACGACGGCGGAGCCGGGCGCCGATGCCGGCCGCTCTGCGAGGAAGGCCGCCGAGGGATTCGGCACCTCGACCAGACCGGCCGTGCCCATCTCGAAGACCCCGATCTCGTTGGTCGACCCGAACCGGTTCTTCGACCCGCGCAGGATGCGGTACGCGTGGTGCCGGTCGCCCTCGAACGCGAGCACGGTGTCCACCAGGTGCTCCATCACGCGCGGGCCGGCGAGCACCCCCTCCTTGGTGACGTGACCGACGATGAAGACCGCGATCGCCTCCTCCTTCGCCAGCCGCACGAGGACGCCGGCGCACTCGCGGACCTGCGCCACGCTCCCCGGGGCTGAGGCCACATCGCGACGGTAGACGGTCTGGATCGAGTCGACGACCAGCAGCGCCGGCCGGACGCGCGTCGCGGTCTCGACGATCGCGTCGAGATCGTTCTCGGCCAGCAGAAGCAGCCCGGGCGCCGCAGCGCCGAGGCGCTCGGCCCGTAGCTTGGTCTGGCGGACGGACTCCTCGGCGCTTACGTAGAGCACGCGGCCGTCCGCGCGCGCCAGGCGGTCGGCGAGCTGGAGCAGCAGCGTGGACTTGCCGATACCGGGGTCGCCGCCGACCAGCACCGCGGAGCCCACCACGACCCCGCCGCCGAGCACGCGGTCGAGCTCGCTGATCCCGGTGGCGATGCGCCGCTCCGGCGGCGTCGCCACGTCGACGACCGAGACCGGCTCGGCGGGCGCCGCCCGGCGGGCGGCCCGGCCCGGTGGCGTCTGCGGCTCCTCGACCAGCGTGTTCCACTCGCCGCACGACGGACAGCGGCCCATCCACTTGGTGGACTCGTGGCCGCAGGCCTGGCAGACGTAACGGGTGCGGGTACGCTCCATCGGGCCTCCCGACGGGAGAATCGGCCGCGCGGGCCGGGTGTTCCTGCGGATCGGGTGTGCCTGTGGGACGCGAGGCGCGCGGGAGGCGCCCGGACACGACGGGACCCGGGAGGCCCCCTCCCGGGTCCCGTCGGACTCCCCTCGCGGCTACTCGGCCAGCGCCGGCTCCCGCTTGCGTTCGAAGACGATCTCGCTGTCGCGCGCGCCGACCACGACCGTGTCCCCGCCGCTGAACTGCCCGCGCAGCAGCTCGTCCGAGAGCGGGTCCTCGACCAACCGCTGGATCGCGCGCCTGAGCGGCCGCGCGCCGAACGTCGGGTCGAACCCCTCTCTCGCGAGCAGCGCCCGGGCCGCGTCGGTGACCTCCAGGTCCATCCCCTGGCCCCGCAGCTCGCGGCGTACCCGCTCGATCAGGATGCCCACGATCATCTCGATCTGCGCGCTGGTCAGCGGCCGGAACACGATGATCTCGTCCAGCCGGTTGAGGAACTCTGGCCGGAACGTCCGGCGGAGCTCCTCCATGACCTGCTCGCGCATCCGCTGGTAGGCGCGCTCGCGGTCGATCGACTCGTCGTGCCCCGCCGCGCGGAAGCCGACGCCAACCTCCTTGTCGAGCTGCGGCGCGCCGACGTTGCTGGTCATGATGATGACCGTGTTCTTGAAGTCGACCGCCCGGCCCTGGGCGTCGGTCAGGCGGCCGTCGTCGAGGATCTGCAACAGCACGTTGAAGATCTCGGGGTGGGCCTTCTCGATCTCGTCGAAGAGGACCACGGAGAACGGCCGGCGCCGCACCGCCTCGGTGAGCTGCCCGCCCTCCTCGAAACCGACGTAGCCGGGCGGCGAGCCAACCAGTCGCGACACCGTGTGGCGCTCGCTGTACTCGGACATGTCGATGCGCACCAACGCGCCCTCGTCACCGAAGAGGAACTCGGCGAGCGCGCGGGCGAGCTCGGTCTTGCCGACACCGGTCGGTCCCAGGAAGATGAACGAGCCGATCGGCCGGCGCGGATCCTTCAGGCCGGCGCGGGCACGGCGGACGGCCTTGCTCACCGCCCGCACCGCGTCGTCCTGCCCGACAATGCGCTCGTGCAGCGCGTCCTCCATGCGGAGCAGCTTCTGCGTCTCCTCCTCGACGAGGCGCGTGACCGGGATGCCCGTCCACGAGCTCACGATGTCGGCGATGTCCTCGCCGGTCACCGTGCTGACGTTGCCGCGGCCCTTCTCGCGCTTGACCGAGCCCTCGAGCTCCTCGAGCTTCTGCCGCAGCACGCGCTCGCGGTCGCGGAGCTGCGCCGCCCGCTCGAAGTCCTGCGCCTTGCTGGCGTCCTCCTTCTCGCGCTTGACCCGCTCGACCCGCTCCATCGCCTGCCGCAGCTCCTGCGGCAGAAACGACGCCTGGAGCCGGATCTTCGAGGAGGCCTCGTCCATCAGGTCGATGGCCTTGTCGGGCAGGAAGCGGTCGGAGATGTACTTATCTGCCAGCGTCGCGGCGGCGACGAGCGCCTCGTCGGTGATGGTCACGCCATGGTGCGCCTCGTAGCGGTCGCGCAGTCCGCGGAGGATCTCCACGGTTTGCTCGACGCTCGGCTCGGAGACCAGGATGGGCTGGAAGCGCCGCTCCAGCGCCGCGTCGCGCTCGACGTACTTGCGGTACTCGTCGAGCGTCGTGGCACCGATGCACTGCAGCTCGCCGCGGGCGAGCGCGGGCTTGAGGATGTTGCTGGCGTCGATGGCCCCCTCGGCGGCGCCGGCGCCGACCAGGGTGTGCAGCTCATCGACGAACAGCACCACCTCGCCCTGCGCCTTGCGGATCTCCTCCATCACCTTCTTCATGCGCTCTTCGAACTCGCCACGGTACTTCGTGCCCGCGACCAACGCGGCCAGGTCGAGCTGCACGACCCGCTTCTGCCGGAGCACGTCGGGGACGTCGCCGCGCACGATGCGCTGCGCCAGCCCCTCGGTGATGGCGGTCTTTCCCACGCCGGGCTCGCCAATGAGCGCCGGGTTGTTCTTGGTGCGGCGCGAGAGGACCTGGATGACGCGCTCGATCTCGCGCTCGCGACCGATCACCGGGTCGAGCTTGCCCTCGCGGGCGAGCTTGGTGAGGTCGCGGCCGAACTCGTCGAGCGTCGGGGTCTTGCTCGCCTGCTTGGTGTAGGAGGTCGTGCCCTCCTCGCCGAGCAGGTAGACGACCTGCGCGCGCACGCGATCCAGATCGGCGCCCATCGCCTCGAGCACGCGGGCGGCCACGCCCTCGCCCTCGCGGATGAGCCCCAGCAGGAGGTGCTCGGTGCCGATGTAGTTGTGGCCGAGGCGGCGCGCCTCGTCGAGCGCGAGCTCGAGGACCTTCTTGGCCCGCGGGGTGAACGCGACCTCCTCGTGCGGCGAGCGCTCCCCACGGCCGATCGCGCCCTCGATCTCGGCGCGCACACGGTCGGGGCTGATGTTCAGGCTCTCGAGGACCTTGCTGGCGACCCCTTCGCCCTCGCGGATGATCCCCAGCAGGATGTGCTCGGTCCCCACAGCGCTGTGGTTGAGGCGCTTGGCCTCTTCCTGGGCGAGGATGATGACGCGACGCGCGCGCTCTGTGAACCGCTCAAACATTGCCACCGCACTCTCCTCTCCCTTGCCGCGTGAGAGGACCCCGCTCGTACGTGGTCACGGATTCTGTCCCGTCTTTGTTCTCTCCTGCCCGGCCCCGCGCGCGGCGGCGCCGTCCTCCCGCCCCTGATGACGCGCAAAGACCAACGATCATTCCCCGGCGGCACCGCGCCGGCCGCCGAGCCCCACCCCTATTCTACCCAAGGGACCTAGACCTGGGACTGTTGGGCGATGTCGAGGATCGTGTACTTGAGCGTCCCGGCCGGCGCGCGGACCGTCACGGTCTCGCCCTTCTTCCGGCCGAGCAACGCCTGCCCCACCGGGGACTCGTTGCTGATCCGGTCGCTCAGCGGGTCGGCCTCGGCCGACCCGACGATCGTGTAGGTGAGCTCGTCGCCCGCGGCGACGTCGCGCAGGCGCACCGTGCTGCCCACGGTCACGGCGTCGGCCGGCGCGTCGTGGTTATCGATGACCCGAGCGCTGCGGAGCATCTGCTCGAGCTGGAGGATCCGCCCCTCCACGAACGCCTGCTCGTTCTTCGCGTCGTCGTACTCGGCGTTCTCGAACAGGTCGCCGAACTCCTTGGCTTGCTTGATGCGCTCGGCGATCTCCTTGCGCCGGGTGCCCTTCAGGAACTCGAGCTCCTCCTCGAGGCGGCGGCGGCCGGACTCGGTGAGGATGGTCTCCTTCTCGCCGTCGGGGGCGCGGTTGACCTTTTTGGTCGGCTTGATGTTTCGATTCGGCATGTGGCCCGCCACAACGGATGCGACCGCCGGACCCGGGTCCGGCGGTCGGTGCAGCACACTCGGAGTATAGCCAGCCTGCGCACGCGCCGTCAAGTCACTGCGGCGCCGAACTCGCAGCGACCGGCGCGGCTGCCGCGGGCCGCTCGACCCGCGGCTGAAACCCGGCGCGTCGCATCCAGTCCAAGTAGTCCACCTCGAGCAGCTCGCCCGGCCGCCGCCCGGAGAGCGCCACGACCACGGCCTCGAGAACATTGGTCGCGAACGACCGCCCGTCCATCTCCGGCGTGGACGTGACGACCAGCGCGGCACGCCGGCGACGCAGCGCGTCCATGTCGTCGGCGGTGATGGTGTTGGTGAAGATGACCTTGCCGTCCAGGTCGTCGGGCATATGGCGCCGGATAAGGTGGAAGTCGCCGCAGACGATCTCCGCCCAGCGGTAGGCGCCGCCGAACCTCGGTACGATGCGCTCCTGGTGCTCGCCGGTAGGGTACAGCCACGCAAACGGCAGACGGGTCAGGACCGGCAACAGCAGCGCGGCCAGCGCTTGCACCGTCCACAACCCTCGGAGCCCGATCGGGAGCCCGAGCCCGAACATCAGGTCGCCGAAGAGCACGTCCGCGCCGGCCGTGACGAGCGCCTCGGCCAGCCCGAAGCGATCCACGGACGAGACCAGCAGCACGCGCCGGCCCGCCAGCGGGCGCCCGAGGGCCTCCGGGAGCGCCGAGAGCAGGATGTGGCGCTCCCAGCTCCACTTGATGCCGCTGCCGTCCACGACCGGCGTGCGAAGCCCGGCTGTCGCGCGCACCGCGTCCCGAATGGGATAGCGTCGGCGCCCGGCTGCGAGCGCGAGGTTGATCCCGCCAAGCCCGATCGCGTCGACGACCCCATCCATCTCGCGGAGCCGACGGCAGAACAGCGCGTAGTCGCCGTCCGTGCCAATGCGCTCGATGATCACGCGTTGACCGAGCAGCGTCACCTCGACCCGCTTGTCGCGCCGGCTCGAGCCGAGGCTGATGCTGACCACACGCTTGGGGCGCTCCACGACGGCCGGTCCTTAGACGCCCTCGAGCGCTCTCCTGCCCGGCGCCAGCGAGACGTCGCCGGCCATGACCGTGCGCGGCCGGCCGTGGAGCTCGCGGACGATCAGCGCGCCGTCTGGCGCGATGCCCTCGGCCGTGCCCACCACCGGCTCGGCGCCGGTCACGCGCACGGGCTGGCCGCGCAGTGCATCGCGGGACGACCACGCGGCCAGCACCGCGTCGGGATCGTGCGCCCACCGCCCGTACCAGTGCTCCAGCCGCTTGAGCAGCGCCTCGAGCACACCCTCGGGCGCGACGGCGCCGCGAGCGTGCAGGTGCAGCGACGTCGCGGCGGCGGCCACCGGGGCGGGAAGCGCCTCGAGCGGCACGCACACGTTGACGCCGATCCCGGCGACGACCGCGGTGCCCACCGCCTCGAGCAGGACACCCGCGATCTTCCGGCCAGCGACCAGCACGTCGTTCGGCCAGCGCAGCGCGGCGGGCACGCCGGCGGCCTCCACGGCCTCCGCGGTGGCCACGCCGACCGCCAGGCTGAGCAGCCCCGGGGAGCCGCCCGCCGGCCTCAGCAGCACGCTGCACCACACGCCGCCGGGCGGCGAAGCCCAGGCCCGGCCCAGCCGGCCGCGGCCGCGCGTCTGGCGCGAGGCCACCACCACCGCGCCCTCGGCGACGCCGGCCTCGGCCAGACGCCTGGCCAGGTCGTTGGTGGACGTCGCCTCGTCCAGCCGGACGAGCGGCCGGCCGAGCCGAGGGCTCGCCGGCGGCGCGCCGGTCACGAGCGCCGACCCTCCAGCGGAAAGATCGGCGGAAAGATCGTCGGCACCCGGGCCTGCATCGCGGCGATCACGTCGTCGAGCCGGTCCAGCCGCACCGCCGCCGCGTCGAGGACCAGGACCGGGCAGC
The DNA here is from genome assembly GCA_031081715.1 of Armatimonadota bacterium. Taxonomy (GTDB): domain Bacteria; phylum Sysuimicrobiota; class Sysuimicrobiia; order Sysuimicrobiales; family Humicultoraceae; genus Fervidifonticultor_A; species Fervidifonticultor_A tertius. The sequence goes on along the minus strand of JAVHMA010000015.1, from coordinate 20,408 downwards.
GGTCGAAGCGCGCGATCCACTCCTCGTAGCGGTCGTTGAGCTGGGCCAGGTAGTCGGCCGGGATCGCGCGCTCGTAGGCTCGGTCGCGCGCCTCGATGCGCTCGATCAGCAGCGCGACCGGCGCGCGCAGGTAGACCACCAGGTCGGGCGGCCGCAGAACGTCCGCCATGATCGCGAAGAGGTCGACGTAGGCGCGGTAATCGCGCTCGTCCATCAGGCCCTGCAGGTAGAGGTTACGGGCGAAGACCTCGGTGTCCTCGTAGATCGTGCGGTCCTGGATAACCGGGTGCGGTGCGCGGAGGATCTCCTGGTGGTGGCGGAAGCGGCGCGTGAGGAAGAACACCTGGAGCGGAAAACTCCAGCGTGCCATGTCGTGGTAGAAATCCGCCAGGTAGGGGTTCTCGTCCACCACCTCGTAGTACGGCTGCCACCCCAGGCGCTGGCAGAGTCGCGCGGTCAGCGTCGACTTCCCCGACCCGATGTTGCCACTCATCGCGACGAACCGCGTCACGCGCGGGCCTCCTCCACGCCGGCGACCACGGCGGCCAGGTCCGCGTCGGCGCGCGGGTCGAGCCGCTCGGTATCCACGGCCACGACGGGCGGCCCGGCTCGCCGGCCGAAGAAACGGTCGTAGGCCTCGGCCAGCCGCTCCAGATAGTCCGCTGTCACGTCGCGCTCGAACGGCCGGCCGCGCGCCGCGATGCGCCGCAGCAGGACGGCCACCGGCGCCCGCAGGTAGACGACGACGTCGGGGGCGGGGACCAGCGGCGCGACGAGCTCGTAGACGTGCTCGTAGAGCGCGAGCTCGGCGGCCTCCAGGGTCAGGCCTGCGAACAACCGGTCCTTGGCGAACATGTAGTCCGCGACGACCGGGCGGCCGGCGGCGAGCCGCTCCGCGAGCCCCCGCTGCTGGCGGTACCGGCTCAACAGGAAGAAGAGCTGCGTCTGGAACGCCTTGCCCCGGATGTCCTGGTAGAAGGCGTGCAGGAACGGGTTCTGCTCCACCACCTCGAGCAGCAGGTCGGCGTCCAGCCGCGCGGCGAGCCGGCGCGCGAGCGTCGTCTTGCCGACGCCGATCGGGCCTTCGACCGCGAGCAGCCACCCCGCCCGTCGCCCGGGCAGCAGCGGCCGCTGCTGCCCCAGGGGACGGCGGACCTCAACCGCCGGCACGCCCGGCCGCGACCAGCGCCGGACCGCGGGTGCCGCCGGCAGCGCCGCCAGCGCCTCGGCCACGCTTGCTCCACCCGGCAGCACCAAATCCGGCTGCAGGTCGGCCAGCGGCTGCAGGACGAATCGGCGGCGGGTCACTTCCGGATGGGGCAGGTGCAGCCGCGCACTCGCGACGGTCGCGTCGCCGAACAGCAGGATGTCCAGATCGAGGGTGCGGGGCCCCCATCGCTCGCCGCGCACGCGGCCGTGGTCGCGTTCGATCGCCTGCGCGACCTCGAGCAACTCCTCGGGGGTCAAGTCGGTCTCGGCCTCGACTACCTGGTTGAGGAAAGGCGGCTGGTTGGCGCGGCCGACCGGCTCCGTTTCGTAGACCGGCGAGCGGCGGAGCACGCGCACACCGCGCGCCGCCAGGGCCTCCAGCGCGCGGGCCAGCGTCGTCTCCCGGTCGCCGAGGTTGGCGCCGAGCCCCAGGTAGACGCGCGTCATGGGCGCGGCCCGCGGCGGGCGCGGCGCCGCATCCGCCGGATCTCGACGCCCGCGGCCTGTAGCGGGCCGCCCAGCCGCACCCTGGGCTTGCGCACGCGCACGGTCACCGCGCGCACACGCGGCAGGGCAAGCACGCCGGCGGCGATCGCCTCGGCGAGCGCCTCCACCAGTCGGCGCGGCGATCCCTCCACGATACGGCGCACGACCGCATAGACCCCGCGGTAGTCCACCGTGCGCGTCAGGTCGTCCCGCCGACCGGAGGGGCGCAGGTCCGTCTCGATCTCCACGTCCACGTGAAACGGCTGGCGCGCGGCCCGCTCCGCGGGCAGCACGCCGTGGCGGCCCTGGAAGCGCATCCCCGCCAGCACGATGCGGTCGCGGCTCATCCGACGACCACGCGCCCGCGCTTCACCACCGTGCGCACGAGCGGCGCCCCGAAGTGCATGGCGAGCGCACGGTGGTCAGGCGCGTCGAGGATGACCAGGTCGGCCGCCTTGCCCGGCTCGAGGCTGCCCACCTCGTCGGCGAGGCCAATCGCCCAGGCCGCGTTGATCGTGGCCGCGGCGATCGCCTCGGCGGGCGTCAGCTTCATGCCGGCGCAGGCCAGCGCGATCACCGCGGGCATCGACCAGGTCGGCGACGTACCCGGGTTGAAGTCGGTCGCCAAGGCCACGGGGACCCCCTGCTCGATGATCCGACGGGCGTCCGCATAGGGGAGCCCGAGGAAGAACGCCGTCCCGGGAAGCAAGACACCGATCACGCCTGCCGCGGCCATGGCGCGCAACCCGTCGTCCGACGCGCGCAGGAGGTGGTCAGCCGAGATCGCCTCGAGCTCCGCGGCCAGGCGGGCACCGCCCACATCGGCGAACTCGTCCGCGTGCAGCTTGGGACGCAGACCGAGGTCGTCCCCGGCCTCCAGCACCGCGCGGCTCTGCTCGACGGTGAACGCGCCCACGTCGCAGAAGGCGTCGCAGAACTCCGCCAGGTCCTCGTCGGCCACGAGCGGGAGGAGGTCGTCGGTAATGAGGGCCACGTACGCGTCGGGGGCCGCGGCGAACTCCGGGGGCACCGCGTGGGCTGCGAGCAGTGTCGCGACCAGATCGACGTCGTGTCGCGCCGACAGGCGGTGCACCGCGCGCAGTTGCTTCAGCTCGTCGTCCACGGTGAGCCCGTAGCCGCTCTTAGCCTCGGCGGTGGTCGTCCCGCAAGCCAGCATGCGGTCGAGGCGGCCCCACCCCAGACGCACCAACGTCTCCTCGTCCGCGGCGCGCGTCGCCGCCACGGTGCTCAGGATTCCGCCGCCGGCGGCCGCGATCTCCTGGTAGCTCGCCCCGCGAAGCCGGCGCTCGAACTCGTCCGTTCGGTCGCCCGCGAAGATCAGGTGCGTGTGCGGGTCGACGAAACCCGGGAGCACGGCGCGGCCCGTCGCGTCGATGCGGCGGGCGCGCCGGGCCGGCCGGACCAGGTCCAGCACCTCTGGGGTCGGCCCGGCTGCCACGATCTGCCCGTCGGCCGCGGCCACGGCGCCGTCGGTCACGAGCCCGACCTCCGCCAGCGCCGGGCCGACGCGGGGCCCGGCCGGGTCGCCGGCCAGGGTCAGCAGCTCGGCGGCGTGGAGCACGATGAGGTCGGCGACGTGCATCCGGCGGGTCAGTCCACGAGGCGCGCCTCGAGCACCTGGGCGGCGTCGAACGCGTGGAGCCGCAGCGCGGCCTTTGCCACATCTACGACGGCGTCCAGCGGCACCAGCCCGACGATCTCGCTCTCCGCCACGGCCACGCCGTAGCGCTCGGCCTCGAGGCGGACCAGGTCGAAGATGCGCGCCAGCGGGGTGCGCCGGTGGTCGAGGACGTTGATCGAGACCTGCGCGAGCCCGGAGGTGGCGGTCACGCCCATCGCCTGCACGCCGACCAGACCGCCGCTGGACTCGCGGATCGCCCTGGCGACCGCGCGGGCCACCGCCAGATCCGTCGTGTGGAGGTTGATGTTGTACGCGATGAGCGGCGGCCGGGCTCCAATCGCCACGGCCCCCGCGGTGGGATGCGGTGCGGCCTCGCCGATGTCGGGCGCCCATCCGGGCTGGCGCATCTTCGCCGCGAGCCCCTCGAACTCGCCCTTGCGAATGTCGGGCAGCCGCACGCGATGCGGCGCCGTGGCAGCCCGCGCGTAGAAGTAGACAGGTACGCGCAGCGCTGTCCACACCTCCTGGCCCACCCGCCGCGCCAGCGCCACACACTCCTCCATCGTTGCGGCACCGACCGGCACGAACGGCACGACGTCCGCCGCGCCGATGCGCGGGTGCTCACCGCGGTGCTCGCGCAGGTCGATGCGCGCGACGGCCTCCCGCACCACCGCGAGCGCAGCGGCCGCCACCGCGTTAGGCCCGCCGGCGAAGGTAACCACCGTGCGGTTGTGGCTCGCATCCGACTGGACATCGAGCAGCTTCACACCGGGGGTCGCGCGCACGGCGGCAGCCACGGCCTCGATCACCTCGGGGCGCCGGCCCTCGCTGATGTTGGGCACGCACTCGATTGCGCGCAGCGCCATGCGGTCCCTCCGCCCGTCCGCGTCGGTGTCTGCTTCGGCGCGGCGGGAGGTTCTCCTCGACCGGACGGCCAACCATGACCACGGATCCATGGCAGGTTCACGTACCGGCCCCCGCAACGGCGCCGCCGCGCGCCTCGCCCGCCTGTCCCGTCTCGTTGCGCTTGTGTTGCGCCACCGGCCGGAGGAGGCCGGCGTGCGCCTGGACGCCGGTGGCTACGTCGAACTCGAGGCGCTCGCCCGCGGCCTCGCGGCGCAGCCCGGGTGGACGTCGGTCTCCACCGCGGACCTGCGCGCGTTGGCCGCCGCGGACCCCCGCCGGTACGAGATCCAGGACGGCCGCATGCGCGCGCGCTACGGCCACACCGTGGCCGTGGAGCGACCGGGCGAGCCCGCGCGGCCCCCGGAGTGGCTGTATCTCGGCGTGGCACCCGATGCGCTCGCGGAGATCGCGGCGCGCGGCATCCGGCCGGACCGGCGCCAGATGGTGCACCTGGCCACCACGCCGGCTGCCGCGCTGGAGGTTGCGCGGCGGCACGCGCCGGACGCCGTCGTCGTGGTGGTACTGGCGCGGCAGGCCGCCGCGAGCGGGCTTCTGTTCCGCCGCGCCGGCCCCGCGCTGTTCCTGGCGCCGCCCATCCCGTCGGCCTTCCTGCTGCCGCCGGCGCGCGGGTAGCGGGGCGGCTTACTGGTCGGCCGCCGCCTGGCCGTCGGCCTCCTCAACCCGCGAGAAGTGCACGACCGTGACCTCGTCGTCGAGGGTGACCGGCCGCCCGTACACCTTGGAGAGAAACTCGATGAGATCCTCGTGCCGGCGGGCCTGCGGGTTATCCCGCTCGATCTCGCGCGGCGTGACCTCGGCGACGCGTTTGACCTCGACCCGGTCGATGACCGCGGGGAAGATCTTGCGCCGGGTCCCGAACCGCCGCCCGACGGTGATCCAGACGATCTGGCCGTCGCGGTACTTGTCGAGCTTGTTCCCCAGTCGGATGGTGGCGGTCTTGCGGCCCTGGCGCAGGGCATCGGCGAACAGCGACGAGTAGAAGTTCAGCGCGTACATCCGTCCCCCTCAGTTCCTCAGGCCATCGTCGACGATCGTCGTGGTCACGCGCTCCCTGCCGCGCTCGGCCTCGACGATCACCAGCGTCCGTCCCTGGTGGACGATCGTGGCCGCCACGCGGTCGATCTCCCGCATCGCGCCGAGGATCGCCTGCGTCGCCAGCGTGCCCTCGGCCTCGAGCAGCTCGCGCAGCTCGGCCTTCGTGCGCTGTGGCTTGTAAAGCACCGAGTCGAAGGTGACCGCGACCAGTTTCCGGTCGGCGACGATTCGGACCTCCTTCACGGTGTCGGCGCCGATCACGTTCTCGACCAGGTTGCGGGCGATGACCTCCGGGGCGGGTGGCCGCCGCCGGGCGTCCTCGGCGCGGCGGTGCTGGACGTCCCAGGCGTACATGCCGCCGGCGACGACGATCGCCACGGCGACGTAGACGATGATCGGCAGAAGGTTGATCCCCGTCTTGCGGACCACCCCCCGCGGGCGCATGCTGGCCACCAGCCACCTCCCCCAAGAGCCCGGGAAGTATTCCACCCGACGCGCGGCCTCCCTCCCCGAAGGGCTCAGGCCGCGAACCGGAGACCGTCGGCGTGGACGAGCGTCCCTTTGTAGAGGAAGTCGATCTGGCGGAAGGCGGCGTGCAGGTCGAAGGGCGCTAGGGCCGAGACCGCCTCCACCGGCACCACGACGCGGTAACCGCGCAGGGCCGCGCTGCCCGCGGTGTGGAGCACGCAGATGTTGGCGACGGTCCCGCAGACGACCACCGTGGCGATGCCGGCGAGACGCAGCTCGTGGTCGAGCGAGGTGCCAAAAAACCCGTCGTAGCGGAGCTTGCGGATCACGCGCTCCCCGGGCTGCGGCGCCAGCGCGTCGACAATCTGCCAGCCCCACGTGCCCTCCAGGACGTGCTGGCCCCAGATGGGAAACTCCATGTCGCCCGGCGCGTGGGAGTCCTGCGTGTAGAACACCCGTGTCCCGGCCGCGCGCGCCCGCGCCAGCAGGCCCGCGATCACCGGAACCGTCGCCTGCGCGTCGGGCACGACCAGGGCGCCCCCGGCGGTGACGAAGTCGTTCTGCATGTCGACCACGATCAGCGCCGCGGTACCCGCCGGCACGGCGAGCTCGCGCGCGACCGTGTAGCTGGGAACCTCCACGGACGACGCCATCGCGCGATCAGCCCGAGGCTTCGGGCTTGGGCCGCAGCCGCGGCAGCGGCGTCTCCGGGCGCGGGCGCTCCGGGGCGGCCGGCTCCGGGGCCGCGAGGCGACCGGCGTCCGCGGGCGCGGCCAGCGGCTCGCCGCGGAAGACCCGATCCAGGTCATCGGCCTCCAGGCTCTCGTGCTCGAGCAACGCCCGGGCGATCCGGTCGAGGGCGTCGCGGTGGGCGAGCACGGCGGTACGTGCGTGTTCGTAGCACTCGTCGATGATACGCCGGATCTCCTTGTCGATCTCGTAGGCGATCTCCTCGCTGTAGTTGCGGCTCTCCACGAGGTCGCGGCCGAGGAAGACCGGACCGTGCCGCTTGCCGAGCGAGAGAGGCCCGAGCTTGTCGCTCATGCCGAACTCGGTGACCATCTTGCGCGCGAGCTCGGTGGCCTGCTCGAAGTCATTCTGGGCGCCGGTGGTCACCTCGCCGAAGACGATCTCCTCGGCAACCCGACCGCCCAGGTTGGCGGTGATGCGGGCCATGATCTCCTGCCGCGTGTAGGTGTATTTATCCTCGGGTGGCGCGCTCATGACGTACCCGAGCGCCATCCCACGCGGCAGGATCGTGACCTTCTGCGGCGGGTCGGCGCCGGGGATGACCTTGCCGAGCAGCGCGTGGCCTGCCTCGTGGTAGGCGATCAGCTCGCGCTCCTTCGGGCTCAAGATCCGGCTGCGGCGCTGCGGGCCGGCGATGACGCGGTCGATCGCCTCGTCCATCTCCGCCGCGGTGATCCGGCGCTTGTTGCGCCGCGCCGCCAGCAGCGCGGCCTCGTTCACCATGTTGGCCAGGTCGGCGCCCGAGAAGCCCGGCGTGCGCTTGGCGAGCGCGTCCAGGTTCACGTCGTCCGCCATCGGCTTCCCGCGCACGTGTACGTCGAGGATCGCGCGACGGCCCTTCGTGTCGGGATTGTCGACCACGATGCGCCGATCGAACCGCCCGGGACGCAACAGGGCCGGGTCGAGGATGTCCGGGCGGTTCGTGGCGGCGATGACGATGATGCCGCTGTTGGGGTCGAAGCCGTCCATCTCGACCAGGAGCTGGTTCAGCGTCTGCTCGCGTTCGTCGTGGCCGCCGCCCAGCCCCGCGCCGCGCTGCCGGCCCACCGCGTCGATCTCGTCGATGAACACCAGGCAGGGCGCGCTCTTCTTGGCCTGGTCGAACAGGTCGCGCACCCGCGAGGCGCCGACGCCCACGAACATCTCCACGAACTCCGAGCCGGAGATCGAGAAGAACGGCACGCCCGCCTCGCCGGCGATCGCCTTGGCGAGCAGCGTCTTGCCCGAGCCGGGCGGTCCGACGAGCAGGACCCCGCGCGGGATCTTGGCGCCGAGCGCCTGGAACTTCTTGGGGTACTTGAGGAACTCGATGACCTCCTGGAGCTCCTCCTTGGCCTCCTCGACGCCAGCCACGTCCTCGAACGTCACCTTGGGCTTGTTCTCGGTGTGCAGCCGCGCGCGGCTCTTGCCGAACGACATCGCCTGGTTGCTGCCGGACTGCGCCTGCCGCAACATCAGCATCCACAGGCCGACGAGCAGGAGGATGGGCAGCAGCGTGGTGAGCACGCTCGGCCACAGCGTCGAGCGGGAGCGCGGCTCGACCTGGATGGTCACGCCTTTGGCCTTCAATGCCTCCAGGTAGGAGTTGTCCCCCTGCGGCACGTAGGTCGTGAACTGCTGGCCGTTCCGCAACCGGCCGGTGACCGTGCCGTCGCCGATGATGACCTGGGTGACCTGCCCGGCCGCGATCTGCTCCATGAAGACGTTGTAGGCGAACTCCTCGCGCGGCGTGCGGCGCCAGAACTGCAACGCGAAGGGGAAGGCCACCGCCAGAATGAGGGCCCAGACGATCAGGTTGCGGAGGTAGCGGTTCTGCACAGCACGCCTTCCTTCGACGTCACGGGGCACGGTCCCCCCGCGTCACGCCCTGCGGTCCGGCCGTTCCTCGGTCCGCTTCTTATAGTATCCGCTGCGACCGGCGATCGACTCGTGTGAGCACCAGGTCCTTGGCGGTGCGCCGCGCGCGCAGGCCCGGGAGGTCAGCCTGATCCCCGTCCCGGCCGGCGGCCATCGCGCGCAGTCGCTCAATGTGAACGAACCCAACCGCGCGGATGTTCCCGCCGGCCTCGGCGGCTGCGCGGTAGGCGACGCGCCGCTGCAGGCTCGGGGGAAGCCGCCTGAACCGCGCCGCGTCGATCGCCAGTCCGCCGGGCACCGCCCGTACGACCCGCCGCCGGGCCGCGGCAGCCCGAGCCTCCAGGTAGGCCGCGTCGTCGGCCGCCGCGTCCGCCAGCCGCCGCAGCACCGCCCGTACACCCGGGTTATACCCTTCCAGGCGCGGCAGCAAGTCCCCTCGGATGCGGTTACGCAGCGGTCCGCGGCCCCGGTTGGTAGGATCGATCCGGAACGGCACGCGCTCGGCCGCAGCGTACGCCAGGACCTCGCGCCGCCAGATGTCCAGCAACGGCCGAATCACCATTGCACCGTTGAGGGGACGGCTGACCGGCATGCCCGCCAGGCCGTCGGGGTTGGCACCCCGCAGGAGCCACAGTAGCACGGTCTCCACTTGGTCGTCCGCGGTGTGGGCCACGGCGACCCGCCGGGCGCCGAGCCGCCGCGCGGCACGCGCTAGGACGTCATAGCGCGCGATGCGCGCGGCCTCCTCCATCGAGAGCCGGCGGCGCCGGGCCAGCGCCGCGACCGCCACCCGGTGCACCGTGCACGGCACCCCCCAGGCCCGGGCGGTCGCGCGCACGAAGGCCGCGTGCGCCGCGCTACGCGCGTGCAGGCCGTGGTCCACGTGCACGGCGTGCAGCCGCAGGCGCCACTCGCCGGCGAGCCGCCGCAGGAGGTGCAGCAGCACCATCGAGTCCGGACCGCCGGAGACCGCCACGGCGACGCCATCGCCGCGGGCCAGCAGGCGCCGGCGCCGGATTGTCGTCCGCACGGTGGCGAGCGTCTGGAGCGTGCGGCGGGCACCCGCGGGCGTCGTCATGTGGGGAGCCGGCGGCCCGCGGCGGGCCGCCGGAAGACAGTCTGGTGGCGGCGGGGAGACTCGAACTCCCGACTCCGCGGGTATGAGCCGCGTGCTCTATCCAGCTGAGCTACGCCGCCACGCGTCGGCTCGATTATAGCGTACCGCGGGGGACGAGGCTATCGGCCGATGGCGATGCGGACCGGCCCGACCTCGACCGGCGCGTACGGCTCTCGGAACCGCGCGAGGAACACGCACGAGACCTCGTAGCGCCCGGCATCCACGCGGCGCCCTTGCAGGTCCCGCTGATCCCAGGCCACCTCGTAGAGCAGGGCCTCGCCCGGGACGAGCGTGTGGACGCGGAGCACCTGGGCGAACGCCTTGTCGTGCGACCACTGCCAGACGAGGGCCCCTCGCTGGCGGACGAGTACGTCGTAGGCCTGCCCGGTAGTCTTCAGAGTCACGGGGACCGCCGCGGCGCTCGCGACGCGCATCACGACCCGCACCGGGTCGCCGGGCGCGTAGGCCGCGCGCTCCAGACTCATCTCGAAGCGCAGGTCGTCGACCGCGCGCACCGCGACCGTGGCGCCGCTCAGCAACAGCGCCAGCGCACACACGACGGTGGCGGAACCGGCCAGGCCCATCACGTCACCCGTCCCGCACTACGCCGGCACGCCGCGGTGGGTTCCCGGCACCTCCCGGTGCGGGCGCCACGGCGCTAGCGGCTGGCGTCGGCCGGCGCCTCGATACGGATCCTGCCGGTGGCGATCTCCTCGAGCGCGATGGTCACGGGGTTCGTCGAGTCCACGTCCACGAGCGGCAGGCCGCCCTCCTTGAGCTGCCGCGCCCGCTTCGCGGCGGCCAGCACCAGGGCGTACTTGGAGTCGACCTGCTCGAGCAGTTCTTCCAGCGGAGGCCTGATCACGATCGTTCACCTCGATGCGAGCACCAGGGTATTGTAGCAGGCTGCGCCGCGGGCGCGTCAACACCCCGGGCGGTTCGCATCGCGCCGGCCGCGCGGCCGACGGGCGTCCCGATGTCTTGTCTAGAGAGCCGCGGCCGACGCCGCCTCGCGACCGCAGAACTGCGCGAGCTCGGCGGGGTTGCTCGTGTGGGCCAACGCGTCCTCGAAGCTCACGCGCCGCTCGCGCACGAGCTGGCGGAGGGCCTGGTTGAGGCTCTGCATGCCTTCCTTGGCGCTGGACTGGATGATCGACGGGAGCTGGTGCGTCTTCCCCTCCCGGATCAGGTTGCGCACCGCGGGCGTGCCCACCATGATCTCCACCGCGGCGATGCGCCCCTTTCCCTCCTGGCGCGGCAACAGCGTCTGCGAGAGCACGCCTTCCAGGGCGACGGAGAGTTGCATCCGCACCTGGGGCTGCTGGTGCGGCGGGAAGACGTCGATGATGCGGTCCACCGTCTGGGCCGCGCTGACCGTGTGCAGCGTCGCCAGCACCAGGTGGCCGGTCTCCGCCGCGGTGATCGCGGTCGCGATGGTCTCGTGGTCGCGCATCTCGCCCACCAGGATGACGTCGGGGTCCTGCCTGAGCACGTGCCGCAGCGCGTCGGCGAACGAGTGCGTGTCGGCGCCCACCTCGCGCTGCGTGATGATCGAGAGGTCGTCCTGGTGGAGGTACTCGATGGGGTCCTCGATGGTGACGACGTGGCAGGAGCGCGTGTGGTTGATGTGGTCCACGATGGCGGCCAGCGTCGTCGACTTGCCGCTCCCCGTTGGCCCGGTCACGAGCACCAGCCCCCGCGGCAGGGAGGCCAGGCGTTTGACCACGGGGGGCAGGCCCAGCGTCTCCACCGTGGGGACCGTCGCCGGAATCGTCCGGATCGCGGCCCCGACCCCGCCTCGCTGCTGGTAGACGTTGACGCGGAAGCGCGAGACGCCCGGCAGGCTGTAGGCCAGATCGAGCTCGAGGTCGCGGTGGAACCGCTCCAGGTGCTCCGGCGACAGGATCTCGGCGAGCAACGCCCGGACCCGCTCGTCGGGCAGCCGGTCCTCGGTCGCGGCCACAAGCCGGCCGTCGACGCGTAGCATCGCGCGCGTCCCGGCTTTGATGTGGAGGTCGGAGGCACGGCGCTCGACGACCATCCGCAGCAGGTGCTCCATCGTCATCATGGCGGCTCAGCGGCTCCTGGGTTGACGCGTGCCCGTGGGGGGCGAGCGGGATGCTGAGGGGGTTATGCCCCCGGCTCCACGGTCCTAGACGCCGCGCGGTCGCCGGGGCGCCGCGCGAGCCACACGCCGAAGAGGACGACGCCGACCGCGACGGCCTGCGCCGCGCGCGGCGGCTCGCCGAACCACGCCCACGACGCCGCCACAGTGACGATCGGGATGAGATTGGAGACGGCGGCGGTGCGCGCGCCGCCGACGAGCTGCACCGAGCGGTACCAGATGACGTAGCTCACCACGATGGCGAAGAGCGTTGAGAACCCCAGCGCGGCCCACGACCCCGCGCCCACCGCGGCCCAGGCCACGGCGCGGGCGCCCGGCACGCCGGCGGCCGCGAGCACCGGCGCGCTCATCGCCAGGGTCGCGGTGGTCACGCGCAGGGCCGACATCCGCGCCAAGTAGGGCCGCGCGAGCACCGTATAGGCGGCCCAACAGGACGCCGCCGCGAACGTGATCGCGTCGCCGGCGAGCGTGGACGACGGGCCGGCACCGCCCGCCCCGTCGCGCACCAGCACCACGACACCGGCGAACGCCACGACCAGCCCGAGCCACATGCGTCCCGTCGGCCGCTCGATGCCGAGCGCGACACCCAGCACACCGACCAGTAGCGGGACCATCGCCAGAATAATCGACGAGTGCACCGAGCTCGTGCGGGCCAGCCCGGCGATGAAGAGCGTCTGGTAGGCCACGTGGCCCACCAGCCCGAGCACGGCCAGCCCGGGCACATCGGCGCGCGCGGGCCACCAGCGCCCCTCCAGCCGCCAGGCGACGCCGGCGAGCAGCGCCGCGGCCGCCGGCACCCGGAGCGCGTTGAACACGAAGGGCGGCAGGTCGCCGAAGGCGCCCTTGATGACCGGGAAGTTCACGCCCCAGATCACCACGAGCAGGGCCATCGCGACGGACGCGCGCCGCGACGGGTCGGTCACAGCCACGCGCAGAGACGGCCCAGGTCCACGTTGCCGCCGCTGAGCACGACCACGATCGGTCCGGTGAACCGACCCAGGCGGCCGGAGAGCGCCGCGGCCAGGCCCGCCGCACCGGCGGGCTCCGCGAGCAGCTTGGTGCGCTCCAGCAACAGCCGCATGGCGTCCACGATTTCGGCGTCGGTGACGAGCACGACGTCGTCCACCAGATGGCGGACGAGGCGCAGCGTCCGTTCGCTCACCGCCGGCGCTCCGAGCCCGTCGGCGATCGACGTGATCGCGTCCAGCGCGACCGGCCGGCCCGCGTCGAGGGCGCGCCGCATCGCGGCCGATCCCTCCGGCTCCACCCCGACGATGCGGGCCGGCATCCCACGGCCGCGCAGCGCCAGGGCGATACCGCTGATCAACCCGCCGCCGCCGACCGGCACCACCACCAGACCGGCGTCCGGAGCGTCTTCCGCGATCTCCAGCCCCACGGTCCCCTGGCCCGCGATGACGTCGGGGTCGTCGAATGGATGGACCGGCACCAGCCCACGCTCGCGCTGCAGGGCCTCGAAGCGCGCGAACGCCTCGTGCGGGGTGCCGTGGAGCACCACCTCTGCGCCGAACGCCCGGGTGGCCGCGACCTTGCCGGCGGAGGCGGCCGCGTGCATGACGACCACGCAGCGGACGCGCTCCGCCGCCGCGGCGTAGGCGACCGCCTGCGCGTGGTTGCCCGCCGAGATCGTAACGATCCCCGCCGCCCGGGCGTCGCCCCCCAGGCGCCGCACCGCGTTGGTCGCGCCGCGCGCCTTGAACGACCCGGTCTTCTGGAGGTTCTCCGCCTTGAGCAGGATCGGCGCGCCGGCCAGGTCGGCCAGCGTCTGTGAGGAGACCAGGGGTGTGCGGTGGACACGATCGGCGATCAGGGCGCGGGCCGCCTCCACCTCGGCAAGCGACGGGTCGGAACCGCTGGGCATCTCGTGGGCCTCCCTCGACGGCCGCCGCACCGGGCGGCCTGGACGAATGAGTTCGCCGCGCGCGGGGCGGGTTCCGGCAGGGCCGGCGCGTGGCGGCCGAGAACATCGCACCATCCGTACGCCACGGAGGGCCGACCGCATGCAGCCGTACCCGCAGATGTACGACTACCTGGCAAGGGCGCGGGCGCGCCTGTTCGACTGGGTGCGCGCGCTGACCCCCGAGCAGTACGCGCGCGAGTTTCCCTACGGCTTGAGGACCATCCACGCCACGCTGGTACACACAGCGAGCGCGGAGTGGATCTACGGCCGCCGGCTGCGTGGCCAGCCGGCCGCGGTCGCCGACAGTCCCTACACAGCGGAAAAGGTCAAGACCTTCGCCGAGCTCGAGGCGCAGTGGCGCGGCCTAGCCGACGAGTCCCGCGCGGCGCTCGCCGCAGTCGAGGACTGGGACGCGCCGGTCGAGTACCGGATGACGCCGCCCAACGCGCCGGCGGTGCGCATCCGCACCACGAGGGCCGGGGTGGCCTCGCAGATGATCCTCCACGAGGTGCACCACCGGTCGCAGGTGATGTCCATGTTGCGCCAGCACGGTATCGCGGCGCAGAATTTGGACTTCTCCGCCCTGATGTTCGACCGGCAACCGGAGGCGTCCTGAAGGCCACGCGCCTCGTCCTGGTCGCGCTCGCCGCGGCGACCGCGGCCGGCTGCCTGTTCCTCGCCCCGCCGCCACAGGCGCGGCCCGGCGCCTTCCGCGAGCGCGAGGTGATCGTCGTCCTGGACGGCACCCCGGGCGTGACGTTCGAGGGCTCCTACGGAACGCCGCTACAGACGACGTCGGTACGCGGCACCGTGCCGGCCCGCTACACGGTGAAGACGGCGGTGGCGGTCGTCGCGTCGTTCAGCATGACCGGCGGCGACGGCGAGCTGGTCGTCCGCCTGCTCGTCGACGGCCGAGAGGTCCAGCGCCGCGGTACCACGGTGCCCTTCCGCACGGTGATCGTCAGCCAGCAGTTCTCGCAGTAGCCCCCGGCGCTTGCCCGCCCGCCTGCCGCGGTGGTAGCGTCAAGGCGTCCTTTCCCCGCGCCGAGGACTGGATCGGCGACCGCTAAGCCACCCGACTACCGGTTCTGCTGCCGCAGGCGGCGCAGGTAGGCCAGCACGTCGGCGCTCTGCTGGCGGCTGAGGCGCTCCAGCGTGAACTCGGGCATATACCAGGTGTCGCTCTGGGTCGTGCCCTTGGCCAGGATCTGGAAGAACTGACCGACGTCGCCTGCCAGGTCGCCGCCGGCAACCGGTGAGACCGCGGTGTCGTGGCAGTGCAGGCAGCTCCTCTCGTAGATGACCTGTCCGCGGGCCGGGTCGCCGGTAAAGCGCCGGCCGTCGGCATAGGCGCCGACCTCCCACGTCCCGTCGGGCCGCCGCCTGACAGCAGGCACGCCGCGGAACGTATCCCCGGCCCGACGCAGGTACCGTCCCGCGAGGAGCGCGCGGGCCTCCTCCACGTGCCGGCGGCTCCGCGACAGCGGACGCAAGGTCCGGCGCACCAGGGCCTCGTCGTGGGGCGCCAGGCCGAGATCCGAGAGCCGCACTTCCAGCGTCCAGAAGTAGGCGAGCAGGGCGTCGAGCTCCCAGCGCACCAGGTAGCGACCAAGGCTGCAGTACCCGCTGCACACCTGGATAGCGTCCTCGAAGCTGGTCGCCACCATGCGGCGCGTGCCGGGCCGGCAGCGTCCTGCGTCGTCGGGGCCGCCGTTGGCCACCGGCTGGTCGGTCGTGGTCTCGGGGACGCACAGGTCGTGGTACTGCGCGTAGTAGCCATTGTAGAAGGTCTCGCGGTTGACCGCGCCCCAGAACGTGGTTCCCTGCAGCAGGGCCATTCCGGGCCGACCGGCGATGTAGCGCAGGCGAGCCTCGGGGTCCTGCACCGTGAGCACGGGGTCTTCCCGGGCGACATTGTGGCAGCGATCACAGGTGTACCAGCGCGACACCGGCGGCGACGGTCGGGGCCCGACGGGCGGCCGCGCGACGGAGCCCGTAGTGAACAGCTCCCGTCCCCACGCCACGTACTGGTCCCACGTCCCCCCGGCGCGCCCGATGCGCTCGGCGACCGTCTGACGGCCCCTTCCGCCCATGAGCTCGTCCACACCCGGGTCGTCGGGCGGTCCGGCCGCCGGCGGCGCCTCCGGCGGGCGCGCGCAGCCGAGGAGCAGCACGCAGGCGGCCAGAAACGCGAGCAGCGCACGGCGAGCCGGCACGGTCATGCGCAGGGGTTCCCCGCGCCGAGGGCGACTCCCTTGTGCCCGGAGGGGTCGGCCGCGCCGCGAAGAATACGCGGCAGAGCCGATGAGGATCCCGTCGTGACCGACCCTGCGTCCACGTCCACGGCCGTGAGCCGGGGGCCCGAGGAGCCCGCGGCCGAGCCCCGGTCCCGATTTGGTCCGCACAGTCCGAACACGATCGCGCTGCTCATCGCCTGCATCTCGATCGCCGGCGCGCTGGCCGCGGCGCGCGCCGCGTGGGAGGCCCAGGACGCCACCCTGCTCGAACGCCGGCATGTCCAGGCCCTCATGCTCAAGCAGCGGCGCACGCTGGACATCCAGAGCCGCGTGGATCACGACCACCGGCTCGCCGCGTTGTACACCGCCCTGGACATCCGGGCCGACGGCCTGCAGCGCGACGCGGACCGGCTGCGGGCCACCCAGCCGGATCGCGCCGCGGCCCTGGCGCTCCAGGCCCAGGAGGAGCGGGCGCTCCGTCGCGCGCTGTTCCCCTACTTCCGGCTAGACGTGCCGGTGGCCACCGAGGGCGGCCTGCCAGACCACGATAAAGCCGCCATCCTCCAGCGCCGGCTCGCCGCCGACAGCGAGCTCCGCGAGATCGACGCCGATATCGCCGAGACCGCCGTGCTGCTCGATCGGGCGCACCAGCGCGCCTGGCTCATGGAGGCGTGCGTCGCAATCCTGGTACTCTCGCTGGTGTTCCTCACCCTGGCCATGGCCGTCGTGGGCGGCGCGCACTGGCGCGGACCGCTGGTCGGGCTGGGCATCGGCTTCGGCGCGATGGGCCTCGCGGTCGGGCTGCTCGTCGAGACCGGCTGGATCGTCGACCTCTTCCTCAAGGCTGGAGGCCACTGACCGTGAGCGGACCGGATGACCACGGCCACGCCCCTCCGCTCCCGGAGATCCCGCACCTGGCCCCGGACTCGCCGCACGCGCCGCCCGCGGTCCACGCGTCAGCGCGCGACGAGTTCAGCCGGGCGCTGATCGCGCTGATCGTCGTCACGACCTTTCTCGGCGCGCTGACCGCCGTGCTGCACAGCTACTCCATGTCGCGGGCCAACCACGCCGGGCTCGAGGCGCAGGCGTACGGCGCGAAGATGGCCGAGGAGTCGCTGCGCCGCCAGGAGGACGGGCACGCCCGCCTGGAGTGGGCCGCGCGCGCCGGGCTTACGCGCACGCAGGTCATCAACCTCGAGCACCGTAGGATCCTGCGGGAGCTGCGGCTGCTACCGGCCGCGGCAGGCGGCACCGAGGACGTCGACGGCGAGATCGCGCGCCTGCGGGCGCTGGCGGCGCACCTCAACCGGGTCTCCGGGATCGTCCCGGACGGCCCCGAGGCGCCGGGCCGGGATCCGGCGTTTCCCAACCGGTTCCTGATCAGGACGATCAAGACCGTCCACGCCCGGGCGCGCCTGCTGGCGATGCAGGACGCGTTCAACGAGCTCAACGCCGCCTGGCGGATCCGCGCCGGCTGGTACACCGCGTGCCTCACCGCGTATGCGGTCGCGGTCTACCTGTTCAGCCTTGCCCTCATGATGACGCCCGCCGGCGGGATCGCGCCACCCTGGCGGCGGTGGCCCGGCCGCAGCCGCGCGTGGCCCCGGCGGCGGGCCCCGCTTGGCGAGGAAGAGGCGCCGCCGCAGCGGACACGACCGCCCGCGGCGCTGCTGTTCGCGGTACTCGGACTCGCACTGGTGCTCGTAGCCACGGCCGGGGCCGTCTACGGCGCCGTCACCTCCCCGCGCGAAGGGGCCGCCCGGACAGCGGCGGAACAAGCGGCCGAGAAGTACGCCGACGGCGCGGAGGCCGCGGCGTTGGCGTCCACGCCCGCGGAGTACGAACAGGCGGTGCGCCACCTCAGGCACGCGCTCGAGCACCGGCCGAACTTGGTCCATGCCCACGCCGAGCTCGCGAGTGCGCTCTTCCTGCAGGGGTCGCCGCAGGCGGAGGAGCGGTTCGTCAGCATGACCAACCCTGCTGCCCTGCAGGGAGCGCGGCAGGCCGCCTGGGAGGCCCGGCAGCGTGGTCTGCGCCGCGCCGCGATCCTGATCAGCCTGGGCTGGAACACCTTCCTGGCCGCGCTCGAGGTCCCCGAGCCGGCGCGACGCCGCCTCGTGGAGGAAAGCATCGCGCTGGCGCGCGAGGCCGCGCGCCGCGACCCGGACGAGTCCATTGCGTATTCGAACCTCGGCCTGGCCGCGCTTCTGGTAGGCCACGAGACGGACAGCGAGCGCTACTACGAGGACGCCGTCCGCCGTGCGCAGTACGCGCGGGCGGGGACAACGGTACCGCGCACGGCGTCGGACCTGCGCGACCGGATCGTCAGCGACCTGACCGACCTCGAGCTGCTCCGCGCGTTCGCACCGCACCTGGCGGGTGCGATCGACGCGCGCAAGGCCTGGCTCGTGGGAAAGGCGTGGCCGGGCGCAGCCGACGCGTACGGCGCCCGCGCCCGGCGCCTGCCCGACCTCCGGATCGCCGTGAGCTCGACCGCCGTCGGCTGGGAGGCGACCGTCGCCCACATCAACCCCCGGGACGACGCCGTCGTCGCGGTATGGTACCGCCATCGGGAGTACCGGCCGGGCGCCTGGGTGTGGCACGCGCTGCCGTCGCTGTCCGGCCCGGTCGGGGTGGCCGCAGACGGCACGCTCCAGCGGACCCGCAGCTACGCCCCGACCCCGTACCGCTGCCTGGAGGGCGGCCGGTACCGCCTGGAGCTCTACGTCAATGGACGCCCCGTCGGGAGCGCGGAGACCGAGGCCCGTCTGCCGGCGCTCGACCACCGCGAGTTCCCCGACCTGGCGCTGCGGATGTGTCACCCGCTCGAGTGGCTCCCGTCACCGCACACCGTCCCGGGCGTGGTCGAGGGGCTCGTCGCGGCCGATCGGTCGGCGGGCGCGCACCTGTTCCGGTTCCGCAACCCGGGCGGGACCGCCGGCGCGCGCGCCGCGGTGGACGCCTTCACGGCGTGGGCGCTGGGGCGCCTGGGCCTCACCTCGGCACGGGTCGCGACCGCCGTGGAGGGTGCACCGTTCCTGGGCCCCGGGTTCCAGCTCGTCTACACCCGCCAGGCGACCTACACCTACGCAGACGGCCGGGCTCGCGTCGGCGTCGGCGTATCCGGCCTGGGTACGGTGGTCATCGGCGTGGTGCATGGCCGCGGGGAGTTCGCCGACAGCCCGCTCGGCCGCGGCGTCTTCGAGTCATTCCGGTAGGGCCCGGCTCAGACGCATCGAGGGGAGGCCCGCGGGCCTCCCCTCGACGATACTCCCGGCAGCGACCTACTCTCCCGCGCCGTTACCAGCGCAGTACCATCGGCCCTGGAGGGCTTAACGACCGTGTTCGGAATGGGAACGGGTGTGGCCCCTCCGGCATCGCCACCGGGAATGGACGACAAGTCCTGACCGGGTCTGAGAGTCGGACTACTGCACAACCGTGTTGGCTCTCGATCGACAACCCCCAGACCGGTCACGGTGGGTTTCGTGCAGGCTCTATACAGCCGCCCCTAGAGCAGGCAAGCCCTCGTCCTATTAGTACCGCTAGGCTGAGCCTTGCGGCCTTGCACCCGCGGCCTATCAACCTGGTCGTCTCCCAGGGGACTTACCCGGTTCACCCGGTGGGTGACCTCATCTTGGGGTGGGCTTCGCGCTTAGATGCTTTCAGCGCTTATCCCGTCCGGACATAGATACCCGGCGCGTGCCCTTGGCAGGACAACCGGTACACCAGAGGTCCGTCCACTCCGGTCCTCTCGTACTAGGAGCAGCTCCCCTCAAGTCACCTGCGCCCGCAGTGGATAGGGACCGACAGTTCTGTTACACCTCCCTGCATGCGGAGGGGGCAGGTCATTTCTGCCTGCCTCTTCCAGTCGCCTGGAAGCTCGGACTATATCTTCGCCCGATATTGAGCGTCTGGCGTATAGTCTCTGAGGGTTCCAGATGAGCAAGGATCGCGTCGAGCGGCTTGCGCCGCCTCACGCCGGCTTGATTCATCGAGAAGGCGAGCGCCAGGACCTCCCTCAACCCGGTTCGAGCGAGGTGCCTGCCTTCATCGACCATCGCGACGACTTCTGCGAACCGATCAAAGTCGGCGCGCTTGGTCGTGCGCAGGGGATACCGCCTAAAGAACGGTACCACCTTCCCCGCAAGGTCGGCGTGATTTCTTACCACCAGCACGTAGGTTCTGTCGCGAATACTGCGCTGGTGGTTCGGCTTGATGTATCCACATCCCGGCATATCTCGAATCAGCGCCAGCACATGCTGATTCCCATCGTTCTGGGAAACGTGGAACTCCGGAACCACCTGCCACTTCAACCGCGTGGTGGGATTACACTGGACCGCCACGTGGAAACTACCTTCTCCGTCGACAAAACCCGCACTGTAGTGGCCGATCTGCTCGTCTGGCCTTCCCTGCTGATTGCCTGCACCCATCGCGTTGTGACCCCCCCTCACTCCTTCGGCATCGCACCGAGGGGTTTTGGGAGGGTAGCATGGGATACCCCAGGCTTTCCAGCATATAGCCAGATTTATAGACAGCAGCGGTCACTTACTGTCTCACGACGTTCTGAACCCAGCTCACGTACCGCTTTAATGGGCGAACAGCCCAACCCTTGGGACCTACTGCAGCCCCAGGATGCG
>JAVHMA010000014.1 GCA_031081715.1 Armatimonadota bacterium | reverse complement strand
CGAGGAGCCGCCCGCCGGGGCGCCGAACCCGCTCCCCTCGGAAGGGAAGGCCTCCTCGCATGGATCTGACCATCGTCGGCGCCGGCGCCATCGGCGGAATCACCGGCGCGTACCTCGCGCGCGCGGGCCATCGCGTGCGGGTCGTGGACCGCGACCGCGAGCACGTCGACGCCATCCGCCGGGGAGGCCTGGAGGTCGGCGGCCGGGAGACGTTCACCGTCAGCGTGCCCGCGTACCTCCCCCACGAGATCGAGGGAACGATCACGACGCTGCTGCTCGCGGTGAAGACGCTGCACACGCGCGAGGCGCTCGAACCGCTCGTCCCGCGGCTGGCCCCCGACGGGGTCGTGGTCTCGATGCAGAACGGCCTCGAGGAAGAGAAGATCGCCGTGCTCGTCGGCGCCGGGCGCACGATCGGTGCGTTCCTGACCTTCGGGGGTTACTATGAGCGGCCGGGGCGCGTCGTCTACAGCGGCCCGGGCTCGCTCCGTGTCGGCGAGCTGGACGGCCGCCTCACCCCGCGCGTGCTGCTGCTCGCGCGCGTGCTCTCTGATTTTCACCCGACGGAGGCCACAGAGAACATTACCGGCTTCCTGTGGGGCAAGCTCATTCTGGGCACGATCTATTTCGCCACGGCGACCGTAGACGCTGATGTTGTGGACATCCTGGCGCGGCCCGACGCGAGAGCGGTGCTGGCCGCGCTTGCCACAGAGGCGGTCGGCGTGGCTGAGGCGCTGGGGGTCCGCATTGAGCCGGTGGACGGCTTCGACCCCCGGGCACTGCGAGGGGGGCCCGGGCACGACGCGACCGCCGGCGAGGCCGCGTGGGAGGCCCAACTCGCCTACTGGCGCCGCGGGCTCGCGACGCGCACCGGCGTCTGGCGCGATCTGGCCGTGCGGCGGCGCAAGACCGAGGCCGAACCGATCATTGGCGCGCTGGTGGACGCCGGGCAGCGCGTGGGATTGCCGACACCCCGGGCGGCCGCGCTGCTGCGGATCATCGGTGAGATCGAGGCAAACCGCCGCCGGATGGCCTGGGAGAACCTGACGGAGATCGGGGTGGCGTGTTGACATCATGATGCTCGGATGCTAACATCAAGATGTGCGCACCACGCTGACCCTCGATAGGGACATCGCCGCCAAGCTCAAGGCTGAAGTGCGCCGCACGGGGCGGCCGTTCAAGCAGGTGGTGAACGAGCTCTTGCGCCTAGCGCTCAACACCTCACCGCCGTCCGCACCCGTTCCGCCGTTCGAAGTCCGCGCGCGGGACCTGGGGCTCCGTCCGGGGTTCGACCTGGACGACATCAGCGAGCTGATCGAGCAGGTCGAGGGTCCGGCCCACCGGTGATCCTCGTTGACGCCAACCTGCTGCTCTACGCGTACGCCGCCGGATCGCCGCGCCACGCAGAAGCGCGGGCCTGGCTGGAGGGCGTCCTCTCGGGGCCGCGCCCGGTCCGCCTCGCCTGGGCGACCGTGCAGGCATTCCTCCGCCTCTCGACCCATCCCAGGATCTTCGAGCGGCCCTTCTCCATTGACGAGGCATGCGCGATCGTCGAGGAGTGGTTCGCGCGGCCGACGGTCGCCACGCTCCAGCCCGGCGACCGCCACTGGGAGATCCTGAGGACCCTGCTCCGCGCGGCGCAAGCGCGCGGGGACGTCGTCGCTGACGCGCACCTCGCGGCGCTCGCCATCGAGCACGGCGCGACGCTGTGCACGACCGATCGGGACTTCGTCCGCTTTCCGGATCTGACGTTCGAGAACCCGCTCGCCTAGGCCGTCTGGATATTCCCTCGCGCGACCGCCATGTGCGCGCGGCCGCAGTGCGCCCCGCCCGAGACGTAGAAGACCTCGCCGTGCACGTAGCTCGCGCGCGGCGAGGCCAGGAAGAGCACCGCCGCGGCGATCTCGTCCGCGGTGCCCGTGCGACCGAGCGGGATGGCGGCGAGCATGTCGCGCACGTAGGGATGGGGGGAGCCTTCGCCGCGCCGGACCACCTGATCGAGCACGAGCCCGGGCGCGACCGCGTTCACCCGGATGTTGTACGGGCCGAGCTCGATGGCGAGTACCTGGGTGAGCATGTTCACCGCGGCCTTCGAGCCGCAGTAGTGGGCCGCGCCGGCCCGCGCCGAGGTGCCCGCTCCGGATGAGATCGTGACGATGGCGCCGCCGGCTTCGCGGGCGATCATCTGGCGCGCCACCGTCCGGCAGCAGAGCATCGTGCCCTTCACGTTCACGTCGAAGACACGGTCCCACTCCTCGGTGGGCATGTCCACGACATACGTGGTAGGCACGTAGCCCGCGAAGGTCACCAGCACGTCGATCGGGCCGAGCGCGGCCGTGCCCTCGGCGACCACGCGCTCGACGTCGGCGTCGAGCCGCACGTCGGCCGGGATCGCGGCGACGCGGGCACCCACCGCCCGCGCCGCGCGCGCCACGGCTTCGAGCCGGCTGGCGTCAAGGTCGGTGAGAATCAGGCGCGCGCCCTCGCGCGCGAAGGCCAGGGCGCACGGGCTGCCGAGACGGCCCCCGGCCCCGGTAATCATGACCACGCGGTCGCGGTGCTCCATGGCAGGCCTCCTCGCGGGGCGGCTACGGCGAGCCGAGGTCGGTCAGGCAGGCGTCGAGCTCGGCGGCGGCGCGGCGCAGCGCGTCGGCCACACGGTTGCGGGCGCGCATCAGGCGCACGGTCAGGTGGCGCGCCTCGTCGTCGTCGGGCGCGAGGGTCCCCAGGCGCCGCACGTCGTCGAGCCCTGGCAGTGGCGGAAGCGAGAGCGCCGGGTCCTGGTCGAAGGGCCCCGCGCGCGTGTAGCGGATCGGCACGAGCGTGCGCTGGAGCGCGAGCAGGCAGCGGTTGATCCTCGCCGCCTCCACCTGCGCCTCGGGCGCCCCGCGATCCGCGGCCGCGGCCACGCGCCCGGCATGGGCGTTGAGCCGTGCGGCCAGCGCCTCGACCGCCGCGGCGCGCTCCAGGCAGAGGCTCAGGTCGAACCGGCCGCGCGACGCGGTGGCCAGCGTCTCGAGCGCCTCGCGGACCTCGCGCGAGGCGGCCGCGAAGTCCAGCGGCAGTACCGGCGCGGTCAGCCAGCGCCAGACCGCGGCCAGGTAGATACGGGTGTCGCGGACCAGGATCGTCTCGTCGATCTTGTCCACGGTGTCATGGGGCGTGTGCCACCACCAGCCCGTGCCGGCGCCCGCGCGCGCCTCGGCGCCGAAGACCGCGGCCGAGGCGTTCACGTCGTCGGGCCGCGCGGGCTGCTCGGACATGTTGGCGAACAGGCAGCTCACCCCGATGCCCCAGAACGACTGGTCGCCAGCGCGCTGCATGCGCCGGCCCGACCAGCCCTGCTCGGCGTAGGCGCGCAGGATCGCGTCGGCCAGGGCGCCGGTCTCGGCCATCGCGGTGGTGTCGGCGACGATCGTGTTGCCCCTCCCGCCGGTGGAGTCCACGTTGACGTGGCCGACGCACCCGTCGGCGATCTCCTCCCGGTAGGCGTCGGCGTACCAGGTGGAGCCCGAGTAACGACCCTGCGAGTGCCCGGACCAGAATAGTAGCCGCAGCCCGCGCTCCCAGCGGTCGCGGTGGCGCGCGACCAGTCGCGCGACCTCGAGCATGGTGGCGTTGGCGCCGGCGTTGTCCATGGCGCCCTCGTACCAGGAGCAGTAGTGGCCGCTGAACATCAGCCACGTCGCGGGGTCGCGGCCGGGCAGATCGGCCTGGAGGATCGGCGTCTGCCGCCAGGCGGTGTCCACTTCGGCAAAGACCCGCAGGCGCACCGGCCCGTGCGCCAGGGCGGCCCGCAGCGCCTCGCCGTCGGCGCGCGTCACCGACACGATGACGGTCGCCGGCAGCCGCTCCAGGTCCTCGTCGGTGGGGCTGCCCCAGATCGGCGAGACGCACATGTCGTGCACGTGCTCGTGCGGCGAGACGTGCACCTGCGCGAGCGCGCCGCGCCGGCTCGCCTCGAGCGCGGCACCGGGACTCGCCACCCCGTCGAGGAGGACGATCCTGCCGTGGGGGTCCACGCCGGCGTAGTCGGCCGGCCGACCGGCGCCCGCCGCGACCAGCTCGCCGTCCAGGCCGCCGGGCGGGGCCGAGCGGCTGAACGAGTGCGCGAGCGCGGGCGTCACCCCGCCGGCCCACTCGATGCGAGCGGCGACCGGCAGACTGATGTACGCGTCATGCACCAGCAGGCGGGTGGCATAGCCGTAGCCGTCGAGCACCGCCCGCGGGTAGTCGAACGCCTCGCGCTCCTCCGCGGTGCCGGCGTGACGGCGCCACCGCGCGATGCGGCGGACGTGCTCCATCAACCGTGGGCCCGAGGTCGCCTCCGCGAGCTCGGCCTCCAGGGCCGCAAGGGCGGCTGGCATGGTCAGCGGCCTAGCATGCGGCGCAGGTTGGTGCCGCGCGAGACCAGCAGTGCCGCGGCGAGCACCGCCGCCGCGAACAGGATCAGGAGCGCGGAGAGCGCCGCGATCGTGGGGTCCTGCCACTTTTCCATATAGAGAAACATCTCGATGGGGAGGGTGTTGTTCTCGCCACGCGTCAAGAAGATGGAGCTCTCCACTTGGTCGAACGACACGATGAATGACAGCAGGCCGCTGATCACGAGCCCGGAGCGAATCTGCGGCAGCACCACGTGCCACAGCACGCGCAGCGGCGAGGCGCCGAGGTCCTGGGCCGCCTCTTCGATGGACTCGTCCAGGCCCACCAGGTTCGCGGCCAGGATGTTCACGACGAACGGCAGCACCACGATGATGTGGGCCAGCGTGATCGGGACGACGCCGCCCTGAAGGCCCAGACGCGCGAAGAAGATGAACCAGCCCACGCCGAGCACGATCTTGGGGATGACGATTGGCGAGAGCAGGAACCCGCGCAGCGCCTCCTTGCCGGGAAAGCGTGACCGCACCAGCGCCAGCGCGCACAGGAACCCCGCGACCAGCGCCACCCCGGTCGCGGCGGTCGCGATGACCACGCTGCGGACGAAGGCGCCGCGGAAGGGCGCCAGGCCAAAGAGGTGGCTGTACCATCGGAGCGACAGGCCCGGCGGCGGGAAGACGCCGTAGGCCACGCTGCTGAACGAGTAGACCACCACGATGGCCAGCGGCAGCAGGATGAACGTGACGCCGAGCACCAGAATGGCCCGCAGCGCGCCGTCGCGTAGCCGCTCGGCGCGCGCCTCCCGGATCGCGATCGCCAGCTCGGCGGGCGCGGCCGCGCTCATACCGTTGGCAGCCTCCGGAGCAGCGCGTTGAGGGCCCACACCGCCGCGATCGAGATGACCAGCAGCGTGAGCCCGGCCACCGCGCCGCCCGGCCAGTTGATCTCAACCGTGCTGTTGTAGACTGCGAGCGGCAACACCTGGACGCGGCCCCCGCCCAACAGCTGCGGGGTGACGAACGCCGAGAGCGCCAGGGTGAAGCAGATGAGCGCGCCCGCGACAATCCCGGGCATCGTCAGCGGCAGCGTCACGTGGAGGAAGGTCTCGCGCCAGCCCGCGCCGAGGTCGCGCGCCGCCTCCTTCAGCGACAGGTCGAGCCGATCCATCACGCTGTAAATCGGGAAGATGGCGAACGGCAGCAGGATGTGGGTCAGGCTGATCACGACCCCGCGCATGTTGAACAGTAGGCTGATCGGTTCCTGGATCAGACCCAGGCCTCGCAGCGTGGTGTTGACCAGGCCCTGGCTTGCGAGCAGGATCAGCCAGCCGTAGGTGCGGACCACCACGCTGACGAGCAGCGGCGAGAACAGAAGCAGCGCGATTGCGGCCCGCGCCGCCGGGCGGTGGACGCGCGTGTGTAGGGCGTAGGCGACCGGGTAGCCGATGAGCACGGCCAGGGCCGTGACGACGAACGACAGCCGCAGGGACGTGCCGATCACGCGGTACGAGAACGGGTCGGTGAAGTACCTCACGTAGGTCTGCAGGGTCCAGGCCGGGAGGATGCGGCCGTCGCGGAACTCGTGAAAGCTGTTGATGAAGTAGACGCCGAGCGGGACGACGTAGAGCACGGCCATCAACGCCAGCGCCGGCGCCATCAACGCCAGGATCACCGGGCCGCGCAGCTTCACTCCCGGCCCACCGAGACCGCCTGGTCCGGGTCCCAGGCCACGGTCACCTCGTCGCCGACCTCGAACAGCGGCGCGCCGCCCACATAGGGCACCGCGGCGTGCAGGCGCAGGCCGTCGCCGGCCAGCCGGTACTTGATGACGTAGCCGGAGAAGGCGCGGTCCTCGATCCGCGCGCGCAGGGCGCCCGGCGGGCCGCCCGACGCGTGCAGGCGCAGGCGTTCGGGCCGCACGCACACGGTCACCGGCGCGCCGGCGTGCTCGTCGCCGCGCGCGCGCGCGCCGACCACGCCGCCACCGACCCGCACGGTGACCCGGCCACGCTCGACGCCCCCGGCGATTCCGTCGATCAGGTTGGCGTCGCCGATGAAGTTGGCCACGAAGCGGTTCGTCGGGCGCTCGTAGATCTCCATCGGGGCGCCCACCTGGAGCAGCCGGCCGGCGTTCATGACGCCGACGCGGTCGCTCATCGCCAGCGCCTCGCCCTGGTCGTGGGTCACGTAGATGAACGTGGTGCCGAGCCGGTGCTGGAGCCGCTTGAGCTCCTCCTGCATCTGGAGGCGCAGCTTGAGGTCGAGCGCGCTCAGCGGCTCGTCGAGGAGCAACACGCGCGGCTCGTTCACCAGCGCCCGCGCCAGGGCGACCCGCTGCTGTTGCCCGCCCGAAAGCTGGCTGATGCGGCGGTTCTCGAGCCCGGGCAGTTGCACCAAATCCAGCGCGTCGCGCGTGCGCCGGCGGACCTCGGCGTCGGGCAGGCGTTGCATCCGCAACCCGAACGCCACGTTGTCGTAGACCGTGTAGTGCGGGAAGAGCGCCAGCCGTTGGAAGACGATGTTGGTGGGCCGGCGGTTGGGCGGCGTCTGGCCCATCGGCCGACCGTCGATGAACACCTCGCCGGCGTCGGTGCGCTCGAACCCACCGATCACCCGCAGCGTGGTGGTCTTGCCGCAGCCCGAGGGGCCGAGCAGCGAGAAGAACTCGCCGCCCCGCACCGTCAGCGAGACGTCATCCACCGCCGCCACCGGGCCGAAGCGCTTGGTGACGGCGCGGACCTCGACGTCGGCGCCGTGACCGCGCGTGACCGAGTGCTCGCTCATGCGCCGGCTCGACGGGGCCGTGGGACGGACCGGGGGCCGGCGTGCCCGCCGGCCCCCGGCGCCGCGCGCCGCACGGTCAGGGCGCTACAGCCGCGACTTGACGTCGCGCTCCCAGCGCTGCCGCCACTCGCTGGCCTTCTGCCCCATCGTGGCCCAATCGAGCCAGATCGCCGTGTCGAGCTGCCTGGGGCTCAGGATGGCGCGGACGGACTCGGCCATCTCCGCGTCGGGCAGCGACGGAACGCCGAAGGTCAGCCGCGCGTAGCGCGCGTTGTTCTCGGTCGTGAGGAGCTCGTTGATGATCTCCTCCGCGACCCGGATCTGCTCGGGGGTGCTGCCCTTGACGATCTGCAGGTAGATCGGGAAGGCGACCATGCCTTCCTTCGGGACGGCGAAGCCCAGCGGCGCCCCCTCGGTCTCCCAGAACTTGTAGATGCTGGCGAACCACGGCGCGATGTGCGCCTCGCCGGTCACGAGCAGGTTCCGGAGCTGGTCGTTGCTGGTGACCAGCGCGCGCAGGTTCCGGGCGTTCTCGGCCCAGATGCGGAACCCCGCGTCGATGTTGGCCTCGCTGCCCCCGTTCATGCGCGCCGCCAGTACCAGCGGGATGAAGTTGTTGTCGAAGAACGTGACCCGGCCCCGCCACTTGGGATCCCACAGGTCGGCCCAGGACGTCGGCGCCTCGCGCACGAGGTTCTTGTTGTACATCAGCCCGAGCCCGCTGATCCCGTAGCCGACGCCGCGGTTCCCCGGGCGGCGCAGCGTGGGGTGGATGCGGTTGATGGCCGGGATGCGCGCGGGGTTCATCGGCACCCACATGTCATCCGTGTCGCCCCGGTTGCTGATGTCGATGTTGAAGTACCCGAAGTTGATCAGGGGCCGGTTGGGGTCCGCCTGCTTGGCCGCGATCATCCGCGGGTAGGTGACGGCGTTGTTGGACTCCCAGAACTCGATCTCCACCTCGGGGCGGCTGCGCAGGTAGCGGGCGACGACCTCGCGCGGGACGACGCCCTGGTTCGCGCCGGCCCAGATGAACATCGTGAGCCGCACCCGGGGTGCGGCG
The DNA here is from genome assembly GCA_031081715.1 of Armatimonadota bacterium. Classification (GTDB taxonomy): domain Bacteria; phylum Sysuimicrobiota; class Sysuimicrobiia; order Sysuimicrobiales; family Humicultoraceae; genus Fervidifonticultor_A; species Fervidifonticultor_A tertius. The sequence goes on along the minus strand of JAVHMA010000014.1, from coordinate 64,463 downwards.
GCGGCGGGCAGGACGAGCAGGCTCGCGAGCAGGACCGCGACGAGCCCCAGCGAGATCAGCGACGACGAGCGAGTCAGCCAACCCGGTGCTCTCAACCCCATTCCCCCCCGGACCCTTCGCTTTTGGCGTGTTCGCCGTCATGCTACTCCAGAATCCGCAGGACTGCAACGATAGGCTACGGGAAGGCGCGTAGCGGTCCGCGCCCACTACGCATCCATCAGGATGTTGAGCTGGAACGGACTCCCTGCGGGGCGCGCGAGGTCGCCGCCGGAGGGCTCACGGGGGGCACCGCGCCGGCTCCCCGGGCATCGCCTTAGGGCATCGGCGCGTCTTCCTGGTAGGCGCGGTCGGTCTTGGCCGCCATGATGAAGTCGTTGCGGTGCAGGCCCCGGATTTTGTGCGTCCACCAGGTGACGGTGACCCGGCCCCACTCGGTGAGCAGCGCGGGGTGATGCCCTTCGGACTCGGCGAGCGCGCCAACCCGATTGGTGAACCGCAGCGCGGCCGCGAAGTTCGGGAACCGGAAGACCCGCTCCAGCCGCTTGATGCCGTCGCGCTCGACGATGGCCCAGTCCGGCACCTGCGGCCGCAGCGCCTCGATCTCCTCGTCCGTGACCGTGGGCTCGCCCACGCGGCACGCGGTGCACCGCATCTCGATCAGCGACATCCCGTTCCCCCCCCCAGTCGCGCAGGCTCAGGCCGGCTCGATGTCGTGCGGCAGGCTCTCCTTCCAGCCCGCGGCTGTGATCTGGATGAACTCGGCGCGCTCCCACAGCTCGGCGATGGTACGCGCGCCGCAGTAGCTCATGCCCGAGCGCAAGCCGCCCACGAGCTGCCCCAGGACGTCGCCGGCCTTGCCGCGGTAGGGCACCGTCGCCTCCACGCCCTCGGCCACGATCTGGCTCAGGTCTTCGTCCTCGACCGGCCTGTCCAGCGACTGCCGCCGCGCCGCGGCCCACAGGCTGGCCATGCCGCGGTAGGTCTTGTACTGGCGGCCGTTGCGGATGACGAGCGCGCCCGGGCTCTCCTCGGTGCCGGCCAGCAGGTTCCCGAGCATGGCCGTGCTCGCGCCCGCGGCCAGCGCCTTGGTCAGGTCGCCGGAGTTCCGGATGCCGCCGTCGGCGATGATCGGCACGCCGTGGGGCGCGGCCGCCTCCGCGCAGTCCAGGATGGCGGTGAGCTGCGGGACGCCCGCGCCGGTGACGATGCGCGTGGTGCACGTGGAGCCCGGGCCCACGCCGACCTTGACCGCGTCGGCGCCGCGCGCGATCAGGTCGCGCGCGCCATCGGCGGTAGCGACGTTGCCCGCGACGATGTCGGTGTCGGGGAAGCGCTCGCGCAGACGCTCGAGCGCGGCCAGCGCGGCCTCGGTGTGGCCGTGCGCCACGTCGAGCACGAGCACGTCGACGCCCTCGTCCACCAGGGCCGCGGCCCGCTCGAGGTAGTCCCCGCGCACGCCGACGGCGGCGCCCACCCGCAGGCGCCCTTTGGGGTCCTTGGTCGCCCAGGGGTGCTTCAGTCGGCTGCGGATGTCGCGGCTGGTGATGAGTCCCGCCAGCCGGCCCGAGGCATCCACCAGCGGTAGCTTCTCGATCCGGTGGCGGTGCAGGATCGTACGCGCCTCCTCCGGGTCCACATCGGGCGGCGCGGTTACCAGCCGCTCGCGCGGGGTCATCACCGACGCCAGCGTCTCGTCCCCGCCGTTCGCGAACAGGAGGTCGCGCGCGGTGACCAGCCCGAGGAGCTGGCCGGCGCCGTTGACGACGAGCAGCCCCGCGGACCCGTGCTCCTCCATGAACGCCAGCGCGTCGCGCACAGTGCGCTCCGGGCCGAACTGATACGGCTCGTCGATGACGATGCTCTCCGCCCGCTTGACCCGGCGCACCTCAGCCACCTGCTGCTCCACGCTCAGGAACCGGTGGATGATGCCGATGCCGCCCTCGCGTGCCATCGCGATCGCCATGGCGCTCTCCGTGACCGCGTCCATATTGGCGCTCACGATGGGCACCGCCACCTCGATGCGGCGGGTCAGGCGCGAGCGCGTATCGACCTGCGCGCGGGTGGCGACACCTGAGCGCTTGGGGACCAGGAGGACGTCGTCGAAGGTGAGTCCCAGCCGAATGGATCGCTCGTGCATGCGCGCGGCTCCTGCGGGGGGCCAGCGGTGCGAGACCTCCCCGGGCTTCCATGATACCACTCAACCGAAGGACGGCTTCGCACGGCCCGACCTTCTGGCGGACACGGTCGCGCGGCTTTCGCAGGCGACGCTGCACGTGATCGATGGCGCCGACCACGGGCTGCGCGTCCGCGGCCGCGCAGCGGAGGACGTGGTCCGTGAGCTGGCGGACGTCGCGGCGGCGTGGACTACCGCGGTGGGGGCGCCATGAACGGGCGGGGCGGGCGTCCTCAGCCTGGGGCGGTGCCGCTGCCGCCCGTGCCTGACCCGGCGCGCGGCGGGTCGGTGATCCAGACGGCGTTGATCGCCGCGCCCGCGGCCAGGAGCGCGACGCTGATGAGCATCGCCGTGCGAAACGCGCGGGTCGAGGCGTCGCGCGCGGCCGCGACCTGGTCGGCCGGCAGGTCCGGGGCGGGTCGGTTCAGGGGCGCGATGCGCGCGCGCACGTCGGCGGCCGAGACGTCGAGGCCGGGGATGCGCGCCGCCAGGTCGGCGTAGAAGCCCGCGGTCACCGCCACGAAGATCGCCGCGCCGGCGAGCTGCGGGCCGATGCGCGAGATGGCGTTGTTGATCGCGGAGGCGACCCCGGAGTTGCGCACGGGCACCGAGGTCATCAGGCACGTGGTGAGCGGCGCGACCATGATGGTGAGGCCGATACCGTACACCAGGTAGGCTGGCAGGAAGTCGATCAGGTAAGAGGCCGGCGGGATCAGGGTCGCCGGGTTGCCCGGCTGGAACCCCCAGGCCGCGCTCGCCGCGGGCACGCGGAGCATCCAGGCGACGCCGAGCGCCATCAACGCCGGGCCCGCCGCCATGAAGCGCCGGGGACCATGGCGGCCGGCGAGCGCCCCGAAGCGCGACGAGAAGAACACGAGCAGCAGGGTGGACGGGATGCCCGCGAGCCCCGCGGCCGCGGCCGTGTACCCGAGGGTCCCCTGCATGAACAGCGGGACGTAGTAGAAGGTCACGTAGAGCGCGCCGTAGATGACGAGCGTCGAGACGTTCGTGACGGTGAAGTTTCTCGAGCGGAACAGGTGGAGCGGCACCAACGGGTGCTGGGAGCGGGCCGCCAGGAATGGGAACGCCACCGCGGCTCCGGCGCCAGCGGCCAGCGCCGCGAACGCGAGCGGGTCGCGCCACTCGCGCTGCTGCCCGTAGATGCCGCCGAAGGCCAGCCCGCCCACCGCGATCGCCACGACCGCGGCCCCGGGCCAGTCGAAGGCGCCGGTCGCGGACTCGTCGCGGCTCTCCTCCACCGCGCGGAGCGTCACCCACAGCCCCACGGCGACCAGCGGCGCGTTGATCAGGAACGCGGCGCGCCAGGACACCACGTCCACCAGGATGCCGCCGACGAGCGGCCCCAGGATGGTGGTCGCGCCCGAGGCGCCCGCCCACAGGCCGAAGGCGCGGCCCTGCGCCTCGCCGCCAAACGCCGCGGTGATGAGCGCGAGTGAGCCCGGCACGAGCAGCGCGCCCGCCGCCCCTTGCAGCACGCGGAACGCCACCAGCCACTCCATGGTGGGGGCCAGTCCGCACAGCACCGAGGTGACGCCGAACCCGGCGAGGCCCACCACGAACGTCCGGCGCCGGCCGTAGAAGTCGGCGAGCGCGCCGGCCAGGATGAGCAGCGCGCTCAGCGACAACAGGTACCCGTTGTAGACGTACGCCTGGCCCTCGAGCACGCCCACGACGGTCGCGGGGAGGTCGGTGCCGATCCGCGGGAGCGCGACGTTGACGACGGTCGTGTCGAGGAAGACGATGCCCGAGCCAAGGATCGCGGCGAAGAGAGTGCCGCGCAACGATGCCATGGTGCACCAGACTTCCGGTCACGGCGCGCGCCTCCTGCCGGCAGGTCCGCCCCGCGGTGCGCGAGAACTCCCGCCTCCGTGAACGACGGACGGTACGACGTGGTCGTCGTCGGCGGAGGCATCGTGGGACTGGCGACGGCACGGGCCCTGCTCGACCGGTATCCCGACCTCCGTGTGGCCCTACTCGAGAAGGAAGACGCGCTCGCGCGGCACCAGACCGGCCACAACAGCGGCGTGCTGCACGCCGGGATCTACTATCGGCCCGGCTCGGTGCGAGCCCGCCTCTGCGTCGAGGGCGTCCGGCTCATGCGCGAGTTCTGCGCTGCGTCAGGCGTTCCGATCGCACCGACCGGCAAGGTCATCGTCGCCGTTGCGCCCGAGGAGGTGCCACGGCTGCGCGACCTGCTCGCGCGCGGGCGCGCCAACGGTGTGCCCGGGCTGGAGCACATCGGGCCCGAGCGGCTCCGCGAGATCGAACCGCATGCCGCGGCCGTCGAAGCGATCTACTCGCCTCACACCGCGAGCCTGAGCTTCGCCGCCGTGGCCGACGCGCTCGCGACCGACGTGCGGCGCCGCGGCGCGACTGTCGTGACCGGGGCGCGGGTCACCGCGGTCCGTCGCCTGCCCGACGGCCTGGTCGTGCACGCGGGCGGCCGCGAGATCGCCGCGCGGTACCTGGTCACCTGCGCGGGGCTGTATGCCGACGTCGTGGCACGTCTCGCCGGCGCGCGCGTCGGCGTACGGATCCTGCCGTTCCGCGGGGAGTACTACGTCCTGCGACCGCAGCGCCGCGATCTCGTGCGCGGCCTCATCTACCCGGTGCCCGATCCCGCGCTGCCTTTCCTGGGCGTGCACCTCACGCGGATGGTGGACGGTCGCGTCGAGGCCGGGCCCAACGCGGTGCTCGCGCTCGCGCGCGAGGGCTACGCGTGGAACCGCCTTCACCCGGGCGAGCTCCTCGGTACGCTGGGCTACGCCGGTTTCTGGCGCCTGGCGCGGCGCTACTGGCGGACCGGGGTGGACGAGGTGGCGCGCTCGCTTTCGAAGGCCGCGTTCGCGCGCGCCCTGCGGCGCTTGGTTCCGGACCTGCGCGCCGACGACCTAGAGCGGGGGGGGGCGGGCGTGCGCGCGCAGGCCGTGGCGCCTGACGGGACCCTGGTGGACGACTTCCACATCGTCTCGTCCGAGCGGGCCATCCACGTGCTGAACGCGCCGTCGCCAGCGGCCACGGCATCGCTCGCGATCGGCCGGTACCTGGCCGCCGAGGCGGGACGGGCGTTCGGCCTCGCGGGTGCTTCGTGATCGAGTCTTCGGCCGGTGCTGGGTGGGCACAATACCGTTCGGATGATGGGGCATCACGGATCCAGGCCGCGGTGGATCCTGGTGGCGCAGTTCGTGCTGGCGCTGGCGGTCGGCGCCTATCTGCTCGCCGGGCCCGAAGCGCTCAACGCGTCCGCCATCGAGCGGAAGGTGGTCGAGTGGTTTGTCCGGGCGCGCGCGGTGGACCAGGCGCCGGCCGGCGCGCCAAAGCCGCCGGGTTCCCGTTCTTCCGAAGAGGCGTCGCCGCGCCCGCCACAGGCCCGGGAGATGGTCGCGGTGCGTCCCTCGGCGCCTCAGCGGCTGCAGGCGTCGCGGCCGTCGCCGGTGCGCCGGCCCGCTACCGCGGCCTCGCCCCGGCCGACGCCGGCGCCGCTGTCACCGCAGCAGTATCTCCGCCGTCTCATGCGGGAGGGTTACGAGCTCTATCAGGGTGGGTGGTACGGCCCTGCGCTCGCGCGCTACCGCGAGGCGGCGCGCGTCAGCCCCGAATCGGCCACGGTCCAGTTGTGGTACGGCCGGGCCGCGCTGAAGGTGGGCCGGATCGATGAGGCGCGAGCGGCGCTCGAGCGCGCGATCGCCCTGGCACCGGCCAGCGACGCGGCGCGCGAGGCGCGAGTCCTCCTCGAGGGGCCCCGCGAGGGAACCCGCTAGGCTAGGTCCGGCGTCTGACCAGCGTGGGGCGGACGAGCTGGTCGAACAGCTCGACCAGGTGGGGATCCCACTGGGTATCGGCCCCGAACCACAGGATCTGCAGCGCCTCCTCGGGTGAGTACGCGGACCGCCAGGGCCGGTCGATCATGAGGGTGTCGAACGCGTCGGCGATAGCCACGATCCGGGCGCCGATGGGGATTTGCTCGCCGGCCAGGCGGTCGGGATACCCCTGGCCGTTCCAGTGTTCGTGGCAGTGGCGGACGATCGCAGCGATCCGCTCGCCGTCGGGCAGCGACCGGCACATCTCGGCGCCCGCTACTACGTGGCGCCGGAGCGCCTCGGCCTCGGGGGGGGTCAGGCGGTCGCGCCTGGCCAGAAGTTCCTCCGGCAAGGCCAGCTTGCCGATCTCGTGGAGCAGGGCTGCCTTCGCCACCACCGGCACAGCGCCGTCGAGAGCCGCCGCCGCCGCCAGCTGCGCGCTATATCCGGCAACGCGCTGCAGGTGCCCCTCCGGCCAGGGACACATGCGCTCGATCACGCGGGCGGCGGTGAGCGGACTCTCGACGGCCATGGCGCATCCCCCTCTGCGGGCGCAAAAAAACAAGAGGATTTCGCTCTACAGCACGAAACCCTCTTCGGCAACCCAGCCAACCCCAGAGGGGTCCTGTCGGCTTTGCGTCCCCGCCTTGCGACGGGTTTGCCTTTATCGGAGGTCTCACCGGCATTGTGCCCAGGTCGCCGGCGGTCTAGACATCGGATGTGATCACGGCCTCGCCGGAACGGAGGTGCCGGAGGATGCCCGTTGAGGTCAGGCTGTCCCCGCTGGTCCGGAGGCTGGTGGCGCCTAACGCCTCGCCCATGACCGGCGGGGGCACCAACACCTACCTGGTCGGCGTGGGGCGCGTCACTGTCATCGACCCGGGCCCGGCCGACCCTGGCCACATCGAGCGCATTCTGGAGGCCATAGGCGACGCGACCGTGGCGCGCATTCTCCTCACCCATGGCCATCCCGACCACGCGCCCGGCGCGCGGCCGCTGTCCTCGCGAACCGGCGCGGCCGTGCTCACGCATCCGTTCGCGCTCCGCGACGGCGCGCTCCTCAGCGGCGGCGGGGCGACGCTGGAGGTCCTCCACACGCCGGGCCACACCTCGGATCATGTGTCCCTCGTGCTGCGCGAGGAGCGGGCGCTGTTCTCCGGGGACCTCATCGTCGCCGGATCCACGGTGGTCGTCGCCCCGCCGGACGGTGACATGGCCGCCTACATGGCGTCGCTGGAGCGGCTGGCCCGCGAGCGGCTGTCGCGCATCTACCCCGGCCACGGCGAAGTCATTGTGCGGCCTGCCGAGGCCATCGAGCAGTACCTGCGGCACCGGCGGATGCGGGAGGAGCAGGTCCTGGCGGCGCTCGAGGCCGGTCCCGCCCGCATCCCCGAACTGGTGGCGCGCATCTACGCGGAGGTGCCTGCCGCGCTCCACGGCCTGGCAGCGCAGTCGGTGCACGCGCACCTGCTGAAGCTCCGGGCCGAGGGTCGGGTCGCGGGCACCGACGCCGCGTCGCCCTGGAGGCGCCTGTGAGGCGGTCCACCCCCACCCTGACCCCGGACGAAGCCCGGAGGCTCCACGAGGACGCGCTGGTTATCGACTCGCAGCAGCCCCCGGCGACCACCGGCTTCCTCTTCACCGCCCGGATGCGCGAGCGGCTGGCCGAGTACGCCGCGCGCGGGCTCACCCGTGAAGAGGCCGCGCCCCTGATGGCCGAGATGGCGCTGGAGGAGCTGCGCACCTCGGAGGAGGCGCGAGCCGCCTACCTGGAGTTCTGGCGGCGGTCGGGCGTGACCGTGGCGTGCGCCAGCTACTCGGGTACCGAGGCGCCCGGCCGCGCCTTCGAGCTGGCCAACCTGCGGCTCGGACGGGCCCACGCCGTCGTGGACGCGCTGGATGGCGCCATGGTGCTGGTCCGCACCGCGGCCGACATCGAGCGCGCGCACCGCGAGGGGCGCTACGGGCTGGTCCTGGACTTCCAGAACGCCACTCCGTTCGGCGACGAGCTGGACCGCATCGACCACTTCCGCTATCTTGGCGTGCGCATGGTGCAGCTGACCTACAACCTGCGGAACCTGCTGGGCGACGGCTGCACCGAGGCGACCCAGGGCGGCCTCTCGTACTTCGGCCGCGAGGTCGTGCGTCGGCTCAACGCCGCGCGCATCCTGGTGGATATCAGCCACTGCAGCGAGCAGGTGGGGTGGGACGCGCTCGCGGTGAGCGCGGCGCCCGTCGTCGTGTCGCACTCGAGCAGCAAGACCGTCTGCTACCACGATCGCGGGAAGACCGACGAGCTGGCGCGGGCGGTCGCGGAGCGCGGCGGGTACTTCGGGGTGGTGGTGATCCCCGGGTTCATCTCGACATCGAAGGAGCCGACGCTAGACGACTTCTGCCGCCACGTCGAGCACCTGGTCTCGGTCTGCGGCATCGACCACGTGGGGATCGGCACCGACAAGGCCGGGCCCGGGCCCGGCACGGACTCGGTCGTCGAGTACCCGCCCTCGATGCCGCAACGCCGGGGCGGCTTCGATTGGGCCGGGTTCCGGCTCGAGGAGCACCGCCTTACGCCTGACTACCGCCTGCAGGGCTACGAGCGTTTCTCCGACTGGCCCAACCTGACCGTGGCGCTCGCGCGATGGGGGTTCAACGAGGACGAACTGCGGAAACTGCTCGGGCTGAACTTTCTCCGGGTGTTCCGGGAGGTGTGCGGATAGCGCCGTCCATCACCCGCCCGCAGCGGCTGATCACGCTCGGCGTGATGTTCAGCCTGTTCATGGCGGCCATGGAAACCACGGTGGTCGCCACGGCGATGCCCACCATCGTTGCGCATCTCGGCGGGCTGGACGTTTACAGCTGGGTGTTCTCGGCCTACCTGGTGGCGTCCACGACGGTCGTGCCGGTCGTCGGCAAGCTCTCGGACGCGGTCGGCCGCAAGCCGTTGTGGGCCGGGGCCATGGCCCTCTTCCTCGCGGGCTCCGTGCTGTGCGGCCAGGCGACCAGCATGGGCGCCCTGATCGGCTTCCGCGTCGTGCAGGGCCTCGGCGCCGGGGGCATCATGACGCTGTCGTTCATCATCGTGGGCGCGCTGTTCAGCTTCGAGCAGCGGGCGCGCATGCAGGGTGTCTTCGCCAGCGTGTGGGGCTTCGCGTCCATCGTCGGCCCCCTGCTCGGCGGCTTCCTGGTGGATCAGGTCTCGTGGCGGTGGATCTTTTACATCAACGTGCTGCCCGGGCTGGCGGCCACCGCGCTCATCTGGACCGTGTGGGTGGACGAGCGCCGCGCGGCGGGCGGGCCGCCGATCGACTACGCGGGCTTCGGCGTGCTGACCGCGACGGTGCTCGCGTTGCTCCTCGGGCTCTTCCAGCTCCGCGCGCCCGCGGGTGCCGCGCTCGTCGCCGGCGCCGCCGGGCTACTCGCCGCGCTCGTGTGGATCGAGCGGCGCGCGGCCGACCCGGTGCTGCCGGTGCGGCTGTTCCGCGACCGCCTGTTCACCGTGGCCGTCGGGCACGGTTTCCTCTCGGGCGTCGCGCTGTTCGGCAGCTTCGCGTTCGTCCCGCTGTTCGTGCAGGCCGTGCTCGGGACGACCGCGACCGGCGCTGGCGCCACGATCACGCCGATCATGCTCGGATGGGTGCTCGCGGCGATCGTGGGTAGCCGCCTGCTGCTGCGGCTGCATTACCGCACGCTGGCGCTCGCCGGCATGGCGTCGCTGTCGGCGGGGGCGCTGCTCATGACCGCCGTGGACGCGGGCGCGAGTCGGGCGGCGCTCGCGGCCAACCTGGCCCTGATGGGGATCGGTATGGGACTGTCGGTGCCCACGCTGTTGATCGCCGTTCAGACCACCGCGCCGCGCGCCGACCTGGGGACCGCCACCTCGATGCTGCAGTTCAGCCGCAGCGTCGGCGGCGCCGTCGGCGTCAGCGTCATGGGCGTGGTGCTGAGCGCGCGCTTGGCCGGGATTTTGCGGTCGGCCGGGGTGGATGCGGCCGCGGTCTCGCTCGACCGGCTCATGGACCCGCTCAGCCGGTCGGCGGCGACCACGGGCACCCTCGATGCGCTCCTGCGGCAGGCGCTGGCCGGCGGCGTGCGCGCCGTGTTCGTGATCTCCGCCGCCGCGGCGCTGGCCGCGCTCGCGGCTGTGGCGCTGGCGCCGAAGGTCGGGCTGGCGCAGGCGATCCAGCGGGCTCAGCGGACGCGGTAGTAGGCGACCTTCTCCTCGTCGAGCTCGACGCCGAGCCCGGGGCGCTCGGGCGGCCGGGCCTCGCCGGCGGCGATGGGCAGCGGCTCGCGCAGGATGTCGTCCTGGTAGAAGAACGGGCCGAGGATGTCGCAGGGGATCTCCTCGGCGCCGATACCCGGCGTCGCCATCGCCAGGTGGATCATCGCTGCGCTCGCCACTCCCATCTCGAGATTACTGCCCACCGTACACGTGAGGCCCGCGGCCTCGGCCAGCGCCGCGATGCCGCGCGCCGGACCGAGGCCGCCCGCCTTGCCGACGTAGACCGACAGGACATCGGCGGCCTGGGCGCGGACGAGTGCCATCGCGTCCTCCGGCGCATAGACGCTCTCGTCGGCCACGATTGGCACCTCGACGCCGCGGCGCACCTCCGCGAGCCACGACGGATCGCGCGGCGGCACCGGTTGCTCGGCGAAGGCGATGCCGTAGTCGCAGAGCCGCCGGATCGTGCGGATGGCCGTCCGCAGCGACCACCCGCCGTTGGCGTCCACGCCCAACCGCACGTCGGGCCCCACGGCCTCGCGGACCGCGCGCACCCGCGCGACGTCCTCGTCGGGGTCCACGCCGACCTTGACCTTCATCACCCGGAAGCCCTGCCCGGCGGCCCACGCGGCCACCTGCGCGGCGGCGGGTGGCGGCTGCCCGGTCACCGAGAACTTGGTGGGGACGACGTCGCGCACCGGCCCGCCCAGCAGGCGGTAGAGGGGCAGGCCCGCCACTTTGCCGAGGATGTCCCACAGCGCCATCTCGACGCCGGCCTTGGTGAAGGGATGCCCCGCGACCGCGCGGCGCAGCGCCCGCGCCAGCCGCTCGACGTGCGTCGGGTCCTCGCCAGCCAGGGCGGGCCCCAGGATCGTGGCGATGATGTGGGCGGCCGTGACGTGGTCTTCGCCACTCCACCGCGGCGTGCACGACACCTCGCCCAACCCGACCAGACCGCCGTCGGTGTGGACCTTCACCAGAAGGAACTGGGACCGGGTATGACCCCCACCGCGCCCGCTTTTGAGGGCGCGCGTGCGGTCGATCGGGACCTCCACCGGAATGGTTTCGACGCGCGTGATCCTCATCGCTCTACGTCCGATGCCCGGTAGAACTCGACGAGCGCGGTAGCCACCGCGGTCGCGGCGGCGTCGAGGAACGCGCGGCCCAGCGCCGCGCTGGCGCGGTCCGGGCTATCCGTGAACCCGTCGATCGCCTGCCAGGCCCCCCCGCGCTCTGCCCGGAACGTCCGCGTGATCGGCGGCGGCCCGGGGGGCGGCGCCTCGTCGCGGTGCGGTAGCGGCCGGCGCACCAGGTCGGGGCGGAGCGCCAGGATCTGCGAGGTCTCGAAGGCGCCGGCGTGGCCGGGGAGGCGGCCCAGGGTGTGCGCCTCCAGGCGGATCAGGGCGTCCCACGCGGCGATCCAGTAGGACGTCGCGGCGACGCTGATCCGGTGCGCCAGGGCCATGTCACGGGCGGCGAGTTGCGCGAGCTCGTGGTTGCCGCCGTGACCGTTCACGAGGAAGATGCGCGTGACTCCCCCGGCGGCGAGCGACGCGATCAGGTCGCAGAGGACGCGGTAGTAGGTCTCGGTACGCAGCGACAGGGTGCCGCCGAACGGCAGGTGGTGGTCGGACGAGCCAAATGGCAGGGTGGGCGCGAGCAGCACCGGGACGGCGGCCGCGGCTTCCGCCACCGCCGCAGCCGCGACGTGCTCGACCGTGATGGTGTCGGTGAGCACGGGCAGGTGCGGCCCGTGCTGCTCCGTCGCGCCCAGCGGCAGCACGAGCAGGGCCTCGCCCGCCCGCGCGCGGGCCTCCTCGCGCGTCAGTTCGTGGAAGAGCACCGGCTGGCTCATGCGGCCTCCGCGCCCCGCAGGAAGGCGGTCCTGCCGGGTATCGAGAATGCCCACTACGTTCACTGCCGGCGACGCCGACCCCTGTAGAGGTCACCGTGGACAACCATCGCCAAAGACCGGAGTCCGTCAGCGCGCGCGTCAGGCACGGAATGGTGGCATCTCCACACCCGGTCGCCTCGGAGGCCGGGCTGCGCGTGCTGCGCGCCGGCGGCAACGCAGTGGACGCCGCCGTGGCCACCGCGTTCGTGCTGTCCGTCGTGGCCCCGTCCACGGCCGGTATCGGCGGTTACGGCGGGTGCCTGGTCACCTCGCTTGTCGGTCGCGCCGAGCCGGTCGCGGTCGACTTCACAAGCGTCGCGCCGGCCGCGGCGCGCGAAGACATGTACGAAGTCGTCGCGCCGGAGACCCTCGCGGTGGCCGGTGAGGCCAACGTCTTCGGCGGGCGCGCCGTGGATGTTCCCGGGGTGGTCGCGGGCCTGGTGCACGCGCACGGTCGGTTCGGTAGGCGGCCGCTCGCGTCGGTGGTGGAGCCGGCGGTCGCCGCGGCCGCCGACGGCTTTCCAGTCGACGACTGGCTCAGCGGCAAGGTCGGCGAGGTGCTGATGCCACGCGCCGCGCGCTTCCCCGAGACCGCGCGCCTGTTCTCGATCGACGGCCGGCCGCCGCGCCCCGGCGAGACCATGCGGAACCCGGCGCTCGCACGGGTCATCGAGCGCATCGGCCGCGAGGGCGCCGAGGCTTTCTACCGCGGCGAGGTGGCGCGCGCCGTGGTCGCCGCCGTGCGCGCCGACGGCGGGTGCCTGACCATCGAGGATCTCGCCGGGTACCGGGTCCAGGAAGGCCCCCCGGTCGTTGCGTCGTATCGCGGCTACACCGCGTGTGTGCCCGGCCTGCCCACCGGAGGCCTGACGGTACTCCAGATGCTCCGTGTCCTCGACGGGATGTCGCCGCCAGCGGCCGGAGACGACGCGGCGCTCGCCCACGTCCTGGTCGAGACCGCCAAGGTGTGCTGGCGCGAGCGGCTGCTGCGCTACGGTGACCCGCGCTACGTGCCGGTGGACCCGACCGCCGAACTCGCTCGGGACCGTGTCGCCGCCCTGCGGGACCGCGTGGTCGCGGGCATGGCGGCGCCGGCGCCCGGCGAGGTCATCGCGCCCGACCCCGTGGTCGGAACCGCGCACCTGTGCGCCGCGGACGCCGCGGGTAACGTCGCATCGCTCACGCTGACGCACGGGGGCTCCTTTGGGAGCCTGCTTTCCGTGCCCGGCACCGGCATCGTCCTTGGCCATGGCCTGTCCCGCTTCGACCCGCGGCCGGGACGCGCCAACTCCATCGCGCCGGGCAAGCGCCCGCTGCACAACATGTCGCCGCTCGTGCTGTATCGTGGCGGGGCGCCGGTGCTGTGTTTGGGCGGCGCCGGCGGCCGCACGATCCCGAACAATCTCGTGCACATGATCGTCCGCCTCATCGACCTGGGCGCCGGGCTCGAGGTGGCCATGGCGGCGCCGCGTGTGCACGTGGAGACCGCGGAACCGGTGGCGGTGGAGATCGGCGGTGAGAAGGTGGCCGAGGGCCTGCAGGGGCTCGGACACCGGGTCACGATGCGGCCGCCGTTTGGGAGCCTGCAGGGTATCGCGCTCGACGGGCCCGGCGTGATGCGCGGTGTGGCCGACCCGCGACGGGCCGGTACGATCTGCGCCGGCTAGACGCTAGCCGTCAACCGCTGTGTACCCGAGCAACCAGCCGCCGTCCACCGGGAGGCAGACGCCCGTGATGAACGCCGCCTCCTCGCTGCACAGGAAGACGGCCGCGGCGGCGATCTCCTCGGGGCGACCCCTGCGCCGCAGCGGGCTGCGCGCGATCTGCCGCTTCACCTGCGCCTCGGGCAGCGGCCGTGTCTCGACGGCCCCGGGCGCGATCGCGTTGACGCGAATGCCGCGTGGGCCGAAGTCGAGGGCCATCGAGCGTGTGAGCTGGATCACCGCGCCCTTGACCGCGACATAGGAAGCCTGATCCACGAAGGGCAGCACGCCGCCGACCGACGCGATGTTGACGATGCTACCGCCCGCCGTCATGCGGGACAGCGCGTGGCGCGAGCAGAGGAAGGTGCCGGTGAGACCGACGGCCACCGAGCGGGCCCAGTCCTCCGGTTTGCAGTCCTGGACGTTACCGTAGGGCGTCAGATCCGCCGCGTTGTTCACCAGGATGTCGAGGCGGCCGTACGCCTCCACCGTCGCGGCGGCCAGGCGGCCCGCGTCCACGTCGACGGCCACGTCGCAGCGGACGAACAGCGCGTCCCCGCCCCCGGCGCGGATCTGCGCGGTAGCCTCCCGGCCGCCTGACTCGTCGATGTCGCCCAGTACGACGCGCGCACCCTCGCGGGCGAAGCGCGCGGCGATTGCCCGTCCGATGCCCGACGCCGCGCCTGTGACGACCGCGGCCCTGCCCTCTAACCTCATCGTCGCATCTCCCATGCGGGCAGGCCTCCCCCCGGGCGCCGTGCGATCGCGCCCTCGGCTACCAGCGCCTGCACGTGACCGTGCGCGGCCCATGCCCAGCGGCGGGGCTCCTCGCCGACGCCGGTGTGCGCAAGCAGCGCCGAGGCCACCTCCGGCAGCGTGAGTCCGTCCCGCGCGGCCGCGAACGCGTCGCGGGCCAGGCGGTGGCACGCTTCGACGTGGGCGAGCGCGTCCGCCAGCAGGGCGCGCGCCACCGGGCGTTCCAGGACCGGCATGTGGCAGCTCAGGAGGCGCGCGGCGGCCAGGCCGTCCAGCCGGCGCAGCGTGTCGCGGTAGGTCATCGCGTCGTAGTAGATCGGCGGATTGAGGGTCGGGTCTGCGACAGCGTCGCCGGCCAGCAGGCTGCCCGAGCGGGGATCGAGCAGGACGAGGTGCCCGCGCGAATGCCCGGGTGCGTGGTGCACGCGCACGGTCCACCCCCCGGCGTCCACCGCATCGCCGTCGGCCAGCGCGCGTCCCACGGTCGCCCCCGGCCCGAGCATGGCGCGGATCCGCGCGAGCAGCGCATCCGGATGAGGCAGGCCGTAGGCGGCCGACCACCCGTAGTTCTCGCGCAGGTGACGGGCGGGATCTTCGATCCACGGCGCGTCCGCGGCGTGCGCGGCCAGCACCGCGCCGGGCGCCGCCGCCAGGATCTCGGCGGCGCCGCCGAAGTGGTCGGCGTGCGCGTGCGTGATCACGCAGAGCGCGACTTCCGCCACCGAGCGGCCCAGGCCGCGGAGGTATCTGTCGATCGTGCGCGCCGCGCCGGCGAACCCCGCGTCGACCAGAACCACGCGCTCGCCGACCAGCGCGTAGGTGGCCAGGTCCGGCGAGAGCGCGATCCGGTGGATGCCCGGCGCCACCTCCATGTGGTGCCTACCGCGCCAGCAGCACGAGACCCCAGCCCCCGTAGGCGACGAGCGCCAGCCCTGCCGCCCACGGCGCGCCTCGCCCGGTATTCGTCTGTGGGTTTTCGCGCGTGATCGGGTGGCAGATGCTCGACCGCAGCGGGTGCTCAGGCGCGGCGCGCTCCGTGCCGCGGCGGATGGCCCCGGCCAGCCGAGCGCCGTTGACATGGAGCCGCGTGCCGAGCGTGACGTAGAAGATCGGCATCCCGGTGTCCCGACAGACGAGGGCACGGCGTTTGTCGGCGATCTGGACATCGAAGCCCGGGCCCGACCTAACGATCGCTTCACCGTCACCCCGTCGCGACGCTTCGACCAGTATAGCACCCTCCAGGACGAGGGCAGGGCCCGCGCACGGCGACGCCGAAGGAGATGCGTCGATGCGTCGCCGACGTGCACGGAGATGACCGCGTACATCGCCCGCCGCCTCCTGCACCTGGCCCCCGTCCTGCTGATCGTCTCGGCGATTGTGTTCTTCGTGTTCCGCATCATTCCGGGCGACCAGGCGGTGCTCCGCCTCGGCGAGGAGGCGGACGCCGAGTCGGTGGCCCGCCTGCGACGCGAGCTCGGCCTCGACCGCCCGCTGGCAATCCAGTACGCGGCCTGGCTGGGGGCCGCGCTGCGCGCCGACCTGGGCGAGTCACACCTCAACCGCCAGGGCGTGTTCTCGCTGGTCGTCGAGAAGTTCCCCGCCACGCTCCAGATCGCCGTGCTCGGCATGGCGGGGAGCCTGATGATTTCGGTGCCCGTCGGCATCCTGGCCGCGCTGCACCGCGGCACCTGGTGGGACCAGCTCACGCGGGCGGCCGCTCTGGTCGGTTTCAGCGTGCCGCGTTACTGGCTGGCCGTGCTCCTGATTCTGGTCTTCGCGGTACGCTGGCGCGTGCTTCCACCCGCGGGGTTCGCGCCGTTCGGCGAGGCGCCGCTCGCGAGCCTGCGGTTCGCCGCGTTGCCTGTGCTGGTGGTCGCCCTGTCGCTGGCGGCGGTGCAGATGCGGTTTCTGCGCGCCAGCATGCTCGAGGTCATCGACCAGGACTACATTCGCACGGCGCGCGCCAAGGGGCTGAGCGGCCGGGTCGTTGTGTTCCGGCACGCGCTCAAGAACGCGCTCATCCCCTTCGTCACGGTGCTCGGGCTCGAGTTCGGCAGCCTGCTCGGGGGCCTGGTGGTCGTCGAGCAGATCTTCAACTGGCCCGGCGTCGGCTGGCTGATGGTGCAGTCGATCGTCCACCGGGACTACGCGGTCGTGCAGGGCGCGGTGCTGCTCGTGGCGACCGGCTTCGTGACGATCAACCTGCTGGTCGACGTTGCCTACGCCGCCCTGGACCCGCGCATCCGCTATTCCTAGGCTGCTGCGGGTGCTGCGGCGCGACCGCGGCGCGCTTGCCGGTGCGCTCCTTTTCGCGGCAGTGGTCCTGGCCGCGCTTTTCGCGGGCGCGCTGACCCCGTACGATCCGCTGGCGATCCGCATGCAGGACCGGCTGCAGCCGCCCTCGGCGCGCCACCTGCTCGGGACGGACGAGCTCGGCCGCGATCTGCTCAGCCGCATCCTCCACGGCGGGCGGGCGTCACTGTCGGTCGGCGTGGTCGCGGTGGGGATCGCCGCAACCGCGGGCACGGCGATGGGGCTCGTGGCCGGATACTACGGCGGCGCGCTGGCTGCGGTCATCATGCGGACCGTGGACGGATTGCTGGCGTTCCCCGCCCTCATCCTGGCCATGGCGCTGACCGCCACGCTCGGCCCGAGCCTGACGAACGCCGCGGTCGCGATCGGCATCGTGACCATTCCGGCGTTCGCGCGCCTGGCGCAGGCGAGCGCGCTCGCGATCAAGGAGCGGGAGTTCACCGATGCGGCCCGCGCGTGCGGCGCGGGCGATCTCTACGTCCTGGTCCGCGTCCTGCTGCCGAACCACGTCTCGCCGCTGATGGTACAGACGTCGGTGAGCTTCGCCAATGCCATCCTCACGGAGGCCGCGCTGTCGTTCCTCGGGCTGGGCATCCAGCCCCCGACGCCGTCGTGGGGGGCCATGCTGGACACCGGCCGGCGGTACCTGGACCAGACCGCCTGGTACTCGATGGCGGCGGGCGGCGCCATTCTCATCGCCGTCCTGGGGCTGAACCTGCTGGGCGACGGGCTGCGCGACGCCCTCGACCCGCGGTTGCGCGGCGCCAGGGCCGCGCGCCTCGCGGAGGAGCCCTCGGGATGATCCTCGAATGTCGATGCTCGACGCGGACGGGGATACGGGGACGCGTCACGGCGGGGAACGAGGTGCGACGATGGACAGACGATCGAGGACGACGCTCACCCGCAGGCAGTTCGTCACCGGTGCCGCCGCGCTAGCAGCGGGTAGTGCGCTGCGACGGGCGGTCCCAGCCATGGCGGCGCCCGCCACGGGGCCCGCGTCCCCGCGGCCGACCCCTGGCGGCGTGCTCCGGGTGACCCTCGGCGCCGAGCCGACCACGCTTGACCCCCACCGGTCGAGCACCCTCTTCGACTTCCACGTGAAGGACGCGCTGTTCGACGGGCTGCTCGAGGACGACTTCACCCAGGGGCCGAAGGGACAGCTGGCGGAGTCCTGGGAGTCGCCGGATGCGTCTACGTACATCTTCCGGCTGCGCCAGGGCCTCCGCTTCCACGACGGCCAGCCGCTCACGGCGGAGTCGATCAAGTTCACCGTCGAGCGCTCACTCGCGCAGGGTACCGGTCAGCCGCGGGTCCTGGTCGAGCAGATCGCCGCCACCGAGGTGCTCGACCCCCGCACGGTGCGGTTCAGGCTGAAGGCGCCCAACGCCGCGTTCCTGCTCGACGCCGCGGACATCAAGGTGGTCCCGCCCAACTTCGACGAGCGGAATCCCGTCGGGTCCGGACCATTCCAGTTCGTCGAGTGGGTACGCCTGCGCCACGTTCGCGTGCGGAAGTTCCCCGGGTACTACTCGAGTGGACAGCCCTACCTCGACGAGCTCGTCTTCCTGCCCACACCGGATGAGAATCAGAAGCTGGTGCTGCTGGAGTCCGGCCAGGTCGAGTTCACGGACACGGTGCCGCTACCCAGGGTGCAGGCCGTGCGGCAGGCCGGCCGCGTGCGGGTGCACGGCATTCCGCCCGGGGTCTCGCCTTCGTCGTACTACCTGCTCACGCGCGCGGACCGCCCGCCGCTGGACAATCTCAAGGTGCGCCAGGCGATCAGCTTCGCCATCGACCGCAAGGCGCTGCTCGAGGTCACCTTCGGCGAGGGCACGCTGAAGTCCAACGCGATCCCGCCCCGGCACTGGGCCTTCAACCCACAGTCGGTGTCGTTCAACGAGCGCGACCTGGCGCGGGCGCGGAGGCTGATGTCGGAGTCGGGCGTCGGGGGGGTCACGCTCCAGCTCAAGCACCTCACCAGCCGTGCCGAGTTCTTTCCTATCGCCCAGGTCATCCAGGCGAACCTAGCGGAGATCGGCATCAGGGTCGAGCTGCTCCCCCAGCAGATCGGCATCTGGATCAACCAGGTGCTCGTCCAGCGTGACTTCCAACTCGGGCTCACGGGGGTCATTCCGCCCTACGATCCGGATTCGATTCTCGGCAACCTGTTCTCCATCCGCCGCGTGAACGGCCGCGCGATCGGCTGGCGGCACGAGCTGTTCGAGAAGCAGCTCGATCAGGGGCGCTCGGTCGTCCGGCAGGCCGACCGCAAGCGCGTCTACGACCATGCCCAGCTTATCGTGCAGTACGACGCTCCCGGGATCATCCTCAACGAGCGGCCGATCCTCTACGGCGCCCTGCCGTCAGTGCGGGGGTTCGTCCCTGACGTGCGCCAGCACATGCACTTCCACGGCGTCTGGCTGAGCCGGTAGAGGCGGGTCCGGCGCTGTCCGCGTGGGGCTTGGGATCACGGGTCCCGACCCCACGGGTCTTCGATGGTGAGATCGAGATCGGACACCGGGATCGTCACACGGCCACCGCTGCGGTGCGAGAGGGCGAACGCCACGGCGATCTCGAGATCGGCCCGCGCATCGGTCGCGCTGGAGGCGGGTGCCTGCCCTCCCTCGATCGCCGCCACCAGGTCCTCGACCGCGCGCAGCATACCGCTGCGGCCGTCGTGCATCCCGGGGAAGCCGCGACGCGTGAGCACGGGCCGGCCGCCGCCGCGGTCGAGCCGGAACCACTCGGGGTAGGTTCCGTTCCCGATGCGGATGCGGCCCTCCGTGCCGGTGATGTCGAGTTCCAGCGGCGTCGGGTCGTCCGCCGCACCGTCGACGTAGGCGCGGACGCCGGCGGGGAAGCCGATGATGCCGCGCGCGCCTGGCTCGTGGAGACCAGGTGCGCCGTGGAGCTCGCCGAACACCCACTCGGGCTCGGCGCCGACCAGGAACCGGAGGAGATCGTAGAGGTGCGTGCCGCCGAACAGCACACCCTCGCGGACGTGGGCCATGATGGTGCGTAGTGCTCCGACTGCTCCGGTAGCGATGAGTTCCCGGACGCGACCATAGAGTGGATCCCAGGTGCGCATGTGGTTGACGGCCACCGCCGTGCCGTGGCGGTCGAACGCCGCGATCATGGCGTCGGCCTCGCGCAGGCTCTGCGCGATCGGTTTCTCGAGGTAGATACCCCTGACGCCGCGGCCGGCCACGTCGATCGCCACCGCGGCGTGGGCACGCGTCGGGACGCAGATGCTGACGATGTCGATCCGCTCGCGGTCGAGCATCTCGCGGTAGTCGGCATAGAGTCGCTCCACGCCCCGCCGGCGGCCCAGCAGGGTCCGGCGCTCCTCGTTGGGGTCGGCGGCGGCGACCAGGATCGTGCGCGCGCACCGTTGGTAGGCGCCGGCGTGGGAGTAGGGTAGCAGCGCCCACGACGGGCCGGTCGCCGCCTCAGCTTCGATGGTGTCGGCGATGCGACCGCATCCGATGATGCCCGCGCGGTAGATGGGCGACGAGGAGGGATGGGTCACGGCTACGGGTAGTGTACCCGATGTGAGCAGCCCACGCAGGCGTATCCGGCTGGCGTTCGAGACCGGCGAGACGGTCATGGCCGACCTGCTCGACGACGCCGCGCCAGCGGTCTGCCAGGCGGTGTGGGACGCGCTCCCCCTGGAGGGAGGGGCGCTACACGGCCAGTACTCCGGGGCCGAGATCTTCGTGGCGCTCGACCCCCTCGGCGCCCCCCACGAGAACCTTACACAGCTCCCCCTGCCCGGCGAGCTGCTCTACTTCACGGAGGCGGGGACCGGCGTGCTGACGGCCCGGCGAGCGGTGGGCGAGATCTGCTTCGTCTACGGCCGCGGGGTGGTACTGCGCCAGCACGAGGGGGTGCCGGCGTTCGCCAGCCTCTTCGCCCGGGTGCCGGGCGACTGGCTGTACGACTGGGCCGACTTCCAGCAGGCGTGCCGGCGCCTGCGGCGTGAGGGGACGCGCCGGCTGCGGATCGAGCGGGTCTGAACGGGGTGGCCGGGGGTCAGGGGGCGCCCACGGGGATCCCCATGTCGGCCGGGCCCGCCGGCGAGACGGTGGCCGCTGGGAAGTACCGCTCGATCATGGCGATCGCGATCGCTGCCCGGTGCACCTTCTCGCGCGCCATCGCGATCGCGGCGGCCTCCAGGTGCGCGCCGCTCGGGTAGACGCCCGGCGCGTTCCGGAGGCCCAGCTTCACGTAGACCGGCGCGGCCACCCGCACCAGCTCGGGGGCCTCGTAGTAGCGGACGAACCCACCGAAGTCGTCGGGCACCTCCACGTAGACGTCGAGCGGGAGCGAGACCGCCTGGCGGATCGCGGCGAACTGCGCCAGGGACAGGTCAGTCGGTGTGTTGTACGTGCCGGCGCCGAGCTGCTCCATGATGCGGATCGACAGGGGGTTGGCCGGTCCCATGGATACCGATACCTTGAGCACCAGATCGGTGGGCAGCTCGCCGCGTCGCTTCATCTCGTTGGCCAGCCACAGGAGCCCTTCGTCCGCGACCAGCACCGACCGAATGCCGAGCGCGCACGCGCGTCGGATGTCCTCGGCCGCGTAGACGACTTGATCCATCCCCCGCAGCCGCGCGCCGAGGTTGCGTCCGGACGCCGACGCGACCTGCGCGCCGACGTCCCAGCCGGCGCGGGGGCCGACGAACAGGCTCACCTCGATGCCGTGCGCGTGGCCCAGGCGGGCCATTTCGCGGATCTCGCTGTCGTCTAGCAGCATGATGCCGCTGCCTTGCGAGACACGGTGCACCGTGGTGCCGCGCCGCGCGGCCTCCTCGATCACGGCGGCCAGTACCCGGGGGCCTTCGACGCTGGGAATCTCGATGCGGTAGTGCGCACCGTCTGGGAAGCGGCGGGCGGAGTCTGGTAGATCGCCGGCGTCTCCCGATGGCAGGCCGATGGCGGAGAGGAAGCGGCGGGTGGGGTTGGGCAGCATCGTGACGCTCCTCCTCAACGTGGGCGGCACTGCCCGGAGAACTTCGCCGTTCCCCCACACACGCCTTGCCCTTTCGGGGCCGCGGGAGAAGCGTCGCCGGCCGTCGTACCCTCATCGCATGGAGACCGCATCCGAGTCGTCACCGGCCGGGGCACTCGCGCGCGCGAGGGCCACAGCGTTCGCCGACCCGCCGCCCCGCACGGCCGACGGTCCGATCGTGGACGTGCACACGCACGTCGGCCGCGCGCACGTGGAGGAGCTGTTCGCGGCGGCCGACCTCTACGGCGTACGGCGCCTGGTCGGCATCTGCGAGCTCGACCGCGGGCTGGCCCTGCGCGAGCGGTACGGCGACCGACTGATCGTCGCCACCACGCTGGCCTGGGAGCACCGCGGGGACCCCGCCCGGTTCGCATCGGAGAACCGCACCCTGCTCGCGCGGGCGGCGGCCGAGGGCGTGCGCGTCGTCAAGCTCTGGTTTGCGCCGCGCATCTACGACCGCTTCGACGGCCTCCACCTCGACGCGCCCCTGCTCGACCCGGTGTTCGACGCGATCGCCGAACACCGGCTGAACATCTTGGTGCACATCGCCGACCCCGACCGCTGGTTCGCGACGAAGTACGCCGACGTCGCGCGCTACGGCACCAAGGCCGGCCAGTACCCCCAGCTCGAGCGGCGCCTGGCGCAGTACCCGTCGGTCCGCGTGCTGGCCGCGCACATGGGCGGCGACCCGGAGGACCTCGCGCACCTCAGCCGCCTGCTGGACCGCTACCCGAACCTGTCGCTGGACACCAGCGCTACACGCTGGATCGTCCGTGAGCTCGGACGCCAGCCCGAGGCGGCGCGCGCGTTCTTTGCCCGTTATGCGGACCGCCTACTCTTCGGCACGGATCAGCTCGTCCTCGACGAGCCCGATCCCCAACGGTATCGAGTTCGCTACTGGATCCACCAGATGTTCTGGGAGACCGATCTCGTCTGTCCGCTGCCGCTCGACGATCCCGACGCGGACGGCGAGCCGGTGCTGCGCGGGCTGGCGCTACCGACCGACGTCCTCCGTCAGGTCTACTGGGAGAACGCGGAGCGATGGCTGGCCCCCCTGGGCGTGGAGGCGGGTGCGCGGCCCACGCACGAGCACACGGCCCCGACCTATTGAGGTGCGGGCAGGCCCCATTGCCATGCAGGCATCCGCCTGATAGCATAGAGATGTAACAATGTAGAATAGGCTGTCACTACATCACTATCCGGTCATTTCGCGGGGTGCTTTGTGATTCGCACCCAGATTCTCCTGACCGAAGAGCAGGCCGCCAAGCTGCGGGAGCTGGCGCGGGAGCGGCGCGCATCTGTCGCGGAACTGATCCGGGGCGCGGTGGACCGGTTCCTGGCAGGCGAGAGCGGCGTGCCCCCCTCGGCACGCAGGCGACGGGCGCTGGAAGCCGCCGGCCGGTTCGCCTCGGGGACGGTCGACGTCAGCGCGCGCCACGACGAGCACCTCGAGCGAATCTACCGTGGACGCGACGTTCGCTGACACGTCCGCGCTCTACGCCGTGCTCGATCGCGACGATGCGTTTCACGCGGAAGCCGCCGCAGGGTGGCGCGACCTGCTCGAGGCCGATCGCCCGCTCCTGACGCACAGCTACGTGCTAGCCGAGGTCGTCGCGCTCGCGCAGCGCCGGCTCGGGCCGGGCGCGGTGCGGGTGGTCCATGACGACGTCGTCCCCGTGCTGGCGGTCGTCTGGGTGGACGAACGCCTGCACGGGGCGGGCATGACGGCGCTGCTGGCGGCTGGCCGCGCCGACGTGAGCCTGGCCGACTGGGTCAGCTTCGAGATTATGCGAGCCCGCGGCATCCGACACGCGTTTGCGTTCGACCGCCACTTCGAGCAGCAGGGTTTCACACTGATCCCGCCGGCGCGGTGACCGGCGGGCGCCGTCCACCGGGAGTTTCCTGGTCCGGTGTCGTATTCTGGCGTCCATGACCCCCGAGGAGCGTCTCGCGATGCCCTATGGCTGGGGCCGCGTGCCCTACACGTACGCGGACCGCCGGCCCTGGATGAACCTGCCCTTCCCCCTCGAGGAGTACCACGAGCGTCTCGACCGGCTGCGCGCCCGCATGCGGCGCGACGCCCTTGACGTGCTGGTCGTGCTCGGCAACCGCGCCGACAACTCGAACATCCGCTACCTGTCCAACTTCGAGGACTTCTACGGCGGGGAGTCGGTCGTCGTCGTACCGGCCTCCGGGCCGCCCGGATTCGCGACCAACGCGGTCATGCACGGCGAGCCGATGCACTCGGGCATTCAGGACTGCTGGATCGAGGACGCGCGCTGCGCCGCGGCCCCGCGGACGGTGACCGGCGGGGCGCGCGCCGCCACCCTGCTCGACCACGTCGGCGACCTGGTGCGCGAGCGGGGCGGCGCCTCCAGCCGGATCGGCGTCGTGGGCGAGTTCAACGTCGAGCCGCTGCGCGCCCACCTGGCCCTGGCCTTCCCGCAGGCGCGCGTCGAGCCGGCCCCGCGTCTACTCCAGGAGGTGCGCGCCATCAAGAGCCCGCGCGAGGTCGAGGTGCTGCGCAAGGCGGCGCACCTGGCCGACGCGGCCATGCAGGCGGCCATGGACCACGTCCGCCCCGGCGTGACCGAGTTCGACCTGGCGGCCGAGGCGAACTACGCGATGTTCAAGGGCGGCGCGGAGCACCCGGCCTTCGCGATCGCGCTCGCCGCGGGGGCGCGGTCCGGCTTCAAGCACATGGCCCCCACCGGCTACGTGGTGCGCCCGGGCGACGTGGTTTACATCGACGTGGGCGCGCGCTACATGGGCTACTACAGCGACTGTTCGCGGCAGCGCACGTGCGGCGACCCGACCGTCGAGCAGCGCCGGTTCATGGAGACGCAGATCCGCATCGTGGACGCCGTGACGTCCGCCGCGAAGCCTGGCGCGGTCATCGGCGAGCTCGCCGAAATCGGCATCGCGATCGCCCGGGAGGCGGGCTACGAGGACTACCTGTACTTCCGCGGCCACGGTATCGGCTGCGCCACCCACGACCTGCCGTCGTTCGCGCCGGGCAACCCGGCTGCGCTGGAGGAGAACATGGTCTTCTGCTTCGAGCCGATGCTGGTGCGCACGGGGTTCGGCACCGCGTGCTGGGAGGACATGTGGTGGGTCACGCCGTCCGGCGTGGAACGCCTCAACCGCTGTCCGATCCGGTGGTGGTAAGGTGGCGGATCTCGGCCCGTTTCCGCTCGGCCCCCTGACCGACCTGATCGAGCGTTTGTTCCTGGCGTGCGGGCTGGAGGCGCGCGAGGCCGCGGTGGTCGCGCGCCACGTGGTGGATGCCGAGGCGCGCGGCAGCCGCTCGCAAGGGTTGATCCGCGTCGGGCCCTACGCCGGCTGGGCGCGCTCCGGCCGCGTCCCCCCCGGCGCTCCCCTGACCGTGGAGCGCGACGGCGGCGCGGTCCTGGTGCTGGACGCCCACGCCGGGTGGGGGCACCCCGCGGCGCTACGCGCGATGGAGCTCTGCATCGAGCGCGCCTCCCGCACGGGCGTGTGCCTGGCCGCGGTGCGGCGCATGGGCCACATCGGCCGGCTCGGCTACTACGTGGAGCACGCCGCCAGGCGGGGCGCCATCGGCCTGATCGCGTGCGGGGGCAGCTCCACCGCCGGGTCGGTCGCGCCGTGGGGCGGGGTCGCGCCGATCTTCGGCACGAACCCGATCGCGATCGGCTTCCCCCGCGACGACGGACCGCCGGTCGTGGTGGACGTCTCCACCACGCAGGCGGCGCGCGGCACCGTGATGCTCGCCCAGAAGACCGGCGAGCCGCTGCCCGACGGATGGGCGTTCGATGCCGACGGGCGGCCCACACGCGACCCCCTGCGCGCGCTCCCGCCGCACGGCACCCTGGCGCCGCTGGGCGGGCACAAGGGCTACGCGCTCGCGCTGGCGATCGAGATTCTCTGCGGCGTGCTGCCGGGGCTCTGGCCGCCGGAGGCGTCCGGCAACGTCGTGGGCGCGATCCACATCGAGGCGTTCCTGCCCCGGGAGGCCTACGGCCACGCGCTCGGCGAGCTGGCCGCCCGCGTGAAGCGCGGGCCGACGCGGCCCGGCGTGGACGAGATCCTGCTGCCGGGCGAAGGGAGCGCGCGGCGGGCGGCGGCGAGCGCGGCGCGCGGTGTCACCGTCGCCAAGGAGGTCTGGGCCGAGATCCACGATCTGGCGAGCGAGCTCGGCGTCCGCCACCCATTGCTCGAGACCGCGCCCGGGGCCGCGCGCCCGTGACCGTCCGCTGGGGCCTGTCGGTTCCCAACCGCGGCGTCGTCATCGGCGCCGGCGATCCCCATGAGCTGCTCGAGATGTGCGTGACCGCCGAGCGCTCGGGGACCTTCGACGCCATATTCACCGGCGACAGCCTGATCGCCAAGCCCCGCCTGGACGCGGTCGTGTTCCTCTCGTGGGTCGCCGCGCGCACGCGCGCGGTGACCCTGGGGGTCGGGTGCATGGCAAGCTTCATCTTTCGCCACCCGATCGTCCTGGCCAATCAGTGGGCGGCGCTCGACCGGCTGAGCGGCGGCCGCACGCTGCTGGTGGCCTGCATCGGCGGCGGTCCGGATGTGCGCCGGGGGCACCGCTCGCCGAGCGGCGCGCGCTGGGAGACGGAGTTCCGGGCGATGGGGATGACGACCGCGGAGCGCGTGGGCCGCATGGTGGAAGGGATCGAGATCCTCCGGGGCCTGTGGACCGGCGAGCCCTTCAGCTACGAAGGCCGGTACTACCGGTTTGAGGACGTCCAGCTCACCGTGACACCCCTCCAGCGCCCGTGTCCCATCGCCATCGCGAGCAACCCGCAGGCGCCGTACGCCGACGAGGCCGCGATCGACCGGGCGCTGCGCCGCGTCGGCCGGTTGGGCGACGGGTGGATGGTCGAGATGAGCACGCCCGAGGAGTTCGGCCGCCGCTGGCGACGTGTGCTGGACGCCGCGCGCGCGGCGGGGCGTGACCCGCTGCCCGCGCAATCGATGATCCACTTCTACGTCAACATTCAGGACCGCCGCGAGGCCGCCTTCGAGGAGGCACGCCGGTTCTACGAGGCCTACCACGCAGGGCGGTTTCCCGACGAGTACCTGCGCTGGCGGCTCGTCACCGGCACGCCGGAGGAGGTGATCGCCCGTCTGCGGTCCTTCATCGACGCGGGATGCACCCTGCCGATCATCCGCTTCGCGAGCTATGACCCGGCAGGACAGATGCGTCGGGCGGTCGAGCACGTGCTACCCGAGCTCCGCGCGTACGCCGGCACCGCGCGTCGCGCCTGAGCCGGCCGCACGACGGCAACGAGGAGGAGGAGACGCATGGCGAAGGTCGCGTTCTTCGGTCTGGGGCTCATGGGGGAACCCATGGCCGGCCACCTGCTCGCCGGTGGCCATGAGGTCGTCGTGGTCGCCCACCGGCGGCGCGATCCGGTGGAGCGGCTCGTCGCGCGCGGCGCGCGTGAGGCCGCGACCCCGCAGGCGGCCGCGGCACAGACCGAGGTCGCCATCACGGTCCTGCCCACCGCCGCCGAGGTCGAGGAGACGCTCTTCGGTCCCGCTGGCCTCGCGGCGGCGATGCGGCAGGGCTACGTCGTCGTGGACATGGGGACGAGTTACCCGCCGGACACCCGCCGCATCGGCGCGCGCGTCGAGGCCGCGGGCGGCCGGATGGTGGACGCCCCGATCACCGGTGGCCCGAGCGGGGCCCAGGCCGCCACGCTGACGATCATGGTCGGCGGCGATCCGACCGCGGTCGAGGTCGTGCGACCGCTGCTCGAGCTGATGGGGAAGACCATCGTGTACTTCGGCGGACTGGGCGCCGGGCACACCGCGAAGCTGGTGCAGAACCTCATTGGCATCGTGACGAGCGCCGCCATCTGCGAGGGGTTCGCGCTGGCGGCGCGGGCCGGTCTCGACCTGGGCGCCCTGTTCCAGATGCTGAGTGCGTCCACGTCGAACAGCCCGCAGCTCCAGCACGTGGTCTCCAAGGTCTTCGCGCGCGACTTCGACCGGGTCGGGTTCCGGCTCGACCTCTCGTTCAAGGACATCAAGCAGGCGACCGCGCTCGGGCGCGAGCTGGGCGTGCCGCTCCTGGCGTCCAACGGCGCGGCGGAGCTGATGCAGCTCGCGCGCGCCGCGGGCTACGGGAACCAGGACAGCACCGCGATGGTGCGCGGCCTCGAGCGTCTCCTCGGCATCGAGATCCGCGGCGAGCGCGGGCCGGCCGTCCCTTAGACAGCGCCGTCGGGCACCGGCGCCTTCGCCAGTGCCTCGATGAGCGAGACGACGTCGCGGACCATCGCGTCCAGCAGCCCGCGACCTTTCTCGGCGCTCGCCAGGGTCGCCTGGCCATGGACGCCGCTCGCGGTGCCCATGGCGCGACCGAGCAGCACCTTCCGCACGCCGCCGGTGCCTGTCTGGAAGGCCGGGCCGCCGCGGTCGTCGATCTCGTCCACCAGGCGGTCGGCTCGCACCAGGTCCGGCCGCACGTGGAGCATGAACGAGGTCTCCTTCTCCTCGGCGTGCGTCCCCGCGCGCTGGGCGGAGACCCCGCGCCAGTACTCCGCGCCCAGCCCCTCGATGAGCAGCACCGCCACCAGGACGCCCAGCTCGCGGTACAGCTCCCGCGAGGCGATCTCCAGCGGCGCGGTCGTCGAGACGCCGGTGTTGAGGACGGCGACGCGTCGGATGCCGTGGCGCGCGACCGAGCGGACGATGTCCGTCACCACGCCGATGAACACGTCGGGCCGCAGCGACACCGACCCGGGCCAGTCCACGAACGCCGGGTAGTAGCCGTAGGAGAGCGTCGGTAGGAGCACGCACGGCGTGCGTTCGACCGCGGCCGCGCCCAGCGTCTCGGCCCAGATCAGATCGGTGCCCAGCGGCAGGTGCGGGCCGTGCTCCTTGGCGGCGGCGCCGACCGGCAGCACCGCCACGGGCAGCCGGCGGAACGCCTCGCGGGCCTCGGGCCAGGTCAGGTCTTTCAAGATCACGCCTTGCATGGTCGGCCTCCTTGGGCCGCGCTACTCGGGCGCGACCAGGCGGTAATGTTCGCGCACCCAGCGCTGGAGCTGCGTGCCCTGGTGCGTGCGGATCGCGTGGAACGCCGGATCGGACTCCTGGCGCGCCCGGATGGCCTCGCGCGTCTCGAGGTCCGGATAGGTGCACTCCCAGACCACGTCGGGGAGCCCGTCGGCGTTGATGCCGGCCGTCTCGCGCACCGGTACCCAGATGCGGCCCACGGGCACGCCGAGCTCGGCGAGCCGCCGGGACGCCTGAAGCCGCGTGTGCAACACGCGGTCAGCCACTCCGGGAAGGGCGTAATAGCGCTGGTGGACGAGGATCATGGGACGCGCCTCCTGGGTTCAGCAGTACGCCGCGGCGATGCCGCAGAAGCGCGCGAGGAAGATGGCCAGCACCTCCATCGCGCGCCGCAGCTCCTCCACCGGCAGCGCCTCGTTGGGGCTGTGGGCGCGGTGCACCGCGCCGGGCCCGAAGTTCACCGCGGGAATCCCGCCGGCGTTGGTCAGGTGCCGGCCGTCGGTGGCGGCGGAGAACGCCTGGGGCGGGGACGGGTCGAGCCCGGCCGCGGCCGCGGCGTCGAGCAGGCCGAGCACCGCCGGGTGCATCGGGTCGGTGACCGCCGGCTCGAACCCGCCGGGCCGCCAGGTAAGCTCCGGCGGGTGGTCGGCGAGCCACGCGTCGCCCCGCGTGACCTCGGCCAGCGCAGCCTCGACAGTCGCCCGCATCGCCTCGGGGCGTTCGTCACCGATCAGGCCAATGCCGTAGTGCACCTCGCAGACATCGGGGACGGAGCGCGCGGGTCCTGCGGCGCCGGTGGTCCCGTCCGCCGCCGGCCCGGCGTGGATGGCCAGCAGGTTCCACACGTGGCCGGCGGACAACGGCGCCCACAGCGGGTGCATCCGCGTGCGGTCGAGCTCGTCGCGGAGCCGGTCGAGCGCCTCGACGTACTGCCAGGCCTTGCGGATGGCGTTCACCCCGCGCCAGCCCTCCCCCGGATGCGCGCCTCGCCCGACCACGCGCAGCCGCAGGTGCGCGGCGCCGCGCGAGGCCGGGCACACTCGGAGCCCGGTCGGTTCGCCCACGACCGCCGCGGTCGCCGTATAGCCGCGTCGCAGACAGTCGAGCGTGCCGGCGCCGCTGGCCTCCTCGTCGACGACCGCCTGGAGCATGACGGGCCGCCGCAGCCGGATCTGCGCGTGGCGCAGCGCAGCCGCCGCGCCGAGGAACGCGAAGAGGCAGCCCTTCGCGTCCACAGCGCCCAGCCCGACCACCTGGCCGTCGTCCACCGCGGCGTCGAACGGCGGCCGACGCCACGCCGTCGCGTCCCCGGGTGCCACCGTGTCCACATGCGTGTTCAGGATCAGATGGGCGCGGCCGTCGGGCGCCGGTTCGGCCGCGGGCAGCCAGCCGACGACGTTGGGCCGGTCCTCAAACCCGGCCGGGGGCAGCGACGCGCGGATGAACGGGAACCGCTGGGCCAGCGCGGCGGCGTCCGGTTCCCAGATCTCCACCCGGCAGTCGAGCCGGCGCAGCGCCGCGGCGACGAGCGCCTGGCAGTCGGCCTCGCCCGGGCCGCCGGACGCCGGGTTCGTGCTGTTGGTCCGGATGGCGTCCTGCAGGCCGGCGATCGTCTCATCCAGCACAGCCGCGGTAGCCTCGCGCACGGCGTCGGCCAGGTCGTCGCGCACCTGACCGCGCCTAATGGGCCGCGCGCAGCCGCGGGTCGAGCACGTCCCGCAGGCCGTCGCCGAGCAGGTTGAAGGCCAGCACGGTGATGAAGATCGCCAGGCCGGGGTAGAGGGTGACGTGCGGCGCGATGTAGAGGTTGACGCGCCCGGTGGCCAGCATCGCCCCCCACTCCGGTGTCGGCGGCTGGGCCCCCAGCCCGATGAACGAGAGCGACGCCGCGGTCAGGATGGAGGTCGCGACGCGGAACGTGGCCTGCACGAGCAGCGGGGCCAGACAGTTGGGGAGCATGTGCCGGAACAGGATGCGACCGTCCCGGGCGCCGGCCGCCCGCGCGGCCTGGACGTACTCGAGCTCGCGGACGCTGAGGATCGAGGCGCGGGTGATCCGCACGAAGACCGGCACGGAGAAGATGCCGACCGCCAGCATCGTGTTGCCCAGCCCGGGCCCCAGCACCGCGATGATGACGAGCGCGAGCAGGATGCCCGGGAACGACAGCATGAGGTCCACCGCCCGCATGATGACGCCGTCGTAGCGGGGGTTGTAGCCCGCGAGCGCCCCCGCGGGGACCCCCACGCCCACCGCGACCGCCACCACGATGATCCCGATGACCAGCGAGATGCGGGCGCCGTAGAGCAGCCGGCTGAGGATGTCGCGGCCGAGCTCGTCGGTGCCGAGCGGGTGCCCGGGCGTCCCGGGCGGCGCGAGCCGTCCAGGAAGGTTCTGCACGTCGGGCGGGTGTGGCGCCAGCCACGGCGCCAGCGCGGCGACGACTGCCAGCGCCGCGATCACCACCAGGCCCGCGGCGGCCGACCGGTGACGCAGGAACCGGCGCCAGAGTCCGCCGCGCCTATTCATAGCGGATGCGTGGGTCGATCAGCGCGTAGAGCAGGTCGGTGAGGAGGTTGATGACCGCGAAGTTGAGGGCGAGCACCAGGATGCCGGCCTGGACAATAGGGTAGTCGCGGTCGAGGATCGACGCCACCAGCAGCGTGCCCATGCCGCGCATCGAGAAGATGGACTCCGTGATCACCGTGCCGCCCAGGATGTAGCCGAAGTTCAGGCCGATCACGGTGAGGACCGGAATCAGCGCGTTCAGCAGCGCGTGGCGGTAGTACACTGCCCGCACGGCCAGGCCCTTCGCCCGCGCCGTGCGGATGTAGTCCTGCGTGAGGACCTCGAGCATGCTGGAGCGCGTCTGGCGCGCGATCAGGGCGAGCGAGAACATCGCCAGCGTCACCGACGGCAGGATGTAGTCCGCCGGCGCCCCGCCCCAGATGGAGCGGAGCCACCCCAGCCGGACCGAGAAGAGCAGGATGAGATTGAGCCCGAGCCAGAAGCTGGGGATGGACAGGCCCGCCATGGCGACCACCATCGTCGCCAGGTCGGCGAACGTGCCGCGCCGCACGGCCGCCACCACGCCGAGCGGCACGCCCACCGCGGTCGCCAGCGCGAGCGAGTACACGGCGAGCTGCGCGGAGATCGGGTAGGACAGGCCGAGCTCGCGGGTCACCGGCACGTTGCTCCGGAACGACGCTCCCAGGTCACCGCGCGCCAGGCGGCCCACGTACCGGGCGAACTGGACCGGCAGCGGCTGGTCGAGCCCCAGGCGACGCCGGACCCCTTCGATGCTCTCCTGGGTGGCGAAGTCCCCGGCGATCACGTGCGCCGGATCGCCGGGGATCAGGTGGAGCATCGAGAACGTCACGACCACGACGCCGGCGGCGACCAGCGCCAGGTGGGCTACCCGCCGGAGCACGTACTGGAGCACGGGTGCGACCCAGGCCTGCCGGCGTCTACAGCCGGCTGACGCGCCGCGGCGGCGCTACCGTCCGACCGACGTGTCGCGCACGTACCACTTCTGCGGGTGCACCCGGTAGCCGACCACATCCTTGTTAATCGCCAAGACCGCGCGGCGCCATCGCAGCGCGAACTCCGGGGCCGCCTCGCGGATCTTGGCCGCGGCCTGGCGGACGAGGGCCAGGCGCTTCTGGGTGTCAAGCTCCTGTCGCTGGGCCAGGATCAGCCGGTCCACCTCGGGGTCGGCCCAGAAGTTGCGGTTGCGGACGTTGAAGTTGGCCGACTCGAACTCCGGGAGCACCCGGTCCGGATCGCCCACGCCGTAGGTGCCGATGATGTACATGTCGTGCTCGCCCTGTCGGGTGGACTGCGAGACGGTGGCGAAGTCGAGCGCGCGGAGCGCGACCTCCACGCCGATCTGCTTGAGGTCGGCCTGGATGACCTCGCCGATCTGCCTGTGGTCGGGGCGGTTGATGATGGTGAACGTCGTCCGGAACCCGTTGGGGAACCCGGCCTCAGCCAGCAGCGCGCGGGCCTTGTTCGGGTCGTAGGGGTAGCTGAGCCGTCCCATCGTCTGCGGGTCGTAGCCCCAGATGCCCGGCGCCAGCGGTGGGTCGTAGGCCACGCCGACGCCCCCGAAGATCGTCGCGATCATCTGCATCCGGTTGACGCCGTGGATCAGCGCGCGCCGCACGCGCACGTCGTCGAACGGCCGCTTCCGCGCGTTGAACCCCACGCGGTCCACCAGGTCGTCCGGCCCGCGCAGCACCGCGAACTGCGGACGTGTCGCCAGCGCCTGCATGATCGACGGTTCGATGATGGTCAGGATGTCGAGCTCGCCCGACAGCAGCGCCGCCAGCCGCGCGTTCTCCTCCACCACGATGATCCACTCGGCGCGCGAGACCTTCGCCTTGGGGCCCCAGTAGTCGTCGTTGCGCACCATGATCGTGCGCTGACGCGGCACGTGGCTCTCGTACTTGAACGGGCCGGTGCCCACCGGCTTCTGGCCGAACTGGGTGCCCATCTGCTGGACGGCCGTGGGGCTCACGATATACGGCTGGTAGAACGCGAGCGCGCTCAGCATCGGGGCGTAGGGGAACTTGCTGCGGATGCGCACGGTGAGCGGGTCGACCACCTCGACGGACTGGAGCCACGCGAAGTCGCCCCGGTGGACCGACTCCGCGTCGGCCATCCGCTCCAGGCTGAACTTCACCGCCTGTGCGTTGAACGGCGTCCCGTCGTGGAACCGGACGTTGGGCCGCAGCCGGAACACCCAGCTCGACCCCGTCTCCGCGCGCCACTCGGTGGCGAGCTGCGGCAGGATCGTCTTGCCGTCGAAGTCGGTGGTCACCAGGGACTCGAGGACGTTCGAGTTGATGAACCCGACTGTGCTCGCCGTCTCGAACTTCGGGTCCAGCCCGACCACCGTCGTGCGGACCGAGAGCCGGAGCACATCGCGCGCCGGCGCGCCCGCCGCCGGCGGGCCCGCCGCCCCCGCGGCCACCGCCACGGTCACCGCGCACGCCACGACCGTCCACCACCGCATGCTTTGCGTCATCGCAACCCCCCTGTGCGCGCCGTAGCCGGCGCGCCTCCCTTAGCATGCTACAGTTCGCCGTCCACGGCCGGTTCCTCTCTCAGGCGGTCGCCTCCTCCCAGGCCTTGATGAAGGCGGCGAGCGCGGCCACGAAGGCGTCGAAGAGCTCCTTCCCGCGCTCCACGGACGCGCGCGCGGGGTCGCCGTAGGTGATGCAGCCGTTGGAGGAGCACTCGTGCACGGCCGGCAGCCCCAGCGTGACGTAGCGTAGCAGGGACGGATCCTCCCGCACGCGCCCCAGCAGCCGCTCGCGCCACGGGTCGAGCCGCATCCGCGGCCGCTCGATGGCCTCGCGCCGTACCAGCGCCGGCTGCTGGTAGAGCATCGACGAGGTCTCGCCGATGCCGGCGTGGATGTCGAGCTTGTCGATCTCCGCGGTCAGGTAGATCTTGCGGAGCTCGGCGATGCCGAACAGCATCGCGTGCGCCGGCGTCTCCCGCGTGATGCGGTAGGCTAGATAGCCCAGCGTGGCCTCGTTGCCGCCGTGACCGTTGCTGAGCACGAGCCGCCGGAACCCGTGCCGCGCCAGCGACGCCGCGGCGTCCATGACCACCCGCGCGAAGGTCTCCTCGCCGAGCGTGACCGTGCCCGGGAAGCCCATGTGGTGCGACGAGAGGCCGGGGAACACCACCGGGACGACCAGGGCGCCCGTCTCCCGGGCCGCGGCGCGCGCGACCGCGATGACGCCGAGGGTGTCGGTGCCCAGCGGTAGCGCCGGGCCATGCTGCTCGAGCGCCCCGAAGGGCAGGATGGCCGTCGTGGACCGACGGAGGTGATCGGCGACCTCCGGCCAGGTCAGATGGGGCAGGTAGTAGGGGTCCTTCGCCTCGCCGAGCGTGACCATGGCGGCCTCCAGGAGTGGTGGTGCGCCGATCGGGGAATACCCGACCGGGAGGGTGTATGCCCGAGGGCTTCTCGTTCCTGCTCGCCGCCGGGCTCGTGCTGGCCGTCGCGGCGATCCTCGTGAGCGCCTTCGTCGCCTACGCCGCGCTCCTGCGCCTCATCCGCGAGCGCCACCGCCGGCGGCCGTAAACGCGGCGCCGCCCGTCCCCGCTGCGCGGCCTGCCTCGGCGCCGCCGCCCGCGGCACGGCCGCGCTAGGCACGCGCCGCGATCTTCCGCTCGGCGAGCCCGTCCCGGATCTTCTTGTACGTGGCCGCCGCGGCGCCCGCCAGCATGCGCGCATCGCTTCCGGCGGAGACGAAGCGGAACCCCTCGTCGATCCGCTGCAACACCTCGTCCGCGGTGCTCGCCATGTAGCCGGCGGCGATCCCCCGGCGCGCGGTCGCCGCCAGCACGCGGTCGAGGGCACGCCGGAACGTGGGGTGGTCGAACTGCCGGAACACCCCGAGGCTGGCCGAGAGATCGTTGGGCCCCACGAACAGGACGTCCACGCCGGGCGTGGCCGCGAGCGCGTCCACGTGCTCGAGCGCCTCCGGGGTCTCGACCTGGAGCACCACGAGCACCAGCTCGTTCCAGCGCGCGAAGTACTCGGGCAGGTCGAGCCCGTAGCGGTTCACCCGGCTGCCCGCCACCCCGCGGACGCCCTCGGGCGGGTACTTCGACCACGCCACCGCGGCCCGCGCCTGCTCCGGCGTGCTCACCATCGGCACGACCACGCCGAACGCGCCGCGGTCGAACGCCTGCTTGAACAACCCGGGGTCGCTGTTGACGATGCGCACCATGGGGACAATCCCGGTGCCCCCGGTGGCGCGTGCCAGGTCCTCCACCAGCTCCCAGCCCGCCGGGCCGTGCTCGGTGTCGAAGACGAGCCAGTCGGGCTGGTACGCCGAGATGACCTCGACGACGGGCGCCGAGGGGAGGCTGATCCAGTTGCCGACCGACGGAAGTCCCTGCCGGAGACGATCCTTCACGGGGTTGGCGAACATGGAGGAAGAGTTCGACCTCCGTCGGTCGCGCCCTTTGGCGGGGCGACTAGCGCCCCGCGGAATCGGCCATAGACAACGTGGTATGATCGACACCGACGCGTCCATGAGCGCCCGCATCACCGCGGTCTCCGCGTTCTTCCTGAAGGCTCCGGTTGCCCGGTCGTTCTCGGCGTCCGCGGTGCGCGGCAGTCACACCCACCGCACCGCGGTGCTGGTGCGCGTGGACGCGGGCGGCACGAGCGGCTGGGGCGAGACGTTTCCGGCGCTGGGCAGCCCGTCCGAGCCGATCCTCGAGCACGTGCGCACGGTGCTGGCGCCGGCGCTGCTGGGCGGTGAGGCGCTCGCGGTGCGCGACCTGAACCTCACGATGCGCCGCGCGAGCCGCGGGATGGGGACCGGCGCCATCCGCGGCATCAGCGCGATCGACGTCGCGCTGTGGGACCTGCGCGGTCGGCTGCTCGGGCAGCCGGTCTGCGGGCTGCTCGGCGCCCGGCCAGGGGCGTCGTTTCCGGCTGTGGCGACCGCGGTGTTCTACCCGGCGGAGGCCGACGACCCCGCCCCGCGCGTGGACGAGGCGCGGGGCCACGCGGCGGCCGGCTTCCGCGGGGTGAAAGTAAAGGTGGGCGGGCTCAGCCCCGAGCGCGACCTGGCGCATGTGGAGGCGATCCGGCACGCCCTCCCCGACGGCGTCATGCTCTGCACCGATGCGAACTCGGGCTACCCGCTGCGCACCGCGCTGCAGATGGCGCGCGGGCTCGCGGCGTTGGGCACCTACTGGTTCGAGGAGCCGATCCCGATCGACGACGTCGAGGGCTACCGCGCGCTCGCCGCGGCCACCGGCATGTGGACCGCGGGCGGCCAGGACCTGCCCTCCAGCCAGGCGTTCCTGCCGTTGCTGGAGGCGCGGGCGCTCCACATCGTCCAGCCGAGCGTGGCGGCCGTCGGCGGCATCAGCGAGGCGGTCGCGGCCGCGGACCAGGCGGCGCGCTTCGGGTTCCGGTACTGCCCCACGGGCTGGGGCACCGGGTTGCTCGTGGCGGCCTCGCTGCACGCACGCGCGGCCACGGCCTCGGCGGTCAGTCTGCCCGCGCCCGACCTCGACTGGATCGAGTTCGACGTCAGCGACAACCCGCTGCGCGATGCCGTGCTGCGCGAGCCGCTGCTGCCGGCGCGCGGTCTGTTCACCGTCCCGGGCGGCCCAGGGCTCGGGGTCGAGGTGGACACCGAGCGCATCGGGCCGCTCACCGAGGCCGCGTTCACGGTCCGCCCCTGATGGCCGGCGCGCCCGTCGGGCTCGACCGGCTCTTCGCGCCGGCGGCCATCGCGGTCGTCGGCGCCTCGGAGACGCCGGGACTGGCGCGCGACCTGCTGGTCACCCTGCGTGCGCGCGGGTACCCGGGCGCGATCTACCCGGTGAACCCGAACCGCGACGAGGTGCTCGGCGAGCGCTGTTACCCTTCCCTCGCGGCGCTGCCGGCGCGCGTGGACCTGGCCATGGTGCTGACGCCGCCACAGATCGTCCCCGAGGTGCTGGCCGACTGCGGCCGCGCGGGCGTCGGCGGTGCCGTGGTCGTGACCGCGGGGTTCGCCGAGCTGGGGCCGGCCGGCCGCGCGCTGCAGGCGCGGGCAGGCGAGGCCGCGCGCGCGGGCGGCGTGCACCTGCTCGGGCCCAACGCGATCGGGTTTCTCAACGTGCGCGGCCGTGTCCCCGCGATCGCGATTCCGCCGAGGAGCGTGCCCGAGGACCTGCGATCTGGCCCGGTCGCCGTGATCTCGCAGAGCGCCGGCATCCTGATCTCCACGATGGAGTACGGCACGCAGATCGGTCTGGGCTTCAGCCTCCTCGTCTCCACGGGCAACGAGGAGGGACTGGACACCGACACCTGCCTCGACTATCTGGCCGGCGACCACGAGACCCGCGTGATCGGGCTGGTGCTCGAGACGGTGCGCGACGGCCGGCGTTTCCTCGCGACCGCCGCGCGCGCGCGGGCGGCCGGGAAGCACCTGGTCGCGCTCAAGCTCGGCCGATCGACGCGCGGCGCGGATGCGGTGCGCACGCACACCGCCGGGCTCGCCGGCTCCGCCGAGGTGTTCGACGCGGTCTGCCGCGACGCCGGCATCGACGTCGCCTCCACGATCTCCGGCTTCGCCGACCACCTGGCCTTCCACGGCCGCCGCCGCTTTGGGGCGCGGGGCGGCCTGGTCGCGATCACGATCTCCGGCGGCATCAAGGCGCTGGTGGCCGACCTGGCCGACCGCGCCGGGGTGCGGCTGGCCGACCTCTCGGCGGCGACACGCGAGCGCCTGTCGCGGCTGATCCCGAGCATCAGCGTCGCCGACAATCCGCTGGACGTGACCGCCGCGGCCATCGAGGACGAGGCGCTGTTCGCGCACGTGGTGGACGCGCTCGACGCCGACCCCGACGTCGGGGTGATCGCGCTGGTCATCCACCTCAAGAAGAAAGGCGGCAGCCCGGCGCACCAGCGACTGATTCGGCGCTTCGTCGCGCGCCACGCGCACACGACGAAGCAACTCGTGGTGATCTCCAGCATCCCCGAGGGCCTGTCCGGCTACTGGCGCGAAGAGGTCGCGACGAGCCCGGTGCCGTTCCTCAACGACCTGACCGCGCTCGCGGCGCTGCGCGGCGTGACCGTGCCGCGGCCTGCCGCGGGCGGGGCGAGCGCGCGGGCGCCGGAGATCGGCGCGGTCCGGGTGCCGGCCGAGGTGCGCGCGCTGGCGCGCGGCGGAAGCGGCGCGCTCGCCGAGGCGGAGGCGTACCGGTTGCTCGAGGCCGCGGGAATCGAGGTGGCGCGGTTCGCCGTGGTCGCCTCGCGCGAGGCGGCGGTCGCGGCCGCGGAGCGCATCGGCTATCCCGTGGTCGCCAAGGCCGCCGCCGCCGGGCTGGCGCACAAGGCCGCCTGGGGGCTCGTGCGGCTGGACCTGCGCACCGCGGACGAGGTGGCGCGGGCCTACGATGCGCTCGCGTCGGCGCCGCTGCCCGAGGGCGCGCGCCGCCTGGGGGTCATGGTGCAGGCCATGGCACGCGGCGTCGAGCTGCTCGTCGGCACGCGCGTGGACCCGCAGTTCGGACCCGTGCTGGCGGTCGGGTTGGGCGGCGTCTGGGCCGAGGCCTTGCGCGACGTCGCGCTGGCGCTCGCGCCCGCCGACCCCGGGCGCGTGCGCGCGATGCTCGAGGGACTGCGGGCCGGCCCGGCCCTGCGGGACGCCGCCGCGCAGGGCGCCCTGGACCTGGATGCGGCCGCGCTGGCCGCGAGCCGGGTGTCCCACCTGGCCATGGCGATGGCCGAGGACCTGGCGTCGATCGAGGTCAACCCGTTGATCGTGCGCGAGCGGGGCTGCGTCGCCGCGGATGCCCTCGCGCACCCCCACGCGCCGGCCGCGCCGCCCGCGGACGGCGTCTAGGCGACGTCGTCGCCCGGCACGGCCACGCCCAGCAGCCGCGCGGCATTCCCCGCGAAGATCAGCCGCAGGTCGGCCTCGGGCACGCCGATCTCCTGGCACGCGCGGAACTGGACCTCGAGGTAGGTGTGCGCGAACCCGCGCGGGAACCACGACGAGTCGGTGCCGAACAACACGCGCTGCGGCCCGGCGGTCTCCAGGAACTTGCGGAACAGGCTCTTGATCGTGAGCTCGTAGGGCATCCACCGGATCCACTCGTTGCTGCCCGAGGTGTCCACGTAGACGTTCCCGCACACCCACATCAGGTGCAGCAGCTCACGCGGGTAGCCGCACCCGAAGTGGGGCACGATGAAGGGCACGCCCGGGAACGCGCGCGCGACGTCCTGCAGCACCAGTGGGCTGATGTTCGGACCGGCCACGACGCCCTCGTAGCGCAGCGGCCCGAAGTGGATGAGCACTGGGACGCCCAGGCGCTCGGCCGTCTCCCACAGCGGGTAGAGGCGCTCGTCGTTCAGGGGCTCGCGGTGGTGCGGTGCGACGATCTTGTAGCCGCTCAGGCCAAGCTCCGTCACCGCGCGCTCCAGCTCCGCGGCCGCGCCCGGGACGAAGGGGTCGTGGTGGGCGAACCCGATGAACTTGCCCGGGTGCGCGCGCACCGTCGCGGCGAGGCGGTCGTTGCCGCCCCCGGTGAGGAAGACCACGCGGACCAGGCCGTGGCGCTCGACCTCGTGGGCCCAGCGCGCCGCCATCTCCGCGTCTTCGCCGGGCGGCTCGGGTGCCGGGAACCCCCACGCGCGGCGCCAGGCTTCCTGGTCGGCGGCCAGGTGGCGTTGGATCAGCTCCCACTTCTGCCGGCCGAAACGGCCGACGTAGGCCGTGCGCGCCGGATCGTCGCCGCCGGCCCGTCGCACCGGGAAGTGCGCGTGCGCGTCGAGCACCGGCACGGGCAGGCGGGTCATCAGTTCTTGAGCCCCGTCAGCACGATGCCCTCGATGATCTGCCGCTGAAGGACCGCGAAGACCAGCAGCACGGGGATGACCGCCAGGGCCGACGACGCCATGATTAGGTGCCACAGCGACCCGGCCTCCCCCGAGAACAGCGCGATCCCCACCGGCAGCGTGCGCATGCTGGCCGATTGGATCACGATCATCGGCCACAGGAAGGCGTTCCAGTTGCCCAGGAACGTGAAGATGCACAGCGCCGCCATGGCCGGTTTGATCTGCGGCAGCGCGATGCGCCAGTAGAGCCCGAACTCGCTCACCCCATCGATGCGACCCGCGTCGAGCAGCTCGTCCGGCACGCCCGACATGAACTGCCGGACCAGGAAGATGCCGAAGGCCGTGATCAGGCCCGGGAACATGATGCCCCAGTACGTGTTGATCCACCCCTGGCTGCTGGACAGGATGTACCAAGGGATGACCAGCATCTCCGTGGGGATCATCAGCGTCGCCAGGATCAGCACGAAGATGACCTCGCGTCCCCAGAACCGCAGCTTCGCCAGCGCGTAGCCGACCAGCGAGTCGAAGAAGGCCACGCTGAGCGTGGTGATGGCGGCGACGACGAAGCTGTTCCAGAACCAGCGGGGGAACTGCGTGCGCGTGAGCACCACTCGGATGTTGTCGAGCGTCGGCTGCTGGGGGAGGAAGCGCAGATCGAAGATCTCCATCGGCGGTTTGAGCGCGCTGGAGAGCATCCAGAAGAAGGGGAAGGCCACAACGACCGTGCCGGCGGCCAGCACCGCGTAGATCAACGCGACCTTCGGGTCGAAGCGCGCGCGGGTCGCCATCAGTACTCTACCGGTTTTGAGAGGATCTTCATCTGGAGGAGCGTGATCGCCAGGATGACCGCGAACAGCACGGCGGTGGCCGCGGCGGCCTCGCCCATCCGGAACCGCTGGAACCCGAGTTGGTAGACGTAGAGCACGAGCGTCAGCGTGCTCGCCAGCGGGCCGCCCTGGTCCTGGAACGTCATGTTGAGGACCTGGGTGAACAGCTGCAAATAGATGATGGTGCTGTAGACGATCGAGAAGACCAACGTCGGGTTCAGCAGGGGGATCGTGACATGGCGGAACAGCTGCCATCCCGACGCGCCGTCCACCTCGGCCGCCTCGTAGTAGACGCGCGGGATGGCCTCCAGCCCGGCCAGGAAGATGACGATCTGGAAGCCCAGGTACTGCCAGACGATCATCGCGGTGATCGCGTAGAGCGCCTGGCCCGGGGAGCGGAGGAACTGCAGCGTGGGGAGCCCCAGGGCGACCAGGATCGAGTTGAGCGGGCCGAACTGCTCCGAGTACATCCACTGCCACACCCACGCCGCGGCGACCACCGGGGTGACGAACGGCATGAAGTACAGCGCCCGGAACAGCCCGCGCAGGCGGGTGACGCGGCGCAACGCCATGGCGAGCAACAGTCCCAGGACGATCTGCGCCGGGATGCCCACCGCGACGTAGCGGACCGTGTTCAGCGCCGCGCGGGCGAACCGCGGGTCGGCGAGCAGGGTCTGGAAGTTGCGCAGCCCGACGAACGGCTTCTCCGGCGAGATGATGTTCCACTCGTGGAGGCTGATGTAGAGCGACGACGCGGCCGGCGCGAGCCGGATGGCCAGGAAGAACGCGAGCGGCACCAGCAGGAAGGCGTAGGCCCACAGCGCCCGGCGGGCGCCGAGGCCCAGGTGCGGCCAGGTGGTGGGCGCGGCCTGCGTGCGGGTGGCCATGACGGGGTCTGCTATCGCGGGTTCGCCCGCCGGGGGAGGGTCCCTTCTTCGGTCATCCTGCGGCCTTGCGGGTTCTCGGTGTCTGGGCCGCGGGCCCCGAAGCCAAAGACGGCGGGCGCAGGGCCCGCCGTCTCCGACGACCCCCCGGGGAGCGCTCCGCGCCGCCGCCGGGTGTGGGCTACTGCTTCTTCGCCCGCTTCGTCCAGAAGTCGTCGAGGATTTTCTGCTCCTTGGCGGCGGCCTCCTGGAGGGCCTGCATCGGGCTCTTGTTGTTCACGACGACTTCGTTGACCGCGTCCATCAGGACCTGCCGCTGCGCGGTCTCGTCCACGAAGAACGTCGCGCGCGAGTACGCCAGGCCCTGGATGAACGGCCCGAAGACCGCGTCGTTCGCCAGGCGCGCGTCGCTGACCAGGCTGCGGCTGGCGGGCAGCTCGCCCACGCGCTCGAGCCAGACCCGCTGTACCTCGGGTGAGACGAGGAACTTCAGGAACCTGATCGCCGCGTCCCGCTTCGGGCCGGTCGCGCGCACGGTGAGCCCGTGCACCCAGTACGATCCGAAGTTCGACGCCTCGCCGCCGGCCGAGCGCCGGGGCAGCGGCGCGACACCCCACTTCGCGCGCGTGCCGCCGCGGATGGCGCCGATTGCGAACGACCCGTCGAAGATCATCGCCGCGCGGCCCGCCATGAACGCGTTGCGGTAGCCGTTCGCGCCCGGGAAGAAGTCGATCGCGCCGACCTTGTGACGGGTGATCAGGTCGGTGTACCACCTGAGCGCCTCGGCGCCCTGCGGGGTCGCGTAGGTCACGCGCCGGCCGTCGGGGCTGTAGGGCGCGGCGCCCCACTGCCGAAAGAGGACCTCGCGGATCAGGTGGTGGTCCTGGCCGCCCGGGGCGATGCCGAAGCCCTCGACCTGGATACGGCCCGCCGCGTCGCGAACCGTGGTCTTCTCTGCCGCGACGAGGAACTCATCCCACGTGACGGGTGCCCGCGCCACGCCCGCGCGTGCGAGCAGGTCGTCGTTGTAGAACATCGCCAGGCTACGGACCGCGGTGGGCAGCGCCCAGTACTTGCCGTCGAACCGCGAGTTGCGGAGCATCGGCACGAACTCGCGTTCCAGTTCCTGCACCGGGAACGCGTCGGTCGGCAGTGGCTGGAGGTAGCCCGAGTCCACGTAGAGCGGCACCCAGCCGTAGAACAGGTTGATGACATCCGGCCCCTGGCCCGCCGGCACCGCGCTCGCCACCTTTTGGTTGTAGGTGTCGTAAGGGAAGTTCTCGTGGACGACGCGGATGCCGGGGTTCTGCGCCTGAAAC
The DNA here is from genome assembly GCA_031081715.1 of Armatimonadota bacterium. Lineage (GTDB taxonomy): Bacteria > Sysuimicrobiota > Sysuimicrobiia > Sysuimicrobiales > Humicultoraceae > Fervidifonticultor_A > Fervidifonticultor_A tertius. The sequence continues at coordinate 21,150 of JAVHMA010000014.1, read as the reverse complement.
TGCGGGATGAGCTGGTCGATGAGCCGGACCTTGGACTCGAAAAAGTACTGCCAGTACGTGATGGTGACCTGCTGTTGCGTGGCCCCGACCGACGCAAGGCCAAGGAGCAGGCCGACGGCTGCGAGCAAGGCAAGCACGTGCTTCACGCACGCCACCTCCCCTGGGGTGGTGGATTTGGCGGGGCCGGAGCCGCGAGCCGACCCCGCGCCAGCATGCAACACTTCGGGCGGGTCCCCGCGGCTCCCTGCGTGAGGCCGCTCGCTACGGGGGAGGGCTGCGTCGTTCCAGCAGCCGGCGGGGCAACTCGAGCGGCAGCTTCAGGTCGTCGTCCCCGGCACCCGGCCTCGGATGTGGTTCGCCTTGCCCACGTGCAGAGCCTCGAAGCCGTGCCCCCCAGCGCCGGCCGAAGACGTAGACGCCAGCGACCTTCGGGAGCCGCCCCGGATAATCGGGAGGGGCACCACGGGCACCGCGCCCCCCCAAGAGGTGGGGGCCTCGTGCTACAATCTGCTCACGGCGTCGGGGGAGGCAACCCATGGCCATCAGCCTCAGACTGGCCGCGCCGCCGACCGATCAGGAGATCCTCGATCTGTCCCGCCGGAACCCCGGCCTGCAGATCGAGCAAGCGCCGTCCGGGGATCCGATCTCGGATTGACGCGCTGCGCGACCTGCGCGCGAAGATGCAGGCGTACCTCGCAAACGGCGCGCGGCTCGCCGTGCTCCTCGACCCCGAGCGCCGGGCCGTCGAGGTGCACGAGCCCGACCAGGACGTGCGGGTGGCGGAGCCGGCGGGTCCGGTGTCGCTGGAGCCCATCCTCCCGGGGTTTGCGCTTGATCCCGCTCCGATCTTCTCGTAGCATCAAAGCCTCGCAGTCCGGAACGTGGCCGGCCCCCGGCCCGAGGAGGTAATCCGCATGATGCTATGACAGCCCGAGGAGGGCGTATCATGCGACGCTGGCACAACGACCTGCCCTTCATGCTCGCCCGGCGGCGCGCCTCTCGGCGCCGCTTCAGCGACATCCCGTCCGGTTCGACCGACTACACGCACGACCGCCGCGCGGCCGCGGGCTGCTTTCGCAAGCGTCCCGCCTTCGGGTGCGGCGGCGCGCGCTGCTACCTGTGCCACTGCGGCAAACTGGTCGGCTACCGGCCGCCCCGGGAGGCGGTGCGGCGCGGCCGGCGGAACGCGCGCGCAGAGGCGCTGCGCCGACAGGCGGACGCCTGGGGTGACGCGTGGTACGATACGGCTATGGCCCTCGCCCCGGCGGTCTCGCCGTGACCTGGACCTATCCCGCGCTGCTCTGGGGCCTCGCGGTCGTGGCCGGGCTGGGGGCGCTCTACGTTCGGGCGCACGCGCGCCCACCGCGCCGCGGGCCGGTCGCCTACCCACTGGCCCTCATTGCCGAGGTCGCGGCGCGCGCGGGGCGTCGCCGGCACGCCGCCGCCGCGCTCTTCGCGGCGGCGCTGGCCGTTGTGGTGCTCGGGGCCGCGGGGCCGGTCGTGCCCTGGCCGGTGCCCACGGGTCATCCGGTGGCCGTCATCATCGACGTCAGCCGCAGTATGGACGAGACCGACATCCTCCCCACGCGCTTTGAAGCGTCCAAGGCCGCGGCGCTCGACTTCGTCGCCGGCCTGCCCCGCGCGTCGCGGGTCACCCTGGTGACGTTCGGGAGCCAGGTCACGGTTGTAGTCCCGCTCACCGACGACCGCCAGCGGTTGCGCGAGGCGATCGCGCACCTTTCGCTGGAGCTGCGCACGCAGCTCGGCACCGGCCTGTGGGAGGGCGTGAACGTGGTGCTGGGCGAGGATGTCCCGGCGCCGCCGCCGTCGTGGTTCTCACCCTACCAGGGCTCGCCGTTCCCTGGAATGCCGGGAGCCCCGGGTCGACCCGGCGACGCGCCGGCCGGACCCGTGCCCCAGAGCCGTCCGCGGGCGATCGCCGTCCTCCTCTCCGACGGCCGCGCGAGCGACGGCGTCCCGCCGCTAGAGGCCGCGGCCGAGGCGCGGCGCCGCGGCGTGCGCGTCTACACCGTGGGCGTCGGCACCGACACCGACCCGGCGTTCCTGCGCAGCGGCTATTTCGGCGTGCTCGACGAGCCGACGCTGCGCGCGATCGCCGACGCCACCGGCGGCGAGTACTTCCGGGCCGACGAGGCGGGCCGGCTGCGCACGGTCTACCGCCACCTGGCCCGCACGATCGGGTGGGAGCGCCGGCCGACTGAGGTCGCGGCCGTCTTCGGCGGCGTCGCGCTCGCGCTGCTGGTCGCGTCGGTCGTCCTGCGGTTTTCGGTCTCCCCGCTGTCGTAACACCGCCGCCCCGAACGCACACGACGGCGTTCCGCCATGCCGTCCCGGCGCTGACGCCGCTCCTGCGGACGCCGAAGGAGACAGCGCGCGCCGTGCCGTATTGGAGAAGGACGCCGCGCTCGCTGGAAGCTCCCGGGAGGTGGTACGTGACCCCAGCCAAGACGTTCCGCAGAGTCCCTGTGACGGTGGACCTGCACGGCGGCGAGATCGCGCTACCCGTCCACGAGATACGGGGCGCGCGGGACGGGCCGACGCTCGCCGTCCTCTCGACGCTGCACGGCTGCGAGTGGATGTCGATCGAGATGGTGCGGCGGTTCGTCGGACGCCTCGACCCGAAGGCACTGGCCGGCCGCGTGCTCGCTGTGCCCGTCGGGAACCCGCCCGCGCTCAACCACATGACCCGGAACACGCCCGACGAGTCCGATTCCCCGGACCTCAACCGCATCTTCCCGGGGCACTACACGTGGATCGGCGACCAGCTCGCGAAGACGATCACCGAGCATGTGCTCCAGCCGTGCCAGTACCTGATCGACATGCACCTCGGGCTCGCGTGGGCCGTCTTCCACACCGTCGTGTGGCCCAAGGACCTGCCGACCGCCGATCAGGTGCGGCAAGCGGGGGTGATGGCGCAGGCGTTCGGGTGCCCGGCGATCTACCACCGCGACATCGTCGGGTTTCCTGGGCCGCGCTCGTCGGTGGGCTACGCCGGCGCCAAGCTCGGCGTCGTGCCGATCGTTGTCGAGATCGGCGGGGTCGGCTTCGCCCCCGAGCTCGAGGAGCGATGGATCGAGGAAGTGGTCGAGGGCATGATGAGCGCGATGCGCGCGATCGGGATGCTTCCGGGCGACCCGATCCGGCTCGACCGGTACCTGCACTACGACCGCCACATCCGCGTCAACCCCTCGGTGGGCGGCTACCTGCAGGCCGAGGTTGGCCCCGACGGGCTGCACCGCGAGGTCGACGCCGGCGCGGTCGCGGGGCGCGTCATCAGTCCGTACTCCTTCGAGGAGCTCGAGGTACTGCGCGCGCCGTGTCGGGGCGCCTGGACGCTCGTGGCGCGGTCGTACCCGGTGCGCCCGGGCTACTGGGCGTACGGGCTCGCCGACCTCACGCGGCCGAATGCCGGCTGGGGGCCGGCGCGGGAGGCCTAGCGAGGCGTGCGGTTCCTGCTCCGACGGTTCGCCCAGCTGCTCGTCGTCCTGCTCGGCGTCTCGGTCGTCGTCTTCGGGCTGGTGCGGCTCACCGGCGACCCGGTGGTCATCTTGCTCGGCGAGGCGGCCACCGCCGAGGCCGTGGCCGAGATGCGCGCGGAGTTGGGGCTCGACCGGCCGATCTACGTGCAGTACGCGCGTTTCCTCGGCCGGGCGCTGCGGGGCGACTTCGGCCTCTCGCTGCGCTACCGGCAGTCGGCGCTCTCGTTGTTCGTGGAACGGTTGCCGGCCACGCTCGAGCTGACGGCGGCGGCGCTGCTTCTGGCGCTGGCGATCGGGCTGCCGGTGGGGGTTGTGGCGGCCCTGCGCCCCAACTCCGGCTTCGACGGGCTTGTGCGCGGCTCGGCGCTGGTGGGGCAGGCGATTCCCGGCTTCTACCTGGGGCTGGTGGCGATCATTGTCTTCGGCGCGCACCTCAAGCTGCTGCCGACCGGCGGCCGCGGCACGCTCGCGCAGCTCATCCTGCCGGCCGCCACGCTGGCCGCCTACCAGATCGCGGTGGTCGCGCGGTTCGCCCGCGGCGCCATGCTGGAGGTGCTGGGCGAGGACTTCGTCCGCACGGCGCGGGCAAAGGGGCTCACGCGCGCGCGGGTCGTGGCCGGGCACGCGTTGCGCAACGCGCTGATCCCGGTCGTCACCATCGTCGCGCTGCAGTTCGGCACCCTGCTGTCGGGCGCGGTGGTGACCGAGACGGTGTTCTCCTGGCCCGGCGTGGGCCGCCTGGCGGTGCAGGCGATCTACACGCGCGACTTCCCCGTGGTCCAGGTCACCGTGATGGTCACCGCGGTGCTGTTCGTCGTCATCAACCTGCTGGCCGACGTGGTCTACGTCATCGTGGACCCGCGGATCCGGGTGGCGGACTGACGTGAGCGCGACGGTCCTGCCGCGGCAGGTCGCGGTCGCGGTGCCGCGCCGGCGGCGGGCGGTCCGCGCGTTTCTCCGCGACCGCATGGCGGTCGCGGGGCTCGTCCTGCTCGTGCCGGTGGTGGTCGCGGCGCTGTGGCCGGTGGCGTGGCTCCCGCACCCGCCGGCGTGGTCGGACCTGGACGCGCGGCTTGTCCCCCCGGCGCTGCTCGCGGGGGGCCGGTGGGCGCACCCGCTGGGGACCGACAACCTGGGCCGCGACATTCTCAGCCGCATGATGTACGGTGGCCGGTTCTCGCTCTTCGTGGCGTTGAGCGCGGTGACGCTGGCCGCGCTCATCGGCGTCACCGCCGGGGTCGTGGCGGGCTACCGCGGCGGGCTGGCGGACGTGATCGTGATGCGGCTGGTGGACGTCCAGCTCGCCTTCCCGCTCATTCTACTCGTTATCGCGATCATCGCGGTGCTCGGCACGAGCTTGCCGATGCTGATCGTGGTGCTGGGGGTCCCCGCGTGGGCGCACTACGCGCGCATCATCCGCGGCTCGACGCTGGTCGTGGTCGCGGCGCAGTACGTGGAGGCCGCGCGGGCGCTGGGGGGGCGCGAGTCGCGGCTGATCTTCCGCCATGTCCTGCCGAACCTGGCGACGCCCATGGTGATTCTGACCACGTTCGAGATCGCCCGGCTGCTGCTGCTCGAGTCGGCCGTCTCGTTCCTCGGGCTGGGCATCCAGCCGCCGACGCCCTCGTGGGGCACGATGATCGCCGACGGCCGGAACCACATCTACGAGGGCTGGTGGGTGTCCACGATCCCCGGGATGGGGATCTTCCTGGTGGTGCTGGCGCTGAACTTCATCGGGGACGGGCTGCGTGACGTCCTCGATCCACGGGCACACGCGCGCAGGGCCATGTTGTAGTGAATCCGCACGAAGGGGGGTTACGATGAGATCGAGTCGCACGCACATCCTCCGCCTGGTGATGACCGTCGGGGTGCTCGCCGCGCTGGGCCTGGGCGCCCTGCCGGCGGCCCGCGGCGCGCCGCGCGTTCCGCAGGACACGCTGGTCGTGGCGCAGGGTTTCGACCCGCGATGCCTCTCGCCGCTGTTCGGCACGGCGCAGCAGGACAAGAACGTGAGCGGCCAGGTGGTGGAGCGCCTGGTCCAGTTCTCGCCCGACTCGCTCGGCTACACGCCCGAGCTCGCCATCCGTTGGGAGAAGACCGCGCCCGACACCCTGCGCGTCCACCTACGCCGCGGCGTGCGCTTCACCAACGGCGAGGAGTTCAACGCGAACAGCGCGCGTTACAGCCTGGAGCAGATGCTGCGGGCACCGTCGCTGGCCCTGTTCATCTCGCACCTTTCCCGGGTGGAGGTCGTCGACCTCTACACTGTGGACATCAAGGGCAAGGGCCCGACTTCCGAGCGGCTGATGCTGTCGGCGCTCGCCCTCGGTTCCTTCCAGTACCCGCCCCAGTACACCGAGCGGGTGGGGCTGCTGCGCGGGTTCTGCACCGCGCCGGTCGGCACCGGCCCCTACAAGTTCGTCGAGTGGGTGAAGGACGACCGCGTGGTCTTCGAGGCGAACACCGACTACTGGGGCGGGGCGCCGCGCATCCGGCGCCTGATCTTCCGGCCCATCCCCGAAGGCGCGGCGCGCGTGGCCGCGCTACAGGCAGGTGATATCGACCTGGGGATCGAGATTCCGCTCGACGCGGTGGACCGCGTCAGCAACGACCCGAACCTGGCGGTGCACGCCATCCGCGGGATGCGCATCTTCCGACTCACGACGGCCTCCAAGTGGGAGGGGCCGCTCCAGAACAAGAAGGTCCGCCAGGCGCTGCAGTACGCGGTGGACACGCCCTCGATCATCCGGACCGTGCTGAAGGGACGTGCGCGCCAGCTCGACGCTCAGCCGCTGACCCCCGAGTACTTCGGCTACATCCAGGGGCTGAAGCCCTACCCCTATGACCCCGAGCGGACCAAGCGGATGCTGGCGGAGGCTGGCTTCCCCAACGGGTTCGAGATCACGTTCAAGTACCCGCACGGTCGGTACGCGCAGGACAAGGAGATCAGCGAGGTCATCGCGGCGCAGCTCCTGCGGGTTGGCGTGCGGACGCGCCAGGTAGTCCTCGAACCAGGCGAGTTCCTGACCCAGCTCTCCCAGCTCGGCCTGCGCGACATGTTCTACTCGGGCTCGCTGCCGCCGCCGGACGCCCACTACTTCTTCGTGCAGTTCATGTGCAACTTCCGGTACGCGTACTGGTGCCGGCCGGACTTCGACGAGATGGTGGTGCGCGCCGCGGGGATGGCGAGCGACCAGGACCGGTTGCGCATCTACCGGCAGATCAGCGAGCTGCTCCAGGACGACCCCACCGGCGTTCCGCTCTTCGCGCCATCGGACATCTACGCGACGAGCAAGAGCGTGGCCGGGTGGCGGCCGCACAAGGACCAGTTCCTCTACTTCGCCAAGGTCTACAAGCGGTAGGCACGCCGCGCGGGGCCCGGGCTCGTCCCGGGCCCCGCGTCCGTTTTGCACCCCGACCGAATCGTACCGAATCGCATCGAGGAGGGACCCCATGGTCACACCGAGCGCCGCGCCGGCCGCGTCGGCCGCGGAAGCGCTGCACCGCGAGTCCATCGTCATCGACGGCACGACGTTCTTCTGCCGCGGCTACACCGACCGACTGGAGCGCGCCGGCGTCACCGCGCTCAACGTGACCACGCCCTGGCCCGATGACGACTTCGAGGCCGCGGTCCGCCGCATCGAGGAGTACTACGCGGTCGTCCGGGGCGATCCCAAACTGGCGATCGTGGAGAGCGCCGCGCACATCGAGCGGCTCAAGCACGAGGGCCGCGTCGGCATCATCCTGGCCTTCCAGAACGCGCGGCCGATCGGGTCGAGTCTGGAGCGCGTCGAGACGTTCTGGCGGCTGGGCGTGCGGACGGTCCAGCTCACCTACAACACGCGTAACTACATCGGCGACGGCGTCTTCGAGGACACCGACGCGGGCCTCAGCAAGTTCGGGCGCGCGGTGATCCGCGAGATGAACCGCGTGGGCATCCTGATCGACCTCAGCCACGTCGGACGGCGCACCTCGCTGGAGGCCATCGAGGTCTCGGAGAAGCCGTGCGTGTTCACACACTCGAACCCCTACGCGCTCGTGCCCGTGCCGCGCAACATCAGCGACGAGCAAATGAAGGCCGTCGCGGCGCGGGGGGGCCTGGTGGGCTGCTCGTCGTTCCCGGCCCTGAACTGGCGCGGGGGCGAGGCGCCGCCGACGATCGACGAGTTCGTGGACTGCATCGACTACGCCGTCAACCTGGTGGGAGTGGACCACGTCGCGATCGGCACCGACTCCGAGGCGACGAAGGGCGCCTACCCGCCGGAGTTGCGGGCCTCGCTGCGGCGCCACTACCCGGGCACCACCGGCGGTTTCCACCAGAAGTTCCCGGAGTTCCCGGCGATGCAGGGGCTCGAGGAGGGCCTGGGCGACTGGCCCAAGATCACGCGCCGGCTGCTAGAGCGGGGCTACAGGCCCGAGGACGTCAAGAAGATCATCGGCGGCAACTCGCTGCGCGTGATGCGGCAGGTCTGGGGCGGCTAGGCGCGCTCCGCGTGGCTACCCGCCGGCCAGGTCACCTGAGGTGGCTGGGAGGTCGTTCGGACGAGTTCGGTCCGTATTGACTGGATACTGCTCGACTGGGTATAATGTAACTGTACAGATGTACGTGTGTACGTGCCTGCAGGGGTGTTATGGCTACCAAGCGTTTGACCATTGAGCTCCCTATCGACCAGCACGAGTTCCTGCGGAGAGAAGCCGCATCAAGGGGCACCACGGTTTCCGCCCTCATCAGGCAACTCATCGCCGAACGCCGCGCCCGGCCTCCCGAAAATGTCCGGAACGCCTACCACGAGGATCCATTCGCCCGCCGAAGCGGTTCCTTCGAGGGGCCATCGGACCTGGCAGAGCGACACGATCGGTATCTCTACCCGCCGCGAGGAGACGGATGATCTTCGTGGACACGGCCGCCTTTCTCGCCGTGGAGAATCGACGCGACGCTCACCACAATGCGGCTCTCGCATTCCGCACCGCAGCACTGGAGCAAGGACAGGCGTTCGTAACCAGCGACTACGTCCTCGACGAAACGTACACGCTGATGCGGCTGCGTGCCGGGCATGCGGTTGCCGTTCAGTTCGGCGAAGACATACGGGCCAGCCGGGTGCTCCGGGTCGAGTACCTCACCTCGGACGTCATCGAGGTGGCCTGGCGGATCTTCCGAGGCTTCGCAGACAAGGACTTCAGCTTCACCGACTGCACGAGTTTCGCCCTGATGGAGCGACTGGGTCTCGAGGCGGTCTTCACCTTCGACGATCACTTTCGCCAGTACGGCCGCTTTGCGATTCGGCCGTAGCCACCCGAGGAACCGTCTTCCGCGCCGCGGGCCGGGCCAACGCCGGCGCGGTGCTAGGCCCCTGCCGGCCGCAGCGCCACGGTCCGCGTCTCGGTGTAGAACTCGACCGCGGCCTTCCCCTGCTCCTTGAACGCCGTGCCCGAGGCCTTTGTGCCGCCGAACGGCGCCTGGTACTCCACGCCGACGGTGGGCAGGTTGACCATCACCAGCCCGGCCTCGACGCGCTCGGTGAACGCGTGGGCTCGCGCCAGGCTGCCGGTCACGATGCTCGCCGAGAGCCCGAACTGCGTCTGGTTGGCGAGCGCGACGGCGTCGTCGAAGTCCTCAGCCGGCATGACACCGACGACCGGGCCGAAGATCTCCTCCCGGGCGATGCGCATCTCCGGCCGGACCCCCGCGAAGACCGCGGGCGCGACGAAGTAGCCGCGGCCCAGGTCGCCCTCGGTGAGGCGCGTGCCGCCGCAGAGCAACTCCGCGCCCTCGCGCCGCCCGATCTCCACGTACTCGAGGACCTTGGCCATCTGCGCCTCGTCCACGGTCGGGCCGACGAACGTTCGCTCGTCGAGCGGGTCGCCGACGACGAGCGCGCGCGTCGCCTCGACGAGCCGGCGCAGGAAGGCGTCGTGCACGGGGCGCTCCACGATGACGCGGCTGGTGGCCGTGCACTTCTGCCCGGTACCGGAGAAAGCGCCCTCGACGGCGAGCCGCACCGCCAGGTCGAGGTCCGCGTCGGCGAGCACCACCAGCGGGTTCTTGCCGCCCATTTCGCACTGCACCCGGGCGGTACGCTGCGAGCCCGCCTGGTAAACGCGAGTACCGATCTCGGTGGAGCCGGTGAACGAAATGGCGCGTACCGCCGGGTGGTCGATGATGGTACCACCGACCGCGCCGCCCGGGCCGGTCACGAGGTTCAGCACGCCGGCCGGCAAGCCGGCCTCGTGCAGCGCCTGGGCCAGGTACCAGCCCGACAGCGGCGCCTGCGAGGCGGGCTTGAAGACCACGGTGTTGCCGCAGGCGAGCGCGGGCGCGATCTTCCACGCCGGGATCGCGATCGGGAAGTTCCACGGGGTGATGACGCCGACCACGCCCAGCGGCCGGCGCAGGGTGTAGAGGAAGACGCCGGGCCGGGACGAGGGGAGCGTCTCGCCGCTCATCCGCGGCGCTTCGCCCGCGAAGTACTCGAGGACCTCGGCGGCGCGGAGGACCTCCGCGCGCGCCTCGGTGATCGGCTTGCCCTCCTCGCGGACGAAGTCGCGCGTGACCTCCTCGAGCCGGCCGCGGAGGACCGCGGCCGCGCGGAGCAGCACGGCCGCGCGGCGGTTGGGCGCCTCGTGACTCCAGGCAGGGTAGGCCGCGGCGGCGGCCTCGACCGCGGCGGTCGCCTCCTCGCGGCCGCCGACCGGGAAGGTGGCGACCACGTCCGCCGCGTTCGCCGGGTTGCGGTCCTCGAAGGTCTGGCCCGACGCCGAGGGGACCCAGCGGCCGCCGATCAGGTGCAGGCACTCCCGCGTGGTCTGGACCGCCCGTGCGCTCATACGATGTACGCCCCGTCCTTTCTGAGCCTGCGCTGGAGCTCCGCGATGTCCACGTCCTGCACCGCCACGTCCTGCGCGACCGCCAGCGCCGCGGCCGTGCCCGCGGCCTGACCGAGGACCATGCACGGCGGGATCTCGCGGGCGGAGCGCTGGGCGCCGGGCTCGCAGGAGAAGCACCGGCCCGCCACCAGCAGGTTGCGGACGTCCACCGGCACCATGCTGCGGTAAGGCATGTGGTAGTTGCGGCCCATGCCGATGCTGTCGGGGAACCGGTTCCCGTTGAACACATCGTCTTTCGTGACGACGTACTGTCCCTGGAGCAGCCGGCTCTGCCGCATGCCGAGCTCGGCGCACGTGTCGATCAGGTAACAGTGCTCCCACCCGGGAAGGTGGCGGCGGATGAACTCGAACGCCTTCCAGATGCGACGCCGCGCCTCGAGCGTGGCCTGGGTGAGGTCCTCCGAGTCGATCGCGTCGTAGCCGGTCAGGTGCGGGGCGTTGACCCAGACGACCCCGGGGAGGGTCGTCCGCATCCACCAGCGGTCCCACGAGCCGCCGTAGAGACTACGCACCTCGCGGTTGAGTTCCTTCGCGTGCCCGGGGTGCTGCTTCTCGAACGCCATCCACCGGTCGATGTCGATGCCGCCGTAGCGGTGGACCAGCGTGACCATGTACTTGCCGTGGACGAACGGCGTGCCGGCGGCGGCCATGACGTCGCCGTCGCCGGAGGCGTCGATCACCTGCCGCGCCGCCAGGCGGACGAGCCCGTTGCGGCGCCGCGCCACGACCTCGACGATGCGCGAGTCGGCCTTCACGACGTCGAGCATGTCGGTGAACAGCGAGAACTTCACCCCGGCTTCCAGCAGCATCTCCTCGGAGACCCGCTTGTACGCCTCGGGGTCGAACGAGACCGCGTACGTGAGGGGTCGGGGCTCGGGTACGAAGTAGTAGAGGAACCCCCACGACGCCCACAGGTCGTAGTCGGGAGAATCGGGGCCCCGGTTCTCCGGCGTCCATGCCTCGGGTGGGATGTCCACCGCCCCTTGCACCGCCTTCAGGCGCTCCGCGTACTCGGTCGCCAGGCCCTTGACGGTGATCTGCTGGCCGTCCGTGTAGTCGTCGAGCACGAGCACCATGCTCGCGGTCGCGCGGCCGCCGAGGAACGGGTTACGCTCCAGCAGCACCGTCCGCGCGCCATTGCGGGCCGCGGCCACCGCCGCGCATACCCCCGCGGCGCCGCCGCCGACGACCAGCACATCGCACTCGCCGGCGAGCGGCAGGGCGCGGTAGTCCGTGGCGGTGCGCATGCGCTCGACCTACACCTTCGGCGTCTTGGCCATCTCGACGAACTCGTTGGTCGCCACCTCGTCGACCGCGACCGTCTTGGGGATCTGATCCAGCGCGCGGTAGGTCTCGATCAGATCGCTCCAGACTTTCGGCTCCATGTAGCCCCACCCGCGCTGCCTGGTCGCGATGGAGGTCATGTAGGGAATCTGGTTCTGCAGCGTCCGGAGCTCGATGCTGCGGTCGAGCCCGGTCGTGCGCCGGATGACGATGTCGGCCGCCTCGACCGGCTGCTCCCGGGCGTACATCCAGCCCTTCGCGCTCGCGCTCAGGAAGCGCGTCACGAGATCGCGCCGGTCGCGCAGGACCTGGTCGGTGGTGAAGTACACGTAGGCGTACATCCGGATGCCCAGGTCCCACAGGCGCAGGTATCTGATCGAGCCGCCGAAGCCCTGGTTCTCGAACTGCGGCAGCCGGTCGACGACCCAACCGGTGATTACGTCCACCCGCTTGACCAGCAGCGGGGAGATGTCGCCGCCCACGAAGACGACGCGGACCCGGTCCTCGGCGATCTGGTGCCGCTTCAGCACGGCCTGGAGCAGCGGGCGCGCCGTGGGCTGGATGCCGATGGTCTTGCCCTCGAAGTCGCGGGGCGTGCGAATCCCGGACTCCTGGAGGTAGAAGAACGCGAACGGGTGGCGCTGGAGCACCGTGCCGAAGGCCCGCAGCGGGAGGCCCTGGGCCCGGGCGTTGACGAGGATGCCGTTGGACGCCGCGTTTCCGAAGACGGCGGCGCCGCTCGCCACGTTCTGGATCGGGTCGATGGCCGGACCCCCGGGCTGGATACGCACGTCGATGCCGGCGTCGCGATAGTAGCCCTTCTCGATGGCGACGAAGTCGCCGGCCGCGGCTACGCTCGCGAGCCACCCCAGCTGGGTCGAGACCGACGTCACGCTCTGGGCGGAAGCCGGCAGGACGCGCGCGAGCCGGCCGCCGGCTGCGACCAGCGCCGCCGCGCCTCCCAGACGCAAGAACGCCCGCCGGCTGAGCGCGGGCGCAACGAGCGTGAGCTGATCGCGCGTCATTTCCATCACCTCGCCGTGGACTGGATCCTGCAGGCGGTCGTCAACCGGGGCCGGTCGTTGCGGCGACGCGAGTCCCGAGAGGTTCGTCGAGGGCCGTCCGTGCCAGGTCGCGGAGGAGTTCGGGTCGTCGTCGCGTGAATCCTCTTGACGGCTTCTTGGGAAGTGCTGCGGCGTCGCACGAGGCGAGGAGCGACTGGGTGACGAACGCGGGCACGACGGGCGGTTCGGGCGCGCGCCAGGTCCTGCGCGGCGGGACCGTCCTGACGATGGACCCTCGACGGCGCGTCTACTCGCCGGGCGCGGTCGTCATCGAGGGTCATCGCCTCGCATACGTCGGGCCCGAGGCGTCCTGGACGCCACGCCCGGGTGATCGCGCCGTCGACTGCCGCGGGTTGCTCATCCTCCCCGGCCTCGTCAACGCGCACACCCACGCGGCCCTGTCGATGTTCCGCGGCGTGGCCGAGGACCGTCCGCGAGAGGCCTGGGGCGTCACCTACGGGCTGCCGTTCATGGACAGGGCCGTGCCCGAGGACTACTACTGGGGCGCGATGCTAGGCGGTCTCGAGATGCTGGCCAATGGCATCACCTGCATCGCCGACCGGCTCTCGGACATGGCGATCATCGCTCCGGCCTTCGACCGGATCGGCATCCGTGCCGTCGTCTGCCACACGCTCTGGGATGTCGGCCGGTCCCTGGAGTGGGATCAGGCGATGGCACTGATCGACCGTTGGGGTGTCGATCGCGAGCGGCGTGTCCACTGCGGCATCGGTCCGCACGCGCCCAACACCTGCTCTGATGACCTGCTGCGCCGCATCCGAGCGCTCGCCGACCGGACCGGTGCGCGCGTGTTCATTCACTGCGCCCAGTCGCAGGCCGAGGTGGCCGCGATGCGCTCGCGCGGGTACGAGGGGTCGGTGCGGGCCCTGGCGGCGGTCGGGCTGCTCGGTCCGGACGTCGTCGCGGCGCACTGCCTCTACGTCGACGACGAGGAGATCGGGCTGCTGGCACGGACCGGTACCTGGGTCGCGCACTGCCCGGCGAGCAACGCGAAGGTGGAAGGCCGCGTCGCGCCGGCGGTCGAGATGCTGCGGCGGGGCGCCCGGGTCGCGCTGGCCACGGACTGGGCGCCCACCAACAATGGTATGGACCTGCTCGACGAGATGAAGTGCGCCGGGCTGCTGAACAAGGTGGCGGCCGGCGCGCCCGAGGCCATGCCGGTGGACCGCCTCCTGGCGATGGTCACGGTGGACGCCGCGGAGGCCCTGGGCCTTGGGGACCTCATCGGGAGCCTCGAGGCGGGCAAGCGCGCCGACGTTGTCGCGCTGGCGACCGAGGGACTCCACCTGCAGCCCTGGGCGAACCTGCCGGCCACGCTCGTCTATTCGGCGAAGGGGATGGACGTTCGGCACGTCTGGGTGGATGGCCGTCAGGTCGTGCGCGACCGCAAGCCGCTCCTCGCCGACGCGCAGGAGGTGCGCCACCAGGTCGGGCGGATCTGGCGCCGGCTCGACCCGCGGGGAAGCGCCGCTGGCCTCGCGGACCGCTAGACGACCCCGTCGGCCCGGAGCCGGGCGATCTCGTCGGGCGCGTAGCCGAGCTCCCGCAGGATCTCATCGGTGTGCTCGCCGAGATCCGGGGGGTGCCGGCGCACGCGCGCCGGCGTCTCGCTGAGCTTCACCGGCACACCGATGGTCTTGAACGCTCCCACCCGCGGGTGCGGCACCTCCACGACCATCTCGTTCGCCGTGACCTGCGGGTCCTCCAGCGCCTCGGGCAGGTCGCGGATCGGCGCGCAGAGGATGTCCTGCCCCTCCAGCCGGCGCAGGGCCTCGTCCTGCGTGAGTTCGGCGAAGCGCGCGCGGAAGATCGCCTGGAGTTCCTCGCGGTGGGCGAACTGCGCGGCCTCGGTGGCGAAGCGGGGGTCGGCCGCCAGGGGGGCCAGGTCCAGGGCGCGGCTGATGTCGCCGAGCGGATCGCTCTTGAACGCGCCGACCATGAGCACCCAGCGCCCGTCCCGCGTCCGGAAGGTGCCGTTGAGCGGCATGCGCGCCCAGTTGATCCGCTGGCCCGCGTTGAGCCACGCCGTGGCCTCCTGCTGCTGCATGTAGAGCATGCCGTCGAGCAGCGACGACGCAACGAGCTGGCCGCGGCCGGTCCGCGCGCGCGCCACCAGCGCCAGCAGGACGCCCTGGACCAGGAGCATGCCGGCCATGAAGTCGCACACCGCGGTGGAGAACGGCTCGGGCGGCGCGCCCTCGTCCGCGCGCCGGAACAGGGGCCCGGCCATGGCCTGCGCCATCCAGTCCTGCCCGCCCTTGTGGACGTACGGCCCGCGTAGGCCGTAGCCCGTGCCCACCGCGTAGATGAGCCGCGGGTGGTGCTCGCGGAGTTGCTCGTAGCCGAGCCCCAGGCGTTCCATCGTGCCGGGCCGGAAGTTGTGGGCGAGCACGTCGGCGCGTGCCAGCAGGCGCTCGACGATCTCGCGGGCGGCGGGCGCCCGCAGGTTGAGGGTCAGCGCCCGCTTGTTCCGGTTGCTGGCCAGGTAGACCATGCTGTCGCCGCCGGGCAGCGGCAGCGTGGTCCGCGTGAAGTCGCCCGCCCCCGGCCGCTCCACCTTGATGACGTCGGCGCCGAAGTCGCCGAGCATTTGGGTGGCCACGGGCCCGAGCGTGATCTGGGTGAAGTCCAGCACCCGCACGCCGTCGAGCGGCAGCGGGCCGTTTTCGTCGGTCATCGTCTTCTCCACCGCGGCGCGCGCTTCTCGCGGAAGGCGCGGATACCCTCCTGCGCGTCCTCGGACGCCATCGCCCGCAGCACGCGGTGCGATACCCACCGCGGCGCGGCCCACGCGGGCAGGTCGCGCGACTCCTGGACCAGGTGTTTGGTCGCTTCCACCGCGAGCGGGGCGCACGCCAGCACGTCGGCCGCCCAGCGGTCCGCGGCGGCGGCCAGGTCGCCCGCCGGAACGACCTCGTTGACGAGCCCCGCCGCCCGGGCCTCGGCCGCGCCGATGCGCCGGCCGGTGAGCAGCAGGCCCATGGCCTGCTTGAGGGGAACCTGCCGCAGCAGCAGGTGCATCGCGCCGTCCAGCGCCATCAGGCCGACCCGCGGCTCGGGGAAGCCGAACTCGGCGTGCTCGGCCGCGACCACGATGTCGCAGGCGAGCGCCAGTTCGAACCCGGTCCCCAGCGCCAGGCCGTTGACCGCCGCGATCACCGGCACGAACAGGTCACGCCGCAGCGACAGCCCGCCCGCGCCCAACGGCGGGCCGGCGGTGAGGTAGTCGAGGCCGCGCGCGTCGCCGGTGGCGCTGAGGTCGGTGCCCGCGCAGAACGCCCGCTCCCCGGCGCCGGTCAGGACGGCCACGCGGACGGACGGGTCGTCGCGCACGTCGTCCCAGGCGGCGCTGAGCGCGTCGTGCGCCGCGCGGTCGAGCGCGTTCAGCACGCGCGGCCGATCGATGGTCACCCGCGCGATCGGTCCGTCCTTGGCGTAGCGGATGCCGGTGTCGGCGCTCATGGCGGTGTGCCCACGTGAAACCCGGCGCCGGCGCGCCCGCCGGGTCGTACGTTGCGTCGGCGGGCGACCGGCGCCGGGCCGGCGTGACGGATCGGGCTAGACCTTGGGCAGCTTTGCCATCTCCAGGATCTCCAGCGTCATCACCTCGTCCGGACGCACCGGCCGGGTGATCTGCTGCAGGTCCAGGTAGGTGTCGCTCAGGTCGGCCCAGACCTTGGTGTCCATGTAGCCCCAGCCCTTCGTCTTGGTCAGCACCGAGGTTAGGTAGGGGCCCATGTTCTTCCAGGTGGCCAGCTCGAGGGTACGATCCAGGCCGCGGGCGTGCTTCATGACGAAGTCCACCGCCTCGTCGGGGTGGTCCCGCGCGTACAGCCAGCCCTTCGCGTTGGCCTCGAGGAACCGGGCGAGCAGCTCCTTGCGCTGCTGGATGACCTGGTCGGTGGCGAACCACGTGAAGGCGTACATACGGATGCCCAGGTCCCACAGCCGGAAGTAGCTGACGACCCCGCCCTTGTTGGCGGCGTCCATCTGGCCCGCGTTGATGATCCAGCCCGTGATGACGTCCACCTGCCGGGTGACGAGCGGGGTCGTGTCGCCGCCGACGAAGACGACCTTGACGCGGTCCTTGGGCACGTTGTGCTTCTTGAGCACGGCCTCGAGCAGCGGCCGCGCGGTGGGCTGGATGCCGATGGTCTTGCCCTCGAAGTCCTTGGGCGTCCGGATACCCGAGCCCTGGAAGAAGATGAAGGCGAACGGGTGCCGCTGCAGCGCCGTACCGAACGCCCGCACCGGCACGCCCTGCGCCCGCGCGTTCAGCAGGACGCCGATCGAGGCGACGTTCCCGAACGTGGTGGCCCCCCCGGCCACGACCTGGACCGGGTCGATCGCCGGGCCCCCGGGCTGAATGCGGACGTCGATGCCGGCCTCGCGGAAGAAGCCCTTCTCGATGGCGGCCACGTCGCCGGCCATCTGCGAGTTGAGGAACCAGCCGATCTGCTGGGACACGGACACCGTCTGGGCGTGCGCCGGACGGACCAGCCCCGCCAACCCGCCCCCCGCGACGGCGAGCCCCAGCGCACCGGAGTACTTCAGGAAGTCCCGCCGGCTGATCGCCGGCACGAGCAACGTGACCTGGTCTCGCTTCATCGCCCGATCGCCCCCTCCGGGAAGAGCTTGAGGATGTGCGTCGCCACCGCCACGATCTCCCCCCGCTCGTTCAGGCAGGTGACGTTCGACCGGACCAGCGACTTCTCCTGGTCCCAGGACGCCACCTCGTACCGCACGCGGATCGACTCGCCGATGAACACCGGCGCCGTGAACCGGATCCGATCGTATCCGTAAGATACGCCGGCCATCCGCAGGCGCTCCGCCCAGACCACCGACGCGCCGCTCATCAGCCCCACCAAGTAGGCGCCCTGGACCAGGCGCCGGCCGTACCGGGTCGTGCGCATGTACGCCTCGTCCTGGTGGTTGCGCCCGCCGTCGCCGGTGATGCCCGCGAACTGATAGACATCCGACTCGGCGACCGTGCGGGAGATCTCCACGACGGTGCCGACGCCGACCTGCTCCGGGGTGAGCATCTACGACTCGGAGGGCCCCGAGGTCTGCCGCCAGGGGATCGCGTACCGCTCGATCAGCGAGACCAGGCCGAACAGCGCGAGCGCGAGCCCCGAGGCGACCGCCATCGTCGCGTACAGCAGCGGGGTGCGGTAGTCGTACGTCGCGGCCAGGATCAGGTAGCCCAGGCCCCGGTTGGAGCCGATCCACTCGGCGATGATCGCGCCGAGCAGCGCGGCGGTCGTGGCGATGCGCAGTGCGGAGAACAGGTAGGGCAGTGACGTCGGCCAGCGTAGGTAGCGGAAGATCTCCCACCGGCTCGCCGACAGCACGTGCATGAGCTCGAGCGCCTGCGGGTCCACGGAGTCGAGGCCGTCGGCCATGTTGACCAGCGTCGGGAAGAAGGTGATGAGCGCCGCGATCGCTACCTTGGAGGTGAACCCGAGCCCGAGCATCAGCACGATGATCGGGCTGATCGCGACGATGGGCAGCGTGCGCAGCGTGACGGCCAGCGGGTAGACGCTCTGCCGGAAGACGCGATTGTGCACGAAGCCAATCGCGATGAGCACCGCGATGACGTTGCCCACCGCGAAGCCCGCGAGCGTCTCGAGCAGCGTGGGCCACGCGTTGTCGAGCAGCAGGTCGTGTTGCGTGCGCAGGACCTCGAGCACCTGCAGCGGGCTGGGCGCGATGAACCGGGGGACACGGAAGCCCACGACGATCGCCTGCCAGGCGGCGAGCATCCCCAGCACGGCGAGGGTGGGGACCAGCAACCGCCGGAGCCGGCTCTCCCGGCGCCTGGGCCGCGTGGCGAGGACCGCGCCCTCGTCGTGCGCGGCGACCCGGCCCGTCGCGGTCATCAGGCCTCCTCCAGCGCCGCGCGCAGCGCCGAGGTGTGCTCGGTGAAGCGCGGCGTGTCTTTCATTGCCGGTTGGCGCGGGTAGGGGAGGTCGATCTCCACGATCCGCTGGATGCGCGCCGGCCGGGGCGAGAGGACCACGACCCGGTTCGGCAGGTAGACCGCCTCGGTGATGCTGTGCGTCACAAACAACACCGTGCAGCGCACGGCGCTCCAGATGCGCAGCAGCTCCTCGTTCAGCCGATCGCGCGTGATCGCGTCGAGCGCGCCGAATGGTTCGTCCATCAGCAGGATCTTGGGGTTGCTCACGAGCGCGCGCGCGATCGAGACGCGCTGTTGCATGCCGCCCGACAGCTGCGCCGGCCGTGCACGATTGAACCCGTCGAGACCGACGAGCTGCAGCAGCTCAGCCGGGGTCGCGGCCGGGGCGTGCCGCCGGCCCCACCCCCCGATACGGAGCGGCAGCGCGACGTTCTCCTCCGCCGACAGCCACGGGAGCAGCACGGGCTGCTGGAAGACGAACCCGAGCGCCCGCTCACGACGGGCCTCGGCCGGCGTCCGGCCGAGCACCGTGATCGCGCCGCGGGTGGGCTGCAGGATATCCGCCACCAGGCGCAACAGGGTGGACTTGCCGCACCCCGAGGGCCCCAGCAGCGCGATGAACTCGCCCTGGCGGACGGTGAGGCTGACATCGGAGAGCACGTGGAGCGGACGGCCATGTTGCTCGAAGGCCATGTGCACCTGATCCACCACGATGGCCGGACCGCCGTCGCCTGCCAGGGCGCCCGGTGCGCGCCTGTCGCGCGCGGGCAGGGCCTCCACGATGCGCGGACCTCCGGGAGAACGCGTCGCCTGGCGAGAGGAGTTCTGATCGCGGTCGAGGGAATCCTCTACCTCGACCCCGGCGCGCGGAGGATAGCGATGCGGTTCTGCACGGTGGAACGGGACGGCCACCTGATCGTCGTGACGCTCAACCGCCCGGAGGTGCGCAACGCGCTGCACCGCGAGGCCACCGACGAGCTCGACGCGGTGTGGGACGCGTTCGAGGCCGATCCGGAACTCCGGGTGGCCGTGCTGACCGGCGCCGGGGACCGCGCGTTCTGCGCCGGCTACGACGTCCGGGCCTCGAGCGAGCGGCGCGGCGCGGCCTTCCTGGCGGACCGCCACCCCCGGGGGATCGGCGGCCTCACGCACCGCTTCGACCTGACGAAGCCGGTCGTGGCCGCGGTCAACGGCTACGCGCTCGGCGGCGGGTTCGAGCTGGCGCTTGCCTGCGACCTCATCGTCGCCGCCGAGCACGCGGAGTTTGGCTTCCCCGAGCCGCGCCTGGGGTTGATGGCGATGGACGGCGGCATGCACCGTCTGGCGCGGCAGGTGCCGCTCAAGCTCGCGATGAGCCTGCTGCTCACCGGCCGCCGCGTGCGGGCCGACGAGGCGGCGCGCATCGGGTTCGTCAACGAGGTCGTCCCGCTCGCTGACCTCCTCGCGACGGCCCGCCGGTGGGCCGCCCTCATGCTCGAGTGCGCGCCGCTGTCGGTACGCGGCACGAAGGAGATGACCATGGCAGGGCTGGACCTGCCGCTGCCCGCGGCGATGGGGCTGCTGACCCCCGCGGCCTCACGGGCGATGGCGTCGGCCGACCAGGACGAGGGCGTGGCGGCGTTCCGGGAGAAGCGGGCGCCCCGCTGGACCGGCCGGTGAACGCGCCGCCGCTGGAGGGCATCACCGTCCTCGATTTCACGCAGATCGAACTCGGCCCCGCGGCCACGCAGATGCTCGGCGACTTCGGCGCGGACGTCATCAAGATCGAGCGTCCCGGGCTCGGCGACCCGATGCGATTCTACCTGCCCGGGCCCTCGGGGGAGAGCGCGCCGTTCCAGGGCCTCAACCGCAACAAGCGCAGCGTCGCGATCGACGTGAAATCGTCGCTAGGCCGTGAGGTCGTAGTCCGGCTCGTGCGGCGCTGTGACGTGCTGGTCCACAACTTCCGGCCGGCGGTCATGGAGCGGTTGGGCTTCGGGCCCGAGGCGCTCTGGGCGATCAACCCGGGCCTGATCTATGCCTTCGGCAGCGGTTACGGCCCGAGCGGACCCTACCGCGACAAGGGCGGGCAGGACGTGCTGGCGCAGGCGTTGAGCGGTCTCGCCGCGCGCCGCCCTGACGAGGGGCTGCCGCCCGAGCCGTGCAGCACCCCGATCGCCGACTACACCGCGGGGATGCTCCTGGTGCAGGGCATCCTGCTCGCGCTCCTCGCCCGACAGCGCACCGGCCGCGGGCAGGTCGTCCACGCCTCCCTGCTCGACGCCATGATCGCGATCCAGCCCACCGAGGCCGCGGTTCAGCTCAACCTCGGGCAGACCCTGAACTGGGCGACGATGCCGCTCGCCGGGACGTTCGAGACGCGCGACGGCCACATCGTGATGGTCGGGGCCTTCAAGCCGAATCCGCTGCGCGAGATCTGCCGCGGCCTGGAGATCGAGGACCTCTCCGCAAATCCCCGGTTCGCCACGCACGAGCTCCA
>JAVHMA010000013.1 GCA_031081715.1 Armatimonadota bacterium | reverse complement strand
CGAAGGCAGCCGGGGATGGCACCGGCGGCGCCGCAGAACGGTTTGGGCAGCCTGACCCGGCTGCGGGAGCTGCGGCCTCGCCTGGCGGATGCCGAGCGCCGGCTCGCGACCTACATCCTGCGCCACCCCCGGCAGGTGCTCGACTCCTCGATTACCCTCGTGGCGGATCGGGCGCGCGTCAGCGAGGCCACCGTGGTGCGGCTGTGCCGGCGAATCGGCTGCCGCGGCTACCAGGACCTGCGCATCCGGCTGGCCGCGGACCTGGTCGTGCCGCCGCGGCAGCTCTACCAGGACATCGAGCCCGGCGACGACGGCCCGGCCGTGAAGCAGAAGGTGTTCGCGCTGTCGGTGCGCGCGCTCGAGGAGACCCTCGACGTGCTCGACGACGCGGCGCTCGAGCGTGCCGCGGCCGCCATCGCGGCCGCCCGGCGCGTGGACTTCTACGGTGTGGGCGCCTCGGGCATCGTGGCGCTGGACGCCCAGCAGAAGTTCCTGCGGATCGGGATCGAGGCCCAGGCGTTCGTGGACCCGCACCTGCAGGCGGCATCGGCCGCGCTGCTGCGCCGGGGGGACGTGGCGGTCGGCATCTCCGAGTCGGGTTCCACGCGCGACACGGTCCACGCGCTCGGCGTGGCGCGGGCGGCGGGTGCGGTGACGGTCGCCGTGACCCGCTACGGGCCGTCGCCGATCGTCAAGGTGGCCGCGGTCCGGCTGCACACGCTCTCCCGCGAGAGCGGCATCCGCGGGGGTGCGCTGGCCAGCCGTATCGCCCAGCTCGCGGTGATCGACGCGCTCATGATGACCGTCGCCCTCCGTCGCTATGACGTCACCCTGGCGGCGTTGCGGGCCACGCGCGACGCGGTCGCGGAGAAAAAGTTCTGATGCCGGCCATTCGCGTCGGTGGGTTGCGCGCGGGCGACGTCGAGTCGTGCGCGCGCATCGTGGCCGGCGACCCCTTGTGGCGGCGGTACGGGGTCTCGCTGCCTCGGGCCCGGCGGCTCGTGCGGGGGGCGCTGGCGGCGCGGCGTCGCGGCGGGGCGGCGGCCCGCGAGGCCGGCGAGATCGCGGTGGCGCGGGCGGGGCGGCGGGTGCTCGGTTTCGTGTGGTTTTGCCGCACGGGGACCTTCGCGCGCAGCGGGTACATCCGGTGGATCGCGGTCGCGCCCGACGCGCGCGGCGCGGGGGTCGGCCGGCGGCTAGTGGCCCACGCCGAGCGCCGCATCCTGGCTGCGGGGCCCAACGTCTTCCTGCTCGTGTCGGAGTTCAACACGGCGGCCCGCGCCTTCTACCGGCGACTGGGCTACAGGGAGGTGGGGCGGATCCCGGACTATGTCGTGCCGGGCGTTGCGGAGCGGTTGTTGCGCAAGACCACGGGACCGATCGAAGGAGGGAGAGCACCTTGAGCGCTCGCTGGTGGTTGTGGCTCGTCGTCGTGGCGCTGGCCCTGCCGGCCGTGCCGGCCGGGGCGGCCCCGGCCGGCACCACCCTGACCATCGGGGTGGACCAGGAGGTCGTGGGCCTGGACCCCAACCTGGTCACGGCCTTCTCCTCGTTCCGCCGCATCGACTTCCTCTACAACAAGCTCGTCCGGTACAACGACCGGCTGGAGATCGAGGGCGACCTGGCCGAGTCGTGGGAGTTCCCCGACCCCCGCACCGCGATCTTCCGGCTCCGCCGGGGCGTGCGGTTCCACAGCGGGGCGGAGATGACGAGCGAGGACGTCAAGTTCACCCTCGAGCGGGTGCTCGACCCGGCGACCCGGTCGCCCGGCCGCTCGTTCATCGACGTGATCACGGCCGTCGAGACGCCCGACCGCTACACCGTGCGGCTACGCCTGCAGTTCCCGCTGGCCTCGCTGCTGTCCGGGCTGGCCTCGGCCAACCTGTCGATCGTTGAGCGGGCGGCGGTGCAGCGCTTTGGGAACCTGCAGCGCAACGTGGCGGGCACCGGGCCGTACATGCTCGCGGAGTGGGTCCCGGACAACTTCATGCGGCTCCTCCGCAATCCTAACTACTTCCGGCGCGGCCTGCCGCGGATCGAGACGGTGATCATCCGCGTGATTCCCGACCAGGCGTCGCTGCTGGCCGGCGTGCGCACGCGCGCGCTGGACATGGCCACGATCAACCAGGGCGCGGTCATCGTCCAGGCGCGCCGCGAGCCCAATCTGGTCGTCCTGCAGAAGCCGGGCATCAACCTGCGCATCTTCTCCTTCAACACCACGCGGCGGCCCTACGACGACGCGCGGGTGCGCTACGCGTTCGCGTGGGCCATCGACCGCCAGGCGATCGTGAACACCGCGGAGTTCGGGTTCGCGGCGGTCTCCGGGCCGATCCCCGCGTCCACGCCGTGGGCCACGCCGGTCAACCGGCTGCCGTCGTATGCGCCCGACGTCGCGCGCGCGCGCCGGCTGCTGGCCGAGGCCGGCTACCCGAACGGCTTTGCCACGCGCATCGTGACGTCGCCCACCTACGAGGGTGGCATCGCGGTGGCCCAGGTCATCCAGGAGCAGCTCCGGGCGATCGGGGTGACCGCCACGCTCGACACGATCGAGTGGGGGACCTACATCAACCGCTGGGTGGCGCGCGACTTCGACACCATGATCGAGCTGCGGGGCGGCGACCCCGACCCCGACCGGTTCCTGTACCGAACGTTCCACAGCACGGGCGCGGTCAACAACTTCCTGTTCAAGGACGCGCCCATCGACCGGTTGCTGGAGCGCGGCCGCGTGAACCTCGAGGCGGCGGCGCGACGGCCGATCTACGCGGAGCTCGAGCGGGCCCTCATCGAGGCCGCGCCGGCGATCTTCCTCTACACGCCGATGGAGACGCAGGTGCTCCAGGGCTACGTGCGGGGTTTCAAGATCATCGGGAACGGCGCCCTCTACTTCCTCGAGGAGGCGACGATCGAGCGCTAGGCGCGAGCGGGGCCCGGGGCACCCCTCCGGGCCCCCGCGTCTTTCCATGCAGCGCTACCTGTTCTCCCGCCTGCTCGCCCTGGTCCCGGTGCTACTGGGCATCCTGGCGGTGGTGTTCCTGCTCATCCGCCTGATCCCCGGCGACGCCGTGCAGCTCTTCCTGGGTACGCAGGTGGAGATGACCCCGGAGCAGATGGCCGAGCTTCGGCGGTTCTTCGGCGTGGACAAGCCCATCCCGCTGCAGTTCCTGGACTACCTGGGGCGCATCCTCCGGGGCGACTTCGGCGTCTCGCTGCGCACCGCGCGGCCGGTGCTGCCGGACATCGCGCAGCGGCTCCCGCTCTCGTTCCAGCTCGCCACACTGGCACTCGCCGTCGCGGTCACGATCGCCGTGCCGCTGGGCATCGTGTCGGCCGTGGCGCGCAACTCGACGTTCGACGTTGCCACCCGCATCGGAGGGCTGCTCGGGCTTTCGATTCCCAACTTTTGGTTGGGGGCGATGCTGATTTTGGTCTTCTCGCGCTACCTGCACGTCTCGCTGGGGCAGTACGTGCCGCTCTCGCAGGACCCGCTCGGCACCTTGCGTAGCCTCTACCTGCCGGCCTTTGCGCTCGGCGCGGCGATCGCCGCCATCCTGATGCGCTACGTCCGCTCGTCGTTGCTCGAGGTGCTGGGCCAGGAGTACATCCGCACCGCTCGCGGCAAGGGGTTGCGCGACACGGTCGTGATGCTCCGCCACGCCCTGCCCAACGCGATGATCCCCGTCATCACCGTGGTTGGGTTCCAGATGGGCTACCTGCTGGGCGGCACGGTGGTGATCGAGGAGATCTTCGCCCTGCCCGGCATGGGGCGGCTCGTGCTTCAGGCCATCTTCCAGCGCGACTACCCGGTGGTGCAGGGCGTGGTCCTCGTGGTCGCCCTGCTGTTCGTGCTGACCAATCTGATCGTGGACCTGCTGTATGCCTGGATCGACCCGCGCATTCGCTACGCGTGAGGCGCCGGCGGCCGAACCCCCGCGCGCCGCGGCGGGGTGGCGGTGGTGGGCCCGTCGGTTCGTGCGCAACCGTGTGGCGCCGATCGGCCTGGCGATCATCGCGGCCAGCGTGCTGGTCGCCCTGGTCGCGCCGGCGGTCGTGCCGCACGACATCCGGGCGATGTCCCCGGGCGACGCGCTCGCGCCGCCGGGCGGGCGCTACCCGTTCGGCACCGACGAGTTCGGCCGCGACGTGTTCAGCCGTGTGGTCGTCGGCTCGCGCATCTCGCTGGTCGTGGCGTTCCTGTCGGTGGCCGTGGCCGTCGCGCTCGGCACGACGATCGGCCTGGCCGCCGGGTACTACGGCGGCTGGTGGGACGCGGTCTCCATGCGCGCGATGGACATCGTGTTCGCGTTTCCGGCGATCCTGCTGGCGATCGCGATCATGGCGGTGCTGGGGACGAGCCTGTTCAACCTGGTGATCGCCATCGGCGTCGTCTACACGCCGCAGTTCGCGCGCGTCTCGCGGGCCGCGGCGCTTGCGGTCCGCTCGCTCGAGTTCGTGGACGCGGCGCGGGCGCTCGGCCTGGGGAATGCGCGCATCGTGTGGCGCCACATCATCCCCAACGTACTCGCCCCGGTGACCGTGCAGATCTCGCTCAGCCTCTCGCTCGCCATCCTGTCGGAGTCGGCGCTCAGTTTCCTGGGGCTGGGCACCCAGCCGCCGACGCCGTCCTGGGGCAACATGCTGAGCGAGGGCCGGCAGTTTCTGGAGATCGCGCCGTGGAACGCGGTCTTCCCCGGGCTGGCCATCATGGTCGTCGTGCTGGGCTTCAACCTGCTGGGCGACGGGCTGCGCGACCTGCTCGACCCGAGGCTCCGGTGAGCCGCGAACCCGCCGCGCGGCGCGTGCGCGAGGCCGTACGGGTCCACCTGACCGCCGGCCTGGCGGCCGGGGTCTTCCCGGGCGCGGTGGTGGCGGTCGCGCGCGGCCCGCACCTGCTCGTCCACGAGGCCTTTGGGTACGCGCAGGTCATCCCCCGGCCTCTCCCCGCCACCCGCGAGACAGTCTTCGACCTGGCCAGCCTGACCAAGCCCGTCGCGACCGCTACCGTGGTCCTGCAGCTGTGCGCGGAGGGCGCGCTCGACCTTGCCGCGTGCGTGGCCTCCTACCTGCCGCGCTCACGCGGCGCGTGGGCCGCCCGCGCGACGTTGCGCCACCTGCTCGCGCATACGGCCGGGCTTGCGGCCTGGGAGATGCTCTACCTGCCGGGTCCGCGCCGGCCTGGCGGCCGGCGGGCGCCGGCGTGCCGATCGGTGGCCCAGGCGGTGGCGCGCATCGCCGCCGGGCCCGCGCCGGCGCCACCGGGCGCGCGCATCGAATACAGCGACCTGGGCTTCATCGTGCTCGGTCACATCGCGGAGCGGGCCGCCGGCGAGCCGCTCGATCGCTGCGTGCGGCGCCGCGTGCTGGTCCCTCTCGGAATGCGCGCGACCCGGTTCGCCCCGCCGGCCGCGTGGCGGTCGCGGTGCGCGGCCACCGAGGCCGGCAACGCCTATGAACGAAGCAAGGCGGCCGCGCTCGGATTGGGTCGCGGGTTCCGGTGGCGCACGCGCGTCATTCGCGGTCAGGTGCACGACGGCAACGCCTGGCACCTCGGCCGCGGGGTGGCCGGGCACGCCGGCCTGTTCGGGACCGCCGCGGACCTGGTACGCTTCGGGGCCGCGATGCTCGCCGGCGGCGCGCTCGCCGGCGTCCGCATCCTGCCCGCACCGGTCCTGGCCGAAGCCACGCGCGACCAGACGCCGGGCCTGGGGCCGGCTGCCCGCGGGCTCGGATGGGCGCTGGGCGGCTGGCCGTTCGCCGGGCGGCGGGCGTCGGCGCGGGCGTACGGCCACACCGGGTTCACCGGCACCTCGATCCTGATCGACCCTGCCCGCGACCTGGTGGTCGTGCTCCTCACCAACCGGGTGCACCCCCGGGCCGACTCCGACGCGATCGTCGGGTTCCGGCCGGCGTTCCACGACGCGGTGATCGGCGCGCTCGATGGCTGAGACGCTGATCGCCGGTGTGGACGGCGGGGCGTCGCGCACCCGCGCGGTGATCGTCGCCTCCGACGGCGCGGTGCTGGCCGCGGCGACCGTGCAGTCGGCCAGCGCCTACCACCGCGAGCCCGAGGAGGCCGCCGCGGTCGTGCTCGCGGCGGTGCGCGAGGCCGCCGCCCGCGCCGGCGCAGGGGGGCGGCTCACGGCGCTCGGCGCCGGGCTCGCAGGCGCGGACGACCCGGCCGTGCGGGAGCGGCTGGCGCGCGCGCTGGCGGCCGAGGACCTGGCTCTGGTGGTGCACGTCGACCACGACGCCGCCGCAGCGCTGGCCGGCGGGCTGGCGCTGGAGCCGGGCATCGTCATCGTCGCCGGGACGGGCTCCATCGCCTTCGGCGTGGACGCGGCCGGCCGGCGCGCGCGCGCCGGCGGGTGGGGACCGCTGCTCGACGACGAGGGGAGCGGGTACGCCATCGGCCGCGCGGTGCTGCGCGCGGCGGTGCGCGCGCACGACGGTCGCGGCCCGGCGACCGCGCTCGCGGCCGCCGTGGCGGCCCGGTTCGGGTTGGCCTCGCTCGCCGGGCTCAAAGCCGCGGTGCGCGGCGCCGCGATCGACGAGGTCGCCGCGGTCGCGCCGCTCGCCGCCGACGCCGCGCGCGCCGGTGATGCCACGGCCCGCCGCATCCTGGACCGCGCCGCGATGGGCCTGGCCGCGATGATCGCCGCCGTGGCGCGGGCGCTCGCGCCGGCGCCGGAGGCGCTCGTGGCCACGGGCGGGGTTTTTGCGGCCGGCGATCTGATCGTCGGTCCGATGACCGCCGAACTCGAGCGGCTGGGTGTTCGCGTGGTGCTGCGGCCCGCGCGGTTTCCGCCGGCCGTCGGCGCCGCGCTGCTGGCCGCGCGCGCCGCCGGGCTGGCGGTTCCGATGCGCGGCGGGCCGCCGCGCGCGGGCGAGGAGACTGCGAGGTGACGCCGATGCATGGGGGCGGGAGATCCGAGATCGTGGACTACGACGTGCTCGGCACCGAGCAGCGGCACCCGCGCTCGATGGAGCTCGACCGGCTCTCCGTCGAAGAGGTGCTGCGGCTCATCAACGAGGAGGATCGGCGCGTGCCCGAGGCGGTCGCCGTCGAGATTCCCGCCATCGCGCGCGCGGTCGAGGCGGTCGTGCGGGCGCTGGAGGCCGGCGGCCGCGTGATCTACGTCGGCGCCGGTACCAGCGGCCGGATCGGGCTGCTCGACGCCCTGGAGTGGCCGCCGACTTTCGGCGTGGACCCCGACCGGATTCGGGCCGTGGTGGCCGGCGGCGCGGCGGCGACCGTGCACGCCTCGGCGCCATCCGAGGACGACGCCGAGGCGGGCGCCGGGGAGATCGCGCGCCTGGCGGTGGGGCCGCGCGACGTCGTCGTGGGCATCGCGGCGAGCGGCGCGACCCCGTTCGTGTTGAGCGCGGTCGCGGAAGCCCGCCGCCGCGGCGCGGTGGTCGTCGGGCTGAGCAATGTTCCGGGCTCGCCGCTCGCGGCGGCCGCCGACATCGCGATTACCCCTGCCACCGGGCCCGAGGTGCTCACTGGCTCGACCCGCATGAAGGCCGGGACGGCACAGAAACTGGTGCTCAACATGCTGAGCACGGCGGCCATGGTGCGGCTCGGCAAGGTGTACAGCAACCTGATGGTGGACATGCCCCCCCGCAACACCAAGCTGGTCGCCCGCGCCCGGCGCATGGTGGCCGCGGCGACCGGAGCCGACCCCGAGGCGAGCGCGCGGCTGCTCGAGGCCGCGGGCGGCAGCGCGAAGGTGGCGATCGTCATGGCGCTGGCCGGGGTCGAGCGCGCGGAGGCCGAGCGACGGTTGGAGGCCTCCCGCGGGTTCGTACGCGCGGCCGTACGGGAGGCGCCACGTCCGGCCGGGCGCGGCCCCGATGGAAAGGGGGAGGATACCGCCTCCGCGAGCTGACCGCCGGCGCGATCAAGGGCTGACGGCGGCCAGCGCGGTGACGAAGCGGGCGGCGATCGCGCGGGGATTGGTGATGGCCGTGCCCACGACGACGGCGAAGGCGCCGGCGCGCAGCGCCGCGGCGGCCTGCTCGGGGGTGGCGATACGGCCCTCGGCGACCACCGGCCGGCCCTGGGCCGTGGCGAGTGCACGGACCAGGTCGAGGTCAGGCGCCGGCCGATCTGCGGTCTCGGGCGTGTATCCCGACAGCGTCGTGGCCACCAGGTCCGCCCCCGCGGCCGCCGCGCCCATGCCCTCGGCCACCGTCGCGCAGTCGGCCATGACTGCGGCGCCGAGTTCCACGCGGATCCGCCGGATCAGGGCGGCCAGCGCCGCCTGGTCGGGTCGGTCGATCCGCGCGGCGCTGAGCGCCACGATCGCGGCACCCGCGTCGCAGACTGCGCGCGCGGACGCGAAGTCCGGCGTGATGACCGTGCGCCCGTCTGGGCCGGCGACCTTGAGGATGCCGATGATCGGCAGTCGCGTGCGCCGCCGGATCGCGGCGACGTCCGCCGGGCCGTTGGCGCGGATGCCGACCGCGCCCGCCTGCTCCGCGGCCGCGGCCATCGCGGCCATGATCTCCGGCCCGTGCAGCGGGTCATCGGGCCGCGCCTGGCAGGAGACGATCAGGCCTCCGCGCAGGCCGCGCAGCAACTCGTCGTGGGGGCCCGTCACGATGCCACTATACAGGAAGCCGGCCGGGCTCCGCAGGCCCGGGCCGGCCGCGAGGTGACGCGATGAGACCGCTTCTGACCACGGAGGTGTGCGATGCGCGCGATCGCTGATCTGGCGGCCCGCGACCCGCGCCGCGTCGTCGGGCTGATCTCGGGGACATCCGGCGACGGCATCGACGCCGCGGTCGTCGAGGTGACCGGCGCCGGCGCGGGCGCGCGCGTGCGCCTGCTTGCCGGCACCACGCTGCCCTTCCCGCCGGAGGACCGCGCCGCGCTGTTCCAGCTCTTCGACCCGGCCACCTCTGGCGTGGACCGGCTGTGCCGCTTCAACTTCCGTCTCGGCGAGCTGTTCGCCGCCGCCGCGCTCGCCGCGCTGCGCGAGGCCGGGATGCCGCCCGAGGCCGCGGACCTGATCGGGTCGGCGGGCCAGACGGTCTGGCACGTCCCCGCGCCAGAGGGCGCGACCCTCCAGATCGGCGAGCCCGCGGTCATCGCCGAGCGGACCGGCCTGCCGGTCATTGCCGACTTCCGTGTCGCGGATGTCGCCGCCGGCGGTCACGGCGCGCCGCTGGTGACCTACTTCGACTACGTCGTGTTCCGGGACCCGCACCGCTCGCGGGCGGTCCAGAACATCGGCGGCATCGGCAACGTCGCCTACCTGCCCGCGCGGCCGCCGCGCGGGTGCGAGATCGGCGACGTGCTGGCCTTCGACACCGGCCCGGGCAACATGCTGATCGACGGCGTCGTCGAGATACTCACCGCCGGCCGCCAGACCTACGACCGCGACGGGGCCATGGCCTCGCGCGGCCGCGTGGACCCCGCCTGGCTTACGGCGCTGCTGGCCGACCCGTACCTGCGCGCGGCGCCGCCGAAGACGACAGGGCGCGAGGTCTACGGGAAGCCGTTCGCCGCCCGGCTGGTGGAGGAGGCGCGCGCGCGGGGCCTCGGCCCCGACGACGCCGTGGCCACGGTCTCCGCGCTCACGGCCGACTCGATCGTGCGCGCCTACCGTGACTTCCTGCTGCCGTTGGGCGGACTCGACGAGGTGATCGTCTCCGGCGGTGGGGCCGCCAACCCGTTCCTGCTCCGCCGGATCGCGGACGGCCTGGGCCTGCCGGTGCGCCGCGCCGACGACCTGGGGGTGGACAGCAAGTTGAAGGAGGCGATGGCGTTCGCGCTCATGGCCTCGGACGCGATCGCGGGCCTGGCCACCAACGTGCCCACGGCCACCGGCGCCGCGGGCCCGCGGGTGCTCGGCAAGTTCGTCCCCTCGCCGCGCATGGTATAGTGGAGCGGTGTTTCGCGACGCGCTGAGAGAGGAGATCCGCGCCGCGATCGGCCGCGCCGCGGTCGCGGGCCGCCTGCCCCCGGTGGCGGTACCCGCGTTCGAGGTTGAGGTGCCGCGCGACCGCCGGCACGGCGACTACGCCACGAACGCCGCGCTCGTGCTCGCCAAGGCGGCCGGCGCGAGCCCTCGTCAGGTGGCGGACGCGTTGGTCGAGGCCTGGGCGCCGGCGGCCGACCGCGTGGCGGCGCTGGAAGTTGCCGGCCCGGGGTTCATCAACATCCGCCTGGCCTGGCCGTGGCGACGCGCGCTGGTCGCGGCCATCCGCGCGGAGGGCGACGGCTACGGCGCCTCCACGGTGGGCGCGGGTCGGCGCGTCAACGTCGAGTTCGTGAGCGCCAACCCCACCGGCCCCCTGCACGTGGGCACGGGCCGCAACGCCGTGATCGGCGACGTCCTGGCGAACCTGCTGGCGGCGCTGGGCTACCAGGTGACCCGCGAGTACTACATCAACGACGCCGGACAGCAGGTGCACAACCTGGCGCGCTCGGTCGAGGCGCACTACTTCACGCACTTCGGCCGGCCCAGGCCCGTGCCCGAGGACGGCTACCACGGCGACTACGTGGCCGACCTGGCGCGCCGCATCGCGGAGGCGGACGGGCCGCGTTGGCTGGAGGCGCCGGAGGCCGCGCGCCTCGACCACTTCCGCGAGGTGAGCGTGGCCGCGGTCATCGAGGAGGCCCGGGCGGACCTGGCACGCTTTCGTGTCGTCTTCGACGTCTGGTTCTCGGAGCGCTCGCTCGTGCGCTCGGGCGCCGTGGATCGCGCGCTCGCCGACCTGCGCGCGCGCGACTACGTCTACGAGGCCGACGGCAAGACCTGGTTCCGCTCCACGGCGTTCGGCGACGACAAGGACCGGGTCATCGTGAAGCCCACCGGCGAGTGGACCTACTTCGGGAGCGACATCGCCTACCACCTCGACAAGCGCGCGCGCGGGTTCGACCTGATGATCGACGTGTGGGCGATCGACCACATCGGCGACGTCGCGCGGGTCCGGGGCGGTCTCCAGGCCCTGGGCGTGCCGCCCGAGGCCCTCGAGATCCTCATCTACCAGCACGTCCGCCTGAAGAACGAGGGCGAGGCGCTGCGCATGAGCAAGCGCCGCGGCGAGTTCGTCACCCTGCGCGAGCTGATCGACGCCGTCGGCGTGGACGCCGGGCGGTACTTCTACGCGATGGTCGCCCCCGGCACGCCCATGGACTTCGACGTCGCGCTCGCGCGCGCCCACTCCCAGGACAACCCCGTCTACTACGTGCAGTACGCGCATGCGCGCATCGCGGGCATCCTGCGCGAGGCCGCGGCCGCCGGCGCCGCCGCCGGGTCGGCGCCGCCGCTGGACCGCCTGGAGGACGAGCGGGAGTGGGCGCTGCTCCACACCCTGGCGGAGCTGCCCGAGGTGATCCGGGCGGCCGGGCTGCGCCGCGAGCCGCACCGGCTCTGCGCGTACGCGCGCGAGGTCGCCGAGGCGTTCCACCTGTTCTACACCCACTGCCGCGTGCTCGGCGACGACCCCGGCCTGACGGCCGCCCGGCTGGCCGTGGTCGAGGCGGCGCGCACGGTCCTCCGCCGGGTGCTTGGGCTGCTGGGCGTTTGTGCTCCCGAACGGATGTGAACGCCCGGCGCCGGGGCTCGCACGCGCCCGAGTAGGCTTGCGAACCCCCGGGGGGTGTGCTACGTATATTGGATAGAACGATCTCGGCGATGCGGGTGACCCTCCCCCGGCGCCGTCAGTCTCCGGCACGTCCAGGCGAAACTCCCGGGGTCGACTCCCAGACGTTACATGTCACACACACCGTCAGCGTACGATAGCGGGCAGATCGCGTCCGGACCGGGCGCCACGCCGGTCGCGCCGAGGGGGTATCTCGACGATGTCTAGACACGTGCGTGCCGCCGCGGTCGCGATCGTGGTGGCGTTCGCCGCAGCGCCCGCGACCGCGCAGATCTTCACCGACATGGCGAACCACCCGGCCCGACAGGCGGCCGAGCGGCTCGCGGCCAAGGGCATCGTGACGCGGCTCCCCGACGGCCGGTTCGCGCCCAACGAGCCGTTGAGCCGGCTCGACCTGGCGGTCTTCCTCGGCCGCTCGCTCGGCGTGCCGTCGAGCGGGCTCCGCCCGCTCGAGTTCCGCGACACCGACCAAATCCCGCCCGAGGACCGCGCGGCCGTGGCAGCGGCCAGCGTCATGGGCACCGTGTCCGCCACGCGCGCCGAGGTGCGCAAGGGCCCGGTCCTCTACACGCTGACCACCGACAAGAAGGCGTACGCTCCTGGCGAGGAGATCCAGCTCACCTTCACGATCGCCAACGTCGGTCCGGGCCGGGAGACCGAGCTCCTCAGCCCCGAGCGCGGTCGCCCGCGCATGCGGCTCGGCGAGCGCGAGGGCATCAAGCCCGGCTACGAGGGTGACCTCTACGTGGAGAGCCGGACCCCCCAGGGCACGCGGCGCGAGACCGTGGCGCGCGTGCGCGTGGCGATCGTGCGGCAGACCGAGTCCGTGCTCGACGTCGTCGCCGAGGGCACCGTCCAGATGCGGCCCGGCCTGAAGGTCTTCTACCTGCCGGACGTCTGGTTCGAGTACGCCACCACGCAGTTCCACGACTTCATCGTGCGAGACAGTGAGGGCAACGAGGTGGCGCGCTGGTCGCTGAACCGCCCGTTCCAGGCAGCTCAGCAGCCGGTGCCGCTGGCGGCGAACCAGGAGATGAAGTTCCAGACGCGGTGGCGCCAGCTCGACCAGAACGACCAGCCGGCGCGCCCGGGTCGCTACGAGATCGTGGCGATGCAGACGACGAAGGACGACCCGACGACCGTCTCCGTGACCTACCAGCGGGGGCTGGTGACCGCGTTCCCTGATAACACCTTCCGGCCGCGGCAGCCCGTGACGCGCGCCGAGCTCGCGGCGTTCGGCGTGCGGGCGATGGGCCTCGACGGCGAGGCGGCGCGCGCGGGCGGGTCGCTGGTGGTCGCCGATGCGCGCGACATCCCCGCCGACCTGCGGGGCGCGGTCGCGGTGGCCATCGAGCGGAAGTTCGTCCCGGCGCTGCCGGACAACTCGTTCCGCCCGGGCCAGACCGCCACGCGCGCCGACGCCATCGTCGTGCTCAACGCCATGATGGAAGCGCTCGGCCGCTACGACTACACGGTCGGGACGCTGCGGGAGGTGCGCGGTGGGCCGCCGCCCGTGGTCGTGGTGGAGGGCGAGGACAAGCAGCTCCGGACGCACCGCGTGGCGCCGGTGAGCGCCATCTACCGTGGAGGGCAGCCGGTCGTGCTGATCCAGCTCCGGCCCGGCGACCAGCTGAAGATGCTCAAGCCCACCGACGCCGGCCTGGTGATGTACATCGAGGCTCAGGGGAGGTAGGGCGGTGGAGTTCTTCGTCGACACCGCCAGCATCACGGAGATCCGGACCGCGCAGTCGTGGGGCATTCTCGACGGCGTGACCACGAACCCCACGCATGTCGCCCGGGAAGGCCGCGACCACAAGGAGCTCATCCAGGAAATCTGCGCGATCTGCCCCGGGCCGGTGAGCGTGGAGACCACGGTGGCCGACGCCGAGGGCATGATCGGCGAGGGCGAGACGTTCGCGACCTGGGCGCCCAACGTGGTCGTGAAGGTGCCGGTCACGCCCGAGGGCATCCGGGCGCTGCGGGCGCTGCGCGCGAAGGACATCCGGTGCAACGTCACCCTGGTCTTCTCGTTGCCGCAGGCGCTCATCGCCGCAAAGGCCGGCGCCGCCTACGTCAGCCCCTTCGTGGGGCGCCTCGACGATAACGGCGCCGACGGCATCCAGCTCGTCCGCGACATCTGCGCCGCCTACCGGCACTACGGGTTCGAGACCAGGGTGCTCGCCGCCAGCCTACGGCACCCGGTACACGTAGTCCACGCGGCGCTGGCTGGCGCGCACGTGGCGACGATGCCGTTCAAGGTGATGGAGCAGTTGTTCAACCACCCGCTGACCGCGATCGGCCTGGAGAAGTTTCTGGCCGACGCCCGGGCCCTGCAGGCCGCACTCGAGACCAGGCGCGCGCCCGTCTAGCCCCCGGCGCCCTGGGAATATTCAAGAGGTGAGTACGTCGTGCCCATAGCCGAGCTGGAAGCGAAGACCCTCTCAGAGCTCCAGGACATGGCCAAGGAGCTCAACATCCCGAACTACCGGCGCTTCCGGAAGCAAGAGCTGATCATGCGCGTGCTGCAGAAGCAAACCGAGGACGCCGGCCTCCTGATCCGCGCGGGCATCCTGGAGATCATGCCCGAGGGTTACGGCTTCCTGCGCACCAGCGGCTACCTGCCCGGCAACGAGGACATCTACGTCTCCCCCTCGCAGATCAAGCGGTTCGGGCTGCGGGTCGGCGACGAGGTCCTGGGCCAGGTCCGGCCGCCCAAGGACAACGAGAAGTACTTCGCGCTCCTGCGTGTGGAGGCGGTCAACGGCCTCGACCCGGAGCAGGCGCGCACGCGGCCCGGGTTCGAGCAGCTCACGCCGGTCTTCCCGCACGAGCGGATCAAACTGGAGCTGCCGGAGTCCGACCTGACCGTACGGGTCATCGACCTGTTCGCGCCGATCGGGAAGGGCCAGCGCGGCATGGTCGTCTCGCCTCCGAAGGCGGGCAAGACCACCCTGCTCAAGAAGATTGGCACGTCGATCGTCCAGAACCACAGCGAGATCTACCTGATGGTGCTCCTGCTGGACGAGCGGCCCGAAGAGGTCACGGACATGCGCCGCTCGGTGGAGGCCGAGGTCGTGGCCAGCACGTTCGACCGGCCGCCCGAGGAGCACATCCAGGTGGCCGACCTGGTGCTCGAGCGCGCCAAGCGGCTGGTCGAGGGCGGCCGCGACGTCGTCGTGCTGCTCGACAGCCTGACGCGGTTCTCGCGCGCCAACAACATCGTCATTCCGCCCTCGGGCCGCACGCTCTCCGGCGGCCTGGACCCCGCGGCGCTGCAGCGGCCGAAGCGGTTCTTCGGCGCGGCGCGGAAAATCGAAGAGGGCGGCAGCCTGACGATCATCGCCACCGCGCTGATCGACACCGCCAGCCGCATGGACGACGCGATCTACGAGGAGTTCAAGGGCACGGGCAACATGGAGCTGCACCTCAACCGCAAGCTCCAGGAGCGCCGCACCTTCCCGGCGATCGACATCAAGATGTCGGGCACGCGGCGGGAGGAACTCTTGCTCACCGAAGAGGAGCAGCGGAAGGTCTGGGTGCTGCGCAAGAGTCTCGAGCAGCTGGACACCGTGGCGATGACGGAGCTCATCCTGGACCGGCTCCGCAAGACGCCCAACAACGCGGCGTTCCTGCGGTCGATCGTCAAGAGCTCCGAGGACAACGGCGCCTAGGAGGCCACACGGCTCGCCGCGGCAAGCAGGAACCCGACCGGCCGCGGCGAACACACCGCACGACTCCACAGTACGTCCCGAGCACGTCCGCGGCGCTTCCCGCGCCCGACACCGCGCGCCCTGCCAGCGCGCGCATACGCAGGACGACCGACGTGCAGCCACGAGCCGGATGCGTGCTGCCGGCTCGGACTACGCAGGAGGGAGCCCTTGCGCAGGACGGCGGTTATCGGCACGTGCATCGCGGCCGTTGCACTCACCGCCCCGGCGTTCGCCCCGCCGGGGGCCTCATCGTCGCCTTCGAGTCCTCCCCCCCCGGCCCTCTCTGCCGAGGGGTTGCGTACGCTGGACGACGTCTCGCGCTCGCACCCCGCGGCGGTCCGCGACCGTCACGCGGCCGCGGCGACCTCCGCGCAGGTCCGGCCGGTGCCGCGCGTACCCGCGGGCGTGCCCCCGGCGACCGCGACGCGTCCGTATACCGTCCGATCCGGCGACAACCTCTGGTCCATCGCGAGCGCGCACGGCACGACCGTGGAGGCCCTGGCCGCAGCCAACGACCTGGACCCCGGTGGCATCCTCCAGCCCGGCCGCACAATCGAGATCCCCAGCGCGGGCGTGCCCGGGCCCGCGGCCGCGCGGCCGCCGGCTTCGGTCCGCCGGATCCGCCCGGCCGAGACCGTGGTGCACGTGGTCCGCTCGGGCGAGTCGCTGTGGGCGATCTCGCAGCGGTATGGCGTGCGCCTCGAGGAGCTCATGGCGGACAACGATCTCGGCGACGACGGCTGGATCAGGCCGGGCCAGCGCATCCGCATCGTCGGCCCGGCCGTGCCGCGCCACCGGCAGGTCGCCGGCCAGACCCGCAGCACCACCCCGTCCGCGGCCGACATGCGGGCGCTGCACGCGAGCGGGGGCTTCGTGTGGCCCGCGCGTGGGGTCATCACCTCGCGTTTCGGCTGGCGCTACCGCCGGCACCACAACGGTATCGACATCGCCGCGCCCCGCGGCACGCCGATCTACGCGGCGCGCGACGGCGTCGTCGAGTTTGCCGGGTGGCGCGGCGGCTACGGCCGCGTGGTCTACCTCGACCACGGCGCCGGCATCGTCACGGTCTACGGGCACGCCTCCGAGCTGCTGGTGCGCGCCGGGGAGCAGGTGAAGAAGGGCCAGCTCATCGCTCGGGTCGGCTGCACCGGGGTCTGCACGGGCTCGCACCTGCACTTCGAGGTGCGGGTGGCTGGCCGCGCGGTGAACCCGCTGGGATACCTGCGCTAGGGGTTGCGCCGCCGCGCGCACTCTGCGATAATGGCGCCTGTTCCGTAGATCGCGTCCAGTGCAGAGGAGCATCCGATGAAGCCCGGGATTCACCCCGACTACCATGAGGCGCGGGTGACCTGCGCCTGCGGCGAGACGTTCGTGACCGGGTCGACGAAGAAGGCGATTCGGGTGGAGATCTGCTCGAAGTGCCACCCGTTCTACACCGGCCAGCGCAAGTTCGTCGACGCCGAGGGCCGCGTCCAGAAGTTCGCCAGGAAGTACGGCCTGAAGGTCTCGTAACCCGGCGCATCTCTTCCGGGCGCCAGGCGTCTCGCGGCCCCCGTCTCACCGCGGCGGGGGCCGCGGTCGTTGCGGGCCCGGCGGCCCGCTCGCGGGGGAGGTTCGTGATGGACCATGGCGGCGGCATCGAGGTCATCTGCGGCAGCATGTTCAGCGGCAAGACCGAGGAGCTGATCCGCCGCATCCGACGCGCCCAGATCGCGCGCCAGCGTGTGCAGGTCTTCAAGCATGCGCTTGACGACCGGTACGCGGTGGAGTCGGTGACGTCGCACGACGGCGCGCGCGTCGAGGCCGTAGCCGTGGCCGCCAGCCACGAGATCGCCCGACTGGTCGACCCCGCCACCGAGGTCGTGGCCGTTGACGAGGCGCAGTTCCTCGACGCGGGCATCGCCGCGGTAGCGGCGGCCCTAGCCCGCCGCGGGGTGCGCGTGATCCTCGCTGGCCTGGACACCGACTTCCGCGGCGAGCCGTTCGGCCCCATGCCGGAGTTGCTCGCCGTCGCGGAGCACGTCACCAAACTCGCGGCGATTTGCGTCGTCTGCGGCGCGCCCGCGACCCGCACGCAGCGGCTGGTGGACGGCCGACCCGCGCGCTACACCGACCCGGTCATCCTGGTCGGCGCGCAGGAGGCCTACGAGGCGCGCTGCCGTCGCTGTCACGACGTGCCCGGCCGGCCCGGCGGAGGCGCGGTGCTATAATCGGTCCGGTGAGCACGATGGAGACCACGATGCGCGCGCGGCTGGAGGCGTACGAGGGCCGGTACGAGGCCCTGGCCGCCGCGCTGGCCGACCCCGCGGTGCTCGCGGACCAGCCCCGCTACCAGCAGGTCGCGCGCGAGTACGCCGAGCTCGAGGCGCCGGTTGCCCGGTTCCGCGCCTGGAAGACCGCCGCGCGCGAGGCGGACGAGGCCGAGGCGATGGCGCGCGAGGAGTCCGATCCGGAGCTGCGCGAGATGGCGCGCGCCGAGGCCGCCCGGCTGCGCGAGCGCCTCGGCGAGCTGGAGACGGAGCTGCGGCGGCTCCTGCTCCCGCGCGATCCCCACGACGACCGCAACATCATCGTCGAGATTCGGGCCGGCGCCGGCGGCGACGAGGCCGCCCTGTTCGCCGGCGAGCTGATGCGCATGTACGCGCGGTACGCGGAACGGCGCCGCTGGAAGACCGAGGTGCTCTCGGCCAGCCCCACCGGCATCGGGGGCTTCAAGGAGGTCACATTCGCGATCCAGGGCCGCGGCGCGTACAGCCGTCTGAAGTACGAAAGCGGCGTGCACCGCGTGCAGCGGGTTCCCGTCACCGAGGCCTCCGGCCGCATCCACACCTCGACCGCGACCGTGGCCGTGCTGCCCGAGGCCGAGGAGGTGGACGTCGTCATCCGCCCCGAGGATCTCGAGATCGAGACCTACCGGGCCGGTGGCGCCGGCGGCCAGAATGTCAACAAGGTGGAGACCGCGGTGCGGGTCAGGCACCTGCCCACGGGCGTCGTGGTGGCCTGCCAGGACGAGCGCTCGCAGTTCCAGAACCGCGAGAAGGCGATGCGCATCCTCCGGGCGCACCTCCTCGAGCGCGCCGCGCGCGAGCAGGCCGAGGCGATCGCCAGGCAGCGGCGGCAGCAGGTGGGTTCCGCGGACCGCAGCGAGAAGATCCGCACCTACAACTTCCCGCAGAACCGCGTGACCGACCACCGCATCGGGATGAGCCTGCACCGGCTGGAGGTGGTGCTGGACGGCGACCTGGACGAGCTGATCGATGCCCTGACCGCGGCCGACCAGGCGGCCCAGCTCGCCCCGGTCCAGTGAGCCCGCCGACCCACGGCCGGCGCCGCGGCGGGCGCGCCTCGCCGGCCCCGCCGGCGACGATCGGCGAGGCCTGGATCGCGGGCCGCGAGCACCTGGAGGCCCTCGGCGTGCCCGAGGCGGCTATCACCGCCGAGGTGCTGCTGCGCCACGCCCTGAACCTGACGCGCACCCAGCTCTACGTCGCGTGGGGCCGATCGGTCGGGCCCGACGCCTGGGCGCGCTACGAGGCACTGCTCGACGAGCGCGCGACCGGCCGGCCGCTCGCCTACATCGTGGGCCGGCGGGAGTTCATGGGCCTGGGGTTCCTGGTGGACGAGCGCGTGCTCATCCCCCGGCCGGAAACCGAGATCCTGGTGGAGACCGTGCTCGAGGCGCTCCGCGACACCCCCGGGCCGCTCGTCGCGGACGTCGGCACTGGCAGCGGCGCGATCGCGATCAGCGTGGCGGTCGCTCGGCCCGACGCCCGGGTCCTGGCCACCGACCTGGCGCCCGAGGCGCTGGAGGTGGCCCGCGCGAACGCCGCCCGGCACGGGGTCGCCGAGCGCGTGCGCTTCCTGGAGGGCGACCTGCTCGAGCCGCTGGTCGCCGCCGGCGCGCGGCCGGACCTGATCGCCTGCAATCCGCCCTACGTCGCGCCCGAGGACGCCGCGGGCCTCCCGAGGGAGATCCGCGACTTCGAGCCGCGGATCGCGGTCGTCGCGCCCGGGTTCGGCGAGAGCGTGCACGCGCGACTCATCGCGGGCGCGCCCGCGGTGCTGCCGCCTGGCGGCTGGCTCGTGATGGAGGCCGCGGCAGGCCAGGGGCCGCGCGTCATCGAACTCTTTCATCGCTCGGGGGCGTTCGACGCTCCCCTGGTGCGGCGCGACGGGCTCGGTTGGGACCGGGTCGTCGCGGCCCGGGTCCCTACGGCCCCAGGACGGAGGCGCGAGTGAGCGGCTACTACGGGCTCACCTTCCAGACCGCGGTGGACCGCGAGCCGCGGCCGGTCACGATGTACCGCGTGGACCCGACCAACGGCACGGCGCCGCGGCGGGCGGTGGAGGTGCTGCGCGGCGGCGGGCTCGTCGTGCTGCCCACCGACCGCGGGTACGTGGTCGCCTGCAACGCGCTGCACGCGCCGGCGGTGGCCCGGCTGCGCGCGCTCACCGGCGTGGCCTACGACGCCCTCCTGTGGTTCGCGGCCACCCCGGAGCAGGCGGCGCAGCTCGCGGTCGCCCCCCAGCCCCTGCACCATCCCGTGGCGCTGGCGCTCATGGAGGCCGCCGGCGTGCCGCTGGCCGCGGCGCCGGCGCGGGCGGGGGGCCGCCCGGCACCGTCCGCGCAGCACGTGGTCTTCGTCGTGGGTGACGCCGTCGATCTAGTGCTCGACGCCGGCCCCATCGCTCGGGACCTGGCCGCCTCGAGGTGACGCCGTGCGCGTCGTGATCGGCGGCGACCACGCGGGCGTGCTGCTGAAAGCCGAGATCGCGCGGCTGTTGCTCGAGCTCGGTCACGAGGTCCGCGACGTCGGGACCACCTCGCCCGAGCCGGTGGACTACCCCGACTATTGCATCCCGGCGGCCGAGGTCGTCTCGCGCGGCGAGGCCGACCGCGGCATCATCTTCGGCGGCACCGGCAACGGCGAGGCGATGGCGGCGAACAAGGTGCTCGGGATCCGGTGCGCCGTGGTGCACGACGTCACCACCGCGAGGCTCGCGCGCTTCCACAACGACGCGAACATGATCGCGCTGGGCGCGCGGATCGTCGGGTCGGAGGTGGCGAAGGAGATCGTGCGCACCTTCCTGACGACGCCGTTCGAGGGCGGCCGGCACATCCCGCGCATCGAGAAGATCGCCCGGTACGAGCGCGAGCAGAGGAAGTAGGCGACGCCCAGCCGACCCGTCCCGCGGCCGGGTGGTGCGGCCAGCCAGCGTCTCACGCCGTCAGATCTCGGGGCTCGCCCTGGGGCGGCGCGTGGGCACAGGCGCGCTAGCCAATCCCCGGCACCGGGAATCGGCGGCAGAGCTCCCGCACCTCGGCCCGCATCATCTCGAGCGCTCGGTTCTGCCTGATCGCCTCCCGGAACTCGCGGAGCACC
Organism: Armatimonadota bacterium; assembly: GCA_031081715.1. GTDB lineage: Bacteria > Sysuimicrobiota > Sysuimicrobiia > Sysuimicrobiales > Humicultoraceae > Fervidifonticultor_A > Fervidifonticultor_A tertius. The sequence continues at coordinate 53,875 of JAVHMA010000013.1, read as the reverse complement.
TGGTTGCGTGCCTCGCGCTCCTCGGGCAGGCGGTAGGGCGTGATCTCGTCATGCACCCGACGCATCCACGCGGCGAGCTGCCGCATCTCCGACTCGCGCATCCCGCGCGTGGTGGCCGCCGGCGTGCCCAGGCGGACCCCCGAGGGATAGAACGCGGAGACGGGCTCGCCCGGGATCGTGTTCTTGTTGACGGTGATGCCGACCGCGTCCAGGGCTTCCTGCACGAACGTGCCACGGCCCGGGCCGCCGGGTGTGAGGTCCACGAGCAGCATGTGGTTGTCGGTGCCGCCCGTCACCAGGGTGAAACCCTGTTCGACGAGCGCGGCCCCGAGCGCCTTCGCGTTGGCGACCACCTGCCGCGCGTAGGTCGCGAACTCGGGTCGCGCCGCCTCGCCCAGCGCCACCGCGATCGCCGCGGTGGTGTGGTCGTGCGGGCCGCCCTGGAGTCCGGGGAAGATCGCGCGGTCCACCTTCTCGGCCAGCTCGGGGTCCCTGGCCAGGCCGCGCTCGGTGACCAGGATCATCGCGCCGCGCGGCCCGCGCAGGGTCTTGTGCGTCGTGGTGGTGACCACGTGCGCGTGGGGGACCGGGCTCGCGTGCGCGCCGCCCACCACGAGCCCGGCGATGTGCGCGATGTCCGCCGCGAAGTAGGCGCCCACCTCGTCGGCGATCTCCGCGAAATGCGCGAAGGGAAACTCGCGCACGTAGGCCGTGGCGCCGCACCAGATCAGTCGCGGCCGGTGCGCGCGTGCGAGCGCCCGGACCTCGTCCACGTCGATGTACCCGTCGGGCCGCACGTGGTAGGGCACGCTCTTGTAGTAGATGCCGGTGGCGCTCACCTTCCACCCGTGCGTCAGGTGGCCGCCGTCGGGAAGGTTCTGGCCCATGATGACGTCGCCGGGCTGGCAGGTCGCCAGGTAGACCGCCAGGTTCGCGGGGCTACCCGAGTAGGGCTGCACGTTGGCATGGGGCACGCCGAAGAGCGCCCGGGCCCGGGCCTGCGCGAGGCGCTCCACCTCGTCGATGACCTCGTTGCCGCCGTAGTAGCGGCGGCCGGGGTAGCCCTCCGAGTACTTGTTGGTGAAGACCGTGCCCATGGCCTCGAGCACGGCGGCAGACACGTAGTTCTCCGAGGGGATGAGTTCCACGCCGTCGCGCTGGCGGGCGCGCTCGCGCTCCAGCATCGCGTAGAGCTCGGGATCGCTGGCGGCCAGGGCCATGACGCGGACCTCCGTGAGTGCGCAGGGACTGTCGGGTGCTTCGGTACGCGCCTGGCCCGTGCCTTCCGGGTCCCGCGAGGCGATCGATGGACCGGCGGCCTGCCCCCGCAGGTCCGTTGGGGAGGGATGCCCTTCGCCGGTAGCGAACGGCCCCGCGATCCCCCCACAGGAGGCGCCGCGCATGCCCACCGTGCACGTCTTCGACCATCCCCTCATTCGCCACAAGCTCACGATCCTGCGCGACAAACGCACCGGCCACAAGGAGTTCCGCGAGCTCACCGAGGAGCTCGCCATGCTGATGGCGTTCGAGGCGACCCGCGCGCACCCGGTGCGGGAGATCTCGGTGGAGACGCCGCTGGCCGCCACGACGGGCTGGACCATCGCGGGCCAGGAGATCGCGGTCATCCCGATCCTGCGCGCGGGCCTGGCCATGGAGTCGGGCATCACGCGCCTGATCCCCACGGCCCGCGTGGGTCACATCGGCATCTATCGCGACCACGACACGCTCGAACCGGTGAGCTACTTCACAAAGCTCCCCCCCGATGTCGCCGAGCGCGAGGCGATGATCCTCGATCCGATGCTGGCGACCGGCGGCTCAACGGTGGCGGCGATCGACATCCTCAAACGCGCCGGCTGCCGTACGATCCGGGTCATGGCCATCATCTCGGCGCCGGAGGGGGTCGCCCGCGTGCACGGCGCGCATCCCGACGTGGACATCTACACCGCCGCGGTGGACAGCCACCTGACGCCGCACGGCTACATCGTGCCCGGGTTGGGCGACGCGGGCGACCGGCTCTTCGGCACCAAGTAGCCTGGGGCGACCGGCCCCGTGGGCCGCGGGCCAGTCCCTTGAGGCGCGGCCCCGGTGGTGTATCTTTAGGGGGATGGCGGCTCCCCTGGCGGTCCTCGTCGCGCTCCTCGTTGGCAGCCTCCCCACCGGCTACCTGGCCGCGCGGCGCCTGCGCGGGGTCGACATCCACCGGCTCTCGCCCCATAACCTCGGGCTGCTGACCGTCGCGCGCGCAGCGGGCGTCCCCACGCTGGTGGTGGTCACCGCCGCCGACCTGGCGAAGGGCGCGCTCGGGGTGCTGCTCGCGGCGCGCATCGCCCCGGGTGACTGGGCCGTCGCCGCGTCCGCCGCGGGCGTGGTCCTCGGCCACGTGTACTCGCCGTACTGGCTCCTGGTGGCGCGCGCGTACACGCGGATGAAGGGCGTGATCGTGGGGGTCGGCGCGCTGATCGCCCTGGCGGCGCTCGATGTCGCGGCGTGGTACGCGACGATCGTGCCGGTCGCGGTCGGCGGCGTCCTGCTCGCCGGCCCGCGCCTGATCACCGGCCGCTGGGGCTACCTGTCGCTCGGCGCCGTGGGCGGCGCGGTCGCGCTGCCGCTCACCCTGGCCGTCACCGGCACGAGGCCGGCGGTGATGTGGCTGTCCGTCGCCTACGCCCTGATCACGATCTGGAACCACAAGGAGCACCTGCTGCGCATCGCCGACGGCGTGGAGCCGCGGCTGGGGGACGGGCTCCCGCTCCCGTCGCTCGGCGACCGCGAGGCAGCCTGCGCGTTCCTGATCCACCCGATGACCGTGGACTACATCTGGCTAGTGGACCGGTTCGCCGGCCTCGCGGCCCTGCGGCGCCTGGGCCTGCTGCCCGACGGGCTGGTGCGGTGGCTGGCGCCCTTCCTGCGGCCGATGAAGGTGGACGAGCTGCGCACCACCACGGCCGACGGCCGTGCCGCGCGCGTATACCTGATCGGGGTCGCCATGCTGCCCGATCAGATCCGGTCGCACCCGGCGCTCGCGGTACGCCGCGCGGTCGAGGCCGCGCACCTGGCCGCGAGCCTGGGCGCGACGGTGTTGGGTCTGGGCGCGTACTGGTCGGTGGTCGGCAACAAGGGGATCGACGTCCAGGCGCAGTCGCCGATCGCGATTACCAACGGCGGCGCGTATACCGCCGGTACCGTGAAGCGCGCGGTGCCGTTCATTCTGGAGCGGCTGCGCGCCCGCGGCGGCGACCCGGCCCGGGCCACGGCCGCGGTCGTGGGCGCGAACGGTGTGGTCGGCTTCGGCATCTGCCGCGCGTTGCTGGGCCACGTGGGCCGGCTCATCATGGTGGGCACCGACCAGGGCCGGCTGGACCGCTCGCGCGAGCTGCTGGTCCGGCGCGCGCCCGGCGCGGTCGTCGAGGCGACGACCGCCTACGATCTGCTGCGCGAGGCCGACGTCATCTTCACCGCCACCTCGCATCCGCGACCGGTCGTGTTCCCGCAGCACGTCCGGCCGGGCGCGCTGGTCTTCGATCTCGGCCGGCCGCCCGACGTCGACCCGTCGGTCGCGGCGGTGCCTGGGGTCGAGGTCACACCAGGCGGCGTGGTGCGGCTGCCGGGTCGGCCCGAGGTGCCGGTCTACTTCGACTACAGTCGGTACGGCCCGGGGCTCGTGCCGGCCTGCCTGGCCGAGACCGTGATCATCGCGCTGGATGGTGCCTACGACCGGGTGAGCCTGGGCGACCGGACGCGGTCGGAGCACGTGGACTACTTTGTGGAGCGGGCCGAGGCGCTCGGGTTCGAGGTCGCCACCGGCGCCCGCGCCGCCGAGACGGTACTCGCCGGCAGGGGCTCCTGACGGCGCGCAGGCGCGAGGTACTAGCGCGCAGGCTCCACGAGCGCTGCGCCGGTCGGCGGCAACACCAGGAGGCTGGCCCCGAACCCGACGGCACCCGTCCACAGGACGACGCCGGCCCACAGCGCGGGCGTCCACGCGACGCCCCAGTGCAGGTGCACCGCGAGGAGGTAGAGGCCCCAGTACGTCATGGGGAACACCACCGCGAAGGTTCGGAACGCCTTCGGTCGGGTGGGGGCCGGCGCGAGCGCTCGGACCAACCCATCGCCCGCCGCCGCGCCGAGCAGCCCGGCAAGCGCGATCCACGGGAAGAACATGCCGGTGACGCCGTCCATGAGCCAGGTCACGAGGCCGACCACCACCGTGAGACTGCCGGCCGGCAGGCGCCAGCGGTGGATCAGCAGGAGCGTCGGCGCCAGCAGCGTGAGCGTGGTCAGGAGCAGGTTGGCGACCGCCCGTTGCGTGGCGATCTCACGCACCAGGACCGCGGCGCGCTCGGTCGCCACGAACTCGCGTGTGATCCGCTCGATGGCCAGCGCGCTCATGAACCGGGAGCTGGTCGGCCCCCACATGTGGAGCGTCGCCAGGTGCACCACCAGCAGGACCATCGCGGCCGACAGCAGGGCCGGGAGCAGGGCGCGCAGGGCCGGCCGCTGGGGCCCCGGCGCGATCCACGCCGCGTACAGCGGGCCCGAGGCCATGAGCGCCAGGCCCGCGAAGAGCAGGATGTGCGGTGGGCTGGTGAAGATGTCGATGCCGCGCTCGATGCCGAAGGCGGAATGCCAGATCGCGTCGCCGAGCCCGCCGACGGCGAAGATCCCGACTCCAACCTGCGCGGGCCCATAGCCAGGCCGCCCGGTCCCGAGCGGATCCCGGCCGCCCCGTCCGGTCGCCAGCGCTGGCCACAGCAACCACGCCGCGGTCACCAGGTAGCCCGAGTAGAAGACCGCGTGGTAGGGATTGAAGAACGTCTCGGGCAGGCCCTGCCCGTGCGCCCAGATGTCCGACAGGGCACCCGCCAGGGTCCAGGCCACAAGCGCCAGGGTGATGTAGTCGCCTCTTTGGCTTGTCCGGGCGGCCATCGTGGCGTCCCTTCGTCACACGCGCGGCGCATTCCCGCGCCGTCGCCCTCAGGGCTGGACCGATTCGGGCGATGCGGGGCAGGCGGAGGGGCAGGAAGGGACCCGGGGCTGGCGAAGAGTCCGTCTTGGAACATCAGTAGTATTCTACGGGGATCCCAGTGCGGCGTCCCGGGAAGCGACTACCCAGACATGTGGGGCTCGGCCGCCCGATCCACGAGGCGCTGCGGCGGCAGATCCTCACCGGACGCCTTCGGCCCGGCGATCGCCTGGTCGAAGGCGAGCTCGCCCGCGCCTACGGCGTGAGTAAGTCGCCGTTGCGCGAGGCTCTCAAGACGCTCCAGCACGAGGGGCTGGTGGAGGCGATTCCGCGGCGCGGGTACCTCGTGACCCCGATCACCGTCAAGCAGGTGCAGGACCTGTTCGACCTGCGCCTGATCCTCGAGCGCGAGACCGCCCACCGGGCCGCGCGCTCCGCGGGGCCCGAGCAGGTCGCCGAGCTCCGACGGCTGGTGGGGGATCCGTACGTGGTCGGCGACGTGGACAGCCAGGCCCGGTTCCTCGCGCAGAACAAGGCCTTCCACCTGGCGGTCGCGCGGCTGGCCGGCAACCAACGGCTGGTGACCCTACTGGACCGACTCTTGGACGACCTGGAGCGGCTCTTCCACCTGGGCCTCGACGTCCGCGACCGGGCGCAGGCGCTGGTGGCGGAGCACGTGGAGCTGGTGGACGCCGTGACCGCGCGCGACCCGGACCGCGCGGCGCGGGTGGTGGAAGCCCAGATCGGCAACGCGCGTCAGATGGTGCTCGAAGGCATCCTCGAGGGCGCGCTCTCGGTGCAGGTCGGTTGAGGCGGTGGCGGGGATGGATCGCTGGCTCGAGCGCGTGCGACGCGAGATCGTGGGCCTGGAGACGTTCGTGCCGTTGCTGGACGGGCGGCTGGCGAGGTACGTGAACCTGGACAACGCCGCGACCACCCCAGCCCTGGCGAGCGTGCGCGACACGGTGGACGGGTTCCTGGAGTGGTACAGCAGCGTGCACCGCGGGGTCGGCTTCAAGTCGCGGCTCGCGACCCACTGGTACGAGGATGCGCGCCGGGCCGTGCTCGAGGCCACCGGCGGCGACCCCGACCGCCACGTCGTCGTCTTCGTGCGCAACACCACCGAGGGGATGAACCTGCTCGCCCACCGGCTGCTGGCAGCCGGGGACGGCCTCATCCTGGTCTCGGTGCTCGAACACCACTCGAACATGCTACCCTGGCGGCGTGCGGGCCGCGTACTGCACCTGGAGCTCGACGACGAAGGGTCGATCGCGCCCGAGGCGCTGGACGCGCAGCTCCGCGCCGCGGGGGGGCATGTGCGCGCGGTCTCGATCTCCGGCGCGTCGAACGTCACCGGTGTGGTCCCGCCGGTGCACCGGCTCGCAGAGGTCGCCCACGCCCACGGTGCCCGGTGCTTCGTCGATGGCGCACAGCTCGTGCCGCACCGGCGGGTGGCGATGGGTGCCGCCGCCGACCCTGGCCGGCTGGACGCGCTCGTCTTCTCCGGCCACAAGCTCTACGCGCCTTACGGATGCGGCGCGGTCGTCGCCGACCGCCGGCTCTTCGAGGGCGGGGAGCCCCTGCTCGTGGGTGGGGGGATGGTGCGCAGCGTGACCCTCGAGGAGGCCGACTGGGCGGACGCGCCGGAGAGCGACGAGGCCGGCTCGCCGAACGTGGTCGGTGCCGTGGCGCTCGCCGCGGCACTGCGCGCGCTGGCGGCGCTTGGGTGGGACGCGATCGAGGCGCACGAAGCGGCGATGGTGCGCTATGCCCTGGCGCGCCTGACCGGGGTGCCGGGCCTCGCCCTCTACGGCCCGGCCGACCCGGCGCGGACCGACCGGCTCGGCGTGTTCACCTTCAACCTCGGCGGCATCCCGCACGGCCGCGTGGCCGCGATTTTGGCCTACGAGCACGGCATCGGCGTGCGCAACGGCTGCTTCTGCGCTCACCCGCTCCTGTTCCGACTGCTCCGGCTCACGGCCGATCAGGTCGAGAGGTTCCGCGCGCAGATGCGGGCGAACCGGCACGCCGGCGTCCCCGGGGCGGTGCGCGCGAGCCTGGGCATCTACAACACGCCTGACGACGTGGACGCGCTGGTGCGCGGACTTGCGGCGATTGCGCGCGGCGAGGTCGCGGGCCGCTACGAGGAGGACCCGCTGACCGGCGAGGTCGCGCCCGCCGGCGCGCCGGATCGCGTGCGCGACGTCTTCGATCCGGCGGTCTACGTGCCGGCGCCGGACGCGGTGGCCGGCCGCCCGGGCCCGGCCCTGTGAGCCGGCCCTCCTGGGATGTCTACTTCATGAACATGGCGCACCTGGCCGCCACGCGCTCCACGTGCCTGCGCCGGCACGTGGGCGCGGTGATCGTCAAGGACCGCATGGTGCTGTCCACCGGCTACAACGACACGCCGCGGGGTCTGCCCAACTGCGGCGATGGCGGGTGCGAGCGGTGCGCGAGCCAGGTCCCCTCCGGCACCGGCCACGACACCTGCCTGTGCCTGCACGCCGAGCAGAACAGCTTGCTCCAGGCCGCCTACCACGGCGTCAGTGTCGCCGGTGCGACGATCTACGTCACGCACCAGCCGTGTCTGACCTGCGCCAAGATGATCCTGAACGCCGGCCTGGTCCGCGTGGTCTTCGCCGGCGACTATCCCGACCCGCTCGCGCGGCGCGTGCTCGAAGACGGGGGGGTTGCGCTCGTCCGCGTGGCGTGATATGCTGCGTGGCGAGTCGACATAGTTGCGTCTTCCGAGCGGGCGGCGTCAACAGCGACGCCGCCCGCCTCATGTGTCCGAGCGTTCCTCATCTGGGCTGGGTGAACCGGCGGGCACGCGCAGGATGCCGGCGACATTCCCGGCCCGGGTCCCCCGGGCCTCGCAGGAGGCGAAACTCCATCAATACCCAGATACAGGAGGCCGCGTTCGGCGGCCTCACCACGCGCCCGGAGACGATCCGGGCCCTCAAGAAGCTGGCGTGGACCGAGCCCACGCCCATCCAGCGCAAGGTGATTCCCCTGCTGGCCGCGGGCCGCGACGTCGCGGGCCAGGCGCAGACGGGCTCCGGCAAAACCGGCGCCTACGTGATTCCCATGCTCGAGCGCCTCGACCCGGCGACGCGCGGGGCCCAGGTCCTGGTCCTGGCGCCCACCCGCGAGCTCGCCGTGCAGATCGCCGGCGTTGCGCGCGACCTCGGCGGGCCGGCGGTCCGGGTCGCCACGCTCTACGGCGGCCAGCCGATCGAGCGCCAGATGCCCGCGCTGCGGGCCGGCGCGCCGGTCGTGGTCGCCACCCCCGGCCGGCTGCTCGACCACCTGAACCGGCGCACGCTGGCGCTCGGCGCCGTGCGGCTCCTGGTGCTCGACGAGGCCGACCGCATGCTCGACATGGGGTTTTTGCCCGACGTCGAGACGATCGTCCGGCTGACGCCCCACCAGCGGCAGACCGCCCTGTTCTCGGCCACCATTCCCGACCCGGTACGGGCCGTGGCGGAGCGCTACATGCGCAGCCCGGCCTGGGTACGCATCGCCGCGCCGGCGCCGACGGTGGACACCGTGGTGCAGTACTACCTCGAGGTGGCCGAGCAGGACAAACTGCGCGCGCTGCGCCTGCTGCTAACCAGCGGTGAGGTGCCCTCGGCCCTGGTGTTCCGCCGCACGAAGCGGGGCGCCGATCGGCTCGCCCGGGTGCTCAAGGAGCGCGGGATCGGCGCCGAGGCGATGCACGGCGACATGACCCAGGGCGCGCGGCAGCGGGCGCTCGATGCGTTCGCGCGGGGCCGGGTCCAGGCCCTGATCGCGACGAACGTCGCCGCCCGCGGGCTTGACCTCCCGGACGTCTCCCACGTCATCAACTTCGACATCCCCGAGGACCTGGAGACCTACGTGCACCGCATCGGCCGCACGGCCCGCGCGGGCCGTACCGGTGAGGCGATCACGTTCGTGGGCCAGTACGACCTCGAGGCCTTCGACCTGCTGAAGCGGAACCTGGGCGGGGCCCTGCGGCCCCACCCGCTGCCCCTCTACGGCTAGGCGGCGCGATTCCGTCGGGGGCCCGGCGCGTGAGCGCGCCGGGCCCCCGCGCGTCTTTCGGCGTGCTATGCTCATGGAGACCATGGTCGAGCAATCCCCCGACCGGGTCCTGCCGGCACAGCCGGCGGGCGTGCCCGGTCATGACCGCGAGTTCGAGCTCCTCCAGGAGATGGCCCGCGCGGTCCTCGACGCCGCCACCGCGCTCGCCGCCGCCCTGGAGGGCGAGCGACCCTTCGACGACGCCTGGGGGGAGATCCGCGACCTCGAGCACAAGGCCGATGCCATCGCGCGCGACCTGTTCGACGCGTTGCTGCCGTCGCCGGGCCCGGTCGCCGACCGCGAGGCGCTGCGCGCGCTGACCGGCTACCTGGACGACGTTCTCGACGCTATCGAGGCCGCGGCCGCCCGCCTGGCGATCCACCGCATCCGCCGCCCGATCGCCCAGGCCCGAGAGATGGGCCGCATCCTGGTGGAGTGCGCGCGCGAGCTCGGGCAGGCGATCGCGCACGCGCGCTACCGTCGCGAGGTCTTCGCCCACACCCGGTCGCTACACCGGCTCGAGAACCGGGGCGACGAGGTGCTCCGCGAAGCGCTCGAGGCGCTGTTCACCGGCCGCCGGGGCGTCCGGGAGATCATCAAGTGGAAGGACATCTGCGAGATGCTCGAGGCCGGCACCGACCGGTGCGAGGACATCGCCAACGTGCTGGAGACCTACGTGGTCCAGGCCGGGGGAACGAGCACGCTCACTGCGGGCAGCCTGGCGCTCGACCCCGACCGCCACGAGGTCACGGTCGGGGGCGAGCCGGTCGCGCTTACCGCCAAGGAGTTCAGCCTGCTGCAGCTGCTGCTGCGCCACCAGGGCAAGGTGGTGCGCCGCGAGCGCCTGCTTCACGAGGTGTGGGGCGAGGACTACTTCGGCGACTCGCGCACGCTGGACACCCACGTGGGCTGGCTGCGCAGGAAGGTCGAGGCCCGCGCGGGCGTGCGCATCCTGGCCGTGCGCGGCATCGGCTACCGACTCGACCTCGTCGGCTAGGGCCGTGACGCGCGAGGCGTTCGCTCGGGAGATGGACGGGCTTCGGGCCGACGTGGTCCGCATGGCCGAGGCGGCGCGCGAGGCGATCCGCGAGGCGGTGGAGGCGCTGCGCACGCTCGACGTCGCACGCGCCGCGCGCGTGGTCGCCGACGACAACCGCGTTGACGCGATGCACCTGGAGCTTGAGCACCGATGCACGCACCTGCTCGCCCTCCAGCAGCCAATGGCTTCGGACCTCCGCACCATCGCTGCGGTGTTCGCCATCACCATCGATCTGGAGCGTCTGGCCGACCACGCGGAGGGAATCGCCAAGTCGGTCGCGCGACTCGCCGAGATGCCGAGGGTGCCGCTACTGAGCGAGGTGCCTGTGATGGCGGCGGCGGTCGACGAGATGATCGCCGATGCGATCAACGCCTTTCTGCGGGGCGACGTGGCGCTCGCCGAAGCGATGGCGCACAAGGACGACCGGGTGGACCGGCTGCGCAGCCAGGCATTTCGCACGCTGCTGACGACGATGCTCCGGGACGCCCACGAGACGCCTCAGGCGTTAGAGATGCTCCTTGTCACGCAGAACTTGGAGCGGGCGGCGGACCACATCACCAATGTCGGCGAGCGTGTCATCTACATGATGACCGGCGAGCTCAAGGAGCTGAACGTATGACGGCAACGCGGCGCGTTCTCTTCGTCTGGCACGCGAACACCGCCCGCTCGTCGCCGCGCTGACAGGAGGAATCCCGTGACCGATCAGGGGAGGACCGTGCTGGCCTGCGTGGAGATCGCGCGCGGCAGCCGCAACAAGTACGAGATCGACGAGGCCCGGGGCGCCATCAGGCTCAACCGCGTCCTTTACTCGCCGCTCCACTACCCGGCGGACTACGGGTTTCTCACCGATACCCTGGCCGAGGACGGCGATCACCTGGACGTGCTCATCTTCGTCTACGAGCCGACGTTCCCGGGCTGCCTGGTGGACGTCCGGCCGATCGGTGTGCTGGACATGCGCGACGAGAAGGGCCACGACCAGAAAATCCTGGCGGTGCCCGTGGGGGACCCGCGGTTCGAGGGCGTCCATGACCTCGACGACGTGCCGCCGCACTTCCTCAAAGAGGTGGAGCACTTCTTCACGACCTACAAGACCCTGGAGCGGAAGCCCGTCGAGATCTTCGGGTGGGCCGGTGCCGCGGACGCGTGGCGCCTGGTGGGCGAGGCGCAGCAGGCCTACGCGCGGCGGTCCGGCTAGGGTCGGCCGCGCAGGACGAGGTCGGTCGGCGCGCCGAGCTGCCGCAGCAGGTCCGCGCCGTCGAAGTAGAGCCGCTCGCCGGAGAACAGGCCGTCCCGCACCGGGAAAAAGATCACCAGCGGAAACTCGATCCGTCGGCCGGTCGGCGCCAGGCCGTGCCAGGCGCCCTGGTGCGTGCCGAAGACGACCGACTCCTCCACCAGGCAGTGCTCGTCCACGACGTGGCGGTGCAGCGTGAGCCGCACGTCGGGCAGAGCGGTCCACAGCTCGCGGTAGAAGCGCCGGGCTTCGTCCTTACCGCGATAGGCGAGACCCCACGGCACCACCTCGTAGACGCAGTCCTCGGTCAGCGTCGCCACCAGGTCCTCCAGCAGCCGCGCGTTCTCGGCGACGGCGTGACGGTACCATAAGGCCTTGACCTCGGCAGGAGTCATGGGCGCCTCCCTTTCGGCCGCCGTCTGCTACGCCACGGGCGCGCCGCGTTCCTCTCGCGCCCATCCTGCCCTGTGGTACCATGGGGCGGACCCGTCAGGAGGTTCGCATGGGCCTGCGCATCGCGACACTCGCCATCCTCGCGGCCGCGGCGATCGCCGCCGGCTGCGCGTCGCCCTCCGCGGTCCCGCCCCCGCCGGTGTCCTCGCCGGACGACGCCGCCCCCGGCCGGACGGTGATCGAGGTCGCGTTGACGGACTTCGCGATCACCCCGAAGATCATCGTCGCGCCGGCGGGTCGCGTGCGGTTCGAGGTTGTCAACCGGGGCGTCATCGAGCACGACTTTCACATTCCGGTGCTCGAGGGCCCTCACGCGCACGCGCAGCGGCTCCTGCGGCCGGGCGAGCGCCGGACGTTCGCCTACACCGTGCGGCCCGGGACCTACGAGGTGGTCTGCACGATCCCCGGCCACCGAGAGGCGGGCATGGTCGCCACGCTTGACGCCGGGTCGTAGCCAGGGCCGGCCCGCCCGCGACGGCGATGCGTCAGGCGCCGGCGCTGACGAGCCGCAGGCGGCGCAGCAGCGTGGCGTTGACCGCGACCACGACGGTGGATGCGCTCATCAGCACCGCGCCGGCGGCGGGCGAGAGCAGGAGGCCCCAGGCCGAGCCCACCCCCGCGGCCAGCGGCAGGGCGACCGCGTTGTAGCCCGTGGCCCACAGTAGGTTCGCCACCATCTTGCGGTAGGTCGCCCGTGCCAGCCGCAGCGCCCGTACCACGTCCAGCGGGTCGCTCTCCACCAGTACCAGGTCCGCGGACTCGATCGCGACGTTCGTGCCCGCGCCGATGGCCACGCCCAGGTCGGCCTCGCGCAGTGCCGGCGCGTCGTTGATGCCGTCGCCGACGAACGCGGTCTGCCCCCGCGCCCGCAGCGCGCGCACGATGCGCGACTTGTCCTGGGGTAGCACGCGCGCGCAATAAGTCTCGATGCCGACCGCCGCCGCGACGGTGCGCGCCACCGCCTCCGCGTCGCCCGTGATCATCACGGGCTCGATCCCGAGTGCGGCGAGCGCGCGGACCGCCTCCCCCGCGCCGGGCCGTACCTGGTCGGCCAGCACGAAGAGCGCCAGCACCCGCGAGCCGTCCATCAGCGCGACCACGCTGTCGCCGCGCGAGTTGCCCTCGTCGAGCGCCGCGCGTAGCGCCGGGGCGAACGCCACGCCCAGCTCCTCGGCCCACTCGGGCCGGCCCACGCGGTAGACCGCGGCGTCCACGCGGCCCTCGACACCCTTGCCGGGCACCGCGGCGAAGCCGTCCACGCCAGCCTCGGGCACGCCCCGCGCGCGGGCGTAGTGCACGATCGCCTCGGCGAGCGGGTGCTCGGAGCGCACCTCGAGCGCCGCGGCGACCCGCAGCGCCTCGGCCTCGGCGATCCCGTCGGCGGCCATCGCGCGTACCGCGAATCGGCCCTCGGTGAGCGTACCCGTCTTGTCGAACGCGACGATCCGCGTGTCGCGCGCGCGCTCGAACGCCTCGCGGTTGCGCACCAGGATGCCGGCGCGCGCCGCCAGCGCCGTCGCGTTGACGATGACGAGCGGGATGGCCAGCCCGAGCGCGTGCGGGCAGGCGATCACCATGACCGCCACGGTGCGGGTGAGCGCGAAGTCCGCCGCAGCGCCGAGCGCCAGCCAGGCGACGAGCGTGAGCGCGCCGCCGGCCAGCGCGATCAGCGTGAGCCACGACGCCGCCCGGTCGGCCAGCGCCTGAAACCGGCTGCGGGAGGCCTGCGCCTCCTCGACCAGCCGGCGGATCTGGCTCAGCGTGGTGGCCTCCCCGGTGCGGCGCACCTCCACGACCAGCGCGCCCTCGCCGTTCACGGCGCCGGCGATTGCCTCGGCGCCGGGTGCCTTGGGCACGGGCCGCGACTCGCCGGTCAGGAACGCCTCGTTGACGCTGGAGGCGCCCTCGGCGACCACGCCATCGGCGGGCACCTGCTCGCCCGGCCGGACCAGGATCCGGTCGCCGGCCCGCAGCGCTTCGACCGGCACGTCCTCGACGTCGCCGTTGCGCATCCGGTGCGCCAGCGCCGGGAGCAGCGCGGCCAGGTCCTCCAGCGCGCGGCTGGCGCCCTGCACCGAGGCCATCTCGATCCAGTGTCCGAGCAGCATGATGACGATGAGGGTGGCGAGCTCCCAGTACAGCGGCGCGCCGCTGACCAACCCGAGCGTGGTAGCCAGGCTGTAGGCGAACGCCACCGTGATCGCCAGCCCGACCAGCGTCATCATGCCGGGCTGGCGCGCCCGCAGCTCGCGCGCGGCGCCTGTCACGAAGACCCCGCCGCCGTAGAGATAGAGCACGACGCTCAGCGCGGGCGCCACCCACTCGACGCCCGGAAACGTCGCGGCGCGGTAGCCGAACCACTCCTGGACGTGCATGTCCAGATAGAGGATGGGCACCGTCAGCGCCAGGCTCACCCAGAACCGGTCGCGGAACATCGCCGGGGAGTGGCCGGCGTGCTGGTCGTGCGGGGCATGCTCGGCGCCGGAGGCCTGGCTGCCTGCGGCGTGTGCGCCGCGCGGCGCGTGGGCGTGCGTGTCGTGACGACCCCCGTGGCGGTGCTGCCCGTGGTGCGCCACCTCAGCCCCTCCGTACGTACCGGATCAGCCCCAGCACGCTGAGGCGCGTGGACATGATCACCTCGAACCGGCCCGCGGCCTCGGCACCGTGGTGCGCCCGGATGTCGTCGAGCAGCCAGCCCTGCACGCGCGCGACCACCGCGTCCTCGTCGAGCCCCTCGGCGAGCGCGCGCTCGACCACGCCGGCCAGGGCGTGCAGGCGGTCGCGAAGCTGGACGAGGAGGTCGTCGGCCCACTCGTGCGGGCCGAAGTGTGTGAGCAGCAGCCGCCGCGGCCGCAGCGCCCGGAGCCGCGCGATCGTGGCGTCCCACGCCGGGAGGTCGATCTCCGGGGGGGGCGTGGGCGGCCGGACGTAGCGCGCGCCCGGCAGCGCGACGCCCGCCGCGTCGCCCGTGAACATGTCGCCGGAGGCCTCGTCGTGGTAGACCAGGTGATGTCGCGCGTGACCCGGTGTGTCGAGCGCGGTCAGTGTGCGATCGCCCAGGCGCACGCGCGCGCCGTCGGCGAGCGTCCGCAGGCGGTCGGCGGGTACCGGGATGACCTGGCCGAAGAGCCGCTCGAGCGCGTCCCCGTAGAGCCGGCGGGCGCTCGCGAGCAGCCGATCAGGATCGGCCAGGTGCGGCGCGCCGACCGGGTGGACGTAGACCTCCAGGTGCGGGAAGCGCCGCAGGAGTTCGCCGGTCGCCGCCGCGTGGTCCAGGTGGATGTGCGTGACCGCGACCGCCTGGAGCGCCGCGGGGTCCAGCCCGGCCCGGCGGATGCCTTCCAGCACCGTGTGAACCCGGGCCCCGGGCCCGGTCTCGATCAGGGCCGGCCGGGCGCCGGTCAGCAGGAACACCCCGATCGCCTGGGGCGTCTCGTTGTAGCGCGTGTCGATCAGGAACAGGTCGTCGGCGAGCCGCTGGACGTGTGCCATCGCGACCACACGATACCACACCGCGACGCCCCGGCGCGGCGGTCGCCCGCACGAGGCGGTGCCTCCGCGGTGAAGACGATCTCGACCGCGCCAAGGTGGTAGACGATGAGTCAGGCGACCGGGCGAAGAAGACGGCACTGCGTCATCAATGCCTCCTGGAACAAAGGGCCCGAGCAGGTTTCCAACTGAGAGGCTGGGTTGCGCCGGCCTCGCCCCGTGCTATAATGCAAGGCGTCCAGGCCCCGGATCGGGGCCTGTCGCATGTCGGAGGGCTGAGACATGGAGCGGGTCGCGCTGAAGGTTCAGCCGCGCGAGGGTACCGGCAAGGGGCAGGCGCGGGCGCTGCGGCGCCGCGGGCTGGTGCCCGCGGTCGTCTACGGCCGAGGGCGGGCGCCCCAGGCCGTGGCCGTGGACGCGCGGGCGCTCGACGCCACGCTGCACACACACGCCGGCATGAACGTGCTGATTGACCTCGAGGTCGGCGACGGGAGGGGCGAGATCACCACGGTCGTCGTGAAGGACACCCAGCGCGACATCTTCCGGCACCATCTGGTGCATGTGGACTTTCATGCCATCTCGCTGACCGACAGCATCGAGATGCACGTGCCGGTCGTGCTCGTCGGCACCGCGAAGGGCGTCGCCGACGGCGGGGTTGTCGAGCACGTGCTCCGCGAGGTGCTGGTCGAGTGTCTGCCCACGCAGATTCCCGACCAGATTGCGGTGGACATCACGCCGCTGGGCGTGGGCCGCTCGGTGCACGCCGCCGAGCTTGCGATGCCCGAGGGCGTGAAGCTCCTCACGAGCCCCGACGACGTCGTCGTCACCGTGGTCGCACCGCGGGTGCACGAGGAGGCGGCGCCGGCGGCTGCCGCCGCGGAGGCCGCGCCGGGCGAGGCCGCGCCCGCCGCGCCGGAGGCCGCGGCGCCTGCGACCGCTACCGGCAAGCCCACGAAGGCCGAGGCCGAGAAGGCCTGAGACGGCGGCAGGCGCGCTGGGGCGCCCGCCGCGCACCGTCCGCACCCGCGCCTCCCGCCGGGGCCCTCATGCGACTCGTCGTCGGGTTGGGGAATCCAGGGCGCCGCTACCGCCACACCCGGCACAACATCGGGTGGGAGGTGGTGGACCGCCTGGCTGCGCTCCACCGCATCGCGGTGACCACCGACGAGGGGTGGGCGCAGACCGGCCGCGGCACGATCCGCGGGCAGCGGGTGCTGCTCGCACGGCCCGAGACCTATATGAACGCGAGCGGTGCCGCGGTCGCCGACCTGCGGCGCCGCCACCGCGTGCCGCCCGAGCACCTGCTCGTCATCCTCGACGACCTCGACCTGCCCGTCGGCGCGCTGCGGCTGCGCGAGAAGGGCAGCCACGGCGGCCACAACGGCCTGCGGTCCATCATCGAGGAGCTGGGCACGAGCGCGTTCCCGCGGCTGCGTATCGGCATCGGCCGACCGCCAGCGGGGGTGGACCCCGCGGACTACGTGCTTGAGCGGCCCCCCGCGGACGAGCGCCGGGTGCTCGACGAGGCCGTGACCGAGGCCGCCGAGGGCGTCGAACGCTGGATCGCAGATGGCATTCAGGCCGCGATGCGCTACTGCAACGGGCCGCGAGCCTCGGATGGCCCGCACCGCCCGGACGGCACACCCGCGCGGCCGGCGGTATAATGACGCTGTCAGCGGAGGATGACGATGGCGCGCGACATCGCTGCCCGTGTTCCGCCGGGGCAGTACGCAACCGAGAAGTGGCCGGTGCTGCACTATGGCGGTATCCCGCGGTTCGACCCGACGACGTGGGACTTCCGCGTCTTCGGGCTCGTGGTAGAGCCGCTGCGGCTGACCTACGACGAGCTGCGCGCGCTGCCCGAGGTCACCATCACCTGCGACGTCCATTGCGTGACCGCGTGGAGCCGATTGGGCATGACCTTCGAGGGCGTGCCGGTCCGGACGGTGCTCGAGCGCGCGAAGGTGCGGCCCGAGGCGCAGTTCGTCATGGTGCACGCCGACCAGGGCTACCAGACCAACCTGCCGCTTTCGTATCTTCAGGCCGACGACGCATTGCTCGCCTGGCGCGCCGACGGCCAGGACCTCACCCCCGACCACGGCTGGCCGCTGCGGCTCGTCGTGCCCCGGCTGTACTTCTGGAAGAGCGCGAAGTGGGTGCGGGGCTTCGAGCTGCTGGCGAAGGACCGTCCCGGGTTTTGGGAGCGCAACGGTTACCACATGCACGGCGACCCCTGGAAGGAGGAACGCTACTCTTCGCCGTGGTGACGCCCGCCCGCGTTGCCTGACGACGGCACGACCCCCGCCGCGGCCGGGCCGCCGCCATATCCCGGGATGCTCGCGCGCGGCCGCGCCTTCAGCCCGCTGCGCAACCGCAACTTCCGCCTGCTCTGGTCGGGCCTGGTCGTCTCGCAGACCGGCAACTGGATGCAGTTCATCGCGCTCGGCTACCTGATCGACCAGCTCACCCAGGCACCCATCTACCTCGGCCTCCTCGGGGTGAGCCAGGCGATCCCGCGGCTGCTCTTCGCGCTCGTCGGCGGGGTGGCCGCCGACCGTCTCGACCGCCGGCGCGTGCTCATCGTCACCAATGCGATCATGATGGGCTCGGCGATCCTGTTGTGGCTGCTCGCGTACACCGAGCGGATCGCCGTCTGGCACATTCTGGTCATCGGCGCGTTCAACTCACTCACGCAGTCGTTCGACGCGCCCGCGCGGCAGTCGCTCATCCCCTCGCTCGTGCCCGAGCGCGAACTCATGCAGGCGGTCAGCGTAACCTCGGTGGCGTTCAACGGCGCGGGCATCTTCGGGCCGTCGCTGGGCGGGGTGATCATCGCTGCGGTCGGCGTGAAGGGCTGCTTCTTCATCAACGCGCTGTCGTTCGTCGCCGTGTTCCTGGCGCTGTTTCTCATGGAGTTCACCGACACGACCTCGGGCCAGGAGAGCTCGATCGCCGACGATATGCGCGAGGGCGTCGAGGTGCTGCTGCGGCACCGCGCGCTGCTCACCGTCCTGGCGACGGTGGCGATCCTCAGCTTCTTCGCCCGGCCGTATGTCCGCATGATGCCGGCCTACGCGCGGGAGGTCCTCGACGCGGGGCCGACCGGGCTCGGCGCCCTCCAGGCAGCACCGTCGGTGGGCACGGTGCTGGCGGTGTTCGTCGTGGGCGCGCTGGCCGACGTGGTCCCCAAGGGGCGCCTGATGCAGGGTGCCGCCCTGGCGACGGGCGCGCTCGTGGTGCTCTTCGGGCTCTCGCGCTGGTTCTGGGCCTCGTTCGCGCTGCTGGTGCTGACGGGCCTGTGCCACTCGATCGCCCAGGCCGCGGCCAACACCCTGTTGCAGACGACCGTGCAGCCCCACCAGCGCGGCCGGATGATGGGGATCTACAGCATGACCGTCTTCGGGATGTTCGCGCTGGGCACGCTACCGACCGGTGCGCTGGGCGGGGCGGTGGGCATCGGCCCGGCACTGGCCATCGGCGGGGCGGTGGCGGTGGCGCTGGTGGGGTTGCTGATCTGGCGGGCGCCGGGGGTAGGCAAGCTGTAGCATGGTGTATCCTTGGTGGGGGCAATCATGCGCCGTCGGGCCGTGGACAGGGTGGTGGAGGACGCGCGGGCGGATCCGGCCGTGCTCGCCGTGATGCTCTTTGGCAGCGCGGCGCGGGGCGAGGCGACCGCCGCGTCAGACCTCGACGTCTGCCTGGTCCTGGCCCCGACCGTCACCGACCCGCTCGAGCATCGCCTCCGGTACCTGGGGCGGCACGACCTCGATCTCCAGGTATTCCAGGCGCTGCCGCTGCCGGTCCGGTCGCGCGTCCTCAAGGAAGGCCGCGTGCTGTTCGTCCGGGACGAGGACGCCCTCTACGAGATCGCCTTCCGGACCATCAAGGCCTACGAGGACTTCAAGCACATCCACCGGATGTACCTCGACGCGGTGCTGCGCGATGGATCGTGAGCGCATCCTGGGCCGCCTCGACGACATCGATCGCTACCTCCGTGAGCTTGGGGAGGTCACACCGCAGAGCTTCGATCAGTACCAACGTGTCGCGACCCGGCGCGCCTGCGAGCGCTTGCTCCAGATCACGGTCGAGGCTATGATCGACGTCTGCGCCATGCTGGTGGCGGGTCTCCGACTGGGCGTGCCGGGCGAGGAGGACGACCTGTTCGAGAGGCTCCGGGCGGCCGGTGTGCTGTCGGAAGGACTGACCGCAAGACTGCGCCGGATGAAGGGATTCCGGAACATCCTCGTGCACGAGTACACGCGCGTGGACGATCAGAAGGTGTTCGCAATCCTCCAGAGCGGACCGGCCGATTTCGGGACGTTCACGCAGGAGGTCCTGCGGTACCTCAGGGGCTTGCCGGAACGGTAGCGCGCCTGTCGGGCGCTGAGGCGAGTGCGCTACCGAGTCGTGTGCCCGTCCACCCGCCCGAACACGAGCGCCGCGTTGATCCCCCCGAACCCGAACGAGTTGCTCAGGATGTACTGCACCCGCTGCGCTCGCCCCACACCCGCCACGTAGTCCAGGTCGCACTCCGGGTCCGGTTCCTCCAGGTTGATCGTCGGCGGCAGGTAGTCGCAGCGTAGCGTGAGCATGCAGATCGCGGCCTCCACGGCGCCGGTCGCGCCGAGCGCGTGGCCATGCATAGACTTCGTCGCGCTGACCGGGATGCGCGCGGCGTGCTCGCCGAAGACGGCCTTGATGGCGCGGGTCTCGGTGGAGTCGTTGAGCGGGGTAGACGACCCGTGGGCGTTGATGGCGTCGATAACCTCGGGCGCCAGCCCGGCGTCGGCCAGGGCCAGGCGCATGCAGCGCGCGGCCTGCGCGCCCGAGGGCAGGGGCGCGGTCATGTGGTAGGCGTCGTTGGTGCTGGCGTAGCCGAGCACCTCGCCGTAGATGGCGGCGCCGCGCGCGCGGGCGTGGTCGAGGCCCTCGAGCACCAGCACGGCCGCGGCCTCGCCCATCACGAACCCGTCGCGGCCGCGGTCGAACGGCCGGCAGGCCGCCGCGGGCGCCCCGTTGCGGGTGGACATGGCGCGGATGAGGTCAAAAGCGCCGAAGATCATGGGCGAGAGCGGCACCTCGACGCCACCAGCGAGCATCACGTCGGCCTCGCCGTGGCGGACCAGGCGCGCGGCCTCGCCGATCGCGATGGCGCCCGAGGCGCACGAGTCGGAGTTTGCGCTGGTGGGGCCGCACACCCCCAGGTCGATGGCGATGTTGCACGAGGCCGAGCCGCCGAAGACCGCCAGCGCGAGCGTGGGCTTCACCCGTCGGATGCCCTCGGCCAGGTAGACGTGGTGCTGCTCCTCGGCGAAGGCGGCGCCGCCGAGCGCGGTACCGATGAAGACCCCGGCACGCTCGCGGTCCACGCGGGACAGGTCGAGCGCGGCGTCGGCGACCGCCTGCCGGCCGGCAACCACCGCGAACTGCGCGAACCGGTCGAGCCGGCGGACCTGCTTCGCGTCGAGGTGCTGAGCCGGGTCGAAGTCGGTCACCTCGGCCGCCACTCGACAGCCGAACGGCGTGGCGTCGAACCGCTCGATGTGCTTCACGCCGGGCCGGCCCAGGCGGATGCCTTCCAGCAGGCCCTCGGCGCCGTGCCCGATGGGCGTGACCGCGCCGAGCCCTGTGACGACGACGCGCTGCGTCATCGCGTCTCCCTTCCGGCCGGGCGCTGAGCCGCGGCCTTCACGGCCTCCAGCGTGCGTCGGGCGATGTGGTCGATGAACACCGGGCCGACGATCAAGTCGCTCACCACCCGGCCCACCAGCGGCCAGCGCATCACCAGGCGGTGCTCGATCTCGACGTCGGTGTAACCGCCGTCGGGCGCGAAGCGCCATTCCACGTCCATGCCGGTGGTGATACCGCCGGTGTGGCGGAACCGCAGGCGGCGCTCGCGCGGTGCGGCCTCCTGCACCGCGGTCCACCGCGCGGGCCAACCGCGCACCCACCCGCCCATGGAGAAGACCAGCCGATTCGGCGCCCGCTCGAGCACCCGGCACCAGCGGTACGCGGGCAGGAGCTGCGGCCAGCGCTCGACGTCCTGCGCCAGGGCGAAGACCCGCTCCAGCGGCGCGGCGATGCGGGCGCGGTGGATGGTATGCACGATCACGTCGCTCCCGCGGCCTCGATTCGATCGCCTGGCCCGGCCGTCGCGTCCTGGCTATCGCACGCCCATCGCCAGGCGCGCCGCGAAGCCCGCCGACAGGACGTCGCGGGCGGGCCGCAGGCCGCTGACCGCGGCCAGCAGCGCGGCCGCACCGGCGGGGTCGTCTGCCAGCCGCCGGAACAGCCAGCCGGCCAGCGCCGGGTGCCGCACGATCCACTGGAGCAGGCGGCCCAGGCGCCAGGTGTCTTCGGACGCCCGCGCCAGGGCCCGCTCGTAGCCGCGCAGCGTCTGCCGCCAGGGCGCGCCGGCGAGGCACGCCGCCGCGGCCCCGGCCGCGAGCTCGGCGCTGCGCAGCGCGAGCGCCAGGCCCTCGCCGGTCATCGGGTCGATCGTGCCCGCGGCGTCGCCGACCAGGAGCACGCCCGACGCGGCCACGGGTCGGCGCGCAAACCCCAGCGGCCCGACGCTGGCAAACGGGGTCGTGCGGCGCGCGCGCGCCGTCATCGCGGCGAGCAACGGCAGGCGCCGGCACGCGTCCATGAAGAACCTGTCCAGAGCGCCGCTCCCGCGGCGCAGCATCGCCCGCTCCACCGCGATCACCACGTTGCCTGCTCCGCCACCGTAGAGCGCCGCGCCAGCGTACCAGCCGCGGCCCAGGTGCAGGTCGCCACGCGGTGCGGACGCCTCGATGCCCTCGAAGCGCGCGCCCAGGGTGTAGCGGCCGCCCCGCACCGGCGCGAGCGGGCCGCGGGCGCGCGCGACCACCGACCGCAGCCCGTCGGCGCCGACGACCAGCCGCGCCCACAGACGCACCGGGCCACGTCGGGTCCGTGCCTCGACGAGAGGCGGGCGGCCACGGTCGGCCGGCCGCAGTGCATCTACCCGCACCTCCTCGCGCACGTCGGCCCCGGCCGCGGCCGCCGCGCGGAGGAGCACGAGGTCCAGGCGCTCGCGCGGAACGAGCATCCCGTGCCCCGAGGCGAACGGCGCCCAGATGGACGTCCCGTCCGGACCGGCGACGAACATGCCGGACAGACGCACGCCCGAGGCGGCCGCCTCGCCCGCGAGCCCGAGTCGCTCCAGCACCGCGACCGCCGAGGGGTTGAGATACTCGCCGCATGGCTTCGGCCTGGGGAACCGTGCGCGGTCCACCAGCGCCACGCGGTGGCCCCGTCGCGCGAGCAGCAGCGCGGTCGCGGCCCCGGCCGGGCCGCCGCCGACGACCAGCACGTCAGCGTCCATCGCGTCCGTCCGGCCACCGCACGAGGACCGCACGCTGCAACCGGTGGCGTCGGATCTCGACCCCGTCGAGGTCGGCGGCGCGGGCGAGCGCTCCGAACTCCTCCCAGGTGAACGAGCGCCGGACCGAGAGCGGGCCGTCGTGGCGCGCCAGCCGGTTGCGGCCGAGCAGCCAGGTGTCGGCCAGGGCGCCCAGGTAGGCGGGCCAGGACCGGAGCACGTCGTTGACCACGAACCCCCCGCGTGCCACACGCGCGATCTCGCGCAGCACGCGCACCGCCTCGTCGAAGGAGAAGTGGTGCAGGGCCAGCGCGTTGAGCACGACGTCGGCGCTGCGGTCGGCCAACGGCAGGGCGAAGGCGTCGGCGCGGACCAGCAGGACCTCGGGGAGCCCGGCAGTCAGGCGGCGCGCGACGCGCAGGATGTCGGGATGGAGGTCGAGGGCGACGACGCGCACCGCCAGGCCACGCGTGCGGGCCCACCGCACGATCGCTGCCGGGATGTCGGCCGAGGCGGTCGCCACGTCCACGATGACGAGCGGTCGCCCGGGGATCACCGCGGCGAAGCGCTCCAGGTGCCGCAGGACCAGCGTGCGGCC
Source organism: Armatimonadota bacterium (assembly GCA_031081715.1). Lineage (GTDB taxonomy): Bacteria > Sysuimicrobiota > Sysuimicrobiia > Sysuimicrobiales > Humicultoraceae > Fervidifonticultor_A > Fervidifonticultor_A tertius. The sequence continues at coordinate 30,686 of JAVHMA010000013.1, read as the reverse complement.
GCCGTACCACCGGTTCGTGCGTCTGACAGCCGCGAGCAGGCCGGCGAACTCGCGGGGCTCCAGGCCCCGCATGTCGAGGAACTCAGGCGCCTGACTCTTGGGTGGGTGCCGCACACATCCCTCCGGCGGGCTCGCCTACGAGTCTGGCGGCGAAGTGTAACGGCGGGTTGACGGCTACGGCGTGCTCTGGGCTGTGCGGCGGAGCGCCACGAGCATGGACGAGACGGTCCGCTCCCCGCCGCGCGGGAGCGCGGTCACGACGCGGCCGCCGACGACCAGGGTGGAGGACCCGCCGCCGTCCAGGTTCATCGCGTCCACCGCGCCGAGGGTGTGCATCAACGCCGCGAGCTCGTCGAGCGTCATGCCGCTATGGCGGCTGTGGCCGTCCACCGCGACGAAGAGCACCTTGCCCGCGCGTGTAATGCCGATGGCCGACCGCGCGGTGCGCAGCCGGACGAACGACGCGCTGAACCCTTCCCAGACGTAGGGGACGAAGACCCGGCCCTCGCGCACGAGCTGCGGGCCGCCCTGCACCGCGTGGTAGACGTCGGAGGGCGCCAGCGTGGCGTGGAACTGCACGCCCTGCCCGCGGACGAGCCCGGACAGCAGGTGCTGCTCGGAGGCGGCCGCGGCCAAGGCGTAGCCGTTGTGCGGGATGACCGGGCGGCCGCTGCCGAAAGCCTCCACGCGGTCGTTCCGGATCGTGGCGACCAACGCCTGTGGCCGGGTGAGCGGTCCGAACTCGGGCGTGTAGACGGCCACGCCGCCGGCGCGTGGCGGGCGGTTGACCGCAGAGACGGGGATGACCGCGCCCGTGTCGGTGACGATCCTCCCCGCGAACTCCACCGGGCCGATGCGCGGCCGGCCCAGCGGGTCTACCGAGAACACGGCGCGGCGCGGGAAGGGGGTGGACAGCACGCGGCCGTCGATGACGATCAGCCCGATCGGCAGCCCGGCCGAGGTGTAGAAGTTGCCGTTGATCGCGGCCAGCGCCTCCAGGCGCGTGGCCGCGGCGCTGGTGGTCTCGGTGGCCGCCACGACCGCGCCGCCCAGCGCGGGGCGCACGGTCAGGGCCTGCCCCTGCGGGTCGATGGTCACGACGTGAACACGCGCGCGGCCTCGCCCGGTCGGCGCCTGGAGCGTCTGGTAGGCCACGCTCTGAGGAAGCGGGACCGTGCTCAGGTGCTCGGGGAACACGCTGACGGTCAGCACCCCGTCGCCCTGGTACACCTTGAAGCGCGACGCCCTGCGCAACGCGATGTCGAGCCGGATGACCTCCGGCGTCATGCGCCGGACCACGACCTGCGCGACCACCCCTTGCGGGATCGCGAGGCTGCGGTCCACGTCGCCCACCACGGTCCAGAGGTCGATGGTGATCGTCCCGTGCGAGACCGCGGTGCGGTAGCGGACCGGCGCCGAGACCTTCGCGCTGAGGAAGGTGGCGCCGCGGTCCTGGCGCCACTGTAAATCGAGGAGGCCGGCGCGCGGCTCGGTGGCACGCGCGGCGCCGGACAGCGCGGGCAGGCACAGCACGACGATCAAGGGGACGAGGACCAGCGGGCGGGTTCGCGGGGTGCGACGCATCGGGTCTCCGGCCTCACCGACGTGGGTTCGACGGCGAACCGCTTGGCCGGAGGGTTACGCGGTTGGCCCCCGAGACTCCTGCTCAGTGTATGCCCAGGAGGGCGCCGCCCGCGTCCCGCAGGATTCGCGGACGACCAGCCTCGGCTGCAGAACCACGGTGCGCGGCCTGCCCGCAAAGGCCCCCGTGACCCGTTCGAGTAGGAGGACCCCGGCGGCGGCGCCGAGGTCGCGCGCCGGCTGCGCGATCGCGGTGAGAGGCGGCGTCAGGATCGGGGCCCAGTCCATGTCGTCGAACCCGACCACGGCCATCTCCTCGGGAATGCGGACTCCGGCCTCCTTGAGCGCCAGCAGGGCCCCGATGGTCATCAGGTTGTTGGCGACCACGATCGCCGTGGGCCGGCGACGCAGGCGCAGGAACCGGCCAACCAGCGCGTGACCGCTCGCCTCCTTGAAGGTGCCCTCGAGGACCCACCCGTCGGCGACCGGCAGGCGGGCTTCGCGCATGGCGGCCAGGTACGCCTGGAGCCGCTCGCGACCGGTGTAGAGGCGGCGCGGACCGCCGAGCAGGCCGATGCGGCGGTGACCGAGGCGGACGAGGTGCTCGATGGCGGCGCGCACGCCGGCCCGGTTGTCGACGACGACGGCATCCGCGGGAAGCCTGGCCAGCCGGCGGTCGACCTGGACGATCGGGATGCCGCTGGCCATCAGGCCGCGGAGGAGCCCGCCCGGCCCCCCGGACGGCGAGATCACCAGGCCGTCGACCCGCTTCTGTCGAATCGCGCGCAGGTAGAGGGCCTCCTTGGCGGGGTCCTCGTCGGCGTTACAGAGGATGATCGCATAGCCCTGGCCCAAGACCGCGTCCTCGATGCCCCGGACCACCGACGCGAAGAACGGATTGGCATTGTCCGAGACGACGACCGCCAGGGTCTGTGTCCGCCCTTTGATCATGCTGCGGGCGATCGCGTTGGGGTGGTAGTCCAGGGCGCGGGCCGCGCGGAGCACCCGCTGGCGCGTCCGCGGGCTCGTGTAGCCGTAGTCGCCGAGGGCGCGCGCCGCGGTCGCGACCGAGACCCCGGCCCGGCGGGCCACGTCACGGATCGTCGTCATCTGATAACGTTCTCTCCATTTCCCCCCGGCCCCGTCGGGCTCCTCCGTGGGCTGGGTCGCGGGCCATACGGTGGCTGTGGAGCAGGAGGGCCCGGACGCGCCGCGAATATACCCACGGGGAATGTGATAACGTTCTCCTAACGGCGTGACCGGGGAGGCCTCCATGCGCGCCCCCAGGGTGGGCATCCTGACGTTCTCCGACGGGCGGCGGCACGTGCACGAGGAGCTGCTGCCCCTCACTCGGCAGTTCCAGGACCGGCTGGCCGCGCGGCTGCGCGGCCGGGGCTGGGAGGTGACAACCGGCCGCGAGATCGTGTGGACGACCGATCTGGCCGCCAGCGAGGGGCGCTACCTGGCCGCCCAGGGGGTCGAGGCCACGATCTTCAACTACGCCATCTGGGCCTGGCCACACTACTCGGCGATCGCGGCGCAGTTCGTCCCAGGGCCGATCCTGCTGTTCAGCAACATCAACCCACAGTATCCCGGGCTCGTCGCCATGCTCGCGGCGGCCGGGAGCCTGGACCAGATTGGGGCGTTCCATGGCCGTGCCTCGGGCGACATCGACGACCCCGCGGTCCTCGACCGCCTGCTGCGGTTCCTGCGCCCGGCGGCGGCCCGTAATCGCCTGCGCGGCGAGGTCTATGGCGTCATCGGCGGGCGGTCTATGGGCATGTACACCGCGGTGCCCTCGCTCGACCAGTGGCGGCGCGACTTCGGCATCGACATCGAACACATCGACCAGTTCGAGATCGTGCGGCGCGCGGAGGCCATCCCCGACGCCCGCGCGGACGCCGGCATCGCCTGGTTGCAAGCGCACGGCGCGACCATCCACTACGACGGGAAGAAGCTCACGCCGCTCCTGTTGCGGCGCCAGCTCAAGGCCTACCATGCCATGCGCGAGATCATCGACGAGTGGCGGCTGGACTTCTGCGGCATCAAGGGCCAGCCCGAGATGACCGACCACTTCGCGACCATGGACGTCGCCGAGGCGTTCCTCAACGACCCCTACGATTGGGAAGGCCCGCACGATCCGATCGTCTGCGCCACCGAGGCCGACAGCGACGGCGCGCTCACGATGGAGATCTTCAAGCACATCGCGCGCACACCGGTGCTGTTCGCGGACGTCCGGCACTACGATGCCGGTGCGGACACCTGGGACCTCGTCAACTCGGGCGAGCACGCGACCTACTTCGCCGGCCGGTCGTTCGACCCGGCCGTCAATCTCCGGCACGTGCACCTCTATCCGGCGATCCTCTACTTCCCGGCCGGCGGCGCCTCGGTGATGCACATCGCCGCGCCGGGCGAGGTCACGCTGGCACGGCTGGCTCGGCGCAACGGTCGGTACTGGATGGCCATCGTCCCCGGCGAGTTTTTGGAGTTCCCGCCCGAGGTCGCGGCCCAGAAAGCGCGGGCGACGACCCCCGAGTGGCCGCATGCGTTCGCGCGGTTCCGGGTTCCGGCGGAGGAGTTCCTCGGGGAGTACGACTCCAACCACATCCACGGTGTCTACGGCGACTATGTGGACGATCTGGTGTGGTTCTGCCGGATGACCGGCATCGAACCGCGCGTGTTTCGCTGAGGGCCGAGCGTGTCCCGCCTGGCCATCGGGCTGGACTTCGGCACCGAGTCGGCGCGGGCGGTCCTGGTGCGGGTCGCCGACGGCGGGGTCGCGGCGACGTCCACGTACCCCTACCCGCACGGGGTGATCGACCGGGTGCTGCCTGGCACCGGGCAGCGGCTCCCGCCGGACTGGGCGCTCCAGCACCCGGGTGACTGGCTGGAGGGCCTGGCGACGCTGCTCCGGACCATGGCCGCCGCCGCTGGCGACGAGATCATCGCGGTCGGCGTGGACTTTACCTCGTGCACCGTGCTGCCGGCGGCCGCTGACGGCACACCGCTGTGTCTGATCCCGGAGTTCGCCGCCGAGCCGCACGCCTGGCCGAAGCTGTGGAAGCACCACGCCGCGCAGCCTTATGCCGACCTGATCAACGCGGCGGGCGGCGACTTTCTGCGGTTCTACGGCGGGCTGACCTCCTCAGAGTGGTCCTGGGCGAAGGCCTGGCAGGTCGCGGAGGAGGCGCCGGAGGTGGCCCGCGCCGCGGCGCGGTGGATCGAGGCGGGCGACTGGGTGGTCTGGCAGCTCTGCGGTGTCGAGGCGCGCAGCGCCTGCCAGGCCGGATACAAGGCGCACTGGCAAAAGGACACGGGGTATCCGCCCGCGTCGTTCTGGGCATCGCTGCACCCGCTCCTGCCGGCGTTCCTGGACAAGCTCGGGCCCCCACCGCAGCCGGTCGCGGCGCCCGCGGGCGGGCTGACCCCGACATGGGCGCAGCGTACCGGGTTGCGGCCGGGGACGCCGGTGGCCGTCGCCGTCATCGACGCGCATGCGGCTGTGCCGGCCCTGGGGATCGCCGACCCGGGCCGCCTGGTGGTGATCATGGGGACCTCCGCCTGCCACCTGCTGGTGGATCCCACGCGGCGGGCGGTGCGCGGCATCTCGGGCGTCGTGGAGGACGGTATCCTGCCCGGCCTGTGCGGATACGAGGCCGGCCAGGCCTCGGTCGGCGACATCTTCCAGTGGTTCGTCCGCGCCGCGGTGCCCGCCCGCTACGCCGACGGGGCGGGCGGTGAGGCCGCGATCTACCGGGCGCTGGAGGCCGAGGCCGCCCGCCTGGGGCCTGGCGAGGCCGGCCTGCTCGCGCTCGACTGGTGGAACGGCTGCCGCACCCCGCTGGTCGACGCGGACCTCTCCGGCCTGATCGTGGGGTTGACGGTGACCACCGAACCCCACGAGATCTACCGGGCGCTCCTCGAGGCCGCGGCGTACGGCACCCGGCGGGTGATCGAGACGTTCGAGGCCGGGGGTGTGCCGGTCCGCGAGGTGCACGCCTGTGGCGGGCTGGCCGAGCGCAACCCGCTCCTGCTTCAGCTTGCGGCCGACGTCCTCGACCGCGAGGTGGCGGTCGCGGCCCTACCTCACGCGTCGGCCGTCGGTGCCGCGATCTACGCGGCCGCGGCGGCGGGACCCGCACGGGGAGGCTACGCCAGCATGATCGAGGCCGTGCAGCGCATGGGAGGCCACGAGCGCACGCGCTACCGTCCCCGGCCAGAGGCCGTGCGCACCTACGACTCACTGTACGGCGACTACCTGGCACTCTCGCGCTACTTCGGCGAGGGTGGCAGCGACGTGATGGCGCGGCTACGGCGCCTGCGCGCCGCCGCGGGATAGGCCGATGGGGGGCGAGCGCCTGCTCGGCGAGCTCGTGCTGCCGCTGGTCACGCCCTTCGACGCGCGCGGCGAGGTGGACGCCGGCGCGCTGCGCCGGTTGGTGGAGCACGTCGTGGCCGGCCGCCTCGCGGACAGCCTGTTCGTGGCCGGGACCACGGGCGAGTTCTACGCGCTGACGTTCGACGAGCGGCTGCGGCTGTTCGCGGACGCGAAGGCTGCCTCCGGCGGGCGGCTCCCGCTCGTCGCCGGCACCGGCGCGGCCACCACGCGGGAGACGGTGGCGCTCACCGAGGCTGCCGAGCGTCTGGGCTACGATGCCGTCGCGGTCATCGCTCCCTACTTCAGCCGGCCGGGACAGGACGAGCTGTACGCGCACGTCGCGGCGGCGGCGGCGGCCACGCGGCTGCCGGTGGTGCTCTACAACATCCCGCTCTTTACCGGCGTGAACCTGACGCCCGAGGTGGTGGCCCGGCTCGCCGAACTGCCCAATGTGGTCGCCGTGAAGGACCAGGCGACCGCCAACCCGCTCCAGGTCTCGGACTACTTGCGGGCCGCCCCGCGGCTGCGCGTCTACAGCGGCGATGACCCCATGACCCTGCCGGTCCTGAGCCAGGGCGGGTCGGGTGTGGTGAGCGGAGCCGCGCACGTGTGCGGCGACCTGATCCGGGAGATGATCCAGCGGTTCAAGGCCGGCGCGGTCCGCGATGCGACCGCGCTCCATCAACGGCTGTTCCCGCTGTACCGGGCGCTGGTCCCGCCGGGCCGGGCCAATCCGGTCCCGCTCGTCCGCGAGGCGATCCGCCTTGCCACCGGTCTTGAGGTCGGCCCGCCGCGCCCCCCGTTGCTGCCGCCCGAGGCGGGGGAGGTCGAGCGGCTCCGGGCCGCCCTGGCCGCGCTCGGGCGTCTGTCGATGGGAGGTGAGAGTGAGCGCTGAGGTTCACGCTGGCTGGCCTGGTGGTTGATGATGGAGGTGATGACCATGGGGTGGACAGGAGATGGTGAGCAGGGCGCCACGATGACCCGGCGCGCCTTCCTCCACGGAGCGGCTGCCCTTACCGCGGCCGCCGCGGTCGGTTCGGTCCGGCTCCCGCCGGCGCTGGCGCAGCCGCGGGTGATGACGCTGGACTACTACACGCTGTTCCACAGCGGCGACGCCGCGGCGATGGAGCGGATCGTCCGCGCGTTCAACGCGGCCCACCAGACGGTGCGGCTCAACTTGCTGCAAGGGCAGTGGGCGGAGTACTACGCGCAGCTCTTCGCCGCGGTCGGCGCCGGCAACGCGCCGCACATCGGCATCTGCCACACGAGTCGCATCCTCGACGTATGGCGGGCGCTCACCCCGCTCGACGAGTCGCGCGCGGGCAACCTGCTCGACGCCGCCGGCATCCGCGGGCGTGACTACACGAAAACGGTCTGGGATGCCGGCGTCCACCAGGGCCGGCGCTACCTGGTGCCGCTGGACTCCCACATGTGGGGCCTGTGGTACAACAAGGACATCTTCCGCCGCGCGGGGCTCGACCCCGACCGGCCCCCGGAGACGCGCGAGGAGTTCGAGCGCGCCTGCGAGGCCATTCGCACCCGCGCGAACACCCTGGCGTTCCACCCGGCGGAGGACGCGCTGCCGCGCAAGATCCGCCGCGCCTGGGAAATCCTGTTCTGGGGCCAGGGTGGCTCGTTGCTCACGCCCGACGGCCGGCGCGCGGCGTTCAACGAGGAGCGTGGGCTGCGCGCGCTGGACTACCTGGCGGGCATGATCCGGCGCGGCTGGAACCAACCCGGGACCGACGGCTTCAAGCAGTTTGCCGCCGGCCAGCTCGGGATGCTGCTGGCGGGCAACTGGTACCTGCCGACGGCCAAGGACAGCAACGTGAACTTCGGGTTCCACTACGTCCCGCGGTTCTTCGACCGCCCGACCACCTGGGGCGACAGCCACAATCTGGTGATCCCGCGCCAGCGGCCCGAGCGGACGAGCAACGAGATGCTGGTCGCCGCGATCCGGGCCATCAAGTGGATCAACGAGCATTCGGACATCTGGGGGGTCTACGGCGGCCACATTCCGGCGTTCGTGCCTGCCCAGCGGGCGAAGGACCTGCTCGAGTCGGACTCGTGGAAGCTCGCCCTGAGCAAGTTCACCGACATGGCCAATCGGGGCTACGTCCACTACCCGCTGATCCACGAGAGGGCGCCTCAGGTGCACTCGGCGATCGAGCCGTACGTTCAGGAGGCGTACAACGGCCGTCTCGCGCCCCGGGACGCGCTGGCCCGGGCCGAAGCCGAGGTCAACCGCGTGCTCTCGAGCTAGGGCTCCGGGGGAGGGTGCCCGTGTGGGCGCCCTCCCCCGGCGGTCCGCCCGGGAGCCGTCCTGCCGATGCTCCGCCACCCGCGTCTCGTCTCCACCGCCGAGATCGCGCTGTTCCTGCTGCCGTTCGCGGCGTTCTGGATCCTCTTCCGACTCGGCCCGGTCCTCTACGGGTTCTACATCAGCCTGTTCCGATGGGACCTGCTGGGCGAGGTGACCTTCATCGGCCTCGGGAACTACGCCACACTGGCGCGCGACCCGCGCTTCTGGAACGCGTTGCGCAACACCCTCGGCTTCGCCGCGCTGGCCATTCCGCTCATCGTGGGCATCGGCCTGCTGCTGGCGTTGTTCGTCTTCGGCGTCCGCCACAGCCGCGCCGGGCGCTGGCTGGAGGCCGGCTTCTTCTTCCCCTACTTGCTGACCGTCTCGGTGGTGGGCCTGATCTGGCGGTGGATGATGGACCCCGACTTCGGCGTGCTGTTGATCGTGCTCCGCTCCCTCGGCCTCGGCGCGCCGCCCTTCCTCAACGAGCCACGCTGGGTGATCCCGGCGCTGGCGCTTACGACGGCCTGGTGGCTGGCCGGCTACCGCATGGTGCTGTTCCGCGCGGCGCTGGAGGACATTCCTGACGAGCTGTACGAGGCAGCGCGGCTCGACGGCGCGTCCGGCGCGCGGATCTTCCTCTCGATCGTCCTGCCGCTGCTGCGGCCCGCCGTGCTGTTCGCCCTGGTGCTGACCACCATCTCGGGGTTCATCGTCTTCGGGCAGGTGCTCATCATGACCGCCGGCGGCCCCGGCCGGGCCTCCGAGGTGCTCGCGCTCTACCTCTACCGGTACGGGTTCGAGTTCCTGCAGATGGGGCAGGCGGCGGCCGTCGGCGTGGTGTTGTTCGTCATCATCCTGGGCCTGACGTTGCTGTCGTTCCGCTGGCTGGGGTACGAGTCGCACCTATGAGCGGACGGTCGCCCTGGCCGCGCGTTCTGCTGGCCGCCATGACCGTCCTGGCGCTCCTGTGGGTGGCACCCCTGTTCTGGATGTTTGCGACCGGGGTGAAGCCCACGCCGGAGATCTTCGCTACCCCGCCGCGGCTGCTCCCCGGGATGCCGACGGGGGACCACGTCCACGTCGTGCTGACCCGCTGGCCGTTCGCTCGGTGGCTGCTCAACAGCGTAATTGTCGCCACGGCCACCACGGCGCTGTCGGTCATCGTGTCGATCCCGGCGGCCTACGTGTTCACGCGGCTGCGCTGGTGGGGGCGCGACGCCCTGTTCCTGGTCTTCCTGTCGTCGATGCTCATCCCGTTGGAGGTGAACGTCATCCCGCTGTACTTCCTGATGAACCGCCTGCACCTCCTCAACACGTATCCGGCGGTCTTCCTGCCGATGATCGGCATGCCGATCGGCATCTTCCTGCTGCGGCAGTTCTTCGTGAACATCCCCGCCGAGCTCGACGACGCCGCTCGGGTGGACGGGTGCGGCAATCTGCGCATCCTGTGGCACGTGATCCTGCCGCTGTCGCGGCCGGCGCTCGCGGCCCTGGTCATCTACATGTTCACCTTCGCCTGGAACGAGTTCTTCTGGTCGATGATCGCGCTGTCGTCGCCCCGGATGTTCACGCTGCCGATCGGGCTGCGGGCGCTGCAGGGCGCCTACGACATCGACTACGGGATCCTCATGGCCGGCGCGTCGCTGGCCGCGCTGCCGGCGCTCGTCCTGTTCCTCTTCCTGCAGCAGTCCATCATCCGCGGCATCACGATGACCGCGCACAAGTAGCCGTGCGCGCGCGCCCGGCCGCCCGGCTCGTCGCCACGAACCCGCTGCCCACGGCGTTCTGTCACGGCGCCACGCTCCTGCCCCTGCCCACGGGCGATCTGCTGGGGGCGTGGTTCGGCGGCACCGCGGAGGGCGAGCCCGACTCCGCCATCTACGTCGCCCGGCTGCGCGCGGGCGCGGACGCGTGGGACCCCCCGGCCGAGGCGGTGCCCCACGGCGGACACCCCTGCGGCAACCCGGTGTTGTTCCTGGGCGCGCCCGGCGTCATCTGGCTCGCCTACTTCCGGGTCTGGGGGGCGTGGTGCACCGGTGGAAGACCGTGCGCGCGTCTCTCCCTCGACGGAGGGCGCACGTGGGGGCCGGAGACGGTGCTGCTCGACCGGCCCGGCGTGCTCACCAAGAACAAACCGTGGCGCCTGGACGCTGAGCTACTGCTTCCGGTCTACGACGAGGTCGCGTGGCGGGTCGGGATCGCCCGTCTGGGGGTCGCTCGGCACGCCGACCGGTGGGTCTTCGACGACCTGACCATCGGTGCCGCCAGCGGCGTCCCGATGATCCAGGGCACCCTCGCCGAGGCCGGGCCCGGCCGGCTGCTGATGCTGATGCGCACCAAGGTCGGCCGGATCTGGCGAGCGGAGAGCGCCGACGGGGGGCGCACCTGGGGGGGGGTGCGGGCCACCCCGCTACCGAACCCTAACGCCGGCATCGACATGGCGTGCCTTCCCGACGGCCGGCTGTGGCTGGCCTACAATGCCACCGACCGCGGCCGCGATCCGATGGAGTGGGACCTGCGGTACCCGCTCTGCCTGGCCGAGAGCGCCGACGGCGGTGAGACGTGGCGCCACGTGCTCACGCTCGAGGAGGGCCCTGGCGAGTTCTCCTATCCGGCGATCGTGGTCGATGGGGCGGGCCGGGTGCACGTCGCCTACACGCACCGCCGCACGGCCATCGCGCACGTCATCCTCGATCCGTAAGGCAACCGGAAAAGAAAAGCGCCCCGGCCCACGAGCCAGGACGCCGGCCGCGCGATGAGGCGCGACCTACGAAGCCATCCTCCACTGGTGGGCCGGGGTCTCTCGACTCATCGTCGGCCTCACCTCCTTTCTCCGTAGCCACCTTGCACAGGTGGTCGATGGCAGGAGCATAGCATCCCACCCGTTACCTGGCAATCCCGCGCCGCAGCAAGATGAGGACGTCCCGGGAGCGCGCTCGCTCCTCCACGGTGATGACGTAGAACGTGCGCCGGCGGCCGTCGGCCAGGTAGCGCGAGAACACGCGGCCCGTGCTCTTGGGCACCTCGCTCTCGAAGGTGGAGGTCCAGCCGCTCACGCGCACCCGCTGATAGAACTCGCGCACCTGCGGGTAGGGCGCCTGCGTGCGGAGTTCCACCTGCTCCCAGCGCGCGGCCGGAAAGCCGTGGGCCTCGCCGATGAAGCTCGTGGTGCCCACGCGGGCGGCGCCGGGGAAGTAGGGGACCACCCCGAGCGCGGCCGGCCGGCTGCACGCGACGACGGCGAGCGCCAGGGCCACGACCCAGGCGCGCGTCACGGCCCGAAGACAAACTCGACGCGGTCTCCGTCGCGTGGCACGTACTCGAGGAAGTTCTCCAGCGCGCGACCGTTCACCAGCACGCTTACGCGGCCGGGCCGGCCGTCGGGGCAGGCGTCGCCGGTGCGGTACGTCCGGCCGCCCACGCTCAACTCGGTGGGCGTGACGCGCATGGTCGTGGTGGCCAGAAACGCGGCCAGCGTGGCGTTGCGGCCCGTCGTCGCGCTCGTGGACGGGTGGATGTGGATGACGTCGTCGCCGTGCGAGTGGATGTCGCCGGGGGTCGCGGGCAACGGCGGCACGCGCTCGCCGCACACCATGATGCGGAAGGGCGCGTGCCAGTGGTCGCCGATGCGCGGGCCGGCCGACGCGCCGGTCGTGCCCACGACCGCGCGGTAGAGCAACCCGCCGACGAGGAGGATCGCGGCGCCGGCGACCAACAGCGCCACCAGGCCGGTGGAGGAGCGCGGGGCCTGGCGCGTGCGCGCCCGGCGCTCCTGCCGGCGGGGCCTAGACGCCATGCCCGACCGGAAAGACGCCGGCGAGTAGGCGCTCCACCTGCGCGCGCAGGTCCGAGGCCACGGCGGAGTTCGCCACGACCCGGTTGCACCCGGCGGCCACCGCGCCCTCGCGCCGGCGCGTCTCGCGGTGCCCGCAGAAGCCCAGCACCGGTACCGGCGCCAGGTCGGGTTCGGCCCGCAGGGCCCGCAGGAACAGCACGGGATCGGTGGAGGCCGCGGCCAGATTCACGACGATCGCGTCAGGGCGGTGCTGCCTGGCATGCGCGAGCGCCTCGGCGCCGGGGCCGACCGCCCGCGCCTGCCAGCCTGCGGCCTGCGCCTGGTTCAACAGGCGCGTGCACGACAGCAGGTTGTCGTCCACGATGAGGACGCGCACGGTCACACCGGGATGCCCATCATCTGCAGCTGCAGCTTGCCATCGGGCGTCACCCGCTCGGTCGTCCACGGCGGCGACCACACGAACGCGACCGAGACCGCCGACGCGCCGAGCGCCCGCAGCTTCTCCTCGATCTCCGCGGCGATCTGCGGGCCGACCGGGCAGCCCGGGGCGGTCAGGGTCATCTGGATCGCGACCTCGCCGTCGTGCAGCTGGAGATCGTAGACCAGGCCCAGGTCCCACACGTTCACCGGGATCTCCGGATCGAAAACGGTCTTGAGCGCGTCGATCGCTTCGTCGCGCGTGATCGTGTCTGCCATCTGAGCGCCCCCGCCTCCGCGCTAGTGACCGGACGCCTACGGCTCGACTATTCTATCCTCGGGCCCGCGGGCCCGTCAAACACACCGACGATGCACCGACGCCGGCTGTTCCTGTGGATCATCCTCGGCCTGCTCCTCGTGGCCGCGCCTGTGGCGTCCACCTGGTACACCGAGTGGCTCTGGTTCCTCGAGGTCGGCTACACGCGGGTGTTCTGGGTGCCGTTGCTGTCGCGGCTGGCGATCGGCGCGGTCGCGGCCACGGTCCTGTGGCTGCTGCTCTATCTCAACCTGAGGCTGCCCGCGACCGCGGTCCCGGCGCGAGTGCTCGACATGACCCGCCGGCGCGGGGTCTACCGGCTGGCGCCGCGCGGCGGTCCGCCCGCCCGCTGGCTCGCCGCGGCGGCCGCGGTCCCGGCGCTGCTCGGCGGGGCGGCCGCCTCCCGGCACTGGGTGATGCTCCAGCAGTTCGTGCATGCGACGCCGTTCGGCCAGGCCGACCCGCTCTTCGGCCGCGACGCCGGGTTCTACGTGTTCCGGCTGCCGGTCTACCGGTACCTGGCCGACGCACTGTTCGGCTGGCTTGTCGCGATCGCGCTCGCCGTCGCCGTCGGGTACACCCTGGCCTACGGCCGGGGGGCGCTTGCGGGCTGGGGCGGCGGGTTCGGGCGCGCGCGCGCGCACCTCTCGCTGCTCGCGGGCGCCGCGGTGCTCGCGCGGGCGGCCGGGTTCTGGCTCGACGGCTTCGAGCTGGTCTACTCGACGCGCGGCCCGGTCTTCGGTGCCTCGTTTACGGACGTCCACGCGGTGCTGCCCGCGCTGCGGCTGCTGACCGGGCTGTTCGCCGCGTGCGGGCTGCTGCTGATCGCCAACGTCCGGCTCCGGACCGTCCGGCCTGCGATCGCCACGCTGGCCCTGGCGGCCGCGGCCTGGGCCGCGGGCCTGGTGGCCTATCCGGCCGCCATCCAGGCGCTCCGTGTACGGCCCAACGAGCTCACCGCGGAGACGCCGTACATCGCGCGGGCGATCGCCGCGACGCGCGCCGGCTTCGGGGTCGACCGCGTGCGCGAGCGCGAGTTCCCGGCGACCGCGCTCGATCCCCGCGCGGTCGTTCGGCAGCAGGCCACGATCGACAACGTGCGGCTGTGGGACTACCGGCCGATGCTGCGCACGCTCGGCCAGATTCAGACCCTACGGCCCTACTACACCTTCGCCGACGTGGACGTGGACCGCTACACGATCGCCGGCCGGCAGCGACAGGTCATGCTCGCCGCGCGCGAGCTCTCGGTGGCCCGGCTGCCGGCGGCGGCCCGTACCTGGGTGAACGAGCACCTGGTCTACACCCACGGCTACGGCCTGGTCATGATGCCGGTGAACCGCCTCACCGCGGAAGGCATGCCGGAGTTCTTCATCAAGGACATCCCGCCCGCGGCGTCGGTGCCGCTGCGCCTGGACCGGCCGGAGATCTACTTCGGCGAGCTGACCACGAACTACGTGGTTGTCAACACCGCCGTGCCCGAGCTCGACTACCCGCGGGGCGACGACAACGTCTACGCGCACTACCGGGGGCGCGGCGGGATCCGCATGAGCGCCCTGGCGCGCCTGGCGATGGCCTACCGGTTCGGCGACGTGCGGCTGGCGCTCTCCCGCGACATCGGGCCGCAGAGCCGACTGCTCTTCCGCCGGCAGATCGTCGCCCGCGCCCGGCAGATCGCCCCGTTCCTCCGCTACGACCGCGACCCCTACCTGGTGCTGGCCGACGGCCGGCTGGTCTGGATTCTCGACGCCTACACCACGACCGACCGCTACCCGTATGCGACGCGCTATGGCGACGTGAACTACATCCGCAACAGCGTGAAGGTCGTCATCGACGCCTACGAGGGACGGCTGACGTTCTACCTGATGGTGCCCGAGGATCCGATCGCCCGCACCTTCGCGCGTGTCTTCCCGACCCTGTTCCGACCCGTCGCCGAGATGCCCGCGGCGGTCGCCGCGCACCTGCGCTACCCCGTGGACCTCTTCGAGCTGCAGGCGCAGGTCTACGCCACGTTCCACATGCGCGACCCGCAGGTCTTCTACAACCGGGAGGACGCCTGGCAAATCCCCAGCGAGGTGTTCGGGAACGAGACCGTGCGTGTGGAGCCCTACTACGTGACCATGGCGCTCGCCGAGGGGTCGGCGCCCGAGTTCGTGCTCATCCTGCCGTTTTCGCCGGCCGGCCGCGACAACATGATCGCCTGGATGGCCGCGCGCAACGACCCGCCGCACTACGGCGAGCTGATCGCCTACCGGTTCCCCAAGGCGCGCATCGTCTTCGGGCCGATGCAGATCGAGGCCCGCATCAACCAAGATCCCCTCATCTCGCAGCAGCTCACGCTGTGGAACCAGCAGGGCTCGCAGGTGATCCGGGGCAACCTGCTGGTCATCCCCATCGAGGACGGGCTGCTCTACGTGGAACCGCTGTTCCTGCAGGCCGAGCGCAGCCAGCTTCCGGAGCTCAAGCGCGTGATCGTCGCGGACGGTGCCGCGGTGGTCATGGCGCCCACGCTCGAGGCGGCGCTGGCCGGGCTACTCGGCGGCCCGCGGCCGCCCGGGCCCGCTCCCCCGGCCGCGCCGCCCGAGGGCGACCTGCGCGCGCTCACCGCGCAGGCCCTGGCGATCTACCGCGCCGCGCAGGAGCGGCTGCGCGCCGGGGACCTGGCCGGCTACAGCCAGGAGATGGCGCGGTTGGGGCCAGTGCTGGAGCGGCTCGACGCGCTCACCCGACCGCGCTAGAACAGTCGCCCCCGGCAGGAAACGGGTGGCCCGTGGCCAATCCGCGGGCAGGGTCCCACGTGGAGGGGACGATGCGCGCGACACCACGCGCCGGCGATCATGCCGGCCGGCGCGCCGTCTGGCTGCTCTCGCTCGCGGTGGGGCTGGCCGCCGCAGGCGCGCTGCGCGCGCAGCCCGCGGGCGTGGCGCTCATCGTGCCAGGTGAGGCGATCGGTCCGTTGCGCCTCGGCATGTCAGCGGCCGAGGTGCGCGGTGCCTCGGGCCGGCTGCCCTGCGAGATCGCGGTCGCCTTCGCCGAGGACCGGGCGGCGCGCCTGGAGACCAACTGCGGTGTCGCCTACCAGACCGCCGAGGGCCTCACGGTCGGTCTGGACGGGTCGCGCATCTGGTGGGTCCACGGTGAACCCGAGCTGGTGGTGCCGAGCAACCTCCCGGGCACGCGCGCCGATTGGTTCGTCTACCGTGGCGAGGGAATCGGTTTTCGCGTCGTCTACGCCCCGACCGGATCGCTCATCCAGGCCATCGCCATCTTCAGGGGGAGTAGCGACCCCGGTCTCCGCCGCCGCCCCGGTGTCCCACCGCCCGTCGTGCCCCCTGCTCCTCCGCCCGCGCTCGGCGACTGAGGTACCGCCGCCCGCCCTCTGACACCGCGGGGCGCGACCCGGGGAGGGCGTGAACCGGGCTACGCGGGGAACCGGGCGTGGCGGACCGTGGCGCGCTCGACCCGCTCCATCACGATGCGCACGCCCAGCCCGGGCTCTTTGGGGACGCTGATCGTGCCGTCGGGGTTCAGGACGACTGGTGGGTCGATCAGATCCTCCCGGAAGTAGCGGTCGCTCGCCGACAGGTCGTGCGGCAGCGTGAAGTTGGGTAGCGAGGCCAGCGCCAGGTTCGCCGCACGGCCGATACCGGTCTCGAGCATGCCGCCGCACCAGACCGGCACCCCCTGCGCGCGGCACAGGTCGTGGAGGGCCACCGCCTCGCTCAGCCCACCCACGCGCGCTTGCTTGATGTTCACGATGCGGCAGGCGCCCAGGCGCAGCGCAGCCCGAGCGGCGCGCGCGTGCACGATCGACTCGTCCAGGCAGATCGGTGTGCGGAGCTGCGCCTGCAGCGCCGCGTGGTCCACCAGGTCGTCCTCGGCCAGAGGCTGCTCGATCAGCAGCAGGCCGTAGCCGTCGAGCGCGCGGAACACCCCGGCCGCGTCGAGATCGTAGGCGGAGTTGGCGTCCACCTGGAGCAGGATGTCGCCGAACCGCTCGCGGATGCGCTGGACCGGCTCGATGTCCCAGCCGGGCTTGATCTTGATCTTGATGCGCCGGTAGCCCTGGGCCAGGTAGCCGCCGATGCGCTCCAGCAGCTCCTCGATCGTCGCCTCGATTCCCTGGCTGACGCCGACAGGGACCACCGGACGTTCCCCGCCCAGGGCCTGCGCCAGCGACCGTCCTTCGCGCCGGGCGTGGAGGTCCCACAGCGCCGCTTCCAGGCCGGCTTTCGCCATGTGGTGCCGGCGGATGTGCGCTACCCGCCGCGCGAACTCTTCCGGCCGCGGCGCCGGCTTGCCCAGCAGCGGCGGGATCAGGAACTGCTCCAGCACGAGCCACGCGGTGTCGTCGGTCTCCTCGTTGTAGAGCGGGGCGCGGCCCGCGGGGACCTCGCCCCAGCCCTCCACCCCGTCTGCCTGCACCCGGACGAGCAGGCACGCCTTGGTGTCCTCGCGTCCGAACGAGGTCTCGAAGGGCGCGCGGTAGGGGAGTTGGACCTCGCGCAGCTCGACGGCGTCAATCCTCATGGGGCTCCCTGCTCAGCACGTAGTCGCCGCGCAGCCGCTCGCCGCGGGTCAGCGCGAAGTCCACCGCGGTGTACCCGCGGCCGAAGTAGGTCTGAAACGCCTCCCGCGTGGCGACGCGCCAGGCGCGGGCCAGGCCGCGATCGCGCTGCCGGATCTGCGGGAAGTCGGTGGGGATCTCGATGCGGACCGTGGGCGCACCGGCATGGAGGACCGGGTCGCTCGGCGCCGGGCCCTCGGTCCACGGCAGGGCCTCGAGCACGCGCGGCGCCTCCTGCCAGTCGCGCTCCGCCGGCCGGCCGCCGACGGCCGCCTCCACCCGGCGCGAGCGAAGCGCCCAGTCCACCTCGATCCGGTCGCTGTCCGTGCCCTGGTTCAGCTCGTCGGGCATCTCGCCGTAGTAGTTGCGGTAGTAGCGCCGGGCGGTGGCGCCGAGCTTGTGCAGGTTGAAGCGCGCGTTCACGCTCTGGAGCGGGTCGTAGGTCCAGACCGCGTGGTCGTAGCCCATCGCGAGCGCGGCCTCCCGTTGCGCCCGCTTGAGCGCGAACCCGATGTCCTGGAGCTGCCGGCCGCCGCGCACCCCGGCCATGTGCGAATAGAACAGCGGCCGGCGCTGGCGCCAGCCCGCGAAGCCGTAGCAGAACCCGACGAGATCGCCGGCTGCGTCCACGGCCACGATGACCGCGCCGCCAGCGCCGGTGGCCGCCTTGAGCTGGTGCGCGGGCACGACCTCGCGCGGCGGCATGCCCCAGATCTCCATCTGGAGCACCTCGACGCGCCGCAGGGTCTCGATGTCGGTGACCGTGCGGATTTCGACCTCTGGCACACTCAAGTCTCCACCCTGGACTGGGGGAGGGTTCGACGCGGCGAGGGAGAACTCTTGGTCGTTCCTCATGGAGTCCATTCGGGCGCACGTCGCCGCCCACCTCGCCGAGCACCTGGCGCTCCTCGACCGGCTGGTCCGGCACCCGAGCGTCGCCGCGCAGGGCCGCGGCCTCGAGGAGACCGCCTCCGAGGTCGAGACGCAGTTCCGCCAGGCGGGGGCCGCGCGCGTCGAGCGGCTGCGCCTGGACGGCGCGCCGCCCGCGCTGCTCGCGGAGTTCCCCGGCCGCAGCGACCGGACGCTGCTGTTCTACAACCACTACGACGTCCAGCCCCCGGAGCCGCTGTGGGAGTGGACCGTCCCGCCGTTCGAGCTGACCGCGCGCGACGGCCGCCTCTACGGCCGCGGGGTCGCCGACAACAAGGGCGACCTGGTGAGCCGGCTCGCGGCCCTGCGGGCGCTGCGCGAGACCGCCGGCGGCCTGCCGTGCCGCGCGCTCTTCCTCGTCGAGGGCGAGGAGGAGGTGGGCTCCGTCCACTTTGGCGGCTACGTGCGCGCGGCGACCGACCGGCTGCGCGCGGGCGGCTGCGTCTGGGAGTACGGCGAGCGCGACCCGCACGAGCGCCTGCACGTGATCGCCGGGGTGAAGGGCATCTGCTACGTGGAGCTCGAGGTGGAGGCGACCGCGCGGGACCTCCACTCGATGTGGGGCGCGCTGGTGGACGGCGCGGCGACGCGGCTCATCTGGGCGCTGGCCGGTCTGCGCGGCGCCGACGGCCGCATCCTGATCCCCGGCTTCTACGACGCGGTGCGGCCCCCGCGGCCCGAGGCGCTCGAAGCCGCCGACCGGGCGCCGCTCGACGACGCGCAGCTCCGGCTGCAGGCGGGTACCGACCGCCTCATCGAGGGGCGGAGCGGTCGCGCCGCGGTCCGTGCCTATCTCTTCGAGCCGACCTGCACGATCTGCGGCATCGACGCGGGCTACACCGGCGCGGGCATGAAGACCGTCCTGCCGCGGCGGGCCCGTGCCAAGATCGACTTCCGGTTGGTGCCCGACCAGGATCCGGAGGAGATCGTCGGGCGGCTGCGCGCGCACCTCGACCGCACAGGGCTGCGCGGCTACACGCTGCGGCTCTTCGGCGGTGAGCGCGCGTTCCAGACCGACCTGCGCGACCCGTTCGTGCGCCTGGTGATGGACGCGGTGCGCGAGGCCACCGGCCGCGAGCTGGTGCTCATGCCTACCTCGCCGGGGACCGGGCCGATGCACGACCTCGGGGGACCGCTCGGCCTGCCCATCCTCAGCCTGGGCGCCGGGTACTGGGGATGCAACGCGCACGCGCCCGACGAGCACATCCGGCTGGCGGACTTCCAGGAGACCGTCGTCATGCTGGCGCACCTGCTGGACCGGTTCGCCCGCTAGCGGTTCGAGCCACACCGCCGGGAGATCGATGGCCACGCTCGCCGACCACGCCCGAGCACAGACCGCGCCCGCGCTGGAGACGTTGCGCCGGCTCGCGCGCCAGCCGAGCGTCGCGGCGACCGGGGAGGGGATCGGGGAGTGCGCGGCGCTCGTGGGGCGTCTCTTCGAGGAGGCCGGCGCCCGCGTGGCCGTGCACACGCTGCCCGGTGCCGCGCCGCTCGTGATCGCGGAGTTCGCGGGCGAGAGCGGGCGCACGCTGCTCTTCTACGACCACTACGACGTCCAGCCACCCGATCCGCTCCACGAGTGGACGTCGCCGCCGTTCGAGCCGACGGTACGCGACGGCCGGCTGTTCGGCCGCGGGGTCGGCGACAACAAGGGCGACCTGGTCTCGCGGCTCGCCGCGGTGCGCGCGGTGCAGGCCGCCCGGGGCCGGCTGCCGTGCCGCGTCGTGTTCCTGGTGGAGGGCGAGGAGGAGATCGGATCGGTGCACTTCGGCGCCTACGTCCGGCGGCACGCCGCGGCGCTGCGCGCCGAGGGCTGCATCTGGGAGTTCGGCCAGCGCGACGTCAGGGAGCGCCTCCAAGTCACGCTCGGGGTCAAGGGCATCTGCTACCTCGACCTGGAGGTGCACGCCACGAGCCGCGATCTGCACTCCTCGCTGGGCGCCATCGTGGACGGCGCCGGCACGCGCATGGCATGGGCGCTCGCGTCGCTGAAAGACCCGACCACCGGGCGCGTGCTGGTGGACGGATTCTACGACCGCGTGCGCGAGCCCGGCCCCCGCGAGCTGGAGGCCACGCGGCGGCTCCCCTTCGACGAGGAAGAACTCAAGCGCCAGCTTGGCGTGGACCGGTTCATCGGGGGACTCACCGGGTTCGACGCCCACCGCCAGCTCCTCTACGCGCCGACCTGCACCGTCTGCGGCATCGAGAGCGGGTACACCGGGCCTGGCTCGAAGACCGTGCTGCCGCGTCGGGCGCGGGCGAAGGTGGACTTCCGGCTCGTGCCGGACCAGGACCCGGAGGAGATCGCGCAGCTCGTGCGTCGGCACTTCGCGCGCTTTGGGCTCGACGTCTCGGTGACGCTGCTGGGCGGTGAGCGCGCGCACCGCACGGATCTCGACGACCCGTTCGTCGCGTTGGTGAGCGGGGTGGCGGCCGAGGCGACCGGCCGCGAGGTCGTCGTGCTGCCGACGTCGGCGGGGACCGGGCCGATGCACGACCTGGCGGCGGCCATCGGCGCGCCGATCGCCAGCATCGGCACGTCGTACTGGGGCGCCCGCGCGCACGCGCCCGACGAGAACATCCGGCTCGCCGACTTCGAGGAGACGGTCGGGCTGATGGCGCGGCTGATCGAGCGGTTCGCTGAAGTTGCCTGAGCGCGGCGGCTAGCCGTCGTCCGTCATGCGCGCGCGCAGCGCCTGCAGTGCCGGGCTGAGCGCCACGTGATACGCCATGCCGTCGTCCAGCTGGCGCAGCTCCTCCGGCAGGTTCGCCAGCCGCTCGGTGCAGCGCCGGCGGCTCTCCTCCAGCGGCTCCGCCCAGGTGCGGCGACCATGCCGCATCACCTCGACCAGCAGCGGCGCCGCCTCCGGCGGCCCGGGCTCGTCGGCCAGTGCCAGCAGGTCGCCGACCGGCTGCCCCTCGGCGTCCAGTTGCCGCCATACCTGCTTGCGCCCGGGGAGCGTGGCCTTCCCGGTGCTGAGCTTGACCCGGTAGCCCTTTTCGTCCTCGACGAGTTTGTAGACACCGCCGATGCTCGGCGCATCCGCCGAGGTCCCGAGCTCAGTCCCGACCCCGAACGCGTCGACGGCGGCGCCCTGCGCCAGCAGCGCCGCGATGCGGTGCTCGTTCAGGTCGCCGCTGAGGACGATACGGGCGTCGCGCAACCCCGCCTCGTCCAGGATGGCGCGGACCGCGCGGCTGTGCGCGGCCAGGTCGCCGCTGTCAATCCGCACACCGCGCAGCCGGGCACCGCGCGCCGCCATCTCGCGGCCCACCGTCGCCGCGTGCCGCGCGCCCTGGAGGGTGTCGTAGGTGTCGATGAGCAGCACCGCGTTGGTGGGGAAGTCGCGCGCGAACGCCCGGAACGCCTCGAGCTCGTCGGAGAACGACATGACGTAGGAGTGCGCCATCGTGCCGACGACCGGGATGCCGTAGTGCAGGCCCGCGAGCACGTTCGAGGTGCCGGTGCACCCGGCGAGGTAGGCGGCCCGCGCCGCCTTGAGCGCCGCGTCCGCGCCGTGGTCGCGGCGCGGCGAGAAGTCCACCACCCCGCGGCCGCGCGCCGCCAGCACGGCGCGCGCGGCCTTGCTCGCCACCATGACCTGGTAGTTCAGCGTGTTGAGCAGGAACGTCTCGACGATCTGCGCCTCGATCCGCGGGCCGCTGACCTCGAGCAGCGGCTCGGGCGGGAAGAACACCTCGCCCTCGGGAATCGCGCGCACGTCACCGGTGAACCGGAACGCCCGCAGGTACGCCAGGAACGCGTCGCTGAACAGCCCCAGCCCCGCCAGGTAGGCGATGGTCGCGTCGGTGAAGCGGAGGTCCTCGAGCCCGGCCAGCGCGGTCTCCAGGCCCGCGCTCACCAGGAACGCCCGGTTGGGCGGCAGCGAGCGCACGAACAGCGCGAAGGTCGCGCGGTCATTCATGCCGCCCCGCAGGTAGCTGTCGGCCATCGCCAGCTCGTAGAGGTCGACGAGCAGCGCCAGATTCTCGGGCGTGACGTACCCGAACCCCCCGGGCCGTGCCCCGGTCATAGCCAACCCAGGCGGCGGAAGATCGCGAGCATGACGGCCACGCTGGCGGCCATGAGGCCCAGCGCGGCGGGGAAGCCATAGCGCCAGTCGAAGGGCGGGTACGCCCGCTCGAAGTTCATGCCGTAGACGCCGGTGATCACCGCGAGCGACGCGAAGACCGCGGTGATGATCGTGAGAACTTTGACGACCTCGTTGAGGCGGTTGCTGGTCAGGCTCAGGTAGATCTCCACCGCGCCGGCGAGCAGGTCGCGGTGCGTGTCGATGCCGTCGGTGATCCGTAGCAGGTGGTCGTAGATGTCGCGGAAGTAGGCGCGCAGCCGCTCGTCCACCAGCGCGCTCTCGTGACGGAGCAGCAGGTTCATCATGTCGCGCTGCGGGCCGGCCACCCGGCGCAGCGCGAGCAGGGAACGCTTGGCGGCGAAGAGTCGGTCCAGCGTCCGGGGGTGCGGTCGCTTGAAGAGCGTGTCCTCGAGCCGCTCGATGTACGCGTCCATCGCGTCCAGGACGGGGAAGTAGGTGTCCACCACCGCGTCGAGGAGCGCGTAGAGCAGGTAGCCGCGCGCGGACCGCAACTCCGGTGGTGCCTGCACCACCCGCCGCCGGGCCTCCTCCACCGCCGCGGCCGCGCCGCTGTGCACCGTGACGAGGTAGTCGCGACCGTAGAAGAGGTCGATCTCGTCGAGGGCCACCTCGTGGGAGCCGCGCTGCCGCGCGGCGTGGACCGTGATGAACAGGAACCCCTCGTAGTCCTCGGCCTTGGGGCGCTGCTGCCGCTTGAGCGCGTCCTCGACCGCGAGCGGGTGGAGGCCGAAGGCTTCCGCGACGGGCCCCAACGCGTCGGTGCTGGGGGGCGTCAGGTCGATCCACAGCACCTGGCCGTCGCGCCGCGCCAGGGCCGCCAGCGGCTCGGGCGGGTCGGCGACGACCTCGGCGTCGCGGAGCACGAGCACGCGCATGCCGGATCGGGCGGACATCGGAGGATGCTTCGGCTGCGGTGCGGGCGTTCCTGTCCCTAGCGCGCCGCGAGCGGCCAGACCCACAGCAGCAGCGGGAGGGCCACCGCGACGATCAGCGCCTCGAGCGGGAGACCCATCCGCCAGTAGTCGCCGAAGCGGTAGCCGCCCGGGCCCATTACCAGCGTGTTCGACTGGTGGCCGATCGGCGTCAGGAACGCGCACGAGGCGCCAATGGCGACCGCCATCAGGAACGGGTCGGCCGAGGCGCCCAGCCCGGCGGCCACGTTCACCGCGATCGGCGCCATGAGGACCGCGGCGGCCGCGTTGTTGATGACGTCGGAGAGGAACATCGTGCCGATGAGCACGAGCGCGAGCGTCGCGACGGGCGGCAGCGAGGTCCCCAGCGCGAGCAGGCCCGAGGCGATCGTCCGCGCCCCGCCGGTCGCCTCGAGGGCGCGGCCGATGGGGATCATGGCGCCCAGCAGGATGATGATGGGGCCGTCGATGCTCTCGTAGACCTCGCGCAGCGACAGCAGGCCGGTGAGGACCATGAGCAGCGCGGCGGCGACGAACGCGATCTGGACCGGGAGAAGTCCGCTGGCCGCGGCCGCGAGCGCGGCCCCGAAGAGGCCGACGCCGTGGAGGATCCGCCGCGGGGGCCCGAGCCGCAGGCCGCGCTCGGCGAGCGGCAGCAGGCCGAGCGCCGTGAGGGCGTCGGGGATCGCGTCGGTCCGCCCCTGCAGGAGCAGGATGTCGCCGGCCTGGATGCGGATGCTCTTCAGGCGTTGCTGGTTCCCCTCGCCCTGGCGCGAGAGGCCGAGCAGGTTGAGCCCGTACCGCCACCGCAGGTTGAGGCCGCGTGGGGTCTTCCCGTCGATCGCGGCGTTTTGCGCGACGACCGCCTCGACGACGCTCACCTCGTCGGACCCGAGGCTGTCCGCGTCCAGTCCCTTGCTGCCCACGAGCTCGAGCCCGCAGGCTTCGACCAGGGTCTTCAGCGCTTCGGGGTCCGCCTTCACCACCAGGACGTCGCCCGCGCGCAGCACCTCGAAGCCCGACGGCGCCGGCAGCCGTCGCTCGCCCCGGATCAAGCCGACGATGACCACGTCGCCCTCGGTGGAGGTCTCCACCTCGCGGACCGTCTGGCCGGCCACCTTCGCGTCGTCGCGGACGCGCAGCTCGCTCATGTAGCCCTCGATGTCGAAGAGGTCCTCGCGGGAGGCCTGGCCCTTGCGCTGTGGGATCAGGCGCCAGCCGACCAGGCTGACGAACAACACCCCGACGAGGGCCACCGCCCCACCGACCGGCGTGAAGTCGAACATGCCAAACGGCCCGGCACCGTTCTGCGCCCGGAACGTCGCGATGATGATGTTGGGCGGCGTGCCGATGAGCGTCGTCAGCCCGCCCAGTAGCGATCCGAAGGCGAGCGGCATCAGGAGCACGGACGCCGGCGTGCCGCTCTTGCGGGCCATCCTGATCGCGACCGGGAGCAGCAGGGCCAGGGCGCCGACGTTGTTCATGAAGGCCGAGGCCACGGTGACCGTCGCCACGAGCGCCAGGACCTGCCCGACGGGGCGGTTGCCGAGACGGCCGAGCCTGGCGGCGATCACGTCCACGACGCCGGAGTTCTGGAGCCCGCGGCTGACCACCAGGACCGCGGCGACGGTCACGACCGCGGGATGGCCGAAGCCGGAGAACACCTCGCCGGAGGGGACGATACCCGCCAGCGCCACCACCATGAGCGCGAGCAGAGCCACGACGTCGTAGCGCCACCGGCCGCTCGCGAACAGCACCAGGGCGGCGGCCAGCGTGCCGAACACGATCCACTGCGCGGCCTGCGGGGTCACCGTCTCAGTAGCGAAGACGCGCTCCGACCCCGCCGGCCGCGCGGAGGCGCTCGGCCGCCTCGCCGCCGACGAGCGTGACGGCCGCGCCCTGGTCGAGGGCCATCTCGATCATGCGCTCGACCAGGTGACGCTCCACAGCCGCCCCTGGCGGCACCGGACCGTCCGCGATGATCAGCGCCCCGTCCGGCCGCCGGTAGCCGGAGAGCCGGAGCTGGTCGTCCAGGTAGAGGTGGCTCACTCGGTTCTCTCGTAGAAGGTCCAGGCAGGCCTGGGCGCCGGTCGCCGCGGTCCCGCCCACGGCCACGGTATCCAGGAGCTCGCGCACCGCCTCCCGATCGCGCGCCCGGACCCAGCCGGCGACCACGCCGGTCACCGCGCCGGCGACCGCGCCAGCTGGTGCCCTGGCCAGGTTGAGCGCCGGTCCGGGGAGGACGCGGGACCGCCAGGGATCGGGAAGCGAGGCGGCCAGCGCCTCGGTGAGCGCCGGGGCGCCGAGGAGGACGACCCGTCGCCACCGCTCGCGTTCGCCCGCCTCCGCGACCTCGCCGCCCACCTCAGCCAGAAAGCGCCGGAGGTGGACCTCGACCCGGTCTTCGTACTTCTCGACATTGGTGGAGGTCTGCTGTGCCATGCCGGGGTGCGCCGGGGCCGGCCCGGCGTACCGGCGCCAGTCCTCGTCGGCGAGCACGAACTTCCGCGGCGTCGCCTCGTCCACCACACCCTGCGACCACGTCAGCAGCCGCACGATGCCGCTAGCGACCACCACGACGCCCACCGGTGGCGCGCTGTCCAGCAGCGCCACGAGCGGCCTGAGGTAGGGTCGGTCCATCCACACCATCCGATCGCCCGGCGGCAGCTGGAGGCTGCGCCACCACAGCCAGTCGGACTCGAGCGAGAGGAACAGGACCAGGTGGCGCCGCCGGTCCTCCGGCGGGAGCTTGCGGTAGATCCGCCGGGCGCCCTCCGCGGCAGCCGCCAGCGCGCGGTCGTCAGGGTGCGCGCGCTCGAGCTCGCGCAGGCCGGCGTTCAGCGCGCTCTGCCCGCGACGCAGCGCCGCCTTCCCGGGCTCCGCCTGGTCGAGGTAGACGCTGAGGACCGCATTCCTCGGCGCGCGGCGGTGCAGGTCCACCAGCTCCTGGCGTGTGACGATCAGCTCGCGGCTCATGGTTTCACCTCGGGGGGCGCGTGGGGCGGCCTGCCACGATCTACCTTCGCCGGAGATCCGGCGGCCCTCCTGTGAGAGGAGACTCACCCCCACGCCGGTCTGTACCTGCAGACGCCGCGACCGGTCCGGGGGGTTGGCGCGCGGCGGCGATGACACAGGCGCGGGCCGCACGAAGGGAACCGCCTGGGCGACCATGAACTCTATGCGTCGAGCACCGGCGCGCCGATCTTCGTCGACGCCCTGGCGTACGTCGAGCGCAGGGTCGTGGCGGCGGTGGATTCCGGCGAGTCGCTGATCGTTGCGGGAGAGGTCATGGACGCCGGCGTGCACCGCGAGGGCGAGCCGGTCGCGCTGTGCGCCGCCGGCCTTCACGACGCCGGATGATCACGGACCGACGGGGAGGGTGAGGACGTGGCGGTCGAGGTAGGGGATCGGGCACCGAACGTGAGGCTCATCAACGCGGATCGCAAGCCGGTCGGGCTCGCGGACTTCTTCGGCAAACCCACGGTGCTGGCGTTCTTCCCGGGCGCCTTCACGGGCGTGTGCACCCGAGAGATGTGCGCGCTGCGCGACGGGATGGCGGCCTTCAACGCGCTGGACGCGCAGATCATCGGCATCAGCGTAGACTCGCCGTTCGCCCAGAAGGGGTTCGCCGACGCCAACGGGCTCAACTTCACGCTGCTGTCCGACTACAACCGCGAGGCGGTGCGCGCGTTCGACGTCCAGGACCCAAACTTCGCCGGCGGCACGCTGCCGGGCGTGGCGATGCGCTCGGTCTTCGTGCTCGACGCGACGGGCGTCGTCCGGTACAAGTGGGTGGCGCCCACGCAGGCGACGGAGCCGGACTACGCCGCGCTCGAGGCCGCGGTGCGCGCGGCCACCTAGGCGGGCGGCGCGGGGTCGGGCTCCGGCCCCGCGCCGGCGCAGGGTGTCGGCGCGGCGTCGGAGGCCGGGCTGAGCTTCGCGACGCGCACCCCGAGCAGCCGGACGGGCCGGTCCAGCGGCACCCGATCGAGGAGACGGGCGGCCGCAAGGGCGATCTCGGCCGGGTCGTCGGTCGGCACCGTCAGGGTGCGCGATCGGGTCAGCGTGCGGAAGGGCACGAGCCGGACCTTCAGCGTGACGTTCGCCGTCCGGTAGCCCTGCTCGCGCAGGTCGCCGGCGACCTCGCGCGCCAAGCGGCCGACCGTCTCCCGAATCTCCTGCGGCCGGCGCAGGTCCACCTGGAAGGTCCGCTCGCGGCTGATCGACTTCGGCGCCCAGTCGGTCTCCACCGGGCTCTCGTCGCGCCCCAGCGCGGTCTCGTGGAGATGCGCGCCGTGGCGCGGGCCGAACAGCGCTCGCAGTCGTGCTTCCGGCATGGCCGCCAGGTCGCCCACGGTGCGCACGCCGAGCACCTCGCGCAGGCGGGCGGCGGTCTTCGGTCCCACACCCCACAGGACCGTGACCGGCAGCGGCGCCAGGCGCGCGGCGACTTCGTCCTCGCGGATTACCGTAAGCCCGTCGGGCTTCACCAGCCCCGACGCGATCTTCGCGACCAGCTTGTTCGGGCCGACGCCGACCGATGCCGTGAGGTGGAGCTCGTCGGCGATGCGCGCCTTGATGGCCCGCGCGATGGTCTCGCCGTCGTCGGGCAGGCCGGTGCAGTCCAGGAACGCCTCGTCCAGGCCCAGCGACTCCACCCGAGCACCGGTCTCCCGCAGGATGGCGTGCATCCGCTCCGAGGCCGCGCGGTACGCCGCGAAGTCCACGGGCAGAAAGACCGCGTGCGGGCAACGCCGGTAGGCGACGCGCAGCGGCATCGCGGAGTGGACCCCGAAGGCGCGTGCCTCGTAGGACGCGGTGGAGACCACGCCGCGCTTGCGCGGGTCGCCGTCACCGCCGACGACCACGGGCCGCCCGCGCAGCTCCGGGCGGCGGAGTTGCTCCACCGCCGCGAAGAAGGCGTCCATGTCCACGTGCAGGATCGTGCGGCCGCCCACGGGCAATCCCTCCATCGGGGTTCGCGGTGTTCGGGCGCCGCATCCTACCGGCGTGAGGGCGGGAGGGGCCATGGTGCATCTGGATGGCAAGGTGGTACTCGTTACCGGCGGGACCGCGGGATTCGGGCTTGCCACCGCGCGACTGGCCGCCTCGGTGGGCGCCCGCGTGGTCATCGCGGGCCGCCGCGAGGACCGCGGCCGGGCCGCGGCGGAGGCGGTCGGCGCAGCCTGCGCCTTCGTGCGCGCGGACGTCGCCGACGAGGCTGATGCCCGCCGGCTGATCGGGGCCACGGTCGAGCGGTTCGGCGGTCTGGATGTCCTGGTGAACAACGCTGGCATCATCCGGCGGCGGCCGGTCGGCGACGAGGACGCGGCGGGCTGGGACGAGATCCTGGCGGCCAACCTGCGCGGCGCGTTCCTCTGCAGCCGATACGCGCTCCCCCACCTGATCGCCGCGCGGGGAAACGTTGTCAACGTGTCCTCGGTGCTGGCCCTGCAGACGCAGACGGGCATGACGCCGGCCTACGACGCCAGCAAAGCCGGGCTGCTCGCGCTCACGCGCGCGCTTGCCGTCCGCTACGGCCCGGACGGCTTGCGCGCGAACGCGGTCTGCCCGGGGTTCGTGTGCACCGACCTCAATCGTGACGTCTGGACGGCCTGGACCGACGAGCAGCGCCGCGCCGCACAGGCGCGGCTGCCGCTGCGGCGCCTGGGGACGGCCGACGACGTGGCGCGCGCCGTGGTGTTCCTGGCCTCCGACGCCGCCGCGTGGATCACGGGGGTAGCGCTGCCGGTGGACGGCGGGGCGTCGGCGACGTAGGGGGCGTCACCCCACGCGACCGGGCGCGGTTCGTGCGCGTCGACGGCCGCCACGCTTGGCGAGCCACGACCGCGCGGGCTGCGGTTGCGCGCAGTCCCGGGCGGGAGTATAGTAGGCCCCGGAGCCCAACTGCATACGGAGCCTGGGGGGAGCCGGGTGAGCCCGGCTGAGAAAGCGGCCCCATGATGCCGCTGACCCCCGGAACCTGATCTGGGTAATGCCAGCGAAGGGACCAGGCCGCGTGAGTCGGACGAGGCTGCGCCCCCGGGCTGCGGCCTCGCGCATTTCCCGGCCGACGGCACCGTGTCCCGCGCCGGCACGAGGAGGGACCGGTCCGTGCCGTCTCCCCTGCTCAGCGTCGCAGCGGTGGTGGCCGCCGCTGCGGCCTTCGCCGCAGTCGGCCTGCTGGACGCTCGCCGCCGCCGGCTGTCGGTGGAGGCCTACATCAGCGCCCGCGACTCCGCCGGGACGCAGACCGCGGTCGCGACGATCGTCGCCTCGGCCATGGGCGCCTGGATTCTCTATAGTCCGGCCGAGGCCGGCACCTGGGGCGGCCTGCCCGCGCTGCTCGGTTACGGGCTGGGCAGCGCGGCACCGATGCTCGCGCTGATCCCGCTCGGCCGGCGCATGCGGACGCTCGTGCCCCACGGTCACTCGCTCACCGAGTTCGTCTGGGCGCGCTACGGCCGCGGCATGTACGCGCTCGCGCTGGCCGTGATGGTCTTCTACATGTTCGTCTTCCTGACCGCGGAGATCACCGGCATCGCGCTCGCGGTCAACCTGGTGAGCGGGCAGCCGCTGGCGCTGACCGCGGCCCTCGTGGGCCTGGCCACGCTGGCTTACACCGCCTACGGTGGACTGCCGACCACGGTGTTCACCGACCGGCTCCAGGCGGCGATCATCGTCCCGCTGCTCGTGGCGGCCTTCGCGGGGGTGGTCGGTGCCCTGGGCGGCCCGATCGCCGTGATGGCTGCGGTGCGGCAGGGCGCGCCCGCGCTGCTCGCGCCCGGGTACCGGCCCGGGGTCGAGGGCGCGGTCACGCTGGTCATCGCGATCCTGGGCGCGAACCTGTTCCACCAGGGATAC
Source organism: Armatimonadota bacterium (assembly GCA_031081715.1). Classification (GTDB taxonomy): domain Bacteria; phylum Sysuimicrobiota; class Sysuimicrobiia; order Sysuimicrobiales; family Humicultoraceae; genus Fervidifonticultor_A; species Fervidifonticultor_A tertius. Next base: position 509 of record JAVHMA010000013.1, on the reverse strand, counting down.
TGGCAGCGCGTCTACCTGGCCCGCGACCTCGGCGTGCTCCGCCGCGCGATGTGGGTGTCGGCCGCGCTGGTGGTGCCCATCGTGATCCTGCCCGGCCTGCTGGGCGTGGTCGCCGCGGCGACCGGGCGGGCGCAGACGCCGTCCGTGGCCTTTTTCAGCCTGTTGCTGGCGGTCGCGCCGGCATGGGTCATCATCGGCGTCCTGGTCCTCGCCGTGGCGCTGGCGATGAGCAGCATCGACACCCTGCTCAACGGCCTGGCCGCGGTCTTCACCGCCGACCTCTCGCGGTTGCGGCCGGCCGCGGGGCCCTCCCGGCTGCTGGGCTGGTCCCGCCTGATGACGGTGGCCCTGGCGCTGGCCGCGATCGCGCTCGCCGCCCGCGGGTACAGCGTGCTGTACCTGTTTCTGGTGGCGGACCTGGTGTGCGTGGCCGCGGCGACCCCCACGTTCCTGGGGCTGTACGCCCGGCGGCTGGCGGGGTGGGCTGCGGCTACGAGCGCGCTCGCGGG